>NZ_JADOVM010000004.1:0-349131 GCF_050938355.1 Treponema sp. SP13
TGTACGGACGGCTTACTTGAATCTCTGAGCGAATCCGGTGTACAATATTCAACAGCACGCCTCATGCAAGTTATCAAAACGAATCGCGAATTGTCCGGAGCGGAAATTGCCGAACGTGTAAAAGCGGACGTACAACTCCATTCGGGTACCGCACAGCAATACGACGATCAAAGCCTTTTGATTATAAAAATTCGGTAAAACAGGAAGGGATATCTATGGAACTGAAAATCCGGAAAAACGGCGACATCTACATCATCGATGTAAACGGAGAGATGGATCTGTATAATTCATACAAGCTCAAAGAGCTCGTTATGAAGATGCTGGAAAAAAACGTCAAATTCTTTGTCATCAATTTGGAACAGGTCGATTATATCGATTCGTCGGGAATCGGCGCACTCATCTATATCTGTTCGACAATCAAAAAGATGAATCTGCGTCTTTCCATTGCAAATATTCACGGTTCGGTAAAAAAAGTTATCGAATTGACAAAGCTGACCGGATATTTTCCGATCGCAAACAGCATCGAAGAAGCGCTGCAGATGGTCAAAGAATAAGATGCTCTTTGCTTTTATCTAAGAAGCACCGATGAAAGCGATAAGCGCATAAATCGGCGCTTCTTTCGTTTTTTATAAATCTTTAATTATTACAGAGCTTTATTGCAAAACGAACATTTAAAAAGGAGTTTGTCCTATGGCACGCGAAGAAGAGATAAAAGAACTGCACTCGGACGATAACGATCCCCTGTTCAATACGGAAAACATGCTCGTAAAAACCTTTCCGTCGGATTTCAGACAGATCAGATATTTTACGCTTTTGATCGTCCAGTCGGCGCCGACGGAAATCAGAGAGCTGAACCTGCTCGAACAGCAGATAAGCGAAGTGATCAAAAACGCCGTCAAACACGGCAACCGCTGCGACATGAATAAAAAAGTAACCGTCTGGTATTCGTTCAGCCCCGCTCACGCCCATCTCATCGTACAGGACGAAGGCGAAGGTTTTAAAAATCTTGAAGAGTGGAACGAATTCAACCGCAAAAGAATCGAATGCCTGCGCACGCAAAATTTCGAAGACCTCGCAAACTACGTTTCGTTCCGAACGGCAGCGAGTGACGAGCACGACGGCGGAAATGCGCTCTTTGCAGCCGTCGAATATTGGAACGGCGGATTTGTCTTCAACGGCAAACGCAATGCGGTCGCGATGCTGAAAAAGTTTAAGCAAAAGCATCACGTCATACACTGAGACTCGCAGGCAACACGGCTTTTGGAAACGGCTTTTTTTGCAAATGTGCTCTTGACAAAAATCAGCTGCGTGAGTATTTTTTTAATGAACGACAAGTTTGAAATGTATGCCGTAAAATCGGGGGTGCACCGGTTTCGACGGATACGGGAAAGCTTGTACTGCAGGTAAGGCCGCGTTTCCTTTGAAAACGCAAAAAAACATAACTGCCAAACGTGAAGAAGACTTCGTGTCTGAAGACGAACAGTTAGCTCTTGCTGCGTAAGCGGCGACTTAAAGAGCCGGAAACCCGTCCGCGCCGCTCTGAGCTGGCGGGATTTCCGTCGTAAACCGGAGCTTGCTGCGTACAGTGTCCGATATGTACGCAGGACATCTATCGGAATACGGAGCGGACACCTGCTGTGCCGTTAAACGCTCCCGACAATCACCTCGCACAGCTACACCTGTAGATGTACCTGTTTTACGTACCCGGACGGGGGTTCAATTCCCCCCATCTCCAAAACGCATTTTATACTGATACTATAGACGAGGGTGATAATATGGTTTTGTTTCTTACCATCTTGTATCTCTCGTTGCCGGTATTATAGGCGCATGTATCGGCGGTTTTATCGGTAAAATTATTTCAATTTTACTTTCTCCTTTTATAAAGCGCTCGCTTAAAAAACGAGACATGCTATGATCGCTTTAATAATTCTTGCCGTGATAATCGGCGCCGTTTTAGGCTTTTACTACCTCGTATGGCTTCTCGTTAAAGCCGTTCATAAACGCCTCGACGATAAACTCCCGTCCGTCGCTCCCGAAAAAATCGATTTACTCGTCGCGCTCGGACTATTGTTTCGAAAGAATTAACGCTCAAGCAATTTATTAAACCGCTCGCGTGCCTTTCTGTTTTCCGCGCTTTCCTTTACGGGCAGCGCCCAAATACGTTTCAGCTTCGCCATAGTTTTATCTTTGCCGGGCTTTGAGCAACGGTAGCTCATAATTTCGTTAAGCTTCGTTCCCGTAAGCCCGCAATTACGCAGGGCTATTATTTTCTCAAGTATTGTTATAAAACCGCACTCCAACAATCCTCGCAGCGCTAAGCGGGTATTTTAATCGTCGGTACTCGGTATATCTGTTTTCATGATGTCTATTGTTTCTTCGATAGTTGAAAGCCTGATTGTTTTTCCGTTGTCAATGGCATATTGCGGATAGCCGACAGGGAGCGTGAATTGAAACACCGTAAACGGGCGGGTTATCGTGGTGCTGCATCAGGCGGTGTAAAGACATAAAAAAAGGGTGCGCAAAATCTAGAATCATCAATTTTGCACACCCTTTATAGACAGCTAAGGCTATCGAGCCTTGTATTTACTTTGTGGAATTACAAGTTTGAACGCTTTTAATCCATACTGTGAAGCATAGATTCTTTTGCCGTTCCTGGTAATCCATTTTGTAAAGATTACAACAGTAGGCGAAGTATTATTCATACTTTATGTCTCCTTGACAAGTCACGGAAGACAAAGTAAACTATATAAACTCGAGTTACTCGTCTACCGGACTTGTCACTTGTATTACTTGTTTCAACCGTTCTTTAGATTCGTCAGAGCGATTGAAACAGCCCTATAAGGCCTTGAATGCTGCTAACATTCAAGGCTTTATTTTTTATAACTTCATTACGTTTTTTCTCCATGTTCGGTTTTAAGACCGCACGAATTCTTGCTGTTGCGGCACTACACGAGACGCCATAAACGGCTTGTATCTCCTTTACAATCTCTCTATCTGAATGGTGATCCTCGTATAAGCTACACAAAAAAGGAAGTAACGTAACGAGAGGCATGAGTAATGCGCCGGCGGCATGTTCCGCTTGCCACTCTGCATTTTCATAGGTTTTAATCGGGCGTTGCGTATTTCTCCGTGCCGCCAACGGCGCAAGTTGCATGACAATCCCGCTATGCAAAATAACATGACCTACTTCGTGTGCAAGTGTATATCGGTTGCGAGGGTATTCGTTTTCGAAATCGATCATGAATTTTTCTGTTACTTCGATTCTGTTTGCGGGGAAATTCGTCTGTGCCTCTATTGATTCGAGAGGATATTCCTCGACAAGGACAATCTTGTATCCATGTGAATTCCAGATTGCTTTTTGTATATCTTGCATTGTAAGCCTATTTGGTGCTATTAAATGCTGCGGTATATACTTCGCAAGATATTGTTCGACATAAGCTTCAATAGCCGCCGCACTTAACGGCGGCATAGGATGCGTTTCCAGTAACATATTATTTTTCTCTCTCCTGTCTTAAAAAATTTTCCAGCGCGCTTACGGCCGCAGGACTTTTTCGTGCAGCAGCAAACGCCTGTGCGTATGTACCGTTCTTTGCCGTCTCAATCGCGGCATTCTTAATGTCATCTTGTAAAAGGCGTTTCAACTCCTCAACGTCCTGATTGTAGTATTCAGCGAGCTTCGGTATTACTTTACTACGTACCGGCATTTTTACGCCTGTCTCCAATTCTGAAAGGTACATAGCAGAAATACCAAGTGCAAAAGCGACGGTGCGAAGTGTTTCGTTTTTCCCGTTTACCCGCAGATCATAAATCTTTGTACCGAATTTAGACATATTCCATTCCTCCGCCTCTACTGTATATCATTTTATAAAATATGTCAACATATAATCATCTATTTTTTAGCTTACAAAAAAAAGATACCCAAAAACATAAATGTTCCTGTATAAATCCGTACACGCATTACATCGTTTTTACTATCGGTGTCGGTGTGAGTGTGTAGCCAATAGCGTGGAGAACGTTCCAAACGGTTGAGAATGTAGGATTTCCATTCGGGGAAAGTGCCTTATACAAGCCCTCCCGTGTAATCCCCGCTTCCTTTGCGGTCTCTGTCATCCCCCTTGCCCTTGCCACTGCGTTTATTGCACGGAGCAATTCCTCTTGTGTGCCGTCCTTTGCAACAAGTTCAAGGTAGCCTTCTCTTAATTCTTCCGTGTCGAGATATTCAGCAATATCAAATTCCGTAGTTTTCAACATCTTAAATCTCCTTAACCATTTTCTTGGCGATCTTTATATCCTCATCCTGTGTAGATTTATCACCGCCTACAAGAAGTATCACGATCTTGTTATTTTTGTTTGTAAAGTAAACACGGTAGCCCTTGCCCACATCAATCCTTAGTTCAAACACTTCGCCGCCGACCGACTTTGAGTCTCCGAAATTGCCCTCTTTCATTCTGTCAATCCGCCTTGCTATCGCTACTTTTGCAACGGCATCTTTCAGTTTTTTAAGCCATTTTGAAAATTCTTCTGTCTGCCTTACTTCATAGTTCATACTTGTATTGTAAACTGTAGTTCACACTTCGTCAATAGGTTATATGTAACGCCGCGTTTATTGTTGTGCAGTAAAAACGGATAATTTATTGTATTACATAACGTTGCATATTATAATCCTCTGTCTGCATTACCATCCTATCGATATAAGACCTTGTTTTTTTATATAATTACTATATACTTGACCTATGAAAAAATCGCTTGCATTGTTTTTTATATCCGCTTTTATTTTCACCTCGTGTGATTCGCTTATCTCTACGGTACGTGATAGAGATATTATTAATAATTCTTCACATACTGCACAATTTACACTTATATCTCACGGTAATACAGTTTTTACGCTTCAACCGGCGGAGCGTATGACGCTGAAACTGCCGAGTTTTCCGGCGGGAAAAATTATTTCCGACAAGCCGATTGTATTTAAAACATATGCGGAAAACGCCACTATTGAAGATATGCCCACGTATGAATTAAATGTAGTTAATACGTTCACACACCAAATAATAGTAAAAGTACAGAACGATAGATTTGCTTCGCCGCAATCGATAACAATTCCGCCGGCTGCAACGGGAGTTGTTCATACTCGACTTAATCCTAACGACATACGATTTGATTTCACTTGCGATGTCGGCGGTTATCGTTATGAGAATTATTTTGATAAAAGCGATAAAAAATATTACTTGAAGATTTATTAAACTACAATATTTTCGCATAACGATTGTCATTTTACGAAATTAACGGTATATTAAAGTTATGAAAAAGCTGTTATTTTCAGCCATATTGTTAATGTCATCTCTTGTATTTTCTGCTTGTATACTTAATGATGGCGATGACAGAAATTCTTTCACGCAAGTGGCAACTGATAAATTCGTTAAAGCAACGGAGTATTCTTTCCCGAAAGATACAACGGCACTGGAATTATATAACTGCTTTATCCGTTTTTATTCAGAAGGAACATATACCATAACCGGTACTTATAAGCGTACGGAAACAGCGAAACTAAATGGCACTGTTTATACAAATACCATCACTAAAAATATAGTAATGGTTAAGATTTATAAATCTAAAACAGAAATCTCAAATTTATTTCACGTCGATTTTATAACCGATAACAACGAAACAATGAGCAATTATTATGAATGGCAACACAAACGCAATAATGTGTGGCATAATAATAAAATTGATGGTGATATTGTCATTCAGAAATTTTAATTCTTAAATATCTCTTGCATCTATTTAATTAATTTTTTTAATTAATTAAAATTACTGTATCTTTGATAGATATGGAATTCCGATCACAGTAAAATTGTTTTCATCTCGATAAACATTTTTTTAATACGCAATCTCATCTTCCGTACGCTTTGATTCTGCTGTCATTTTTTTCATAATTCCGTGCGGTAACTCCGTTTATTTCGTAAACGCCGTCATTGTTATCATCCGCAAGCAAATCGTATGACGAAACTGCAAGTGCAAAACGAAATACCGAAACGGCACGATTCGTTTAACATACGATTTGCAGCGGGCATGCATTTGCACACCCGCGCTGCGTAAAACTTCCGGCGCCGCACTTTCCTACTGCAGCGCCGCACGCACGACGTCGATCTCTTCTCTCGTAAGGCCGGCCTTTGTGCGAAGATAATTTTCGACGACTTTTCCGACGTTCCGATCGGTAACGCTTCGTCCTCCGTTGATCGATACGAGCGTACCGATGATGACGCCTCCGATCATATCGTACTGCTCCGTGCCTTTTTTGACGCCGAAATAATTTTCAAAGCTCGTCATATAATCGGCTTTGATTTCATCGAGCGTCGCGCCGCACAGCGCTTCGAGCAAAGCGCACACATAGCCCGCTCGATCTTTTCCTTCATTGCAGTGAACGAGGTAAGACGCGCTTTTCTTTTCGCCGATAAAGACGAGAGCGTCGTGCAGTTTTTTAATAAAATCTTCGTCGGCAAACGAAACGCCCATGTTGAGAAAAACGACATCGCCTCTTTCCGCAAGCGATTTGTAATACGGCGCTTCATCGATGTGTTTCCAAGCGCTTTCGCGGCTGTCGGCAAGGTTTACCGCAGCTTTTATGCCGTTCGCCTGTATGAGCTTTTCGGCATAAGGGGCGCGCGCATCACCGTAGACGGGATTGCACGATCGGTACAAGCGGCCGGACGCAATGCCTCCCGCTTTTACTTCGCGAAAATTGGCAAAAATTTCGTCCGATGCATAGTCGCTTCGGTTTTCGCTTTTTTTAAGCTGACGGATTTTATAGTCGGCAAGGTATGCGCCCTTCCCTTTCATCGCGACGGCGACAGGAGTGCCGGCTGCAACTCCGCTCGTTTTGACAAAATTGCCCATATTGATTGCGAACGAAACGCCTCCCTTGCTCAAACGGATGAGGTATTTTCCGTTATCGACGTCGCTGTAATTCGTACACACGGGAGCATCGAACGCGAAAGCGCCCGCTTTTACCGACACGATGTCGCCCGGCTCGAAACCCGCCGCGGTAAATTCATCCTGCGTAATGCTGAGCGCGCAGTTTCCGTATTTGTCGATCGACGAAACCGTCGTTTGAACGCCTGCGCGGGGAGACTCCGCGGAAACTTTTTTTGTCGTCGCGCAGCTTGCCGCAAAAAGCGAGGCGATAAAGAGCAATGCAATCGGCATCACGCGTACTTGTTTTTTCATCGTTATTCCTCCATGATTACCGACTATATCACAAAAAGCCGAGTTCGAACACGGGAGAAAAAATATCTAAAACGTTGAACCGCGCGGTATCAGTGTGACGGGAAAAATCGTTTGGGCAGGAATCGTTTCACCCTTCATTTTTTTAATAATAATTTCAAGCGCACAGCGGCACATATCTTCGACCGGTTGGTGAATCGTTGTAAGAGGAGGACTCGTGAGAGAGGCGATATCGGTGTCGTCGAAACCGATTATCTTCAATTTTTCCGGAACCGATATATTTCTTGCCGCACACGCTTGAAGCAATTGCGCTGCGATGATATCGCTCGTTGCAAAGATTCCGTCAAATCGTCTGTTTCCGTTAAACATATCATCTATCGCTTTGCGATAATCGAAATCTTTAAACTGCTCTTCGCTTGTCGCAATGACGACCGGCGCGACGCCCGCTTTTCGGCAGGTATCTTCAAACGCTTTTGCCCGATCATCGGCCGGAAGCTTTATGCGCGGAATGCCGCTGAAAATTGCGGGACGCTTGCAGCCCTGCGCCAGCAGCAATTCGGCGGCATAGACACCTCCTCGATAATTATCGCATAAAACGGCCGGAATCGAATCGGAAATCGAGCGCTCTATCGTAACGACGGGAAATTGATCGAGACGGCTTGCAATTTTACCGCTTCTCGTACAGAGAATGATACCCGACACTTTGTTCGATTTTAACATATCGATATAGTCGCTTTCTTTTTTACTGTTTTGCTGTGAATTACACACGAGCAATTTAAATCCGTTTCGAAATGCGTATTTTTCGAGATAATTGATGCATGCAGAAAAAAACGGATGCAGCAATGACGGTACGATCGCTCCGATAAATTTCGTCTGCTTTTGCGCAAGCGCACGCGCTATTTCATTCGGACGGTAATCGAGTTCGCGCATAACGTTATATACTTTTTCTCGTGTCCGCGTACTGATATAGCCTCTGTTATTGAGAACGCGCGACACCGTTGTCACCGTTATTCCGGCTTTTTCCGCAACGTCTTTTATCGTAGCCAAAACATAACTCCGCTCTTATACGGTGATGACCATACCATCATAGGTTAAATGCATATTGTCTTTTTCGGCAAGAGAAGCGAATTCATCGGGAGATAAACCGCACATATGCGAAAAATGATTGAGGTATATTTCCGTCGACGCGTCAATAAGACCACATGCTCGCAGTCGTTCGCAAAACCTTTTGTCTTCGGCCAATCCCATGTGCGCATCTCCGGGCAGCGTACCGCGTGCGCAATCAAGACTTACGGCGGAAAATGTTTTTCCGAACCGATTCAATGCATCGAATGTCCTTTCACGCGGAAACCCCGTATCGTTACCGTAGAGAAACGAATGCGTTCCGTCGGAAAGAGCAAAAATGCAACAATCTTCACCTTGTATATGATTCGCTTCAAATGCGGTAAATTCGACGTCTCCGACGGAAAACGGCACTCCGTACGATATCTTCGAAAAACGCAGCTTAGACGGATCGGCATGAACTTCTTCAAAAAATTTTTTATTAATTTTTTCCCGAACGGTATCGTTTCCCCATACCGAGATATAATTATCGTTTTCATCGATGTGAAGCAACACGGTTGCGCCACTCTTGCATCTGAGCATCAGCGACATAAGATCGAGATGATCGTCATGCGAATGCGTAAAGACAATCGTATCTACGGCGGAAAGGTGCAGGCGGTTTTCCCAGCTCTGCATAAAAATATCGGGTGACAGATCTATGAGTATATGTTCATTTACAAGCGCACAGCTGCGCGTTTTTCTGTTTTTACCGCCGAGTCGTCGCACTTTTTCGCAGGCAGCGCATTCGCAAAACGGAGCGGGGAATCCTTCTGCCGCACCCGTTCCAAGATAACGGATTCGAATCATAACGCACCTACCCCTTAATACCGGTCATCGTAAGCGATTCGATAAACTGCTTTTGAAATACGATAAAGACAATAAGCACGGGCAGCGTCATGAGAGCGGCGAACGCGAATATCTGTCCCCAGAAAATATGGACGTCGGTAGAAAGTGCACGAAGTGCGAGCGGCAGCGTACGATACGTCTCATCTCGCGTTACAAGTGTCGGCCAAAGCAGATCGCCCCACGATCGTACAAAACTCATAATCGCGACCGTCGCCATAATAGGCTTTGACAGCGGCAGCATTATTTTCCAAAAGATTCCGTTATAGGATTCTCCGTCGACGATAGCCGCATCGATAAGTTCCTGCGGCATACCTTTAAAATGATTGTAATACAAAAATATGTGCATCGGATAACCGGCCGTCGGAAGCGCAAGTCCGATATAACTGTTAAGCAAATGCATTTTATTAACAATCATAAATCTGTTGATGATGACGGATTCGGTCGGGATGATGGCAAGGGCGATGACGAGCGCCAGCAAAAAATTCTTTTCCTTAAACGCAAGCATACCCAAAACATAACCGGCCATCGCATTGATAATCGTTACGAGGGCGACATTGATAACGGCAACGACGACGGAATTTTTAAAAAACGTAAAAAATTTTACTTTGCCGACAATCTCCGCATAATTTTCCCATGAAGGATGCAACGTCGGAATAAATGCTTTGATCGTGGACATATCCGCCACAATCCGCATATCGTCTTTTACCGATGAAATAAACATATAAAAAACCGGCAATATAAAAATCAATGCAATGAGGATGTATAAAATATAATATACGACTTTTGCCGTCGTTCTTTTTACAATCGATGTCACAATCACTTCTCCTTCGTCAAATGATTTTGCATAAGCGAAACGGCAAAAACGATCAAAAAGAATACGACGGCGATCGCCGAAGAATATCCGACTTGATTGTTGATAAATCCCGCTTTATAGAGAAGATAGATAACCGATACCGTAGCATTTTTCGGTCCGCCGTTCGTCAGCACGTACACTTGCGTAAAAAGTTTCAAAGACCCGATCGTTACCGATATAAGCACGTACACGAGCGTATTGCGCAGCATTGGAATTGTGATATAAAAAAATCTCTGCGCTACGGAACATCCGTCGAGATAGCTCGCTTCATACAATTCATGCGGAATATACTGAAGCCCTCCGAGTATAATAACCATTTCAAGACCGAGAGTTTGCCATATATACATAAATGCAAGACACGGCAGCGCTTGATTCCCGTTTTGCAGCCATGTCTGCGGCGGAATGCCGAATACGCCTAAAAACGAATTTAAAAGGCCGGCTTGCCCCGGAGAAAAAATATACGACCATACTACGGCAACGACGGTCATCGTTACGACTTGCGGACTGAAATATACGGCTCGAAATACTTTTACGCCGGTAAGCTGCTTATTCACAAAGACGGCGAGGATCGTTCCAAGTAAGAGAACGGCGGGAACAACCATGAGTGCATATAAAGCTGTATTACGAAATGCAATCGCCGCCGTTTCATTCGTAAACAGGCGCAGATAATTTTGCAAGCCGACGAAATCGGTCGGCTTACCCATCCTCGGTACGAGCATTTTATTCGTAAACGAATAAAAGACCGCGAGAACAAAGGGAAAAAAATAAAAAATAAAAATACACAAAAATGCGGGAATGCAGTATATCCGCGCGGTACGGGCTTGACTTTTCTGCAATCCGCTTAATTTTTTGGAATAAGACTTCATACCGCCTTCCTCCATAAAATAGCTGCAAGCAAGGGGCTGTCCAAAAACTTCAGTTTTAGGACAGCCTTCATCCTACTTGTCCCAGCCGTTTTCTTTGATGACGGCATCGATTTCTTTCGCTGCGGCACTAAGCGTTGTTTTGGCATCGGCACCGTGAATGATGTCTCCCGTCGCCGCCTGCATGGCCGTATAGATCGTCATGTGTGCCGGAGTAAGAGGCCGAAGAACGGAAATACCGGCTTCAAGTTGTTCACGGTACAAATACAACCGTCCGCCTTTTTGCAAAGCTGCAACTTGATCCATAACCGATTTTCGCGACGGAATGGCTCCGTTAAAATCGGTAACGATTCTGATATTCGCCGGTTCAAGACTCATCTGCAAAATCCGCCATACTTCATCCGCAATTCCGTTTTGTTTTGCGGCGGTCGTCATAGCCCATACGGTTGAACCGGAACACGTAAACACGCCTTTTCCGAAATTCGGCGTCGGAATGATTATCGCATCGTCTCCGAGATTTTTTACATGATCGGTATATTTCCAATGACCGATGAGTGCAAGCGCGCTCTCTTTTTTACCGTAAAATGCATCTTCGTAATCACATCGGCCGTTGAGATATCCCTGCTTTAAAAGCCACGAGAGATAATCGTAAGCGGCTACCGTATTCGCGCCGTCGAGCACTCCTTTTGCATGAAACGTTTTCCTGTCGATATAATCGCCGCCGAAACTTGCAAGGATGGGCATATACGTAAAATAGAGCGTCGACGGTTTATTTTGGCGTATATAAATCGGATACGGAACCCCGCTCAATTTGAGTTTTTTGAGTACATCTTCAAATTCCGCTTTCGACCATGCCTCTTTATAACTTACCGGAATGCGTACCCCCGCCTTTTGGAGCATCGCTTTATTTGCCCACAGCCCCATACCGGCGTCGAATTGTGCCGTCGAAATAAGCTTGCCGCGATACGAAGACTCGGCAACGACGGATGGAATCAAATCGCTTTTTAAAGATGCGGGCATATATGTATCGAGCGCTTCTATGAGTCCCGCTTCATAATACGCGGGCATTTGCAAATAATCGACGATAATCATATCCGGGGCGTCTCCGACAACAGGAGCTACTTGCAGCTTTCCGTCAAGTTCGTCTTTCGGGTAATATTCGTCTTTAATCGTAATGCCCGAAGTCGTTCTGATAGTATCAAAAAGCTTTCGATACACACCGTCTTCGGCACCGCTGCTTACCCATACTTTGACAAAGTCCTGCTTGCGTTGCGCACCGTCGGTTTGTCCCAGTGCCGAAACGGCGGATACCGCCACACTGCCGGCAAGCAAAACCGCTATCCATCTTTTCATAAAGCTGTCCTCCAAAAAATCTTTATTAAGAAATGAGAACCTACGGCTCCCTCTATAAAAACAGATTTATCTGTTCGATCCGGCATATAAACCGAATCGCATTACAATTAATTCATAACAAATTTTTTGTAAATTTTTCGGCGCACTTCCTCAGTTACGCCGATCGCATCGAGGTACTGCGAGGCACCGCCGTAAGCTTTATGCAAAAAAGCGAGCAGCTTTTCCATATTCATATAGTGAGAACCGGAAACGTCGGTCATAAAGCCTTTGATATACGTGTGGCTCACTTCGTAGTCCGCGACGATATCCTTTTCATCGACTCCTGCAATCGTATATAAAAACATCGCGGTAAGTCCCGTGCGATCCTTTCCCGCAACGCAATGAAACACCACCGGCCCTTCGGCATCCGCCAAAAAAAACAGCACTTTGCGGAATTCATCACCGCTCACCGTGAGAAGCTGTCGATACATACGGTGCAGCGTATGCGTCATATACACATCTCCGTGTACATTGAGCTCATGCGGCCGAATTGACCCCTGCACCGATATGTTTTTATAAACACAGGATCTCGGTCGGCAATCGGGTCGTGCCGACGTTTCCGCCGGGTGCCGCAAGTCAAGGATTGTCCGTATTCCCAAATCTTCAATACGCTTCAAGTCGGCTTTCGTTGCTTTTGCGAGTTCCGTCGAACGGTAAAATACCCCGTACTTTGTCATCCCGCCGCCGCTGCATTCCCAGCCGCCGAGATCACGAAAATTTTCAATACCGTCAAAATGCAGCCGTCTGTAGGATTTCATACAGCTCCTGTCGGAAGCGGATCCCGCGTCGTTTTTGCATCTCCGAAAAAGAAATAAAAATCCTGCACTTCCGTTTCCATCATCGATTTATTTTTCCCGTATTGTTCAGCAGCAGCAAACTGTATGCTGCGATCATAGGGTATTCTTTTGAAAATAATCGTACCGTCTTCTATAACGGCATACTGCGCACTTTTATCGTGTTCGTCGGGACGGCGATAGGATATGCTTCCCGGATTTATCCACATCCTGTTTCCGTACAGGTAATGGGCGCATTGACGATGCGTATGCCCGACAATAATGCGGCGTTCAAACGCATTATGATAAGACTCCGGTGTATTTGCATTCCAAAATGCATCGAACTCTTCGATACTGTTTATATCGCGATACGGAACGGTTTTATCGAAACGATGCGCCATAAGATAATACCGACCATCTTGTTCAAACGAAATAATCTCAGGGAGCGAATCTAAAAAAGACACACGGGCGGCATCAAGCTGCAGACAATTTTGATGAACCCATTTAAACTGCATCGGAGCAATAGTTTTCGATACTCCCGATTTCCATACATTTACCAAATGCTCATCATGATTGCCTTTGACAAGGCGGCTCTCCGCTCTATGATTACGAAACCAATCGATAACGGGCTTCGGTGAAATGCCGTAGTCGACAAAATCTCCTGCGCACCAAACCCAATCAAAACCCGCTTCTGCAGATAAAACGGCCGAAAGGGCTTCGAAATTGCTGTGAACGTCGGAAATCAAAAGTACGCGCATACGTATAAACGAGTATAGCACAAAACCCGTATATGTCAATCGTTTAACATATTAAAATCACCACGTCGTTCGGCAATCGCCGCCCTCACGGTACGCGCGCTCAAGGGACGCGGAATTCGACACGTGTTTTCGCCGCTCCGGAGCACGTGACAGACTGTTGATCATCGTCGCTCAAAAGCGCTTCCTGTATATCCTTTATCGGCTCGCTTTTATGCTCAACACAAACCGTATTCATACGCTCTAAAGCCCACAAAAGGTTTACCGCCGTCGAATGTGAAGAGCTCAAATAATTTTTAACCGATTTAAGAGTTATTCGAAAATTAAAATCGGCGGCACACTCAAAATCAGAAAAACGACTTCCCTGCTTCAATAAATTTCGGAAAAACTTGATATTTTAATAATTTAAATCGCTAAAATATCGTTTTCGAAAAATGCAATCGCGTCTCTGAAATCGTCTTCGTTCGGCCTGCCCTTATTCAATCCGCCGATAAGCTTAAAAGGACCGTAGGTATCGAAACCTTTGCAGGAAAATATACCCAAGCAGATTTTGCCGCTTTTCTCCGTTTTAGCCCGAAGTGCATTTTCATACCCTGACCTGCCCGCTCCCGACGTATAGATAAAAAACAATTTTTTTACATCGCTTTTAATCGCCTGTTCGAACACGGCCGAAACGGACGGAGAAAACTTTCCGTAATAAATTCCCGATGCAAATCCCAGTACGTCATAGCGGGAAAAAAATTCCGGAGTGCAATCGGCCGCTTTAACAAGAGCCGTATCCGCATATTTTTCTTTGATTTTCAAAAGCAGCTTTTCCGTATTTCCCTTGTGCGGAGAATCGTACACAATGCAAATTTCATTCATAATTCAAACCTCCTATTTTTCCCGTATATAACCGTATTCGTCAGGATATACGGCCGAGAGCGGACTTTCCAAAACGACCTCGCCGTCACCCAATCGCTTTTTTGCAAGTTTACGGTAGTCGAAAACGATCGCATCGCTTGCGCAGTTGTAAAAACACTCCCCGCACAGAATACAATTTTTTTGATTTTTCACCGACACGATACCGTCCGTAAAAACAAAATTATTGACGGGACACACCTCTATACATCTTTTACATACGCGGCACTTTTCGTATACGATCGACACGGTTTTGAATTTCGCATGAATTCTTTCCTGTGAAAGTATTTTTAATATAAAACGCATGGGCATTTTAGTATATGCAAAAGACACGCTGCCGTCCCGTATCGATTTCGGGTCGGCACACAGATCGACGACTTTGCTTACGGCGTCGTCTATTACACAACGCTCCGTCTCGCCCGGCCGGTCTTCCAATATCTTTGTGCGAAAACTTCTGCTCAGTGTATGAAACGAAGCGATTTTTATGCCCAAAACCGGCACGTATTTTTTTCGTTTCAATGCGCGTCCCATCTCTTCCAACGCGACAAACGAATGCGCTCCTCCGTAGCTTATAAACGGCACGGCAATCTTTGATCTTCTTTCGTCCGGAGGCGGGAGCATCGCGATCGTACGCAATACCGTGTGTTCCGCGTGACCGGCATATACCGGAGCGCCGACAAAAAGAGCGTCGAACTCGCCCATTTTCGCCGCGAGATTTTCGCTTCCGACCGGAGAGAACAACAGAGTATCGTCTTTTGTCAAGTTGACGATGTCGGTTTCGCCTCCCCTCGCTTCAATACTTTTTTCAATCATCCGTGCGGCGGCGAGCGTATGTCCCGCAGGACTGAATACGATTACGACGGCTTTCATACGATATCCTCCGTTGTATCGAAATCGGGTATGTTTTCGTTTACCAATTCCGCTAAGCGTGCTATCGCCGAAAATTCTTTTTTCGAAAGCGAACTTAAATACGCCGTAATTTTTTTATTAAAACCGTCGTGGAATTTTTCGTGGTTTTTATACGCACGCACTCCTTCTTTTGTCAATGTAATATAGACGGCTTTTTTATTCCCCTCTTTTTTATATTTTCGTATCAATTTTTTTTTCAGCAATTTATCGGAAACCTGTGTTACCGCACCGTTTGTAATGCCGAGTTTTTCCGAAAGCTCGGATGCGCTGTATCCGTCCGATAAACCTATCGCCTCTATAAAATGTATTTCGCTCTGATAAAGCAGGTGAGCGGTGCCGAAGCGCTTCGGTTTTTTATCGTTGGCATTGATCCGGTATTGAATCTTCGCCGTAAGCTTCATAAAGCTTTGTATGTCGTGCATCGTGCCGTCCGTTTTTATGACCTTCCGTCAGTATATTTTAGCCGCTAAAATAAATATACACCCGCCGCAGCCTTTTGTCAATATAGTTTAGCAACTAAAACAAATACGCCGATTTGAAATATCTTTTTAAAGATTCTCCCGTTTTAGAGACCGTTCAGAGATTTACGTTACTACGATTTCTTTTACAAGGTTTTTTAAATCGGTTATATGTTTTTACGACACTTGACATAAAAAATAAAATTATGCTATAGTATAAAAATCACGGGGGCGTAGCGAAGCTGGTTATCGCGCTGGCCTGTCACGCCGGAGACCACGGGTTCGAGCCCCGTCGCTCCCGTAACAAGGGCTGTTTCAAAAGTCGATTACTTTTTCGACAGCCTATCAAGTTTAAAATTAAGTCTGTGTATTGTAATGACTTAATTTTAAACATCGCACCTAAAATCAAGGAAGCTGTTCAGAAACTGAAGTTTTTGAACAGCCCTATTTTTTTCACGCCGGAATAACCGACGAACGGGCAATAGCGCAGTTGGTAGCGCGCTTGGTTCGGGACCAAGAGGTCGGCGGTTCAAATCCGCCTTGCCCGACTGCTAATTCCTTATTTTTACGACTATGATAACCTGCCGATATAAAAGATTGACACGAGCTTCTTTAGTCGGTACTATTATCGATATTCATACGCAAATACTATAAGCAAAAAATATTGCGCGAATCAGGAGATATGATAAAAAGCGGTGTCTGAAATATCGCCGTCATTCTTTATCTCGAGTTTGCGCGGATGTTTGCAAAAGACTTGTATACGTACAAAAGTTTTTAAGGGAGGGTTTATGAACAATAGCCGGTGGGGACTTCTGCTGAAAAATATTGCAGCCGTTATATGCGTATCGCTTTTAGCGGGCTGTATGAATCAAAAAACCGATTCCGTTTCGGCGGATATCGACTTTTGGTCGTTTCCCAACTTTACTTCGGAAACGGGAGTTCAAGGCGATTTTGAAAAAGAGCTTATTGCGGCTTTCGAAAAAGAAAATCCATCGATCAACGTGCGCTTTACATCGCTCAGTTATGCCGACGGTGCGGATAAAATCGAACAGGCGATCTCTTCCGGCAAAGCTCCCGATATCGTATACGACGCACCCGGCCGCATCATCGCATGGGCGGACAAAGGTTTGCTCGAACCGCTCGATGACGTACTCGCAACGGAAAAACCGTATATCATGACGGGTATGCTTGCGGTTTCCGCAGGTAAAGATTTGCGCACCTATATGTATCCGATGCATGCGGGTCCTTTTGCGATGGCGTTCAACAAAGAGATGCTCAACGACTTGGGGCTTCTTTCGCTTTTGCCGTACACGCGGCGCGACCGCCAGTGGACTGTCGCAGAGTATGAAAATCTTTTGCGTGCGCTCAAAGCGAAACTGCCGAAAGGCAAAACACCCGGCGTATTCTACTATAAAACGCAGGGCGGTGATCAGGGCACTCGTGCATTTTTAGTTAATCTCTTCGGTAACGTATCGCTTTTGAACAACGATTATTCGCGCTATACGTTCAACACACCGCAAGCGGTAAGGAATGTAGCGTGGACGATGAATGCGATAAAAGAAGGCTTGCTGCTTGACGGCGCGAATCTCACGTCGAACGACGCTATCGGCATGTTCGCGGCATCCGACGCTGCCCACACGATCCTCTATTCACCGCAGCTGAACAAAATGTATGACGGAAAGCGCAAATATCGCGGCAGAGATTTTACACCGATTTATATGCCTTTCCCCAACGATTCGGGCGCTCCGTCCCTCGAATTCATCGTCGGCGGCGCCTGTATTTTCAATAACAAAAAACAAAATAAAATACAGGCTGCAAAAAAATTTTTGCACTTTATGGCGACGGATGAAGTATGGGCGCCCAAGCTCGTAGATGCAACCGGCGGTTTTCCCGTGACGTCGAAAATCGACATCGAAACCGATGATCCCGAAATCTTGTATAATTCGGTGCTGCAGAAATTCTTCGGTCAGTACTATAACAATATCACAGGCTTTGCGGATATGCGCGGCTATTGGAATACGGCGCTGAAAAATGCCGCATCCGGAAAGAATATACAGGGCGTGCTGAATAATTTTGTTAAAAATTCCGACGAGTCGCTCGCTAAATAAATCCGAGGAAGATATAAAAGAACCGCTTAAATTGTGCGGCTCTTTTAACTTCGAGTTTTCTTTCGAAAACTCGCTCATATATTATATGTGCGCGAACGCGCACGGCTGCGGCATTTTCGAAAATTGATATTTTCTGCAATGCAGCATTTCAAGGAAGGGGTATGAAATACGTTTTTTCAGACGGAAAAAAGCATAAAATATTTTCGATAAAAAATAAAATGATAACGGCGTTTGCGTTTTTTTCTCTTTCGATCGTGCTCATTTCGTGTATCGTATCGATAACGCTCGCCTCTTTTTCCCTCGTACGCAATACGCGATACTTTCTCAACGAACTGGTATTCAGCTCTTCAAAAGCGCTCGACGAACGCTCAAAGGCGATGTTCGAAAAATTGGAAGCGTTTTCGAATATCCCCGATATCCAAGAGGATACACTGTCGTACCGGGCCAAAATAGAATTATTAAAAAATGAAATTCAACTGCAGCGTCAGCGCGGCTGGCTCAATTTCGGTATCGGCGGAAAAAACGGCATTCTCTACCGCACCGACAATAAAACCGAAAACGTTTCGCGGGAAGACTGGTTTCAACGAGCGATGACGGGTAAGTACGCCATCACGGAGCCGGTTTTTTCCGCTACGGAACGGATGTACGTGTCCACGATCGCGATTCCCTTGCGCGATCTTCAGGGTAAGATTACCGGTGTTATCAGCGCAACGCTTTTGGGCGGTTCGCTGTCGAATCTCGTAAGCGATATGACCGTGGGAAAAACGGGAGCCGCATATCTGATCAGTCCCGACGGCATCGTACTCGGAACCCGTCAGCCGGAAATACTGTATAAAAATATCTTTACCGAAGTATTCGAAAGCGAAAGCAAAGAATTTCAAGGTTTTCTGCGGAACGCGTTGAGTTCGGGAAAATCGAAAGTGAGTATTTCAAAAATAAATAATACGCGGTATATTGCGGCAACATCTTCCATGCGCTACTCCGGTTGGACGCTGCTGCTCATGGCGCCCGTTTCGGAATTCGTCGCAGAAAATATAACGACGCTTATCCGAACATTTATCCTCATCGCCGCATTGCAGCTCGTCGTCGCAATTATCATCGGATTTTTTATCGCGCGCCGTATCGTCAAACCGCTCAATTTGATGATCGACGCGCTGCACAATATTTCGCAAGGCGAAGGCGATCTCACCATCAAACTGCCGGTCGTCGGCAAAGACGAAACGGGTATTCTGTCGACTTACTTTAACGAAACGATCTCAAAACTGCGGAATGCGATCAAAAACGTCAGTACCGGTTCATTCGAAATGAAAACCGTCGGATCCGATCTCGAAAGCAATATGGTATCCGTAAGCGAATTCGTAAAAGCGATTACGGACAGTATCGACGAACTGCGGGGGCATTTTACGGAACAGGAAAAAAGCGTTTCGGAAACCGCATCCGCAATCGAAGAAGTTATCAAAGCGATCCGCGCATTGCACGAAGACATCGACCGGCAGCTGAGCGTTGTTCAAAACTCGACGTCGTCGCTCGACGGTATAACGAAGTTCGTAAGCTCCGTCGAAGAAAACATAAAGGATGCACAGGACACCATGCAAAACCTCGCTTCGGCGACGGACTCCGGGCGCGAAACGCTGACGCAGGCGAACAACATATCACAGCGAATCTCCGAAGCGTCGGGCAGTTTGATCGAAGCGAGCGCCGTCATTCAAAACATCGCAAACCAGACAAATCTTTTGGCGATGAACGCCGCCATCGAAGCGGCGCACGCAGGCAAAGCGGGAAAGGGCTTCGCCGTCGTCGCTTCGGAAATCAGAAAGCTCGCGGAAAGCTCGAGTGCGCAAGGTAAAAAAATCACAACGACGCTCAAAAACATCATCGATGAAATCGAACTGCTCGCATCGTCCGCATCGGGTGCGGTCGAAAAATTCAATTATATTTCAAACTATTCGAACGAAGTGCACAACGCGATCGAAAGCGTCGTCAAAGTGATGGACAAGCAGGAAGAAAACAGCACGAATATCCGCGATATGATAAAAAATATCGGTACGACGACAAGCGGCGTAAAATACAATTCCGCAGAAATGCTCGCGAGCAGCGAAAATATTTTGACGCAGGCGACGCAGCTTGACGAACTCACCCGCGTTTTACGGAAGACGATGGATTCGATCGAGTCGCAAGTCGATCTTATCAATTCCGCAACACAGGAATCGCTGGAAATCGCGGGAAAAAACAAAGAGTCCATTGACGGGCTCGTCACCGAAGTCGGTAAATTCAAAACCCAGACGACGGACATTTAAGCGTTTCGGTCATTCGATTTTTTATCGAATGATTGAAACTGTTTTGAACGATGCGCTACCCGCAGATGAACTGTCGCGCAAGTTCGACGCACAATGCGGGCCGCACGCCGGATTTATGTTTCAAGCCAGCTTTTCAACACGCGGGCGACGGTATCGGGTTCCGTTTTTGCCATACGCGCAATATCGGCCGGACTACGGACGGAATCTCCCTGCCCCTTAGGCTTTTTCGGTACAACAAAGATTCCCTTTGCCGTACCGTAGTCGATCGCTTCCTGCAAAACGGAAAGCTCGCGCAACACCTGCCGTTCGTCACGGGGATTATACCGGCCGAGCATTCGAATCGCGGAAGTAAGCGAGCGCCGCTCTTGGTCGGACAGATGCAAATGCCGAAAAACGGCTTCGCCCGCATCGATTCCCAACTCTCCGAACAAAATCGCCGCTTTTTGAATTCCGGGTATATACGGATATGCCGTCTTTATAAAATCGCTCATATGCGTCCTCGAAAATCCTATACCGATACTGTATCGAAAATCGTAAAAAAAAGATAGTACATTTTTTTGTTTTATATTATACTTGAACAGACTCCTTGTGTATCACTAAGATTTATGACAGGGGGAGAGAATTCCTGTGATATTCACGTATGTCGTCGCTTATTTTTCCGTCACCGTCATCTGCTTTGCCATTGCCGTAGTTATCGGAACAAAACTTACTCGCGATGTCGGAAGCGAATCGGAAATGCGCGCCTTTAAAGGCGTCATCTCGGGATACGCTATTTTTTTAATAACGAACGGCGTTTGGGTATGGTGCAATTACGGCTACCTTCCCGCTGTATGGGGTTATCCGCTCAGCAGCATGAATATAATCGCACTGAGTTTGTGCGCATTCTTTTGGTTTCAATACGCGGAATTGAAATTGCACTCCCCCCTATGGCAGTCGAAAGTATTCCGCTGCCTGTACCCCGTGCCGATGTGCATCATCGTCCTACTCTCTCTTTCGTCTCCGTTTACGGGATGGCTCTTTTACTACAGTGCCGCAGGCAATTATGTCCACGGCCCGCTCTACGACATTCAGCTGGTGCTCGATATTTTCTATCTTGGATTCGCATCCGTTCATGCCGCCGTCGCTTCGAAGCGGATAAAAAACGCTGCAAAGAAAAAAGAATACTTTATGCTCATCGCGTTTTTGTTTTGTCCGTTCATCGCCGGCGTCATCGATGCTATAATCCCGGACTTGCCTATTTTGGAAATGGCGATGCTGTTTGCGATCTTTATCGTCTTTGCAAACCTCCAAGAATCGCAGATTTACAGCGATGCGCTCACCGGATTAAACAACAGGCGGCTCGCCGACGAGTGGCTTTTGAATAGGCTTCCGTCGGTTTCCGCGCTTCGCCCGCTTTACTTTTTCATAACCGATATAAACAGTTTCAAACACATCAACGATACGTACGGACATTTGGAAGGCGATAACGCAATCAAAACCGTCGCCGAAACATTTCAGGACATCGGACGGCTGTATCACAGTTTTATCGCGCGCTGGGGAGGCGACGAATTTATCATAATCGCCGAAGCGCAGCACATTCCGGATCCGGAATCGTTCATGCAAACCATCCGAAATATGATCGCGGAAAAATCGCAAGAAAGAGCTCTTCCCTACGCGCTGACGCTCAGCATCGGATATACAAAGTGTACGACAGCCGACGAGCATCCGGCATCTCTCATAGGCAGAGCCGACGATATGTTGTATCGAGATAAAAATACGTATTACCGTACGCGAAAGCAATCCAGACGCCGAACAAAAACCGACGGCATATCCGACATCCGACGATAATATTTGACACATTCGGCGATACTTTCGGACACTCGGCGCATAACAATCGGCGCATAAATTGACACTCCGTCCATATCGTGATAAAATTGTATAATTTTCTATTTTACACGAATTGGTATAAGGATTTTATCATGAAAAAGGGCTTTTACACCGCCGGCTTGATTATCGTTTTGGCCGTATCGGCTTTTGCGTTTATCCTCGCTCCCGCCATGGTCGGACGAGGCAATCGGGACACGCTCCCGCCGTTCGGATCCTACGACGGCAAAAAAATAAAATACGAACAGGGTTCCGATTTTGCCGACTACGTTTCGAAATATGCGGATCTTTTTCAAAGACAGGGCAGACAGCTCGACCCGCAGTCTAATTATTATATTTTCAATTATGCGTTCAACGCGGTCGTTCAAAAAATGGCATATACGCAGGCGGTAGCAGAGAGCGGCTATGCCGTGCCGCAAAGCGCCGTCAACCGCGCAATGCTTCCGTATTTTTCGGATGAAAACGGCAAATACTCTCAGCGAAAATACAGAGAAACCTCCGCATCCGAAATCGAACGGAGACAAAAGGAAATCCGCGAAGAACTTACGATGCGCCGCTACACCGACGACGTATTCGGTTCTTCCGAACAGTTTGCGGGTATGGCGCTGTACGGATTAAAATCGTCTGAAAACGAAATCGCTTTTTTTGAAAATTTCGGCACCGAAAAACGGGGATTCGATATGGTATCCTTCAGCACCGACGATTATCCCGACAACGAAAAAGAAGCATACGGGCGTGCAAACGCGCAGAAATTTATTAAATACGATATGTCGATCATCACGTGCGGCGAAAAATCGAAAGCGGAAACCGTAGCGAAGCGCCTTAAAAACAACGAAATCACATTTGCGGACGCGGTAAACGAATATTCGACGAAAAATTACAGCGATGCGAACGGAAAATTAACAAATTCATATCGATATGAAATCGAACGCATCATAAAAAATTCCGACGACGTCGAAAAAGTCGTTTCCCTTGCAAAAGATGCGACGAGTGCTGTCATCGAAACGAATATCGGCTTTTCCGTGTTTCACGCGGACGGCAGCGCTTCCGATCCCGATTTTACAAATGAACAGACCGTAAAAGATGTGTGGAGCTATCTGCGCTCGAATGAAGCGGGGCACATCGAAGATTATTATACGGATATAGCAAAGAATTTTGCAGCGGAAGCCGCAAGCAGCGGATTCGAGGAAGCGGCAAAAAAAATCGACGCAGCGAACACGGCGATCGCTCCTTTCCCGCTCAACTACGGAAGCGTTTCGTTTGCCAATTCCGTAGATACGAGCATTCAAGGGCTTTCGGGAGCCGACACGAACAAAAACTTTTTGCAGACGGCATTTTCCTTAAAGTCCAATGAAATCTCATCGCCTATCGTCAACGGGAAAAACGTGCTCGTGCTGCAGTATACGAACGAAGTAAAAGACGAGCCGTCGGAAAACGCGGCTTCGCTTGCGGGACAGATTGCGAGCAGCGACGAATCGTCGGCTTCTTCGCACCTCATGGCGAGTCCGAAACTGAAAAACGATCTCTTTACGGTATACTTCAATTATTTTATGAATGCGTCGAACAACTGACAGCGATGTTCGCAATTTTATTTTACGAAAAATGAAAACGGTCTTCATTACCGGAGCATCCGGAACGATGGGGGCGGAAGCTTTGACGCAAATCGCGCGGACGGGAAAATTCCTGTGCCGCGTTCTTTTACGTCCAAAAAAAGCGAATATACGCTTGGCAAAAAAGCTTCAAAAAGACAAACTCATTGAAGTCATATTCGGCGACATACAAAATTACGACGATTGTCTTACCGCCGTAAAAGGCGCCGACTATGTGCTTCACTGTGCGGCGATCATTCCGCCTGCTGCCGATCACAACCCCGACGAAACGTTCCGCACCAACCTTCTCGGCACCGAAAATCTGCTCGAAGCCGTAGCTGCGAACGGCCAAATCCAAAAGACAAAATTCGTTTACATCGGCACGGTTGCCGAATACGGAAACAGAACGTTCAAACACCCGTGGGGACGTGTCGGAGACCCGCTCATGCCGAGCGCATTCGACGTGTACGCTGCAAGCAAGATAAAAGCCGAACGCGCGGTTATCGATTCTCCTTTGTGCTGGGTGTCACTGCGGCAAAGCGGCATTTTATACGACCGCGTGCTTTTTAATAATATGCACGACGGGCTGATGTTCCATACGTGCTGGAATACGCCGATCGAATGGGCAACAGCAAAAACTTCCGGCTTGCTTTTGAAAAATCTTGTCGAAAAAGATTCGGATGGAACGCTCGGCGCCGATTTTTGGAAAAAAGTATACAACATCGGAAACGGAAAGGCTTCCCGCGTTACGGGTTTTGA
This sequence comes from Treponema sp. SP13, assembly GCF_050938355.1. Lineage (NCBI taxonomy): Bacteria > Pseudomonadati > Spirochaetota > Spirochaetia > Treponematales > Treponemataceae > Treponema > Treponema sp. SP13. The sequence continues at coordinate 24,688 of NZ_JADOVM010000004.1, forward strand.
AACACTCGACCGCGGCTTTAAGATGATGGGACGAAGCTGCACCGAAATCTTCAAGCCCGAATGGAACGCAACGCGCAACTTTCACTGTATGTGGTTTTCCGATTCGCACGTATTGAACGAATACCTCGATTTTCAGCACGAAAGTTTTGAAGAATTCTTTTCACGACTCGAAAAAAAATTATGGTATTTTAAATTGGGAAAACCCTTTCCGCGTTTCGTACGACGTTTTGCGATAATGCCGCTTTTGCGCACGAACAATGCGCCTGCCTTTTGGGTTTCGCACAATCTTACAAAACGGATCAACGCTTTTTTCGGTTCGCTCGAAGCGTACCGCGCGCTTCCGCGCAGCTGGGAAAAATTTCCTTTATTGTGTAAAAATCAAAATCAGGAAACGGGCGCTTTTTTGGATTACGAAAAATTACAGGATGAATCTTTAATCGAACAAAACGGTTTGCTTTTAAATCACGGCTACGATGAAACGAAAAAGATCGAAGAACTCGGTATTGAAGACGTAAAACAGGCGGCATCTTTCCGCGGCGGAAAGTGCGTAAGCAAAACGATGACGAAGGGCGATATGTACAGCCATTTGCAATGGCAGTGCCATAACGGCCACCGCTTTACGGCAAGCCCGTACTTGGTTCTAAAAACGGGACATTGGTGCCCCGAATGCTGCAGCGCTCCGCCGTGGAATTTTGGCGAACTTGCAAAGCACATTCCGTTTTATGCACAGCTTCGGTATGACGATCACGGTGAGAATGAAACCGAATCCTATTCGGCCGAAGACGGCCGCGACATATTGGCCTACGAAAAGTAAAAGCATACCCAAAACAATCGCCGTCGTCGACAAAGGGTGAGTCGTATTCCCTGCTGTAAATCAATATAAAAACGGAATTATGCGCTTGGGCTTATATCGCGCCGTTTCGTCAGGAAAGATTTCGGCATATTTTTTATAAATCGCATCGGCTCTCGGCACCAAATTGCACGCAGTCCAAAACACAAATAAAAAGCCCGGAAGCGACCACGTCAAAACGGCAAAGCCGAGCCATTCTACGAGTTCGCCGAAATAGTTTGCGCTCGTAATATAGCGGTACATTCCACGGGACGGATAATAATGCTTACTGTCGCCGGCCGGACGCAGAGAGCGGATATAGGCGTCGGAGCGTATATTGATAAGCATGCCTGCAAAAAATAAAATCGTCCCGACAATAAAACGCGGATCGAAAAGCCAGCTGCGCTCGTACATTTCGGCAGGAGAAAAATAAAAAATCCACAAGCCGATTAAAAGTGCGTTTATGGTGTTGAAGATCATGCCCATAAGCACGATTGTAAGCGGCATTTTGCTTTTACCTTTTAATAAAAACGGAAAAACAAAGGTACGCTGTATATAGTGAGCGATAAAAAAAAACGCCAGCAGTACGCGTACCGGCCTGTGTTCATAGTTGAGCGCGCAAAGCAAATAGATCATAACGATGAGTGTCGGACACTCCATAAGTATCCATGCGATTTTATTGTTAAAAGCGAATCCCCATTTTTTATCGATGAGCTTTCCGTATCCTGCGGGAATAAAATACAAAGCGAAAAAACAAATCAATCCTGTGACAAACATAATTATTTCGACGGCACAATACAAGGAATACGACATACGCGCAGTATCGGCGTTTTTTTTATTTTAATCAAGCCGCATTTACATAAATACGATGTCTTGTTCTAAAATAAAAAATGTCATACAATCCGATATATAAAATCCGAGGGGGTATGTTGATTAAAAACGGAGAAGCGGTGATCGAAAACGATGACGGAAATCCCCGACCGGTGCGGACGGAAGGCGGCCTTTCCGTTTTGTATAAGGGCAGATACCTCTATTCAAAATACGCGCCTGAAAAAGCGGTCAGAAGCGCAGTTCTGTCGAAATCCGTTGCACCGGGCACCCTCGTGCTCGCCTGTTCCCCCGTTCTGTGTTTATGCCTTGCCGAATTGTGCGCCTCGCTTCCCGAAAATTGTTTTGTACTCGGCTGCGAATTCGACGCGGCGTTGTACGATTTTTCGATAAAACACATCCCGCTCGGGCTTGCCCGTTTTGCGATGCTTTCGCCGAACGAATTGCCGAATCTCCCGTTTATGCTCACAAAGCGCCGCGCCGAAACAAAAAGCGGAACGCTTCTTCCCCCTGCAGGAACTTTCCGCCGCGTTTTGCGCGCGGACTTTTCGGCAGGGACGCAGTTTTTTCCGCAGCACTATGCGGCGCTTACGGAAGCGGCGGAAAATGCCGTGATGCGTTTTTGGAAAAACCGTATCACGCTCATCAAATTCGGACGCCGCTTTTCGAGAAATCTTTTCCGTAATCTCGCACATTTAAGCCGCTCCGTCCCGATCGAAAGCCTTGCACAGTCGATCGAAAAACCGATCATCGTTTTCGGTGCGGGCGAAAGCATGGAAAAAACCGCACGAAGCATTCGAAACGTGCAAAGCGCATTTTACATCATCGCAGCCGATGCAGCCCTTGCCCCGCTCCTTCGTCTCGGCATGGAGCCGGACGCAGTTGTGTGCGAAGAATCGCAGTCCGTCATCGCACCGTTTTTTTTAGGCGCAAACGGAAAGCGCTTTCGCGTATTTGCAGGCATTACGTCGTGGCCGAAACTTTTCGACCTGTGCGGCGCCGATATCTGCTATTTTTCGCCGCACTATGACGACACGGTCTTTTTCGATTCTCTTGCCGCAAGGAACATTATCCCTCCCGTTATGCCGCCTCTCGGTTCGGTGGGACTCACCGCGACAAAGATAGCGCTTATGCTTCGAAAAACCGATCGCGTTCCCGTCTTCGTTACGGGACTCGATTTTTCATACCGCGCAGGTACGACGCACGCGCGCGGAGCGGAAGCTCATACGTCGCGCCTTGCAGCGAGTTTCAAAACCGCGCCTGCGGCAAATTACGATGCGGCATTCGCTTCCTTCATGCAAAAAATTATCGGAAAAGACGGTACCCCGTTTTTTACTTCCCCAGCCCTCTTCTCGTACGCCCAAACCTTCCGCGCTTATTTTTCCGAATCGCCGAATCTCTTCGATGCGGGAACGACGGGCATCGACTTGGGAATCCCGAAAAAGGATGCGGACGAATTGATTCGGGAAAGCGGTAATACGGCCGGTACGGAAACGGATATCGTTCGAAAGGATGCGGACGGGAAAGCGGCACATGCGGAAAAAACCATTGCCGAACGGACAGCGTTCTCAGAACGAAAAGCGCTCTCCGTCCGAAATTTTTACGAAAAAGAAGAGCGCGCGCTCGAGCGCTTAAAAAACATTCTATCGTCGGGGCAAAATATGAGCGAAAATGAGCGCAGCGCCGAAATCGAAAAGCTGCTCGCCTCCCGTGAATACCTGTACCTGCATTTTCCCGACGGCTTAAAAGCTTCTCTCGACCTGTCGTTTTTAAAGCGCGTCAGAACGGAAATCGATTTTTTTATTAAAGACATTGCAGTCGGAAAATCGATTTTGGAAAAAAATTAAAAGAGCGCGGGTAACTGCGTTTCCGGCAATATCCGAAACCGAAAAGCGCGCGTTATCGTCGTCCTACATCAGGCGATGTAGAAAGCTACTCTATATTACAAGATTTAATTTTTCACACAATGCGTCTTGTAATGTTTTACTAAAATTGACTCCCGCTTTTTCCGCCTGAATATTAAGCCATGCCGGAATTGTCAATGTCTTTTTTATTGCCTTTTCATTTACTTTAAATTCGCCGCATACAAAAGACATAAAACTTTTTTTATCCGTTTTAATTTTATTTGCGGACGACGCCTTAGGCAAGGTATCGACCGTATAATCGTCTTGTAAAAAAAGCTCCATCGCTTCAACCGCGTTTGCATACGTTTCGGCTTCCGTATCGCCCTGCGTAGAACATCCGGGCAAATCGGGAAACTCAACCCAGAAACCGCCGTCTTCACTATGAAAAATTGCAGGATATATAACTTTCATTTTTTTACCTCCAGTTCGGTTCGTTTCAGAATAGCCGCTAAAAGGCCGGTTTTCATATCTTTGCCGTGTACGGGAATTATTTCGATTTTTCCGTTTTTCGTGATTTTATGATGGCTGCCTTTCACCGACACTAATTCCCAGCCGTCTTTTAATAATAATTTTAAAAGGTCTTTGTCTTTCACGTTTATAATTATAATACGTGTAATACGTATTGTCAATAAATTGTATACGTTTTATCAAAGTCTGAAGATGAAGCGGCGTTTGGCTTCTTCTCAAATCGCCATTCACCCTATTATTTTTCTTCACCTTCTTTGAGAACGGCGAGAAAGGCCGACTGCGGGATCGCGACGTTTCCGACCATCTTCATGCGCTTTTTTCCTTCTTTTTGTTTTTCGAGGAGCTTACGCTTCCGCGTGATGTCGCCGCCGTAACACTTTGCAAGCACGTCTTTGCGGACGGGGCTCACCGTTTCCCGCGCGATGATCTGTCCGCCGATGGCGCCTTGGATCGCGATCTTAAACTGTTCGCGGCTTATCTCGCCTTTGAGCCGTTCGCATACGCTCCGCGCACGCTCGGTCGCATTTCCTTCAAAGGTCAGCTGGGAAAGCGCATCGACTGGTTTGCCGTTTACCAAAAAATCGACTTTGGCAAGTTTCGTCGGCCGGTAGCCGATGAGTTCGTAATCGAAAGAAGCGTAGCCGCGACTGTAGCTTTTGAGTTTGTCGTAAAAATCGAAGAGCACTTCGGCAAGCGGCATTTCGTAAACGAGCTCGACTCTCTTTTCATCGAGATACATCATATTCGTCTGCTCGCCCCGTTTTTGTTTGCACAGTTCCATGAGAGAGCCGAGGTACTGAGAAGGCGTGATGATCGACGCTTTGATGTACGGCTCTTCGGCTTCTCTGATGCGGCCTGAAGGATACTCCGACGGATTATCGATGTACGTTTCTTTGCCGTCGGTCAAAACGAGTTTGTAGCGCACCGAAGGGGCGGTAAAGATAACCGACTGATCGTAATCGCGCTCGAGCCGCTCCTGTACGACTTCGAGATGCAGCAGCCCCAAAAAGCCGCAACGGAAACCGTTTCCGAGCGCGAGCGAATTATCCTTTTCGTAAATCAAACTCGCATCGTTGAGCTTTAATTTTTCGAGCGCGTTTTTCAACTCTTCGTATTCGTTCGAATCCATCGGATAGATGGAAGAGTAGACGACGGGCTTTACGTCTTTAAAACCGGGCATCGCTTTTTCGACGGGATCGGCCGCATTCGTAATCGTGTCTCCGACGCGCACGTCGCTTACGGTTTTTATCCCCGCGATGATATAGCCGACGTCGCCCGCTTCGAGGCAATCGGTTTCTTCAAAATCGATTTTAAATATGCCGACCTGTTCGACTTTGTAATCGGCGGAACCCGCCATCATGCGGATCACATCGTCCTTTTTTACCCTTCCGTCGATGATGCGCACGTGGACGACGACGCCGCGGTATTCGTTGTAATTGCAGTCGAAAATGAGCGCACAGAGTTTTCCGTCGGGCGATCCCTTGGGCGGCGGAAGGCGGGCGACAATCGCTTCCATAAGTTCGTCGACTCCGACGCCGGTCTTTGCCGACACGAGGACGGCTTCATCTCCGTCGAGACCGAGCTCTTTGGTGATCTGCGCTTTCGTTCCTTCGACGTCGGCCGACGCCAAATCGATTTTATTGATGACCGGAATGATCACGAGATCGTGTTCGACCGCCATATACATATTGCTCACCGTCTGCGATTCGACACCCTGCGTCGCATCGATCAACAGCAGGGCGCCTTCGCACGAAGCGATGGCGCGGGACACTTCATAGGAAAAATCGACGTGGCCGGGCGTATCGACGAAATTGAGTTCGTAATCGACTCCGTCTTTTGCCGTATACGGAATCGTCACCGCTTGACTTTTTATCGTAATGCCTCTCTCCCGTTCGATATCCATCGTATCGAGGAGCTGGTCTTTCATCTTCCGCTCGTCGATGATTTTTCCCTTTTGAATGAGGCGGTCGGAAAGTGTCGACTTTCCGTGGTCGATATGAGCCGTAATGCAAAAATTGCGTTTGTAGTTTAAATCCATAGCCGTATCCGAAATTGTTAAAAATAATAAGGACTGTCGAGAGGAGCCGTCAATCCCATCGCGATGTCGAGAAAACCTTTTTTCCTTCTGCGCGTATACAACGAAACGTGCACGGCATCGTTATCGTCCGCAAATACGACACGCGAAACGCTCACCGGATCGTTTTCCGAAAAACCCGATTCGTCGGCGATGCCGCCTTTGAGTACGTCGACGACGGTATACGAGCGGTGATTTACGGTCGAAGAAGAAGCGAGCTTCATGCCGAAAATCGGAACGAACGAACCAGAAATCAAATCGCTTTTGTATATTTCGTAGCCCGGGTTGTCGGGACGGGGCGCAAGATAGACGTATTTTTCGCCCGAAGCATCTCCGCGCACGTACGTGCATTTTACGATCGTATCGGGGATATGCGAGCGGAGGATATCCTGCATCGCTTCGATCGAATCGACCGTTTTTCCGCCGGCAGACGTGACGACGTCCCCTGCAGCGAATTCCGCACGGTACATGCTGCCGCCGGGCATAAGGTATTGCACTTCAAGCCCGATATTCTGTTTTCCGTCGTTCGTCTTTTTCGTGTGCCCGTACGCGCACATCCACGGATGTTCGCGTTTTCCGCCGCGGAAAAGCATCGGCAAATCCTGCCGCAGATATTCGACGGGAATCGCAAAGTTCAAGCCCTGGTACTGTACGATGCCCGCGAACACGATCGCCTGCACGCGCATTTGAGAGTCTATGAGGGGGCCGCCGGAATTCCCGGAGTTCACCGCGGCGTCTATTTGAAAAACGCTTCCCGTCGTAAAGAGCTTTCGCTCGATGTTCGACACGATGCCCTGCGTAAGCGTGCCGCCGAGTCCGAGCGGAGTACCGATCGCGGACACTCTGTCGCCGATTCCCAATTCCGCGCTTGAACCGAGGGCAAAAACGAAGGGCGCATCCACTTCCGCTTTCAGCAGCGCCAGGTCGAGCACCGCATCGTAGCCGACGACTTTTGCGGGAATGCGCGTGTCGGGATCGGAAGCGAGCTTGATGTAAAGGCGCGAATACTTTTCGTTTTTCGGATTTACCGTATCTTCGATGACGTGATGGTTCGTCACGATATAGCCGTTTTTGGAGATAAAAAAACCCGAACCGATAACGCGGTCGGCGTACCCCGCTCCGTCTTTGATCGATATACCGCGGTCGATCCACACCGTCACCGTCGCATCGATGCAGTCGGCGATCGTTTTCGGAAGACAGCGCTCATCGACCGAAAGACCTGGAACGCCGGATGCACACAATGCGCTCAATTCATTTTCGCTCATGCTGCCGCGCAAAACGGATACCGCACCGACTGCGGAAAGCGAGCGGTAATATTTCAAAGCGGATAGGTAATCTTTTGTCCCTATCGCTTCGTCGTATTTTTGAGCGACCGCCGTCCGGCACAGAGAAATCGTATTGGCATCTCCGAGAAGCTCGGCATGCCAGAGCGCGTTTACCGGCTCCGTTTTAACAAGATCGGCGATGCGTTTTTTTTCGTTTTCGTACACGTCTTTTTCCGTGTAGTTTAAGCGCTCATACACCGATTTCGGCTCGCCGAGCGATTTACACGACAAAACCGCAAACGATAAAACGACGACAACTGAAATATATTTTATTAATTTTATTACACGCATGAAAACCTCAATTACCCCGCACTCCGTTTTGCACTTCGCTTACGGCTCCCGCATTTCCCGTTTCGTCCGCCGTTTGAGAAGTCAGAGCCGCTTTCGGAAGGTCTCCCGCCGTTTCGGAGGAAGTCTCTTTCGGAACATCCGGCACGAGGGCGGCATAGGTCACGCCTCCGATACGGACTGCAAGCATAAGGCGCGAAGCACCTTGAACGGGTGTCACTTTTCCCTCTTCGGAAACGGATGCAAGCGCGGAGACGGCACGCGCTTCGTCTTCGACCGTTCCGGCTTCTCCTATCCAATACAAAGAAGCGCGCTTTCCTTTTCGGACATTATAATCGATACCGCCCGAAACGACTTTTACCGGCACACCGTTTTCGCTTCCGACAAAGACGAGACGTCTTTCGGGAAAGAGATAAAACGAAGCCTTTTCAACCGTCGCTTTTCCGGCCTTTTGCGCCATACGCTCGTAGCGCACGTCCCATAAACCGTCGCCGTCGGTATCCCACGAAACGGTTTTCGCACCGTCGGCTGCGTATTCTTCGATAAAATCCGCGGAAGCGTCTCCGTCTCTGTCGATTCGGATCGCTTTGATATAGACGTCTTCGTCTTTCGGAGAGCCGAGTATGTTTTTCGAAACGCGAAGACGCTCTTCAGAAGAAAGGTGCATCGCATTTTCGATATCTCTTCCGAAAACTTCGACGGTTTCGAAAACACCGTCGCCGTCGTTGTCGACGGAACGCGTTTTCGGAAAACCGTTTTCGAAGACAGCTCTCGCATACGCTTTGCCGCCCGCATAATAATCGGCCGTCTGCATTTTTCCGTCGAGCACGCTGAATGAGATAGTCGCCCCTTCCCGCTCGGTCGACGGCACGTCATACTTCGACGCGGCGAGCAAAAGCGATGAGCTGTCGGACAGCGGAACATCGTTTTTTACGACGGGAACAAAAAAATCGAGTCCGAAATCGTCTTTGAACTCGCGAAGAACATCCATCGAAAAGGGCGACCACAAAAGAGCGCCGTCGGCAAAATCGAATGACGATGTATGATTTTGCGAATCCTGCTCGGTAAACTCGGCTTTTAAAACGGACGGATAATTTCCGTATTCGATTTTGCAGTTCCGCATCGAAAGCGACACGGGAGCGCCGAAATCGCACAGGGCGCTCCATTCGTCGACGCCGTCGGTGTTTTTGTCGTATGAGATCGATGCGGGTCTCCCGCGCTCATAGCGGACGGTAAGGTTCGCTTCCAAATCGCCGTCCGTGTCGACTGTGAGTACGCCGCCGTAAGATGCGATGTGTTCGACGAAGATGCGCTTTGCGTTTTCTTCGGTGATGGCACTTGCAAAGTCTGAAAGTGCGCGGAAAGAAATCGTTTTATCGGCGAAATTAAAAAAATACGAAACGGCTTCCTCCTGCGATATAAGACCCGCAGATAAAGCCGCGCGGGTGTAGAGCGGATGTCTCATGCCTGCCGCCGCGAAGGCTTGGAGCATACGCTTTTGTGCGTCGCCCGATGCAAAGAGGCACGCATAGATTTCAAGCTCCGCATCGGTACGGTTCCGACGCCCCATGCGGGCGATGAGCGAATCGGCTATCGACTGAACGATGAGCGGAACATCGTCGCTCCGCATCGCGTATTCGCAGCGGAAAAACAAAAGCGGAAAACGCGTATCGTTCGGATAGATTTTACGCGCACCGTTCACTATGCTCCGCGCTTTATCGATCGTATCCGCACTTCTCATGCGATAATACGCTTTTAGGCGCACATACTCGGCGTCCGCGGAATAGATAAATGAAGGCTTGTCGAGCACGCTGACGGCTTTTTCGTATGAGCCCGTATCGCACAATAAATCCGCGTACAAAAGCCGAGCTCCGTCGCGGTTATAGCCCGTCCACACGCCTCCCGTAAGCGCCCTTTCTGCAAGCGGGAGGATTTCCGCGCGAGGATGTCCGAGCTTGGCAAGAACGGCCGCTTCGATATAATACAGGTCGGCGACACTGTCATCGTATGCAAGCCCCATCTTCGCTTGAGCAAGAGCGGCATCCCACGCGGAGTCGGCAAAACAATCTTCGGCGAGTTTTAAAAATCTGACGGCGGTTTTTCTGTTCGCCGCGGCAAGCGCCTTATCTTCGGCAAAAAGAGATGCTGTAAAATTAATAAAAACAATCGATGCAAACACTGCGGCAAGCGCCGTCTTTTTCATAGTTCAAACCTCGATATCGTTTACGATCCAATCGCGCATACCAAATACGCTTCCCCATATACACACGATCTTTTGTTCGGCCCTTGCAAGTTCCTGCACGATCGGGATGCGCTCTCTGTCGCAAGGAAAAACTTTCCAATCCGAGAGGATATCGGATACGGATTTTTCACCGCCTGAAGCCGTTGCAACAGCGTCGCCTGCCTGTCTGCTCCGTATGCAAAACGGAAGCGAAACGCACAGCACGGAGGATTTTCCCGCTTGCCCCTTGCAAAAAACGGATGCGCTTTTTCGGGCACATCGACCTCGTGCATCGCCTTTTTGGACGACGCAGAGCAAACCGAAAGGCATTTCATACGTGCCCGTTTTCCGTATTATAGCAGAAAATCCCGTATCGGTCGCGCCCTTTTGCGCTTTTTTTACGGAAATCGATTCGCGCTCTATTTCAACGAAAAGACCCGACGCCTCTTCCGAAAAAACGCCGGAAGAGGCGGCTGCGTTACAGATGCGTTCGACAAAACGGTAGGGCACGCGCACTTCAATTCCGATTTTATTAAAAGCGCGGTATAAAAGCCGCCTTTGAATCGCACGGGGCGCGGAAGAAAAAACCGAAAGCGGCATACGCATTCCGTCCCTACTTTCGCTCCACGGAAAAGAATCGGCGAGAACCGTGAGCGCTTCGTCGTCGTCTCGCGCTTTTTTCGCTCCGGTTAAAACGGCGCTTTTCCATCCGGGAATAAGGGCGTCGAGAACGGGAACGAGACGACATCTGATTTTATTTCTGAAATACGACGTATCGCCGTTCGTGCCGTCGACACGCCACGGAATACGCTCAAGTGTCAAAAACCGTTCGATCTCCCGCCGCGAAATGCCGAGCAGGGGGCGGATAAACATACCGCGCGTTTTTTTTATGCCGCCCGCTCCGTCCGCGCCTCCCCCTTCGAAAAAACGCATGAGGAGGGTTTCAAGCTGATCGTCTTCGGTGTGCGCAAGCGCGATAAAGGCGGTTTTTTTTTCTCGAGCGAATTCTTCGAACGCTTTATAGCGAAGATGACGCGCAGCTTCTTCCAAACCCTTCCCGCGCCTTTCCGCTTCACCGAACACTTCGCCCGGCAAAAAAGTTTTGCACGTACAGTCGACGGGAAAGCCTTCTTTCAAAAAATCGGCGCACAGCGACTGTACGTAGAGCGCGTCCCCTTCGCTTTCTTTTTCGTCTCTGATATTGTGATTTACCGTAATGACGTGAAGCGCAATATTTTTTTTACGCGCGATGCGGGCAAGAGAAACGAACATAGCGACCGAATCCGCACCGCCCGATACCGCAGCTCCGAGCGAAATCGGAGCGCTTTGAGATGATGCGGCATCGAATACGCCCTCTGCCCTCGACGTGCCTGCTTCATGCAAAACCGCCTGAGCTTCAGGCGATGCGCCGTCGAACGCACAGCCCGTACACGAGCACAAAGAGACGCGCACCCGCTCTATAAAATCGTCGATAAAATCATCGTCCGAAGCAATATCGCTTTTCATGCGCTTCGTATTTTAAAACAAAAACGGCCGCCTCGCAAGAGACAGCCGCATACCTTTTTTGCCGCGCGCTTAGCGGGCGGGAGTGATGCTCACGAGAGACGCGTTTTCGTCCGTCAGGACGGTCACGCCTTCGTTCAATTTCAAATCTTTTACACGGAACGTGTCGCCGATGTTCAGAGAAGATACGTCGGCCGTAACCGTCTGCGGCATTTTGTGCGGCACCGCCTGTACGGTGATTTCCGGCAAATGCTTGAGCATATAGCCGCCCTTCAAAACGCCCGCGGGAGTTCCCGTATACGAAAGCTTGAATTTTGCGATAAGCTTTTCATCCGCATCGGGTTCAAAAAAATCGGCATGAAGCACTCTATCCTTGAGGATGGCGTATTCCGTATCTTTGATAAAAGCGTCGTGCGCTTCCTGTCCGTCTATTTTCAACGAGATGAGCGTCGTCGGCGTAATCGAACGCCACACTTTATTAAACTCAACTTCATCGATTTCGAGCATCGTCGACTTGCCTTTCGCATCGTACATGACCGCAGGAAGGCGGCCTTGAGCACGCAATTTTTTCGCCGCGGTTTTCCCCGTCGTCGTGCGAACTTTCGCATTGATAACCAACTGATCCATATCCTAGGACTCCTTACATTAAAAAAACAGCAGAAGCTTTTCGGAATCCGCTGCTTTTCCGATATTCGCTGTATTCGCTGGGACGACAGGATTCGAACCTGTGGAATACCGGCACCAAAAGCCGGGGGCTTACCGCTTGCCGACGTCCCAATTAAAAACCGTGTTACACGCTGCCGTCTACGGAAGAGAACGGAGCGTCGTCGCCGGAGCCCGCTTCTTCAACGTGGCCGGCATTGTATTCGTCCAGAATCTTTTTCTGGAGCTCAGCCCTGAAATCGGGACTGATGGGATGCGCAACGTCTTTATATTCGCCGCTTGCAGTTTTCCTGCTCGGCATGGCGATAAACAAGCCGTTTTTCCCTTCGATGATCTTCACATTATGCACAACAAAGCAGTTATCAAAAGTGACCGTTACATAGGCGCGTAATTTACCCTCGCCTTCCACTTTCCGAATGCGCAATTCCGTAATCTGCATACGTTCCTCCGCTCATTCAAACGAGCTTATGTGCTCTGAAAAGGACGCACTGCAATACATCCTTTCCAGCTTGAAGCCAGCACAGAGCGGGCATTTTCCGCTTCCTCTTCGGAAGGAAAAATCCCGTAAACCGTAGAACCGGATCCGGACATTTCGGCATACGAAGCGCCGGCCCGACGAAGGTCGTCCAGCGCAAAGCCGATTTCCGGAAACCGACTTACTAATGACGGAGTAAAACTGTTTACAAAACTCCAGCCTGAAACCGGAGTCGTGTACACAGTCTCTAAATCCGCATAAGCCGGGCATGGCGCTATCTTTCCCGCCGCAAAGCTCTCGTCGAGAAGCGCGTAGGCTTCCTTTGTAGAGCTGTGCACACCGGGAAAAACAAGCAGTATACACAGATCGCTTCTGGCGCGAATCGGTTTTACGATTTCGCCGCGACCCGTTACAACCGCACATCCCTCCGCACCGCACAATAAAAAAAAGAACACATCGCTGCCGATGCTTGAAGCGATCGCTTCGAGCTGCCGAACGGAAAGCGTTATGTCGTTTAACGCTTCGAATGCCCGTATGCAAGCAGCCGCATCGGATGAGCCGCCTCCCAATCCGCCGCCGGACGGGATTCGTTTTTTCAGCTCAACACGTACACCGAAATTATCGATTCCGGTAACAGAACGGAACGCAGTATATGACAACGAAATCGTATTGTCGCTCGGAAGTTCCATACCTTCACAATCGACGACACAGCCGTTTTTTTCCGATGCGCGCACGACCAAAGTGTCGAAGAGCGTTACCGTTTGAAAAATGCTTTCGATCCTATGAAATCCGTTTACGCATCCCGGCAAAACATGCAAACCGATGTTGATCTTTGCCGGAGCGATTACACAGATTTCCGTTCTCATATATTCAATCAATTATACAGATTTTAATCCGGTATGTCAAACTCTATTGACACGATCGCGCAGGTCATTTACAGTGAGTGAGGTTTGAGAGCAGTCAGCAATACAAGCCTCACAGGAGTTAGTATGTCCGCCGAAGAATTCTTTTCGTATGACGACGAATACGATGACGACGATTTTGATGCCGAGGACGATTTCGGCAGCGACGACGGAGACGAAGAGCTCGACGAATTCGACGAAGACGCCGATTTTTTCGAAGACGATCCCCTTGAAGAAGACGATGACATAGACGAACCTTACGACGATTACGAAGAAGAAGACGGGTACGGTGCCGTACGCGACGACGATGAAGATCTGTCCGATGAAGACGACTTCGACGATATCGACGACGACACTTATTGATATCGCCTTTTAAAAACCGATCGGCACGCTTTCATTTTTTAAAAATTTCCGACAGACTCGGCTTTCAATTCCGATTTTATTAATTATTATTTTTTATTTCAGGGCGACTTTTTGCGGCAAACCGCAAAAACCGGGCTTTCCGAGGTTCCGCCGTCCGGCTCCATTCCTTCGGAACGGCTCCGCCGCCTCTCCAATCCCTGCCGCACGCAAAGCCTTTTTCTGCTCTGCATTTCCTCCGAAACTCGCAGCACTACCGTGCGTTAATCGTTAAACTCTACACGGCGCCCTGAGTGCCACAGCTTTTCCAAATCGTAAAATCCCCTCGCCTCGCTCGACATCAAGTGTACGACGATGTCTCCGAAATCCGTCAGCTGCCAGTCATCGCCGTCGCTCTGCTTTCTGCGCGTGCGGTAGAGTTCGAGTTCGTTTTCTTTCGCGTAGTCACATGCCTGTTTATATAAACCTTCTTTGTGCGCAGAACTCGTAACCGTAACGATGACAAAATAATCCGTCCAGCTGTTCAGATCCGAAACATCGATAAGCGCGACATCTTTTCCTTTGCCGTCTTCCATAAGCCGCGCGAGTTCTTTCGCTTTTTCTTCCGTCGTTTTCATATCAAACCTTACATCAATTCGCGGACGGGCGCACATAGCGGCCGTCGAAATCTTTTCCCAAAATAATCGTAAAGTCGACGCTCGCAACCGATTCGTTCGCGCCGTCATTCCCCACTTCTTCTTCTTGAATATTCGTGCAGCGGATAAAATCGCCGACCATTTTCGCGATTTCCCTATTGCCGATGTGATCGATGATCACCGTCTTTTCGTAATCGTTTCTGTCGGCATTCAGCGTACTTAAAATATCGTAGCTCGCGTTTTGAAACAAAATCGCCGTATTGTGCGCAAGCCCCTGCACCGTCGTACCGTTTTGAATTTCGAGTACGTAGATGCGGCTCGTCATCGTATTGCCGGTCGAAATGAGCATATTAGTCGACTGTGCGACCGCCTGTTTGATAAACTCGCCGCCGTTGAGCGGAAAAAGGAGCTGCTTACCGTCGACGGTACTCACTCTTCCCGTTACGTTTTGCTTGATGATGTATTCCGTATTCATCTCCGCAAGCAGCGACATGTGTGTCGTAAAATCTTTCGCATCGAGATTCGACGAAAAGAGCGGCAAAAATTTATTAATATTTTTTTTGGCCAGTATCACAGCTTTGTTTTCGCCGAGCTGCGTAAAATAAGCGATCATGATGTTTTGATAGCGCTCGTATACGTCGGCATCCGTTTCTTCGTTCAAACGGTAGCGAATGTACGTCGAAACTTTATCGCCGTCAAGCGTTACCGCTCCGGACGGCAAAAGCCAGCGCTCACCGTCGGCGGAAAGAGAGTCGACCGGGGCGGAAATAAAAACGCGCAGGCCGCCCATCATATCGGTCAGCGTGATAAAATCGTCGAGCTTTACGATCGAATAAAAAGGTATCGACGTTCCGAGCAGGTTTTCGATTTGCCGGAGATAAGCGGCGATCCCCTTTTCGCGATAGATGACCGCGATGCCGTCGGTACGCCCCTGCGTGCCTTCGACGCCTTCGAGTACGCGGTAGATGCCGCCGACATTGTACGGAATATTGACGACGGCCGCTTTTTTCGAAACCGGATAATAGATGACGACTTCCGTCATAAGCGCATTTCCGTCACCGTCGTCGAGCACATAGAGCGTACGGATCACTTGATCGTTTTCAAGGCTTTTACCGACAGTGTCGGTACGGAGCGACATCGCGATAAAAACGGAAACGCCCGCGATGATGGCAAATATGAGGATCAAAAACAGTATGCCTTTTTGTTCGTCACGGATATGCATGTATCGTAACAACTCCCATAAAAACTTTTGCAGGAAGTTGCAACTTCCGAAAAAGTTTTTAGTCGTGCGCAAAAGCGCACATGTTCAATAATCGAGTTTGCGAAACTATACTGTATCGTAGTCTTTCAATTTTCATCAAAACGATACGTATACATAGCTTCCGCAAACAGCCATGCAAACTCGAGATAAAAAGCGGCGGCGATATTTCAGACGGCGCTTTTTATCGTAACTCCTTAACAATCTAACAGCGATTCAACGACCGCAAAAGTTTTTCCGATTCGGGCGCGACGACACATCCCTTTTTTTTCAAATACGCGATCCCGTCGACGAGCACTTTTTCTACGAGTTCGTCGAGCGAAAGACGATCGAGAAAATCCGTATACGCTTTTGTCGCCTGCGGACGGCCGGGCTCGATTTTATCCGCAGCGTAAACGACTTTCGAAAGAGAGCACATACCTGCTTCTCCGAACGTGTGCACGGCGACCGCCTGCAGTATGTCTTTATCGGTTACACCGAAATCGCGGCGGAGCATGAGAGCTGCCGCGCGTCCGTGCAGCAGCGAAGGCTTTTGCGCTTCAAGCTCCGTAATCGCTTTTCCGTCCTCACGGGCGAGTGCCGCGATCTTTTCGTCGCTCATGTCTTTGCACATATCGTGCGCGATGCCCGCAAGATAGCCCCGCGAAGCATCCAATCCGTATTTTTTGCAAAGCCGGGAAGCGGTTTCGGCGACGCGCACCGAATGTTCGTAACGCTCTTTTGTTAAAACCGCTTTCGCATAGTTTTTGACGCGTTCGGTGAGCGCGGAGCTGCAATCAGAATCTTCCGTATCCATAGAGCCGTTTCCGTATAATATATCGAAAAACGCTTTCGGGAACAAGGTAACGCCAGCTTTTTCCCGAACCGATGCGGGAGCGGATTTCGGTTGAAGAAAGCGTAAGCGGAGGATTGTCGAGAAGCCTGTGCGGAAACGGAAAAGACACGGACTCCCCTACTCCGTCAAATCCGCCGGTATAATTTCCCGAGGGCGTATTTTGAAACGCTTTGAGCGATTCCCCCTTTTCTCCGTCGCGTCTCCGCGCGATGACGATATCGGACATGGAAGCGACGTCTGATGCGCGGTACCACTTTTCGAACTCGCGCGCGTTTTCTTCTCCGATGATGAGCGCGGGCTTTCCTTCGATCGAATCGCCGAATTTTTTAATAATATACTCAAGCGTATCGAAAGTGTACGAAACCCCGCCTCGCTCGATTTCGCACGCTTCGGCGGCAAAGTGCGGAGAATCTTTGCAAAACGAGCGCACCATACCGAGCCTGTCTTTCGCAGAAGCCGCATCCGTAAAACGTTTGTGCGGCGGGATAAACGTCGGAACGAGGAGCACTTTGTCGAAGCCGAGCTCGCCCGCTGCGATTTCGGCAAGCATGGCGTGTCCGATGTGCAGAGGATTGAACGCGCCGCCGAGCAAAGCGATTTTCATGAACGCTCCGTCCCCGGATACTGCGTTTCCATACTTTCATCGACCGACCGCGTCGAAAGAAACGACGACGCTTCATTTCCGCGAGAAATCTCTCCGTCCTGCCCCTCAGTCCCTACGCCCGAAGCGGCATCGACCATATCGATGATCCCGATCTTTGCGCTCCGCATATTCATATTCGCGGTAACCGAAATCGCGATAACGGGAGTTTCCTTTTCCGCTTCGCGAATCGATTTAATAATTTTTTGCGCGTTTTCCGCAGCTCCTTCCACGTCGATTTTATTGCACAGCACCATCTTCGGCTTTGCAGCGAGCTCGGGCGAATACGAAGCGAGTTCTTTTTTCAGCGCAGCGTAAGCGGTCATGCAGCTTTCGTCGGAACAGTCGATCATATAGATGAGGCAGGCCGTGCGCGAAATATGTTTTAAAAATTTAAATCCGAGCCCCGCGCCTTCGGACGCGCCTTCGATGATTCCCGGTATATCGGCAATGATGATATCGCGCTCTCCGTCGACGCGGAGCACTCCCAAATTGGGGATTTTCGTCGTAAACGGATAGGGCGCGATTTTCGGACGCGCGTTCGTAAACGCGTTTAAGAGCGACGACTTGCCGGCGTTCGGAAAACCGACGAGCCCCGCGTCGGCTATGATCGAAAGCTCGAGGCGGAGCTTCCTCACTTCTCCGGGAGTACCCGGATGCGCGTAACGCGGCGCCTGATTGGTCGACGACTTAAAATGGACATTGCCCCAGCCGCCCTTACCGCCGCTCAAAAAAACGAAGCGCTCGTTTTCGTCTTCGTCGGTAAAATCGTGGATGAGTTCGTCCGTTTCGGCATCCCGTATCGTCGTGCCGGGCGGAACGGCGATGACGACATCTTCTCCGTCTTTGCCGTATTTGTTCCAGCCCGAACCGTCGCCGCCGTTTTTCGCTTTAAAGACGACTTGATTGCGGAGTTTTGCAAGCGTACGCATATTGCGCTTGACGCAAAACACAACGTCGCCCCCCTTGCCGCCGTCTCCTCCGTTCGGCCCCCCTCGCGGAATGTATTTTTCTCTGCGAAACGCGATGCAGCCGTTTCCGCCTTTTCCCGAGCGGACTTCGATCACCGCTTCATCTGCAAACTGTGCCATACTGTTCTCTTGTTTATATCCGGGCAATCGCACTGGAAAACTATATATCTAAAAATAGCGTGTAACGTAAAAAATCGGCGGCACTCCCGGCAGCAGCCCTGCGTTCGCCGCGGCAGACCGTAATCGGAATCGGACTGCACAAACTTTTTTTGCAAAAAGTTTGCTTGCCATCGGTCTGAGCGGCTCGGCGGCAGTTCCGCTGCCTCGCGTTCCGCCTTTTCTTATGTAAGTATACGCTTCTTTTCTGTGTATACATTTCCAGTGCAGTTGCCCTGCTATTTTCATTTAAAATTACCCTAAGCGAAAATACCCGGCGCAGGCTGTGCTGAACCGGGTATCGTCATAGTGTCAAACAAAATTTTTACGCGTTTGCCGGAGCAACGGAAATATATTTTCTGTTCATCCGTTCGTGGTAGACGACTTTACCGTCCGCCGTCGCATACAGGCTGTCGTCGCCCGCGCGTTTTACATTGCTGCCCGGAAAAAATTTCGTTCCGCGCTGTTTGACAAGTATGGAACCGGCCGTAACCGCTTCTCCGCCGTATCGCTTTACGCCTAAATTTTTAGGATTGGAATCGCGTCCGTTTTTGGCGCCGCTGCCGCCTCTCGATCTTCCCATAGTATACCTCGTTTAATCAGTTTGTATCTTCAATTCTACGTTGTGCGGATATTCCCGCGCAAGAGAAGCGAGTCCCGCTTCCAAAAATCGCCCGGCATATACGAGCGCGCATCGAGATTCCGGAGGCGCGCTTTCCGCGCTTACATCAAAATCCAATGCCCCCCGATCCGGAGCGTCAAGCCTGACAAAGACGCCCTCCGTTTCGGAAAGCGCCTGCATCGTCGTGCGCAGCAAAACCGTAACGGCACTGCAGACGATATCGTTTCCCTTTTCGGCAAAACGCGCGTGGCCCAGTGCTCTGCACGATGCAAGAGAGCCGTCCTTTGCGCGCGCGAGCTGAACGGAGATCATTACGCGACGGTAATCTCCGTTACGGTAACTTTCGTATAGGCTTGTCTGTGCCCGATGAGCCTGTGGTAATCCTTTTTCGCTTTGTATTTGAACACAAGCACTTTTTTGTCACGGAACGTTTCCCCGACTTCGATTTTCACTTTCGCGCCCGCAACATAGGGAGCACCGACGCTGATTTTATCGCCGTCGCTTACGAGCAAAACGGAATCGAGTTCGACGGTTGCGCCTTTTTCTTCGCTCAATTTATCGACCGTTAAGACAGCGCCCTTTTCCGCTTTATACTGTTTGCCCTTATATTCGATAAGTGCGTACATGGCAACACTCCTGATTATTAAAATAATGCGCATAAAACGGCGGCACACGAAACGGGGATTATGCAAAACCGTTTTAGACTATGCGTATCGATTATTGTATCGGAAAATACGGGAATTAGTCAAGACGCGCATTGCATCACGTTAAATCTAACCGAGTTTTTAGCGGTACCCAATTATGCCGTTTTTCACATTACAGTACGATGCTCCGAAGTTTATCGACGGCCGCCCATGAAAATTCGTCGCGAAACCAAAAGCCGCGCATACCCGCTTTTTCGGCGCCTTCGATATTCGCTTTCGTATCGTCGATAAAAAGCGCACGAAAAGCTTCGACGCCTTCGGCGCGCAAAATATAATCGAAAAAACGCACGTCGGGTTTTGCAAGTCCCATGCGCTGGGAAAGATAGCAGTGATCGAAATGCGACTCAAGTGAAGCGCACGCGTTCATCTTTTGCCAATGCCCCTCACACGTATTGGAACCGCACACGACCCGTTTTCCGCGCGAGCGAAGTTCGTCGACGAGCGCAAGAACCGGAGAATTCGGATAAGGCGTAAAGAGATCGACGAGGGGGTCGGCATCCGAGTCAACGCCGAATTTTCCGGATACGGTTTTCCACCAGTCCTTTGTCGTTATACTGCCTTCCATGAGCGGAATATCCGAACGCATATATTCGGCATATACGTCGTCTTCTTTGAGGTGATAGTGTAAAGCGATTTTTCCGATCGTTTGGAAATTGAAAATACAAACGCCGCCGAGATCGAAAACGATTATATCCATGAATCATCTCCTAGCAGAATTGAACTGCTGTTGTCGGGATGAAAACCCGATGTCCTAACCACTAGACGAAGGAGACATACAGCATAGGGCTGTTCAATAACTATAGCATACCTGCACACAACGTGTCAATATACACATCCGCATTTTCGCCTACGGCAAAAACGTGCAGTATAAAAAACATATCCGTATAGGCCACCGTATGTTGCCGCAAAACAACGGATACGCCGGTTACTCCGAATACGGCTCGGTCGATATCACGCTTTCGATTCCCGTACCGATGATACGGCTCACAGCGTCAAATCGCCGTTTTGCAAAATCGTCCGCACGGAGCCGTCTTCATACGCTATTTCGATCGTCGGCTCACGTACAATGCCGTCAAGATGGATCAGCGCCGGAGCGTCGTTGTCGTAATTTTCGCCGATCGCAAAGTGACACGTGTGGAACGCTTTTTCGTCTTCGAGCATATTTCCCGTAATGACGGCGGCGGGATTTAAGCCGATGCCGAGCTCTCCGATATTGCGTGCATTTCTGCGGTACACGCTTCCTTGTCCTTCGGGCAGCTTTCCTTCCTTTTCCATCGCGAGCGATTTCGCTTCCGCATCGGCGATCGTTTTTTTCAGACGCGCGGCTTCGTCTCCGCCGTCTATGTCGGTCACAAAACCGTCGGAAACCTGCACAACGATCGGTGTTTCAAGGAGCGCGTCCCCGTCACCGAACGACATAGAACCGTCGAATACGATTTTCCCGTTCGTGCCGGATGCAGTCTGCGCGCTTTTTTCTTCAGCCCGCTCGCCGGCCTCTTGTGCGCCCTTCCCTTCCGCTCCGCCCTGCTCGCCGGCGGTTCCCGCATCTTCGGCATCGCCCTGAGCGCCGATCTTTTGCTTGATTTTATCGAGGATGTTTCCCTCGTCCTGCACGCCTCCCGTACCGACGACGGGGCTGATAAACACTTCTCCCGCGGGGATGTTTCCGCCCGTACCCGCTTTCGAAAAATCTCCGTCATCTTCCATCGCTTTTCGCCCCGCAACCGGAACGACGACATCCGTTCCGCCGGGAGAAGTAACGTGAACGGAGACGGCTTTTTCATACGCTTTTTTCAACGCCGCACAGCGAGAGGCGAGCTCTTTGTAATCGATCTGCACCGCGCGCTCGTACATCTCCTGCGTGATGCCCGGCATCCACACGGCGCGCATCGATTTTTTCCCGCTCAGCAAAAAGTCGAAGATGTGCATGAATTTCGTACCCGTTTTGTCGATATAGGGATGCGCCGCAGCTCCAGGATCTTTTCCGAGCTTCGACGATGACACGGAAAAACACAAGTCGGGATTCGTCGCGATAGAGGCGAGCACTTCAGGAGATGCGTTATCGAAGGATTTTTTTGCGCTTTGAAATACAAGCACCGGCTCGCCGCCTGCTTTTTTTACCGACTCGAATAAATCCTGTGCAATCACATTCGTTTCGGGATTTGCAACGATGAGCACACGCTCGCTTTTTTTTACGCGGCACACATCGCGTACGATGATCTCCGCCGGCAGTACGTCTTTCATATTCAATTTCCTCTGTAAATATATCGTGTCCGTCACATATCCGTTTTCGGATCCTGAGCGAACAGCGAAGTGATTTCTTTAGCGTAGATTTCGCCGATTCTGAAACGCATGATTTCCTGCTTTGCCGAAAGTTCGACGCCGACTTCAAAGGGCTTTGTGATAAGAACGAATTTATTGATCCGCTCGAACATCTTAAATCCGTTTTTCGAATTGATAAGCCCGTTGATTTCTCCCGCGTACAGCGTTTGAACGTATTCGGATGCAAGTAGATTTTCGTACGTATCGTATTGGATGCCGTTTTCCGCGGCGTAGCCTTTTACTTCGTCCTCATCGACCAGAATAAGCGCGCCGAGGTAACGTTCGTCCTGCCCGACGACGACGGCCGCTTTGATAAAGCGCGATTCCTGCAGTTTTTGTTCGATCGGAAGCGGTTCGATATTTTCGCCGCCGCGGAGCACGATCGTATCTTTCATGCGGCCTTTTAAAACGATTTCGTCGTGAATGGAAAGAATACCGATATCGCCCGTATCGAACCAGCCGTCGACGGTCATCACTTTTGCCGTCAAATCGGGACGCTTGTAGTAGCCTTTCATCACCGTACCGCCTTTCACCTGTACGATGCCCTGTTTGCAGCGTCCGAGCACGTAGCCGTCCTGATCGACGATGCGCACTTTAACGCCGCGGATGGGAGAGCCGACGTTGCCGAATACGGGATCGGCTATCGGCCGCACGGAGATGACGGGAGCGGTTTCAGTAAGACCGTAGCCTTCGACGACCTTTACGCCGATCGCCCAAAAGAACTCGTCGATGTTGTGCGGATAAGCGCCGCCGCCCGAAACGCCCGCACGGAAGTTTTTTCCGAGCATCGATTTGATTTTTCGAAACACGAGCGCATTTCCGAGCAATTTGGGCGGATAGAGCAAAAGCCACGGGATGACGAGGAGTGCCCACAGCGCACCGATATAGTCCGGCCCGAAGCGCACGTTTTTGCGGAAGAGGAGTCTGTCGATCCGAGAATGCAAAATCGCGACGCCGACAAAAAAATGGAACAGCATATAAACGAAACCGCCCGTTTTGCGCATCTTGCGGTTGATGCCGTCGTAGATCGCTTCGTACACGCGGGGAACGGCGGGCATGAGGTGCGGATTGACCTTTTGAAAATCGGCGAGGAGGATGCTTCCGACCGGCTTCGAATAGCAGAGTGCAGCTCCTTGAATCATGATGACGTATTCGCACAGGCGCTGAAACACGTGCCATACCGGCAGCACGCACAGCGCGCGGTCGCCGGGATTCAAATAGATGCGTTCCTGCAGTTCGTCGAGCTGCGTCAAAAAATTGCCGTGCGAAAGTTCGACACCCTTGGGCATACCCGTCGTACCCGACGTAAAGATGATGCACGCCGTATCGTTCCACTCTCCCTTTTCGAGTTCGGCTTCGATCTCCGCCCTGTGTTCGATATTGTATTTTTTCCCTTCGTTCAATAAATTATTAAAAAACAATAAATCGATTTTCGCTTTTTTTACGTCGGCTTTTATATCGTCGCCGACATCTTCAAACGAAATGAGCGTTTTCAGATGCGGCAGTTCGCTCTTTACGGATACGATCTTTTTAATCTGCGCGGCGTTTTCCGCAATGACGACGGCGCATTCCGTAAACGACAAAATCTGCTGCAAGTCGATAAGCGTCGCATCGCATCCGCGCGGAACGTCGACGGCGCCGAGCGCCATGATCCCCATGTCGGCCTGTTCCCACTCTTTGCGGTTGTCGGAGATGAGACCGATCGCTTCGCCGCGCACGACGCCGATCTCTTTTAAGGCGGCGGCAAAATCGAGAGAGGTTTCATACAGCTCTCGGTACGACACCGGCTCGAATACGCCTTCGGCGTTTTTCGAATACTGCGCCGCGATTTCGGGAAAGTCGGCGGCGGTTTTTTTCAGCATTTTCGGGAGCGTTTGTTCCATAATGGGAAGTATAACGGTAAAAAACGAAAAGCGTCAATCTGAACGCTGCGTACGGTACGTAGCCGCGCATACGTCATATCGCTATACTGTGGTACATACATGAATACGGAACACACGGTACAAAGCGATGCCCGAAAAGCGGGCATCGTAGCAATCATCGGGCGGCCTTCGGCCGGCAAATCGACTTTCCTCAACACGGCGTGCGGAGAACTCGTATCCATCGTATCGAAAATACCACAGACGACACGCGATGCGATTCGCGGCATTATCAATACGTCGCTCGGACAACTCGTGTGCATCGACACGCCCGGCTACCACGCGAGTGAAAAAAAACTCAACCTCAAACTACGCTCTCTCGCAGCCGAACAGCTGAAAACCGCCGATGCACTGCTCTACATCATCGACAGTACGAGAGCTGCGGGAGAAGAAGAAGCGCTCGTCGCAGAACTCGTTAAGCCCTTTGCCGACAGAACCGTCGTCGCCGTCAACAAGCGCGACGCGCCGAACGCAAAAATGCCCGACACGATCGAATTTATTAAAAACGCGCTGCCGGAAATCCCCGAAGAGCGCGTCATCGTCGTATCGGCAAAAAACGATGAAAACATCGACGATGTGTTAAAAGCGCTGTACAAGCTCGTACCCGTCGCTCCCGAATTGTACCCGAGGGAATACTACACCGACCAGGATGTCGGCTTTCGCATCGCGGAAATCATACGCGGAGAAGCGATCAATCGGCTCGAAGAAGAAGTGCCGCACTGTCTCTATGTCGACATCATGGATACGGAAATGAAAGACGGAGGCAAACGCCTCTGGGTGCGCGCGAGTATTTGCGTTGAACGCGAAAGCCAAAAAGGCATCGTCATCGGTAAGGGCGGCGCGATGATAAAAGCGATCCGTACGGCATCGATCAACAGATTCCGTACCATCTTCGATTACGCGGTCGATCTCGACTTGCAGGTAAAAGTCGATAAAAATTGGCGGCAAAAAGACGCTGTGCTGAAAAAATTAATAAAATAGCTACACGTTATGACGGTATCCGATGCTCTTACCGTTGCAGGAAAGATTCGTATGCGTTTTATATGCCTATACGCGTCCGTGAACCGAGCTTTTGAAACCGCATAGTATTATGGTATACTGATTTTATGATGTTTCGACGAATATTGCGCACACACTTTTTTGTTTTCCTCTTTGCCGTTTGCGTTTTTTCGGCTGCAAGCGATGAAGCCGACATTCCTCATGGCTTTGCAGAATACACGCTCCAAAACGGTATGCACGTGTTCGTGCTCGAAGACTTCGCAGCCGCCCCGATCAGAATCGAATACGCGGTAAAGGCGGGCACAAGAGAGCAGACGCCGAAAACGGCGGGATTTTTTCCGCTCTATACGCGGCTCTTTGCGGAAGCGGGCAAAGCTTCGTATCCCGAGCAGATTGACGACTGGCTGCCTTCATCGGCAAAAATTTCCTGCGATACGGATGCGGCGCGCTGCGTTGTGACGATCGCGCCGGAGGAAATCGAAAAAGCGTTTTCCCAACTTGCGTACTGTGCGTTTTCCCCGTCGTTCAGCGATGCGAACATAGCGGCGCAGTTTACCGCACTTAAAAGCGAAGTGATGAATTATTCGCTCAGCACTGCGGGATTTATCAACGCGAGCATAGACGCGCGCATCTATGCCGCAGCCCCGTGGAAGCGGGATTCGGGCGTTTATCCTGCGCTCTTTACGAAAACGCCGCTCGCAGGCGTCCGTACGATCCTCATGAATATCGCCCGATGCTACTATGTGCCGCAAAACAGCGCGCTTTTTATAAGCGGCGGCATACAAAAAGAAGCGGCGCTCAAAGCCGCGGAAAAGACATTCGGCGCATGGCCTGCGGGCGCCGACGTTCCCGCGCAGACAAAAACCGCACCCGAAACCGCCGCACATAAAATACGGCAGCGGAAATTCGTCATCAGCGACCCGCTCTTTTCATCCGACTTGACGCAGATCGTCGTACAGTATACGTCCCTTTCGGCGGCTCAAGCGGATACGGCGGCGGAAGCGTTCAACTTTCGCTCATCGTCGTTCAAATCGGCCGTACTGTCGCGCAAAGAACTCGGCATCCGCTCATCCGAGTATATCGATGCGGCCTCAACGCATAAAAACGGAGAAGTACGCCTCGTCTTTCAATCGCTCTTCGAAAAATCGAAAACTTCTCCCGACAAACAGGCTGCCGCCTTTATCGCGTGCATAAAAGCCGCACCTCGTTCTTTATCGAGCGCGGAACTCATACGCGCACGGCAAAATCTCGCAGCCGAATATCGAATGCGCTTCGGAGACGCGGCATTCCTTATGGACGCGCTTTCCGAACAGTGGGCATCCGATCGTACGAGGCAAAAAACGGAACCGCTCGTTTCGCAAATTTTCGACGCCTCCGACGATATCATCAATTTCGACGCCGTGGCATTCGAAGCCGCCTATGCGAGCGAAGAGCCTTTTGTGTTCGTGCTCGTCAACAGCAACGTCTACAAGCGCTTCGCAAAAGCCTTTGCGCATGCAGGCTATGAATCGGTAACGCAAAAAAACGGATCGTGGTACACGCAGGAATTGTACAAAAACATAACGGACGAAAATCTCGCCGAAGAAAAAGCGAAAGAGCCCTCCGCCGACGTTTCGGCCGCGGCATTTTACCGGGCGCAAAACCGCGCGGCTTTTTCGTCGTTTACGCTCGCAAACGGCATCCCCGTCGTATGCAAACAAAACGCTTCTTCCCCGTCCGCCCTCGTCATGCTTTCCATAAGCGGAGGAGAGCTCGGTTCCGCGTCAAAGCCCGGCTTTTTTTCACTCCTCGTCTATGCGCTCGCCGACAATATCCAAAAAGAAATCGATGCGCAAAAAGAACTCGGCACGATCGACGGTACGCCTTCCGTCCGCGCGGAAATCGATTTGACGAGCGGAACGATTTCGATCGAAAGCTTTGCCGACGATATGAGCGTCATCATGCCGTGCATATCGCGCGCGCTCATCTACGGCGACATACGGCCGGCTCAAGCGGACGGATTGGTGTACAACGCGCGGTCGCAAAAGCGCCTGCGCGACGGAAATACCGCACATCAATTATACAGCCGTGCCGTCACGGAACTCTTTCCCGGTACACCGTACGCCGCAGTGTTCGACAGCGGCAGCGACATCCTCGAACGCACGCAGTACGCCGACGTACTCGCATCCTACCCGTCGCTCCTCGACGCGAGCCGTTATACGCTCATCGTCACAGGCTGTTTCGATCCCCTTATCATACGCGATGCGCTCTCATCTTCGCTCGGTATGCTCGCCCCGCAGACGCTGCGCGAAAAAGCGAAGACTGCAGTCGATACCCCCGTCTTTCCGAGCGACGAAAAGAGCAAGCGGATTTCGGTAGCGCTCCGCCATCTTTTTTTTACCGATACGCCGGCAAAAGATGCGGGCCCCCGCCCCGAAACGCTCGTTCCGACAAAGGATTTTTCCGATCCCGTGCAGTATTGGCTTCCGGCTCCGGCCGATGCAAGAGCGCGCACCGTATTCAATGCGCTCCTTTCAGCGCTTCGAAATCGTCTTCGAAAAAATGCCGCCTCTCTCTCAGCGGATATCGCCGTGCATACGGACGATGCGACGTATGCGATGCAGGCGGCTGTCATCACCTTTACCCATGCCGGCCGTACCGATGCAATCGATACGCTTTACGCCCAAACGATCGCAGCGTTTGACAAGGAACTGGAAGACGAAGCGGCGTTTACCCGAATCAAAGCGGAGATACAAAACTGCTGGGTACTGGAACAGCTTTCGCCTACGCAGACAAACCGCGGCACGGCACTCCTCATACACGAAGGGCTCGAAGCGGCGGAAAGCGGAGACGCACTCGCCGATGCGCAAGCCTATCTCGCCTCCTACGAAATCGTCGACGATCTTTCGAGGGAAGAAGCCTGTAGCGTTTTCCAAGCCTGTTTTTCCGCGATCGCACCGCTTAGGCTCTATTCGAAAGATTCGAAGCGGTAAATCCGATGTTCGCGCGTGATTGACACGGCATTCGATTTGGAATACAGTAAATTATCAATGTTATCTGCTATGGATATCGTACGACAGAACAACGAAAAATCTCATCGCGCTATCGTCACGATTATGCTTTTCCCATCGTCACATTCTTCACACAACAAGGAGTTAACATGAAGAAATCGATCATCATCGCAGCGCTCGTCGCTGCAGTTGTCGGAGCCGCGGCTTTTGCCAACGGCGTTGAAAACAAAACGAATATGAGCCCCGGATACTTACGAAATCCGAGCCGCAATGCGGAAACGAAGCGCCCCGAAGCGGCCTTTTACAATATCGCGGGTACGGGCTTTTTGAAAGACGGCTTGTACTTCGATGCGGGCAATCAATTCGTATTTAAAAAATACACGAACTCGTTTCCAAACGGAAAAGATTTCAGCGATTCGTCGGCCGTATGGCTCTACCCGAACGCCGACATCGTATACAAGCGCGGCCCCTTTGCCGTATTCGGAAATTTCGGCATCTATGCCGGCGGCGGAAAACTTTTATACAAAGACGGCACGACCGTAACAGCCGGCGCATTAGCAGCTATTCCCACCGCCGCACAAAATCATTCGGTAGAGCTTTCGTCCATGACCTACGGAGAGCAGGTCGGATTTACGTACTGCCTGAAAAATTTTATCTCTTTTTCCGGCGCGCTGCGCCTGCTCCAAGCGACGCAATCGATGGAGTTAAAGAGCAATGATGCGGTTTTTGTCGGTGCTAACGGCGGAAACAAAATCGGCTACGATGCAAGCGCGTTCGGCGTCGGCGGCGTGTTCGGCATCGACGTGCGCCCCTTCCCCGCACTCACGCTCTCGACGCAGTTTCAGCTCCATTCCGATATGAAATATGAAGTAAAGAACGCCAAGGGAAATATCGGAGCCGGACTCGGTATCGCGGACGGTAAAACGTTCCACACCGATTTACCTGCGGTGCTGAACATGGGTGCGGGCTACCAAGTGCTGAAGCCGCTGTACGTATCCGCAAGCTTTAACTACTACTTCAACTCGTTCGCCCAGCTCAATTCGGTACTCGGCAAATCCGACTACAGCGATTCGTGGGAGTTGGCGGCGGGAGCGGATTACGACATCAACGATAAAGTGACGGCGAGTTTGGGATTGTCCTACGGCAACCAGGGGACAAAGGACACGGTAAACAACGCATTCAGCCCCATTTTGGACAGTCTTGCGATCGGTACCGGCGTCGAATACCGCCCTATCGAAAACCTCACACTCACGCTCGGCCTCTTGTACATAAAGTATTTTAAGCAGGATTATGGAGCCAGTGAACTCAACAAGCAGATCTTTATGACGAGTATCGGCGCGACCTACCGGCTCCCCATATAAGCGGTATCAACCGATAAAACCGTTGAAAAAGAGGCTGTCCCGGAAGTAATTGAAAACTTCACAAAGGACAGCCTCTTAATTTTTTTTCGTATATAACACTTTCGCGATATCGCATCTTCGCGGCGTTTATGCACCGAATAAAAATGCGGGCGTCTGTGCACCTCTCGAAACTTCGCGCTTACGCGCTCGTTGCGGGGCTCGCGCACGAATGCGGCATTTTCCCGTCACCTGTTTTTTGCAAGGACGACCGTACACAGCGGAGGAATCGTAAGGTTCCCCCCGTCGTCGCACACGGTGCCGGGATATGTCGAAAATACGACAGGCATAAGGTATTCGCGCGGAAGGAGAACGACGACCGTTTCCGGTGAAAGATTGTGCAGTACGAACGCCGTTTCCGTTTCGCTTTTCATAGCCCACGAAGAAACGAATTCGTTTCCCGTATTGACGGCGCTAAAGCGGCCTGCGAATAAAGCCGGATGCGCCGTCTTTACCCTGATAATGCGTTTGTAAAACTCGAGCAGCGAATCGGGATCTTTTTTCTGTTCCGCAACGCTGAGCGTATTTTTATTGTAACGCGACGTTTCCCACGTCGTCTGCAGCTTGTCTTTGCCCGCCTTATTCCACAGCATCGGCGTTCGGATCTGTTCGTCGGGCTTTGCTCCCATCATACCGATCTCTTCTCCGTAGTATATAAACGGTACGCCTTCCGCAAATATATACATCGCCGCGGCGAGTTTCAGCTGCGCCGTGTTTCCGCGCAAATATCCTGCAATGCGATTTTGATCGTGATTTGTTAAAAACGGCGCATCGATATAATTCGGATTCGATTCGGCATACCGTTCGTATTCGCTCTGCAGCGCATTTGCGAAATTATTATTCGCAGCGCTCCCGCTTCTCACTTCATCGATAATCTTCGTTCCCATATCGAAATGAAACGTCGATCCCAAACCCGCCATATATTCGGCGCGCGTCGAAGTCGCCTCCCATACTTCGCCCACTATGTACGCATCGAGCTTTACGCTCTTGTCGTAACCGACGATTTCTTTCCACCACGCGACACCTTTTGCAACCGAATTCGTACCGGGAAGCGTTTTCGCGCTGTTATACACATGACTTGCGGCATCGTAACGGAAACCGTCAACGCCCTTGTCGAGCCAAAACTTCATCACTTTTTTAAATTCCGCTCGAAGGGCGCCGTCGTCGAGATTGTAATCCGGCATATTCGGAGAAAAAATCCCCGAATAATAATAGCCGTCGGAATAATTCCATACGTTGTGTCCCCAAATCTGCTGACGCATATTATAGCGGCTGTCGTCGGGTGAAATCCATCGATACCACGTGCGGTGACTGTCTGCGGGATTGCGCGAATCGATAAACCACTGATTGTAAACGGACGAATGATTGCACGTCATATCGAGTATCACCGAAATACCGCGCTTTTTGCATTCGGCGAGCAATTTTTCAAAGTCCCCCATCGTGCCGTAATCGGGGTTGACGTTGTAATAATCGTCGACGTCGTAACCGTGATACGACTGCGACGGATAAATCGGCAAAAGCCAAATACCCGTGATACCGAGGTCGTCCGTCGTTGCGTCGTCACCGTCATTCAAGTAATCGAGTTTTTTGATAATGCCGGCGAAGTCGCCGATTCCGTCGCCGTTCGAATCGGCAAAGGAGCGCACGAAAAGACTGTAGTACACGCCTTCCGACGGCTTATCCGCCAAGCGTACGATAGGTGAGGATTTTTCGGAAGCGTGCCGCGGACGGGCGGCGCTTTTCGGAGAAGAGCTGCACGAAAAAAACGGCAGCATACCGCAGAGCGCAAGCGGCAACAGGAATACGCGTTTCATGAGATTATTCCTTCCCGCCCGTTCCGGCGAGCGATTGAATGAGCGCTTTTTGTCCGAGCATAAATAAAA
Organism: Treponema sp. SP13; assembly: GCF_050938355.1. Taxonomy (NCBI): domain Bacteria; kingdom Pseudomonadati; phylum Spirochaetota; class Spirochaetia; order Treponematales; family Treponemataceae; genus Treponema; species Treponema sp. SP13. The sequence continues at coordinate 55,859 of NZ_JADOVM010000004.1, forward strand.
CGGTAAACGGCACCGCGACGAGAAGCGCTCCTGCAGCGAACATCGTAAAGTTATCGGCAGCACGGCCGCTTATCATTTCATAGAGACCGACCGCAAGCGTTTTTTTGTCGTCGCTTCTGAGCACGAGGCGCGGGAAGATAAAGTCCATCCACGGCCCGGTAAAACTCGTAAGCGCAAGGAATACGAGCTGCGGTTTTGCGGCCGGCAAAACGACACGGACAAAAGCCGTAAACGGAGCAGCGCCGTCTATATATGCCGCTTCCGCGAGCTCTTTCGGAACCGTATCGAAATAGCCCTTCATAAGCCATGAATTGAACGGCAGGCTTCCCGCGGCATAGACGAGCACGAGTCCCCACAAAGTATTGAGGCCGTTGATTTTCCACAGAATGACATAGGTCGCAATCATTCCGATAAAACTCGGAAACATCTGAAGAATGATCATCGACGCCATAACCGTTTTGCGGAACGGAAACGTAAAGCGCGAAAAAATATATCCGACCGTACTGCACAGGAGAACCGTAAGCACGGTATTCATACATGCGATTTGCAGCGTATTCAGATACCAGTGCACGTAATTGGTACCGAGCACGTCCGTCGTGCCTTTAACGAATTGATTGGCGGGTGTCAGCAGGCGCTGAAACTGGAACAGCGACGGATCGCGGGGAAAGGGTACGATCGACGTCGATGCAAGCGAATTCGATCTTGTAAACGCCGCGCTGATCGTAAACGCAATGGGATACAGCACGACGACGAGCTGAATTACCAATATGATTGTCAAAAAAACGGTTACCGGAGAACGGCTGTTTGTTCTATCTTGTTTCATATTTCGCTTTCCTTGAACGATTTCGTCCGCATAAAATTGTACAGTGCAAACGGCACGAGTACGATAAAGACCAAAATAGAGAGCACCGATGCGATGTTGTACATATTCGGCGTATTCATCGTCAATTTAAATATCCACGATATGAGGATATCCGTAGATCCCGCCTGCGTCGAAATCGTATCGGGCAGATTCGGCCCTCCGGCGGTCAGGAAAAATACGGCGCCGAAGTTGTTGATATTCCCTGCGAACTGCATGATAAGAATCGGTTTCAGCTGGTACATCACGAGCGGGAAAGTAATACTTCGAAACTGTTCCCACTTATTCGCGCCGTCGATGACGGCCGCTTCGTACATCGAATTTGAAATGGCCGTCATGCTGCTGGTAATGAGGATCATGCTGTACGGAAATCCGATCCAAATATTGACGAGTATAAGCGTCAGCTTTGCCATCATCGGATCGGAAAGCCAGGGTATGCCTTGTGAAATGATTTTGAAAAAGATAAGCGTGCGGTTTATCGGGCCGAAAGTTCCGTTCAGTAAATTCGCCCAGATAAAAAGCGAAAGCATTTGAGGAATCGCATACGGAAGGATAAACACCGTTCGGTACAGTTCCGGAATCTTTATGCGCTTATCCTGCAGGATGACGGCAAAAAAGAATCCCGTAAAAAAGCAGGTAGTCGTCGAAAGAACCGCCCAAACGAGCGTCCACAGCGCAACGCGTGAAAAAGTGTTCGCCCACTGCCCGCCGCTGCTTCCGTGCGAACTGAACATCGTTACGAAATTTCTGAAACCGACCCAATCGACGAGGTTGTTCGGAGGAATATGATCCGGCGAAGAATAATTCGTAAATGCGACGAACGCCGAAAACAAAAGCGGTATAACCGTAAAAAACGCTATGAGGATAATGCACGGCGTAATTCCGATCACCGCAAACGAACGCTGCGAAATATCGTTGCGCGTTTCGCGAAGCGTCGGAAATTTATTGAATTTTATTATTTTTTCGGCATCTTCTTTTGCCGATTTTATATTGTACGCATACGTGATGAAAAAAATCGCAAGGACGATGAGACAAAGCAGACCGTTTATCATCATAAAGATGGAATGGTCGGCGTATTTCGTTACCGTCGTCGCCTGCGGAGAACCGAGCGTAATCAAACCTGCTATTGCGGTAACGATGGGACCTCGGAAAAACGCGCGATGTCCCTGTGTTCTGCGTCCGGCGGCGGCGGCATGTTTGCAAACGGCGCATCCGTCGTAATTTTCGTCGAACAATTCCATTTCACCTTTTGCGAGCGCCGTTTTTGCCGTCGCTTTGGAAAGTTTACGATCGTATTTTGCGGCTGCCGCAGCGTAACGGTCTATGAATTTTTCTCCGGCACGGTCGATTTCATCGGCATAGGCATCGTCCGCTTTGTCCGCAAGCTGAGATTGAAAATCATCGACTGCGGTATTGACTTCATCGACAAAATTGAAAACGGCATCTTCGACGGCATAGGGATCATCCCAATCGACCGAAGCGAAAAAGCCGGGAACAAAATCGTCGAAATGATTTTGCACCGCAGTGCCGAGTGCGGCGTCTTTCTTTTTGTAATAGCGCGTAACGGAAGCGATCCACGATTGCGCACTGTTTTGCACATAGGTGCGGATTTTTTCTTTGCGTGCAAGCACGATCTCTGCAAGGTTCGGCCAGTCGTTCGCTTCGAGATAATCGATCATCTCGACGGTATCGGGAGCGCCCTGCATATATTCGTAGGCGCTCTGATCTTTCGGTATGATTCTTTTTGTACCGAAGATAACGCAGCAAAGTATGACGACTTCAAAGAGCGCAAGGATGATGCCGCGTAAGTATTGTTTTAAGTAAAGAATTTGTCCGAGCCCCATAAAAAAACACGAAGCGACGGGAGCCTTCCTCACTTTGTCAGGGTTTACCCTATTGTTCATTTTTTATATCCCCTTTTAAAATAGAGAAACGTACATTTGGAATTGTATCGCAAAATCGTACTGAAAAAAAATTACGGTTTTAAATAAAACGGAGAGCGTACCGGCGAAAATATGCCGTGAAGTCTAAAGCGGGAAAAACAAAGCTGCGCAGAAAAACGGCGGAACGAATGCAAAGCAGCGTACGGACAAGCGTACTTTGCATTCGCCGGACTGCCGATGCGCTCCCTTTTATCGATAACCGATCAGCGAGCGGCGTCCATTGCGGCGGCGGCGGCGTTGAGATCTTTTTCAACGTTATCGCCGTCCCAAATGCCGGCATAGGCTGCATTCATCGCCGACCAATACGTACCCATTTGAGGAATCGTCGGCATGGGAATAGCGTACTTTGTCTGCGCCAAAATTCCGTTCGAAACCGGATCGTTCGTCGTGATGTCCGTTCTCGGCGGAATCTGCTTGGTGATTTCGAAACGTTTCATAAGCGCTTCTTTGCTCGTAATAAACGCGGCGAATGCGGCCGCTTCTTCCGCATTTTCGGAATACGAGCTGACAAATGCGAGACGTACGCCGGAAAACGAAGTCGCCGGTTTATTTTGTCCCGGAAATTCCGGAAGCGTCGTGATGCCGAAATCGACACCGGATTTCGTAAAATCCGAGATCTTCCACGGTCCGGTGATGATCATAGCCGCTTTTCCTTCGATAAACGAAGAATTGCAAAAATCTCCCGTCATATCGGCGGACGGAACGTCGAGAATCTGTTTGCGCAGATTTTGCAGATAGGTTAAACCTTTTATCGCAGCCGGGCTGTTGATATTGTGCTGCCGTCTGTCGCTGCCGTTCGGTCCGAAAAGCTGCGCGCCGAATGCGCTCATAAACATATATTCGTAATAGCCGTCGCCGACAGGCCACACGAGCGCATATTTGTTTTGCGATTTATTGTTGTACGTCTTTGCAAAGGCGATGACATCTTCCCACGTTTTCGGGGGCGTTTTAATGATTTTTTTATTATAAAAAAGACCGTAGGTTTCAATGCCGAGCGGATATCCGTACACTTTGCCTTTATACGTCGCGGCCGTTTTCGCCGCCGGAATAAACGGATCGAGATAGCCTGCCGTCGTATTCGCAACGACGTGTCCGCCGTTTACAAGAGCCCCGATATGATCGTGAGGGGCGACGAAAACGTCGGCACCCACGCCCGCGGGTCCGTCCAATTCGATCTTTGCGCGCGTGTCCGTCGATCCGACGGGTTCGTACGTGATCGTCGTTCGATTATGCGTTTTTTTAAATTCCTTTATAGCCCAAACGATGAACTCCTGTTCCGGGCCGGCCGATTCCCATACTTTAAGCGAAATGCGCTTTGCGGGCGCCGCAGACGCCGCAGCCGTGCACAGTGCCGCCGCCGCGAGCGCGCATAAAAATCCCCTATGTTTCATACTGTTCCTCACTTATTTTTTATAAATGCATAGTAAATAAAAGAAACTGTCCGAAAACCTCAGTTTTCGGACAGTCCGTATACGACACTTTTTATTCGAATTTGACTTTTATAGTCGATCCGCTGGCGGTAATCGTGATCTTATACTTCGTGCCGATCGTCAATCCGCTAAGCACGATATTGTTTGCGCCTCCGACATCCGTAACGATCTCCGTGCCGGCTGTGATCGGCCCGCCGTTCGTCGCCCAGTTCGTAGCTCCCCCTTCGTCGAGCAAAAGCTTAAACGACGTTTTACCGGCATGGTCGCCCCATGCGCCCTCTTTTTCCGCCGAATGCGTAAACTCGTATGTCGCTTTTCCCGCTGCAAATGTAATCGGCACGCGCATTGTGCCCCACATATCCGTGCCCGCCGCATCTCCTGCCGTCGCGCCTCCGATGATATATGCAGGCGTAAGCGCTACCGGTAAATCGGGATCACCGGTCGTGCATCCCGTAAAAACAAGCGCCGCTATCGCTGCGGCGATAAGTGCCGCCATTGTCATTTTTTTCATCATTTTTCCTCCCGATTAGAGATCCCACACGAGACCTATGCGAATTGCCGTTTCGCCGTCATAGTCGCCTCGGCTGTCCGTATGGCGATACCACGTATAGCTGTCGGTATTGTATCGATACGCCGTCGGCCCGTCGTTGAATTCTTTGAACGGATCCATACCCGCCAATACGTAGCAATACGCGGTCGGCTTGTAAATGGCCGCAACGTTGAGCTTTTTCCGTGCGCCGATAAAGAACGCAAACGGGTTTATAATATCGTCGAAGTCTTTCGCACCTTCCGTTCGCACTCCGATACCGCAGCTTGCCACGATGTCGCGCAACATCGAAACATCCGCCGAAAGCGTATTGAATACGTATTCGCCTCCGAGATTGTCGAACGCGTACGTTGCGGTCAGACCTTTTACGACTGCCGTATCAAAGGTTTGATTATAACGCACACCCGCTTCCGCGACGATAAAGGCGCTCTTGTCTTTGCGCTTAAACTCGTCGTCGCTTTTCGTAACCGCATCGAATCTGATATAGCCGTCGACTTTTGCAGGGAAATCAAAGTACGGATTGAAGTCGTACGCTGCGTGCGGTTTTATTTTAATGAGAGCCGTATCTTTGTTGTTGAATTTCGTCGTTTCGTCGTAGTAATAATCCTTGTCTTTGTTGAGTACGGTCGTAAACTGCGCATCCAAGCCGACGGTAAGCGCGTTATCGAGCAGCATGACATCGGCGCCGCCGAAGATCACTTGAGTATTGCGGAAACCGAGCTGATCGGTGATATTGTTATGATCGTCCGCTCCTTGTTCGACATACATCATATTGGCCTGAATACCGCGGTGCCGATACCCGACCGTCGCTTTGACCGTATCCGAGCCGAATGAAACGTTCACGTTGGAAGCGGAATTATTGCCGAAGTTGTTATCGTTGTCGTCAACCAAACCGACATCGGATGACGCCGGAGCGTACAGCGTCTTCGTTCCGTCGCCGTTGTCGTACGAACCGTAACGGTTCCAAAGAGCGTTCGCTTTTACGGTGACGGGTCCGTAAATACCCTGATAGCCCAAGATGATGTCGTGTTCCATCACTTCTTTGAAAATTCTATCATAGGTTTTGCCGTATGCGCCGTTATATTGGAGATCGATATACTGCGGGAAATCGGCAATGTTAAAGCGCGCCCATCCGTAGGTGTACATACCGTACTGCGAACCTGCACGGTCTGCAGAGCGGTTCGGAGCGATGACGACATCGGCTTCCACGCCGGTATCTGCGAGCACTTTTGCAAACAGCGGTGCAAAATCGAATTGATTGAAACCGCCGACTTCATTGTAGCCCGCTTCCCATTCTTTATCGACCGTGTTCCAGTTTACGTTTTGGTGCGGAGAAAGCTTCGCATATTTATAGCCGGTCGTCCAGTTTACGTACGGCGTATCCAATCCCATTTTGAGGTGCCCGAGATAGGATTTCGCCTTATCCTGTCCTCCGTAATAATAAATCGGATCGAAAATCGTGTCGACTAAAAGATTTTTCCAACCGTCGGCCCAATCCGTCTTACCGCGTTTATACAGATTGTCAAAACCTTTTTGTTCGGCGACCGCCACTTCGATGTACATAGGCAGACGCGGAAGCGCTTCGCCGCTTATTTTAAGATACGAATAGAGATTCAAACCGGCGCTGTCGAAGTCGCTTTTAGCGTCTTTCGTACCGTCGCCCCACTTCATCTGATAACCGAGCATACTCCATGTTGAAAATTTCAGATTACCGGCGCGTTTCGCACCTGCAGCGGCATTTTCCGATTTGCTTTGCGCCGCAACCAAAACGTCGACATCGACAAGACCGTTGTGTCCGCCGAAGCCGTCGTCCACTTTGTCCGGCTCGCGTAAGTCTTCCGTCCAGTTTCCGTCTGAAATAAATTTATATTTCATAACGGTTCCCGGCGGAACGATACGGACATATGTCCATCCCTTTTCACCTTTTGTCATCGGCAGAGCGCCGTTTTGCCAATCGGTAAAGTCTCCTGCGATGACAACCTCTTGTGCACGCGGATTTCCATAGAAGAACGTTACTTCTATATTTCCGTCGCCGAGTTTTTTTACCGATACGTCCGCCGATACATGAACGGCGAGAATCAGTAAAACAGAGATGAAAACACAAAACTTTTTCATTAAAGCCTCCTTCATAAAGCCTTTTTTGTACTTTCAATAATTATCCTGCGATATTTTAAATCTGTCAACAAAATTTTTAAGTATTTTTTAAGTTTTTTTTCGCAGCTGCTAATAAAGCGGCGGTCGGGAAAGCTATGTGAGCATTACGACAAATCCGCCGGCATGCAATATACCGGATTCGTACGCGCCGCTCATCACCGGTTTTCCGCCGGTATCGGCGATACGGACGTCTTCGTTTCCGAAATTAAATACGATATCCGCCGTTTCCCCATCGGCAAATTTGCGTATATGCACAAGGCGGGAATCGGCTTTTGCCGCTCCTTCATATATAAAGCGCACGTCGGTGCTTCGAAGCGCGCGGTGCGTGCGGCGGAGCGCGATCAACTTTTTCGTAAAATCGATTTGCTCGTCGTACGTGCCGCTTTCGATTTCTTTCCACGGCATACACCGTCTATTGTCGGGATCGTGGGCGCCTTCGAGAAGCACTTCGGTGCCGTAATACAGACATACGCTGCCGGGCATCGCAAACAAAAACACAAGCTGCTGCAGCGTTTTATCGCGGTTTTTCGTCTTTGTAACGAGCCTTACGGTATCGTGGCTGTCCAATAAATTGAATTGTACGCGAGTCGTCTGGTTGTAATACATCGTAAAACAATAATTGATATTCCTCTCAAGCGTCCGCGTATCCGTTTCAGGCGAAGAGGCGAAATCGAAAACGGCATTCGAAAGCGGATAATTCATAACCGCATCGAATTCGTCGCCGCGCAGCCACGGCATCGAATTATGCCATATTTCCCCGACGATATAAAAATCGCTTTTCAGTTTACGCATACGCTCATGCAGCTCGCGGCAGAAAACGTGCGACAGTTCGTTTGCAACATCCATGCGAAGCGCATCGATGTCGTATTCCTTCACCCACGTTTCGCACACATTCAGCAAATATTCCCGTACTTCGGGATTGTTCGTATTAAGCTTGGGCATGCCGTCCGCAAATGCAAACGTATAATAATCGCCGTGCCGCGCTTTGCCGCTGCCGGCGAAATCAAAATTATTGACGATATACCACGATGCGTATTTCGATTTGTCGCGGTTTTTAAGCACGTCTTGCCATGCAAAAAAATCCGTGCCCGTATGATTGAAAACGCCGTCGAGCATAACGCGGATGCCGCGTTTGTGCGCTTCCGATACGAGGCGCTTCATATCGTCATTCGTACCGAACGATTCGTCTATCCGCAGGTAATCGGTCGTATCGTATTTATGCTGCGACGGAGAGCGGTTGACGGGATTGAGATACAAACCGGTTATGCCGAGCCGCGCAAGGTAATCGAGCTTGTCGGTAATACCCTGCAGATTACCGCCGTATCGCTCTTCATTCGTTACCGTTTTGTCGGGAGGCGCCCATTTGCGATACGCATTTGTATCGGCTTTACCGCCCCTGCAAAAGCGCGACGGAAAAATTTGGTACCACACCGTATTTTCCGGCCATACGGGAGGCGTACAGATATCGGCTTCGTTCATCCACGGAAATATAAACACGAAAGGAAAGGTTTGCTTTTTCAAATCCGCTTGCGTAAAAAAACCGTTTTCGACAAAGCACAGCGTTTGCTCGCCGTCGTCGAGTTCAAAATAATATTGACATCGTTTGAATTCTGGCTTTACCGCGAGAGACCACCACAGGTGATCGGGCAGCTCACGCACGTCCGTCATTTCCGTGCGTTTTCCGATCCAATTCCACGCACCTCCCATGAGGCCGCGGTCAAACGGATCGCCCCAAACAAGCGTTACGCGCCGAATATCTTTTCCGGTGCGTATGTGTATCGAAAGCGTATCTTTATCAAGCGGATAACAGTAATTGTCAAACGAACGATGTTCAACTGCGGCAAAGTTCATGATCGCCCCTGTAAAAATTGCGTGCCGTTCAGGCGCCGAACAAAAATGCGAGCGTCTGTGCGTCGGAAACGATATTGTCGAGGATGCAGTATTCGTCGGGCTGATGCGCCATGTCGTCTAGCGTGCTCCATACGGCGGCGTTGTAGCCGAGCTCCCGAAGCGGAGCTGCGACGGTACCGCCTCCGATGCCGATCGTCCGAGCGGTTTTTCCGTGCACCGCTTTGAGCGCTTCGGAAAGCTTTTGCACGACGGGAGCGTCGACGGGAGTTGCCGGCGATTCGCCTGCCTGCGGCATCGTATATTCGATTTTTACGCCGTATTTTTTTTCTATCGCTTTGCAGCGCTTATCGACTTCAGCGTACACTTCTTTGAGCGTATAGCACGGGATGATCCTGCAGTCCATGCAGAACACGTCTTCTCCCGGAATGATATTGATGCCGGCTACGTTTTGCATTCGCATCGTCGGCTCAAAAGTCGAACAGTCGGGCGTAAAAAGCGGATCGCGCTTGTCGAACACGTCTTTCATATCGTGGAGCGAAAGCGCAAGGGCATCGGAGGCAAGACAGGCATTGCATCCGGTGTCGGGACGCGAGCCGTGCGTCTGTTTGCCCGTTACACGGAAGCGGAGCCATAAAATATTTTTTTCGGCGACTTCGATCGTTTCTCCCTTTGCGTCTCCGCCGTCGGGAATGACGATGATGTCTTCTTTGCGGAAAAGCTTGTGCGCTTTTAATAAATATTTTATGCCGTATTCGCTGCCCACTTCTTCGTCGGCCATAAATAAAAGTTTGACCGTGTGTTCGGGGACGATGCCGCACTTCATATACGCGAGGGCGGCAAAGACGCCGGACGTGAGCCCCTGCTGATTGTCTTCGACGCCGCGCCCGTAGAGCTTGCCGTCTTTTTCGACGACTTTCCACGGATCGGAATGCCACAGCGATTTTTCACCGACGGGTACGACATCCAAGTGCGCCATAACCCACACCGAAAAATCGTCCGATTTGCCGGGAAGGGTCACGACGGCGTTCGGACGTATGCCGCTTGCAACGCGCGGATCGGGCGCGTCGTAGCGTTCGATATTCGTAAAACCCTGTTCGCGGAGCCACGCGATAAGCGCTTCGCATTTTTCGATTTCACCCTGCCCGCCGTTTTCCGGAGCGAGGGCGGGATGGCTCGTCAAAAGCGTTTCGAGCGCGACGATATCGCGTTTCGAAGATGCGATATAATCGAAGAGTTTTTGTTTCGTATCTTTATCCATTTTTTTCACCTCACAGCGCAATACTATTGTGCATTGTATTTTTGATATGCGTTCCACGTCGTGCGGACGAGCGTATCCGTATCGGAATACTCCGCTTTCCAGCCGAGCTTTTCGTACGCATATTTGCTCGTCGCAACGAGAGATGCGGGATCTCCTGCACGGCGCGCGACATAGTCGGCGGGAATCGGACGGCCTGTGATACGCCGCGCGGCTTCGACCATTTCCGTCACCGTCGTGCCTTTTTCGCTTCCGAGATTTACCGAAATGCTTTCGTCGTGTTCTGCGATGTATTCGAGCGCTTTTACGTGGGCGGCGGCCAAATCGCTTACGTGCACGTAGTCGCGGATACAGGTTCCGTCGCGCGTATCGTAGTCGCTGCCGAATATTTTGAGCTTTTCGCGCATACCGCAGGCGACTTCCATGATCACCGGCAAAAGGTTTGCGGGATTTTGTTCGAGACCCGAGAGTTCTCCGTCGACGTCGTAGCCTGCCGCGTTAAAATAGCGGAGAGCTGCAAAGCGCAAACCTCGCAGTTTTTCGTACCACGCCATAAACTCTTCGATCGAAAGCTTCGTATAGCCGTAATAATTTTCGGGATGCTTCGGATGGCTTTCATCTATCGGAAGATACTGCGGCTCTCCGAATACGGCCGCGGACGACGAAAACACCATGCGCTTGCAGCCGTGAGAGGCGGCTGCGTTTAAGATATTGAGCGTACCGTTGATATTATTAATAGAATATTTTTCAGGACTCACCATCGATTCGCCGGCCGCTTTAAAAGCCGCCAAGTGTATAAAGGCGTCAAAGCCTTTTGCAAAGGCCGCGTCCAAATCACCCGGGATCAAAATCGTTCCGTATATGAATTCGTTTTCTTTAAAAAGATTTTGGCGCAATCCGCTCGAAAGATTGTCGAAAACGGTTACGCGGTGATTTTGCTTCATCAATTCTTTAACGACGTGACTGCCGATATACCCGGCGCCGCCGATTACCAATACGTTCATGTATGCCTCCGCTACGGCGGTCAGTATAGCGCATTTTCACCGTCTCTGCCATAGTTGCAATTAATCAACATCGATGTCCCTGTAATTGATTTTACCGTTCCGTAATGCTAGTATTTCGATTCGGTATATCTATGAACGTCTTTCATATCATCGGACCCGTCATGATCGGACCGTCAAGTTCGCATACGGCGGGAGCGGTACGCATCGGGCGCGTCGCACATAAAATTCTCGAAGGTGCCGAACCGGCAAAAATCACCGTAGAACTTTCCGGCTCCTTTGCGAAAACTTATGCGGGGCACGGCACGGACAGAGCGCTGCTTGCGGGAATCATGGGCTTTGACAGCGATTCCCCCGAAATCAGAGACGCGTTTGCGATCGCCGAGCGGAAACACATCCGCTACGAAATCGTTCCTATCGACATACCCGACACGCATCCGAATACGGCACGCATTTCCATAACCGCAAAAGACGGAAAAAAAATTATCGTGCAGGGGTCGAGTATCGGCGGCGGTAATATCCGCATAACGCGGATAAACGATATGAAAGTCGATTTTTCAGGCGAAAACAATACGCTTTTGGTTTTGCACTACGACAAGCCGGGACTGGTCGCCGCCGTTACGAATCTCATGTTCGAAGAATACAAAACGATGAACATCGGAAACTTTAAACTGTCGCGGTCTTTTAAAGGCGGGCCTGCTCTCATGACGATCGAAGTCGACGGACAGATTCCGGACGGTCTTACGGAAGATATCAAACACATTCCGAATGTGATACACATTTTATTGATAAAGGCGATTTAAACTATGTTGGCATATACATCGATTGCAGAATTGACGGAAGCCGCACAGGCGCAAAACAAAACGATAAGCGAAATCGTCATCGCCGATCAGGCTGCGGACATGGAAAGCACTCCCGAAGCATTGTACGAAAAAATGGATCGAAGCTTTCAAGTGATGATCGAAGCCGTACAATACGGACAGAAAAAAAATCAAAAATCGATGTCGGGCTTGACCGGCGGCGAAGGCTATAAAATGCTGCACTATGCCGAAGTTTCAGGCGGCGGGCTGTGCGGTTCGTTTATAACGCGCGCGCTGAGCCGGGCTTTGGCGGTTTCAGACTGCAACGCCTCTATGGGTAAAATCGTCGCGGCTCCCACTGCCGGCAGCTGCGGCATCCTTCCGGGCTGTTTGATTTCCATGTATGAAGATAAAAAAATCGAGCGCAGAGCGGCGGTCATGTCGCTTTTTACCGCAGGCGCTTTCGGCATGGTCATAGCGAACGAAGCGAACATCGCCGGCGCCGAAGGCGGCTGTCAAGCGGAATGCGGAAGCGCCGCCGCGATCGCTGCCGCAGCCCTTGTCGAGTTGCAGCGCGGCACACCTTCACAATGCGCCGACGCGTGCGGCATTGCCATTTCCAATCAGCTCGGTCTCGTGTGCGATCCGGTAGCCGGTCTTGTCGAAATTCCGTGTATCAAGCGCAATGCGGCAGCTCTTATGATCGCTTTTTCAGCCGCCGATATGGCCCTCGCCGGCATCTCATCGGAAATCCCCGCGGACGAATGCATTTTTGCGATGCGCCAAGTCGGAGAAGCGCTGCCGTCCTCTCTGCGCGAGACATCGCTCGGAGGACTTGCGGCGACTCCCACCGCGCAAAAATTAAAAGAGAAAGTATTCGGAAAAAATTGACTATGCGCTTCTAAAAACCGAAGTTTCCGAGTACCCTAATGCATCCGGGGAAATAGGGCTGTCCGAAAACTCCGGTTTTTAACAATAATCGATATTCGCATAAAAAAATACGGCGGTTCGAGCAAATCGAAACCGCCGTATACCGCTTTGCGCCGCCGAAAGCGGAGCAAAGCAAAAGACAGCTTTTTACAGCCTGTTTTCTTATTTTATTAAATTCGCCTTTTTCATAGCCGTCGCAAGCGCTTCTTTAAACGCGGTAGACGTCATCGTGGCACCTGAAACCGTGTCGAGCTCTGCGCTCTGTTTTTGCAGCGCCTGCTCGGTAAGTTTTGCGATCGCTTCGGGGCCGATGCCGGGCGTTTCGGAGTGTTTGATCACTTTGATGTCGGTCATCTTGCCGTCTTTAACGGTAATCTGTACGCGAACCGTTCCGCCCATACCCTTGTCGGACGCGCCCGTAAAGGTGTTGTTCGCAGCTCCCGACATGCTCGTATAGTTGAAGATGGAACCGGATGCTGCAGTCGTTTTTTGACCGGCTGCAATCGCCTTTAATTCGGCTTCTTTTTCGGAATGCGTTTTCGTTGCGCGCGTAGAACCGCGAAGCGAAAAGTACGAAGCTTTGTCGGTCTTCGTCTTGTAGTTCGTTTCGGGACCGGCGAATGCGGGATCGAGAGCCGTGCTCGCCGTCGCAAATCCGTCTTTATCGACGGAAGCGGCCGAACGGCCTGCGATATAACCTGCCGTGATGACGCGGCCGAGTCCGTGTACTCTCATACCGCCGGCGGATTCGCCTGCGCAAAAGAGGTTCGGAATCAGTTTTCCGTGCAAGTCGACAACCTGCATTTTGTCGTCGACGCGCAAGCCGGCAAGCGTATCGTGAATGTTCGACACCGCCCACAACGCGTAGAAGGGGCCGGTTTTGATTTGGTTTTGCAGCGTGGTTTTTCCCCAATCGCCGTCTTTTCCGGCCGCGACAAAGGAATTGTAGCGGTTGACCGTGTCGACGAGGGTTTTGGGATCCATCTTGATGTTTTCGTAGTATTTGTTGACGACCTTTTGTGCAAGCTCTTCAAGCGTATCGGCTTTGAACGCATAGCCGCCTTCGAAATCGAGAACGCCCTGTTCCATAACCCAGTCGTTGCGTTTTGCGGCTGCGTCGTCGACGATAGCCCATACCGGGCCGCCGTAGCATTCGGCGTTTCCGTCGCCGTCCGCGTCGATAAATACGCTCGTTGCGGCGCTGTTAAAAAAGCGCTGATATTCGGGGCCGGGGAATACTCCGCGGTAATCGTCTTCGTTGGCAAAGCGCTGTCCGAGCATATTGACGACGATCATGCTGTTGAGATCCATTTCGATACCGGTTGCTCTCGAAAGCGCCCAGATTTTGCTGTCTTTCATAAAGCCGCGGCCGTAGCCGTACTGGCAGCCGATGCGGTTCGGAGCTTTCATCTGCGCGCCGCCTTCGGACATTTGGTACGACGACAGCGACATAAGAGCAGCCCCTATTTCCATTGCGGCGATTTCACCCGATGCATCCTGATCGGAGAAGGGCATACCGCCCAGTCCGTCGTATTCAGGACCGAGGCGCGGATCGAACATCGTGCGGAATTGCACGTTGCCGGTCGAACCGCCGGTCGCGATGATAACGGCTTTGTTCGCTTTGATGTTCAGCGTTTCTTTCGTGCTGTCGATATTGCCGTCTGACATAAGGCTCGTAAGCGGTTTGCTTTCGCCCGGAAGAACGTGCGGCGTATAGTGAGCCTGCACGCCGAGCACTTTTCCCGACTGACCGTTTTCGCGGTAGATTTTGTCCATGTGATAGTTGAGAAGGAATTTTGCACCCTTTTCGCGAACCGATTTTTCGAGCGGACGGGTAACCGCAACGCCTGCAGCCGTCGTGCCGGTGTATTCGTTTTTCCATTCGCCGCTGTCGGAATACGTCATGCGTCCGACGCTGTCCGGATCCGAACCGCCGTCGCGATAGTAGTTGCGAACCATCGGTTCGATTTCCAATACCTTTACGCCGTTCTTTAAGATAAAGTCGTACGCTTTTGCCATGCTGTTCGCAACGGAACGCACTTGTGAAACTTCGTTAAAGCGCGAATCGACCGCTTGGCCTCTGGTATGATCGTAGTAGTACAAATCGGCCGAATCTTCGATACCCCATTCTTTTTGCGAAACCGTGCTGCCGCCCGAGTGCAGCTGACCTTCGCTGACCGCCGCGTGTCCGCCGACATCCCAGTTCGTTTCAACGAACAAAACGGATGCGCCGTCTTCGATCGCTTTGAGTCCCGCGGGCAAACCCGCGCCGCCGGCTCCGATGATGACGACGTCCGCTTGGTAGTCCCATTTGACTTTCGTGCCGCTGCCGCAGCCCACAGCGAGCATCATAGCCGCACACACAGATAAAATCGCAATTTTCGACAAAACGCGATTGTCCGATACTTTCATATATGCCTCCTAAATAATACCTCTGCCAAAATCATACGCCGAAACGCATTTTTATGCGCAAATATTATATGTTTTCCGCATATTTTTGTCCAGAAGATAATTTACAATCTCAAACCGATACATATTGAAAAAGCGATTGACAAAAGGATAAAACTAATCATATTATCACCCCTACATAATTTTTTGAGGCGGATACGGTGAAAAATACGTACAAAACAAAACTCTATCGTGTACTTTTAAACCTCGTCTTCGGAACGGCGGCGGCATTGTTTGTCGCGTTTATCGCATCGATATGGCTTAAAAGCGCGCTATGGTTCGTTTTGATTTTTGCAGCGGTTTTGGCGCTCTACATTCGGACGGTCATCATAGGTAATATGATCGTTATAGAAACGGACGGCTCAACTCTGTCCGTAAAACAAGGTAAAAAAATCGATACGTATTCACTGGACACCACATCAGTCAGAGCAAAAACGGTTACTTCGAACGGCGAAACGGAATGTACGCTCTACCTGACGCGGCAGGGAGAAAACGAAACGACCGTAAACTGCGAACTTATCGGTATCGCGCAGTTCGAAAAATTGTTAAGCGATTTGGGTATCGACGGCGATCCCGTCACCAAACTGACCACTATCACGGAAAGTCAAAACAAATAACCGCTCCGAATACGGGACGGCAGGAATGTTTCGAGTTTAAAAAATCGAAATTTTCAATTACTAACATCAAGGAGAATATGATGGACAGCGCTCTTTCCAATGCAAATAATATCGGTCACGTATATTATTTTATCATTATCCCGATCGGGATCATCGCCTATGCGGCGTATATGTTTTTCAGGCTCAAAGGCGACCGCCGGAGAAAGCAGGATTGGCTCACAGCACATCCGAATGCGGCAAAAGTATACATTGGGAAAAACAATTCAATTCTAAAAAAACTGATGCACAAAATACAGGTTATATCCGTCGACGGTGAAAAGCCGATTTTCTTTACGGAAAAAACGGTAAACGGATTTTTTGTCGCGCCGGGAACGCATGTCGTCGAATCGTCGTTTTCAAAAACGCGACCCGGATTTTTCTACCGAAGCGTTACAACGACCTATCGGCCGAGCAAACAGGAAATCACCGCACAAACGGGAAAGTCATACAATTACACATTTGACACTGAAAGCGAATCCTACCGCTTCGAAGAACTCGGCATTTAAAAACGAATACGGGACGCACCGCGCGGCGTCCCGTCAAAGCTCGCTTTTACCCGCAGCGCTCCGTATCGTTTTTTGCGAAAAGCCGTGCTGCCGCAAATAATTGATAATTTTATCTTCCCGCATGCGGCGCCGATTGCATTTTTCGAGCGCTTTTTTGCAGATCGCTTCTTCAGAATTTTCCGAAAAGAATTCGTCGAGCGCAGCATCGGCGACTTCCCGCGCTATGCCGCGAAAAGCGAGTTCGGAAGAGAGTCTCGCCCTTCCCTCCAAGTGATTGATTTTGCGCACATCCAGCCATGCGCGTGCAAAGCGCGCATCGGAAAGAAAGCCTTCGCGTTCGAGGTAATCGAGCACCTTTTCGATGTGGCGCCTTTCGATGCCTTTTGCACCGAGTTTCCGCGCCAAATTAAAACGCGACTGTTCCGCCCTCGCCAAATACGAAAGCGCTTTCGATTCCGCCGCATAACAAAATCCCGCGTCTATAATGTCTTCTTCATCTTCCCCTGAGAAAACGCCGCCGCCTAAAATCGCTTCGGAATCGACTCGCATCAAATACGCTTCGCGTATAAAAAAAGCAGGCCCTTCTTCGGTCGTAATTTTTATACAACCGGAGGACACCTGCTTCGTTTCTGAAACGACCACCGCTTAACGCTTGCTGAACTGGAATCTTCTGCGTGCACCGCGCTGACCGTATTTTTTGCGTTCCGGCATGCGGGAATCGCGCGTCAGGTACCCGTTCGCTTTAAGCGCCGTGCGGGAATCCTGATCGATTTGAACGAGGGCGCGCGAAATGCCGTGAAGGCAAGCCGCAGCCTGTCCGTTCATACCGCCGCCCTGAACGGTGATGAGGATATCGTATTTGTTATCGTTCGACGTGACGAGCAGCGGCTGGCGGACGATCTGCACCTGTTCGTCGGTAACAAAATAATCTTTCGGCTCTTTTCCGTTGACAACGATTTTACCCGAGCCGTCGCGCACAAAAACGCGCGCAACCGCAGTCTTTCTTCTTCCCGTACCGATTGCCAAATTTTTTACCATACTGAAACTCCTAATCAAACTTCAAGCGGCTGAGGATTCTGCGCTTTATGCGGATGTTCCGCGCCTGCATACACTTTTACATTTTCGAAAAGCACGCGGCCGAGCCGGTTGTGCGGAAGCATACCTTTGATGGCACGTTCGAGCGGTTCGGACGGATGGCGGGCAAGCAATTTTTCAAACGTATAGTGTTTGAGGTTGCCGACAAAACCGGTATAATTGTAGTACATTTTCTTTTGCTCTTTCCCGCCGGAAACGGCAATTTTGTCCGCGTTGATGATGACGACATAATCGCCCGTGTTTTGGTGCGGCGCATACGACGCCTTGTGCTTGCCGCGCGCGACAGAGGCGGCTTTTGCGGCAACGCGGCCGAGCGGCTTACCCGCAGCATCGATCACGTACCATGTACGTTTTATATCCTGCGCTTTTACAAAAATCGTATCCATAATAAAATCCTGCAAAATAAAAGTATGCGTGTTCGATAACGATGCATCGCGCCGTCGAACACAAAACGACGGTGAGCAGCCGCCGTTTTACAATACGGGGAAGCTCATTGTATCTTATTTTTTATCGCTTAGTCAATACGACGCTTATTTTTTTTCTTCCCGTTCGCGGGCTTCCCGCTCTTCGCGCGCGGCTTCTCTTTTGTCTTTAATATCGGCTACGCCGATAAACAGGCAGATAAGACCGATGAGGGCGGCAAGGACGGGCAGACAGCCTCTGAGAAATGCAAGTACGTCGGCGCTCCAGTTGAGCGGAAATGACGGAAGCAGCGCAAAAACGGTAAACGCGATTAAAATGATTCCTGCAATCAACGATATCATACGTAAAACTCCTTTTACAAAATCATAATAGCCCGAATAAGGGGTTTTGTAAATCCCGACTCGTATAAATGTTGACGGTTCAAACGATATGACATATACTGACGTTCCAAGGAGCGCTTCCATGGCATATTTTTTTGACGAACCCTCGCACACATTCGACGAATACCTATTGATCCCCGGATACACGTCCGAAACGTGTATCCCCGCAAACGTATCGCTGCGCACGCCCGTCGTCAAATACAATAAAAAAGCCGGAGACGCCTGTCCTCTCACGATGAACATACCGATGGTGTCCGCCGTCATGCAGTCGGTTTCAAACGACACGCTTGCGATCGCGCTCGCGCAGGAAGGCGGCATCAGCTTTATCTACGGTTCGCAGACGCCGTCCGATCAGGCGGCGATGATCGCGCGCGTCAAGTCGTACAAAGCGGGATTCGTACCGTCGGATTCAAACATCCGCCCGGATCAAACGCTCGAAGAGCTCACCGCAATCATCGCAAAAACGGGACACTCGACGGTCGCCGTCACCGAAGACGGAAGCCCGAACGGAAAGCTCGCCGGCATCATCACCGAGCGCGATTTCCGCATCAACCGCTGTGAAAGCGGTGCAAAAGTGTGCGACTACATGACACCGCTTGAAAAATTAATAAAAGCGGAAGCGGGCATTTCGCTCGACGACGCAAACGATTTGATTTGGGATCACAAAATCAATCAGCTTCCGATCGTCGATAAAAACGGCAACCTGCAGTCGCTCGTGTTCCGCAAAGACATCGAAAACCGCGAAGAGCACCCGCTCGAAATTCACGACTCGCAAAAACGCTACACGGTCGGAGCCGGCATCAATACTCGCGATTATATGGAACGCGTGCCCCTTCTTTTGGACGCGGGCGCCGACGTGCTCTGTCTCGATTCTTCCGAAGGATTTACCGAATGGCAGCGCCGAGCGCTCAAAGACATCCACAAAAAATGGGGAGAGGGCGTCAAAGTCGGTGCCGGCAACGTCGTCGACAAAGACGGTTTCAACTTTCTCGCCGAGTCGGGTGCCGATTTTGTTAAGGTCGGGATCGGAGGCGGTTCCATCTGTATCACTCGGGAACAAAAAGGAATCGGAAGAGGACAAGCGACTGCGACGATCGAAGTGGCGAAAGCGCGCGACGAGTGGTACGAAAAAACCGGCATCTATATTCCGATATGCTCGGACGGCGGCATCGTACACGACTATCACATAACGCTCGCGCTCGCGATGGGCGCGGACTTCGTCATGCTCGGCCGATACTTTGCAAGATTCGACGAAAGCCCGACGCATAAGCTCATCGTCAACGGCAATTACGTTAAAGAATATTGGGGTGAAGGATCGAACAGAGCACGCAACTGGCAGCGCTACGATTTGGGCGGGGCGAAAAAGATGGCCTTCGAAGAAGGCGTCGACAGCTACGTTCCGTACGCCGGAAGCCTCCACGACAACGTGCAGACGACGACGAGCAAAGTCATCCACACGATGTGCAACTGCGGCGCCCTCACGATTCCCGAACTGCAGCAAAAAGCGAAGATCACGCTCGTAAGCCAAGCGTCGATCCGAGAAGGTTCGGCACACGACGTCATTGTCAAAAACACGAGCATCCGCGCCGATTAAGCGGCAAACGTTCCGGCTGAACGATAAGGCTCTGCTGAACGAAAAGCGCCGCATTTGCGCCTGCGCGATACGGCGTCCGTCGCTTTATTCTGCGGCGTCCGGCACATTCAATCGAAGAGTTTCGCCGTTTCGGCCATGTAGCGGATAAGCACGCCCGTTTTATTTTCCATTGTTTTCGCGACGATAAAGACGATGCCGTCGCCCCGTTTATTGCACAGTATTTTTTCTATCTTGTACGACGTTACGCCTTTTCGAACGACATCGGGGGAGCCGATCTTTTGCCGGCTTACGACAGAGCCGTTTTCATTAAGTCGTTCCATCAAAATGTAAAACGACGATCTCGCGTTTTCGCCCGCACCGCCCACCGTCGGGATGAGCCGTATGCGGTATGTCGATTTGCCGCCGAGTTTTCCGGAAAAATCTTTAAATACGATTTCATCGCTTCCGTCTTTGCTTTCATCGCCGCAGATATAGAGGATTTGATCGGGAGATGCGGGTACGAAATTATATTTTTTCGTATCGAAATAGCTTTTTGCAGCGAGCGAATCGTATACTTCGCGTCCCGATTTTCCCGCCGTAACGGCAGACGGTTGTATTTTATATGTGCCGCCTTTAACAAAATCGTTTTTCGCGACATCGACCGTATAAATTTCGGCCCAGCCCCGAAACGATTTGTCGGTTTTGCCGTACTGACCGAAGAGATACACCGATCCGTCGGATGAAAATCCGCCGTCGACAAAAACCGCAGCGTCGCCGGCAAGCGCAAAAGAGAGGCAAAGCGCAAAAATCACTCCGCCTGCAATAATTTTTTTCATACGGTATCCTCCCGTCTTTTACATTGTCGGAATTTCGGGATAAGTCCTTTACTATTATTTCCGTTGCGGGTATCATCGTTTCTATGACTATCAAAACGCGGAACTATTTTTTTCTTGCTTTGGTTATTGCATTTTCAGGATTACTTTTAGCCTCTTCCGCGATGCTCGGATATTCGATCTACACCGACACGCTCACCCGTCCCGACGTTTTTCCGGCCGAACGCATTGCGGGTTTTTATACGAGGGGTTATTCGTTTATCGCGACGATCGCCTCTCTTTTTATCTTCGCACTGTATGCGCTGCTTGCCGTCATCTATCTCTCCGTCGAATTCGAAAAAACGCAGTCAACGGAAGTGATCTTTTTCGCGCTGTTTCTCGTCGGCTGTTTTTCGGAAACGGCGCGGCTGTGCACACCGCTGTTCAATCTGTGGCACGAGCTTTCGGCTTTTCTGCTTTGTACCGGTCGGATCGTCCTGTTCGGCCGAACGCTCGCTCCGACAACACTGTTGTTCGGCGCGGTTTTCAGCGGGACGGAAGCGCGCCAGCACGTCGAGCGGAATCTCGTCATACTCGTCGTGCTTTCCGTCATGATTTCAATGCTGATGCCGCTCAACACGGCCGTCGTGCTCCCGAACTTTTGCATAAAATGGGGAAACGGAGAAGCGTTCATCGCAATTCGTGCGCTCATCCTCGCCGCGGCAATCCTTTCGCTCTTCGTCAATGCCCGCTCTCTCGGAACGAAAGATGCATCTCCCTTCGGTTTTGCAGCTTTGGCATTCGGATACGAAATCTCGTGTTATGCGACGTCATACGCGGCGGCTTCCGCAGGCGGCATATTGCTTTTCGGGGGAACGGCGGTATACCTCAAAAGCCTGCATCGAAAATACCTGTGGCAATAAAATCAGCGCATTAATAATGTTGATAGTCCGCCGATCGCAACGGGAATGAGAAGGTTATCAAAGTCGCCGAGCGGCATGAGTTCGATTGCCATTGCGGAAAGCGCCAAAACAAGCGATACGAATCCGTTTTTGCACACGGCAAAGGATGAGCAGAGCACCGCAAAAAAGCACGTGAGGCTTCCCGCGATCGTTTTTCCGTGCGTAAACGGAATGACCGTACGGCCGAAGAGTTTTCCGCCGAGGCTCGCAAGCCCGTCGCCGAAGGCGAGCGCATAGATGCCGATACGGGCGGCTTCGGGCTGCCACACAAGCACGGTAGCGATGATACCGAGCACGAGCGTTACGGGGCCGAGCACGAATTTATTTTCGTCGCGCTTTCGCGAAGCGACTTCGGTTATATGAGATACGACGGGAACGGAAATGCCGCACTTTCTGAGCGTTTCGGATGCGATGTAAAAGGCGAGAACGACGGCAAGACAGACGATAACCGGATAGTACGCAAAGGTCAAAAGCGTGGGGATAAGCGCGCTGCAGATGTGAATGCTTTTTCGGACGAGTTCTTTTTTTATGCTGTTTTTATATTGCGCCTGCAGGATGCCGGCTCTGTTTTCGTCGGCACTCATTGCGTCAATTCCTTTTCTCCGGTGAGAATCTTCGGAATATCCGCGTAGATTGCGGGTTCATAATCAGGCATCGGATGACTCATATAGCGCATATTCTGTTCGGCGAGATTGCTGCCCGCAAGGCGCACCATCGTCGTTTGATTGCGCGTGAGCGCATCCCACGCGCGCATCGACACGGAAAGCTGTACCATCGCATCGGCATTCATCCTGCTGTTGCCCGTGCGCCGGGCGAGACGGAAAAGCGTAACGCCGAAATTATTCGCAGCCTTCAGGTAAAGTTCCGTGAGCGCGTCTTCGGCGGCTTTTGTCTGCGTAAACGCGACTCCTTTTTTTGCGAACTCGGCATCGAGATTGCTTACGAGCTGCTTGTAGTAACCTTCGGCCGCATAGTTCGCATCCCGAAGCGAAAGCGTATTGCCCATCGCGAGCAGCAAGTGATCGTCGTCCGGCTTTTCGGCTCCCGCTTTGATAAACGAACCGACCGCTCCGTCCAAATCGTTTTTGGAATATTGAATAAAGCCGACGCGGTAATGCAGGGACGCCGTATCGTAGTGCGTGCGGATCGCCGAAAGGTAATCGTTATATGCACCGTCGTAATCGCCGCGGATAAAATAATCGATATCGCCGGAATCGGCATAGAGTTTTCCGATGTTTTCATTTCCGGGAAAACCGCTGTTCGCCTTTTCCCTCTCGTACAGCGAAATGCCTTCGGTGTATGTTTCTTCGGCCGTCAAATACTCTTTTCCCAAAACATACTGCTCTCCGAGCAGACGGTACGAATCGATTTGCTTGTAGATATCGCGGCGGCGAAGATTTTGCGAGCGATTTTCGAACAATTTAACCGTGTGTTCGAGCATCCGCACCGCTCGCTCCGAATCGTGCATCTGTACAAAGTAGCGCGAAAGATTATAAAAGGCGACGGGATTTGTCGGATCGGCGTTTACCGCGCGGTCGAGCATATCGCGCACGTCTTCGATCTTCGTGCGAAGGTATTCGTCTTTGGGCGGAAGCGGCCCGTACAATTTGTCGAGGAGGTATCCGCTCATCTCCGTCCAATCGTCGGCATCGAGCGATTTCGCTTTGGGGTAAAATTGCTCCTTCAGCTGCAGCACTTCGCGGAGATTGTCGGTACGCACAAAATAGCGCATCATGCGCGCGAGATAGCGGTCGACGGGACCGTAAAGCTGCACGAGGGATGCGTATTGTTTGCGCGCTTCTTCGAATTTTGCAGAATCTTTTTCGGTCGCCCATTCGAGGTAGATATCGCCGAGCAAAAGGATTCCATCGGCATCGTTTACGTGATAATCGAGTACGCTCCGCCGAGCGATCTCTTCGGCCTTTTCATAATTTGCCAAATCGTCGCATTCCATGCGCGCGTATTCGATACCCGCTTCCTTATCGTAGTTAAAATAATAGAGGATATTGCGGTACATCCGTTCCGCCCTGAGGTATTGTTTTCGTTCGCGGTATGCGCGCGCATATTTGAAAAACCACTTTTTTTGCAGCTGCACGCCGGCGGCTTGATTAAAGAGCGTTTCCGACTGAGGATATTCGTCGGCTTGAATGAGTGCGTACCCCTGTTTATACAGACCGTTCGCTTTCAAAGGACGCCAAATAAAATTGCGCGTAAAAATTATCAAACCGAATACTGCGGCGGCAGAGAGCACACCGAGTACGATGCCCGGAATGATCCGGTTTCGCAGCTGATACTGCAGAGACGCTTTGTATGCGTTGTATTCGGCTACGGTACGCCGCTCAAAATCGCGCGGAACGGGAATCGCGATGTCGAGCATCTTTTCGAGGCTCGACGCAACTTGACGAGCAGGCGCTTTATTGAGAATCTTTTCAACGATTTCGAACTGCGCATCGTCGGTAAATTCGTTTGCGACAAGCAGATTTTCGACGGCGAGGCGCACGTTGAGCGGATAGAGCGCGAGGTTCGCAAGGAATTTTTTGTACTGCGCGTCGGTAAGCACATTTTTCGGAGGCTTTCCGCCTTCGGCCGCTCCGCGGAAATCGGGCGTAGGGAGTTTGATACGGCCGCTTTTATCCGTCTTTACTTCCGCCGTATCGGAAAAACCGGGGATTTCAAAATCGGAAAGATCGCCGTTCATGCCGAGTTCAAAGTCGGTTTTGTCCGCTTCGGATTTTTCCGGCTCTTTGACGGTAAAGTCGAGCCCCTCCATTTCGGACGTATCGAAGTGCTCTATCGGAACGGTTTCTTCGTCTCCCGCTTCGGACGGAACGTCACCGGAAGTTTCATCGCGTCCAGGCGTTTCGGCTTTGTTGCCCGCCCCTTCTTCCCCGTCTCCCATATCGAGATCGAAATCGAAGGTTTCGGGATCG
This sequence comes from Treponema sp. SP13, assembly GCF_050938355.1. NCBI lineage: Bacteria > Pseudomonadati > Spirochaetota > Spirochaetia > Treponematales > Treponemataceae > Treponema > Treponema sp. SP13. The sequence continues at coordinate 80,414 of NZ_JADOVM010000004.1, forward strand.
AAGGGTTCCCGCGGCAAGCGGGCGGCAAGCATATCCGAAGGTGTCTCTTCGCTTTCTTCCGCTGCATCCCCTCCGAGTGAAATTTCGTCGGAAACAGACGGCGTGCCCTGAGCTTGCACTGCCGCATCGATTTCATCTTCTTCACCGCCAAGTGAAATTTCATCGGGAACGGAAGCCGTATCGGTCGCAGATTCGGAAACGGCAGCCGGTGTTTTTTCCTGCCCGGAAACGCCGGCTGTAGGCGAAAGTCCGTTCTCATCGAACATGGATGAAAAATCGAAATCGGGAAGTTCGGAATTGTCCGAAGCTGCGTCAAGCGGCTCTCGGTTCACGTTACCGTCGGACGGGGAAAACGACGCACGTACATCAGGTGCACTGCCTTGCGTTCGGTCAGGACTTGAGTCGGGCGACGATTTCCCTTTTTCGGATGCTTCGCTCTCGCCGGACATTCGGACAAGGTTTTGATCCGCAGGCGTTTCGTCAAACGCCGATGCGCGATCAACGTCTTTTTCCGGAAGCGCAATTTCACCTGCGGACTGTACGCCTGATTCGCCTTCCGGCATATCGCCGGGAATTTCGATATTCATATCGATCGTCTGCCCGCCGGTATCGAAATCATCCGTCCAATCGGAAACAGAAGACTCGGTCGCTGCAGGAGGGACTTCGTCCGTCTTTTGCTCAGGGACTTTTTTCGGCGAAGGAGGTACATCGAATGAGGGTATACTTAAAGGTTCCGCATCGCCGGCGGGCAGGCTATGCTCGAACGGCGTTTTATGATCGGAGAGCGCAGGAACGGCAAAATCATCTTCCGGGGAAAACGTAAACGCATCAAGAGAGGGAAGATCGGGCACGGTATGAGCGGGAATATCGTCCGGAACGGGAATATCCGGCACTGCCGACGAAAACTCCCCATGCGGCGGAAGAGAAAACGCATCCGGCGGCGCGGCGCGCGTTTGGGATGGAGCACCGCTTCGATTCAACGCCGATGTATCGGACGGCGCGGCGCTCACTTCAGACGGCATATCGGATGCGCCGTCTTCCGGCAGTACATCGCTTGCTTCCGCTTCCACACCGTTCATATCACCGAGCAGATCGTCGAGATTCATATCCGCGATCGATACCGCTTCGGGCTCGGCCTCTTCGATTTTTTGTTCCGGTTCATCGGCAAATTGGGAAAGGTCGGGCATTTCCGCGTCTCCGTTCGATGCGGAAGGGAGCACGGGATTGAGCAAATCGGAAAGATCGGGAACACCGGCCGAAGACGTTTCGGTTTTCTGCTTCGGTGCCGCTTCCTTTTTTCCCGCCCCGGTAATATCGGAAAAATCTTCCGTTTCCGGCGAAGCTGCCGCCGTAACCGCCGCTTCGGGGCGTTCCGGCATACCGAGAACAAAATCTTCGGAATCATCGACATCCCGTATTGTTTTCGAAAGCGGAATTATGATCGGCCTTTCGCCGCGGGACGCGCGTTCGTGTACCTCATTGCCGAGTGCGAGAATATCTGAATTGAATTTCTTTAGTTGGCTTAACCCCGGCATAATCCACCCGATTTATTGTATCGTTAAAACGCCCGTCTTTACAAGTATTTGCCCTACGTATTCTCTATTATAATAACGGAAGATTTTCACGCGTACATTAGAAAAGTCTCGCGTGACGCGCCCATGTTATTTTGCCGGTTCGGTAAATCTTCGACACTGTTTTGCCGATAATCGTAATATGAAACGCTTTCTTTTTTTGCTGTGCGCGCTTCAGGCAATCCTTTGCCGCGTCGCCGCAGCGGATTACAACGATGAAACCGTTCTCGAAATCCGCGGCGTCGCAGCCCCGTACGAAAAAGACGGTACGGTCGTTTTTACCGCCGACGCAAAATCGCGCTTTACCGGAATCGCATTCGATTTTGAAGGATACAAAACGATTCATCCGTTCCACATACACACAATGCGCGACATGGACGGAAATGCAAAAGGTTCGGTACTGTTTTTTATTTTAAAACGGCCCGGCAATGCCCGTTCGGTTTCGTATCGCCTCGTCATCGACGGATTATGGACGACCGACCCGGCGAACCCCGACAGCTACTATGACGAAAAAGCAGGCATCTCTCTTTCACGCTTTACTTTCGCTTCCGATCTGCCGCAAAAAACAGCGCCCGCCGCAACAAACGCGGCATCGGAAAACATCGTACGATTTATCTGCCGCGCAAATACGCATCAAAAGATATACCTTGCAGGCTCGTTTACGAATTGGGATCCTTGGATTTACGAAATGAAAGAAACGTCGCGCGGCTTGTACGAAATCGCACTGCCCTTGCCGTCCGGCACGCATTATTATAATTATTATTCGGGAATGGACGCGCTCACCGACTCGACGAATCCGAACAAAGCGTACACAAAAGACGGTCGCGTCGCATCGGTCATCACGGTACCGTAGTCGATACGGATACCGCTATCTGCCGAATTTCCTTGCGAGGGCTTCCATATCGGCGGCGTTTCCGCCGAGCTGATTCATAAACTGCGCCTGCATGCCGCGGTTTTTGCTCAGCTTTTTCATCGCGAGCTTCGTCTTTTCAAACTGCTTTATCAATTTGTTGACGTCAGCGACCGAAGTCCCCGATCCTTTTGCAATGCGTTTACGGCGCGCGGGTCCGATGATAAAATGGTTCGCCCGCTCTTTTTTCGTCATCGACAGGATAATCGCTTCCTGCTTTTTCATACCGTCCGTATCGAAATCGCGTCCCTGCATCTGCTGTGCGATACCCGGCATCATCTCCATAAGCTGCTGCATACTGCCCATCTTGCGCACTTGCCGAAACTGCGTGAGCATATCGTCGAGCGTAAACTCGTTGCGCGCCATCTTTTTTTGCAGCTTTTCCGCTTCTTCGCGGTCGACCGTTTCCTGCGCCTTTTCGACGAGCGAAACGATATCGCCCATGCCGAGGATGCGGCTTGCGATGCGGTCGGGATGAAAGACTTCGAGGTCTTCGGTTTTTTCGCCCGTACCGATAAACAGAATGGGTTTACCGGTCATCGTTTTAAGCGAAAGCGCCGCACCGCCTCTGGCATCGGAATCGAATTTTGTTAAAATAACGCCTGAAAGCGAAAGCCGCTCATCGAAAGTTTTTGCGATGTCTACCGCGTTTTGACCGGTCATCGCGTCGGCAACGAGGATCGTTTCATCGGGAGAAAGCGCTTTTTTAATATCGACGAGTTCGCTCATCATCGCGTCGTCTATCTGCAAGCGCCCCGCGGTATCGACGATAAGCGTATCGAGCGAATTTTTCCGCGCATAGTCGAGCGCATCTTTTGCAACGCGAACGGCGGATACGCCTTCTTCTTTAAATACCGGCACGCCGATCTTTTCGCCGAGCTGCGAAAGCTGTTCGACGGCGGCAGGGCGGACCAAATCGCACGCGGCCAGCAGCGGCTTCCGTCCTTCTTTTGCCAAGCGGTATGCGAGTTTATGCGCTGCGGTCGTTTTACCCGACCCCTGCAAACCGAGCAGCAAAATCACAGACTGCGTGTCCGGCCCTTTTAAATGCAGATCGGTTTTCGCGTCTCCGAGCATAGAGGCGAGTTTGTCGTAAATGATTTTAACGAATTGTTCGCCGGGATCGACGGCGCGAAGAACTTTTTCGCCCTTCGCTTCTTCGATCGTCGAATTGACAAAGCGGCGCACGACGCGAAGATTGACGTCGGCTTCGAGGAGCGCCGTCTTAATGCGCTCAACCGTATCTTCAATATTTTTTTCGGTGATCGTCGATTTTCCGCTCACCGTTTGGATAATCGATGAAAAAGTATTTGTTAATTTTTCAAGCATAGGCAGATTATACCCGCACAGCCTCTTTTTTGCAATGCAGCGCGCGAACAAAGCACCTCACGGAACGAGTGCGCCGTACTGCGGACACGGTCTGAATGTCCGCACGTTCGCTCTCACTCTTATTTTTCCTGCGTCAAAAGCTGTGCGATAAAATCGTGCGGAGAAATCTCCTTATTCAATATGCGGTATAATCCGTCGCAGATCGTCAGTTTGAGATTTTTCCGTTGCGCGATTTCGTGCACGTATTTACACGCGATCGCTCCTTCGGAAAGATAGCCGAGCTTTGTCATATTTTCGATCAAATCGTCGAGATTCGAAAACTGCGACATGATATCTTTTTTAATCAAATCCTGCCCGAAGCGGCGGTTTCGCCCGTATTTGCTTTTGCACGTTACGTCCAAATCGCCCACGCCTGCGATAGACGTAAAAGTTTCCGCGTGCGTCGCGCCCATCGCAAATCCGAGCGTTTGAATTTCGTTTAAGCCTGCGGCCATCAAAAGGGATTCCGCATTGTCGCCGAATTCTTCCGACGTTTCGGCAAGCGCATCCATCGCACCGTATACGACGGCGATGACGTTTTTCGCGGCGGCGCAGATCTGCACGCCGACGACGTCGAACGACGAATAGGGCAAAATCCCCGGCACGCGCAAAAGCTCCCGCACTCTGATCGAATTGCGAGGGTTTTCGCACGCGGCGACGAGTCCCGTAATTTTCCCGACTGCAACTTCTTCCGCGTGGCTCGGACCTGACACGTAAACCGTGCATCCCTTGTAGATGCCGGGCAAAAGATTTTCGATCGTCGAAAGCACGAGCTTCGGCCCGTCGGCGGCCGGCACAAAGCCTTTCGTAAGAACGGCGATGCAGGTACTGCCGTCTGCGATACCGGGAAGAGCGGTAATCTTTTTTACCGTGTCGGCGATATACAGCGACGGAGAAGCGATTATTAAAAATTCTTTGTCGGAAGCGACTTCGGCGATATCGTTTGAAACGGTGATGTTCTCCGACAGCCTGTAGCCCGGCAGATACCGTTTGTTTTCGTGATCATTGTTAACCGACTCGGCGACGTCCGCTTCGCGCGCCCACATCCGTATCCGATGATTGCCGCGTGCGAGCGCTTGTGCCAAACCCGTACCCCATGCACCGCTTCCGAGTATGCCGACAGATTTCGATTCCATAGCGATTCCTATATTAATAATTGATTTTATATGTGCCGTACCGAATACCGTATTGAACTCCATGTCCGGCGCGGTAACAGTATACACGCGCATACGCTCTTTTGCAATCGATACATTGCTCGGACACAAAAATCGATTTTTATATAAAAGTCAAAACGTCGAGTTTTAAAAGTATGAGCTTAACAAAAGGGGAAAGCCTTCCCCTCGCGCGCACTTTGTTGCGCGCTGCCCCTTCCGGCGGGGACACCCCGCAACGCCCCGGATGGCGGTGTGTTAGTCTTGCGGCGTTTACGCTTGCGCAAATTCGCAGACCATTACCTCTTACAAACCTCATCTTATGTACCGTCCGTAAAACTTGTTTTGTATCCGTACGCAGTGTACACTGTTTTATTAAGGTAATACTTCTTTCAAAGTTATTATTAGGAGGTTCCGATGAAAACTATGAAAAAGAGTATGCCGATTGCGCCGGCACTCGTGCTGCTGTGCGCGCTGTTTATTACGGGCTGTCCGCAGTCTGCAGAACCGAGCGGTCCCGACCCGAATTTGAAGATCGATGGCGGCGTACTTAAAGGCTATAAAGGAACACCCTCGGGTACCCTCGTCATACCGGCGGACGTTACGGAAATAGCGGCTAACGCCTTTTCAGAATGTAAGAGTTTGACAGGGGTGGATTTTTCTTCCTGTACCCGACTTACAAAAATCGGCGGTGGCGCGTTTTTTGAATGCACGGGAATAATCGGAGAGATTGTTTTACCGGCGAATCTCAAGACAATCGGCGGCAGTGCGTTTTATTCGTGCAGCAACGTCGACGGCTTTGATTTTTCACAGTGTAAGTATCTTACCTCAATCGGCAGTTGGGCATTTGCAAAATGTACGAAAATAAAGGCGGTGGACTTACCCGCAAGTCTTGAAACGATTATAGGCGACGCCTTTGAAGGCTGTACGGAACTTGAAACGCTTACGGTACAAGCCGACGGGAAATTAATCGAAGAGGGCGGTATCATTTACAACCGCGACAAAACAAAGATATTTTGCAGCGTACCGAAAATAGAATCGATTGACTTTCCTCCAAATCTTAAAGAAATAGGGGAAGCTGCTTTTAAAAGTTGTACGAATTTAAAAGCGTTAAATTTACCCGACAGTGTTGAAACCTTGGGTTTTCAGGCGTTTTTCAGATGTACGGGAATAACCGGAACGGTGCGTCTGCCGAAAAACCTCAAGACAATCGATATCGGTGCGTTTTACTCGTGCAACAAAATTGACGGCTTTGATTTTCCACAGTCTATCAATCTTGCTGAAATCCCTAGTCTTGCGTTTGCAAACTGTACGAAAATAGAGACCGTGAACTTGCCCGCAAGCCTTAAAACGATTGTAGGCAACGCCTTTGAAGGCTGTACAAAACTTGAAACGATTACGGTAGATCCTGCAAACACATCTCTTAAGGTTCAAGGTAATATCATCTACGATAAAAGACAGCCCGGCAGGCTGTTGTGCAGTGCGCGGAGGATAAAATCTGTTAACTTTTCTGCAAATCTTACGGAAATAGCGATTGGCGCCTTTTCAGGCTGTACGAGATTAGCAGAAGCGGATCTTTCTTCCTGTACCGATCTTAAAATAATCGGTACCGATGCGTTTTCCGGTTGTACGGGCTTACTGCAGTTAAAGCTGCCTGCAAATCTTAAAACTATCGACGGTTTTGCTTTTAACGGTTGTCGAGGAATAGAAGGTTCGATAGTTTTGCCGGCAAAGCTTGAGACAATCGGCATGCTTGCTTTTAACGGCTGCAGCACAGTTGATGAATTTGATTTTTCAGAGTGTACCGACCTTACCGCAATCGGCAGCAGTGCGTTTTCTTACTGCAAAGCGGGTGCTGCGTTTAAGGTAAAAAAGGGCAGCGCAATAAAAGCAATGCTTATAGCATGCGGTGTTGCCGAAAATCAAATAGAAGAGGTCGAGTAAAACAGCCGATTCGATCTAAAAATCATTCGGGCATTGACAGCCGATGCCCGAAATGCGGCGTTTACAAAAGACTGTCCGCTCGATATAGTAAGCCTGTCTATGGACTACTATATTTTCCGCAGCAACGACTTGCTCGTACGTAAAGATTCGCATGCGCTGCCCGACGAAAAAGCGTGGCGCGCTTTGCGCGAATCGAAGTCCGTCCGCGATATGTTTTCGGAAACGCCGTACGCATACACAGCCGCCCTCCTTCAAGACGGCGCAGTTGACGAAAATTACGAACTTATCCCTATCCGAAGCTATTTTGCCGAACACGACGAAAGCGAAAGCGCCCGCGCCGCACGCGCAAAGGGAATGCTCTCATGGCGCCGCTCGTATAATTTTTGCCCTTCCTGCGGCGCGCATCTCGCCGATGACGAAAAGCTTTCCGCGCGAAACTGTACGAATTGCGGCGCGCAGTTTTTTCCGCGCATCGAACCGTGCATCATCGTGCTGGTAACAAAGGGCGATAAGCTCCTCCTCGCAAAACACCGAGGGCGCAATCAAAACATCCATACGTGTATTGCGGGTTTTATCGAAATCGGTGAAAGCGCGGAACAGGCGGTCGTACGCGAAGTGCACGAAGAAGTCGGCATCGAAATAAAAGACCTGCGCTATGTCGGAAGTCAGGGCTGGCCCTTTCCCGACCAGCTTATGCTCGGCTTCCGCGCCGAATATAAAAGCGGCGACATACGCGTGCAGGAATCGGAACTCGTCGAAGCGAAGTGGTTTACGAAAGACGCGCTTCCGCCTTTCCCGAAACGGGGAAGCATGGGCTGGCGCCTCATTACGGGCGTATACGGCTAAAATTTAACAGTATCGATATCTTCCGGGCCGACGACGCAAAACCACCTGCCGCCGCCTGCAGCCCAATATTTTCGGAATGCGCGGAGCACATCGTCGGCGCTCACCGAAAAAAGTTCGGCAATTTTTTCGTCGTACGCATACGGGTCTCCGAACATGAGGAGGCTGTATGTGAGGCGCGAAGCGACGCCGGCGTTCGTCACGGACGAAGCGTAAAACGAATTGACGTATTGATTTTTATAGCCTCGAAGCCTGTCGGCGACGGACGAAAAAATATACGTGCCGTCATCGTTTTTTCCGTCGATCACTTTGCCCGCTGCGAAAATCGATTGGGCTTCTTTTTCGTAGCGCACGACGTTTGCCAAATCGCTCGCCTTAAATATATACACGTTCGCAAGTCCCGCCCGCATCGGAGTGACGGATGCGCTCGGCGAATAGCACGCGCCGTATTTTTCCCGCACGACGTTGAAAAGCACTTGCGAATACATGGAAGCGGCGAGAGATGCCGCAAGCATATCATCGTCAAAGAGCGAGGGGCCGCTCATCGCTCTTTCAAGATAGCCCGTGCCGGAAGCGGCTTTGCTTCCGATGACGATCGGTTTTCCCGATACGGTAAGCGGCGGTACGTCGGGGGAGCGAAGATCGTACGATTGAGAGGGAATCGAACCGAAAGCGGCGTCGAGCTTTTTTAATAATTTTTTTTCATCGTAATTTCCGACCGCGACGATCATAATGCGCCGTGCGTCCGTATCGCGCTCATGGAGGAAGCGCATCGCTTCGACCGTAATATTGCCGATCGATTCGGGTTTTACCGACGAGCTTGCCGCATAGGGATGATCTTTAAAAATCGTCCGCGTCATTCGATAGGCGAGCATGCTTTCCGGATCGCTTTCGAAGCGCTGCATTTCCTGCGCGTAATCGGTCATAAGATTTTTATACTGCTGCGGATTATACGAAGGATGCAAAAACGCATCCGCAAAAACCGGCAGCACTTTGTCGAAATAATAATCGATACAGCTCATCGAAAGGACGGCTCCTTCACGCGAAACCTGCGGCAGAATCGAAAATCCCGTTTCGTACGCGAGAGCGCGGAGTTCGTCGTATGTGTACTTTTCCGAACCGCGAGTCATCATATCGAAGAGCGCCTTTTCCAAACCGGACGTTTCGGGAGAGAGATAGGAAGTTCCTCCTTTGACGATGACGGAAAGAGAGAGTTTTCTGTTCGCCGTATTTTTTCGGACGTAGAGCGGGATGCCGTTCGAAAGGCGGAATTCCCGCACATCCTTTCTGACGGAAACGCATCCCTCGGCGGCTTTCGCGTTATCGGTTTTTACCGACGCGCACGAAAGGATAAAAGCGGAAAACAGGAGCGCACAAAACGGAATCGATATCCGCCGAAAGAAAGCAAACCGCGCGGAGCGGATCGACACGGGAACACGGCGCGGGAACCACGTGTGCCGAAAGAAAGCGTATCTCTCGCCGCCGCGCCTCGCGGACGCACGCAAATCGAAACGATAAAAAAACGAACGCATATAAGATCCTTTCATTTTATCGCCTCCGTATCTTTATACCAAAATGCGGTATCGGCGGTGATTTCAGAAAAGCCCGCCGCGGCAAACGCTTCTTTTTGCTTTTCATACACGGCGGGATTGACGAGCACCGTAACGAGCGCGTTACGCTCCGAAACGTATTCCGTCAAAAATCGGTCGATATCGTCTTTATCGATTTTCATCATATTGTCGAGATAGCGATAATAATAATCCGCGTCCGCAGTGATCCACCAAAAACGGAGACTCGTCTTTACGCGCTCGGCCGTTTCTGCGTCGTCGATAAAGGTATCCTTTATCTTTTGATATACGCGCGAAAACTGCCGCGTCGAAAAAATCGACGCATCGCCCCTAATGCGCCCTACGATATTTTCCATAAGCGTCGTATAAAAAAGAGCTGCGCGCTGCGGCAAATCGTTTTCAGGCGAAAGAAGCAAAGCGCCGAACGACAGCGTACTCGTCGCGCGGGTCGTCATATAGCCTTCCCACAGGTAATCGGGATCGGGAATGCCGAGCGCTTCGTTTTGCATCATCGTTCGAACGTAGATGCCGTCGGGATCGTCGAAAAAGTAGCCGAGCATATCGGCGGCATAAGTCGCCTTTCTGTCATAGCCCGCATCGGGGCCTCGCCAGATGACGGACACTTGTGCCGTATCGATCGAAATCCGGTCGTAAGGCATAACGCGGAAGGTCGTGTGCGGAAGCGGATTGACAGGCTGTTGTTCGATCGGCGGAATCCACGGATCTTTTCCGCGTTCCCACGAACCGTACAATTCCTTTGCAAGCGCATGCACTTCTTCAGGATTTACGTCGCCTGCAATAAAGAGAGAAGCGTTGTTCGGTATGTAGTAGGTTTTTTGAATCGCGCGGATCTGATCGAGCGTCGCATTCCGCACGACGGCGGGAGAGCCCGCAGGATCGCATCTCCACGGATATTTCGGAAAAAGCGCCTTTTGAATATCGTACCGGTAAATCGTGTTCGGATCGGAAAGCCCTCCTTCGATTTCCGAAAGCACGACTTTTTTTTCGCGCTCGAATTCCGCTTCGTCCAAAAGCGGTGATCTGATCGCATAGCTCCAAAACTCCATCCCCTCTCGGAGCAGTGCCGACGGCACCGTAAAATAATAATTGACGCACTCCGCGCCCGTCGTACCGTTCCAATCGGGCACTCCCATATCGCTTATGGCGCGCTGCACGCTCGCGGCATTCGGATACTTCGCATTGCCTTTGAACATCATGTGCTCGTAGAGGTGAAAGAGTCCCGCGTTTTCGCTCGTCTGCGCGATGCCGCCAGCCTTTACCGCGATTTCGATATACGCAAGAGGTGCCGCATGATTTTCGACGACGTATACGTCAAGTCCGTTTTCAAGCTTATAGCGGTGCACGTTTTCGATCGGCGTCTTTTCCGCAAAAGAGAAAAAGGCTGCCGACAGAAAAAAGAGAGTAAACACGGTACGTTTTAAAAAAGTCATACCGGCAGTATGCCGAAAAACCGTACATTGGGGAATACCGCGAAAAAAGCGCGTACTATTGCAACGTGCGCGATTGTAATGTGCGCAAAATATTGCCTTCTCCGCCCGTAGATCGTGTACGATGCTGTGCATGTACGATGCGTTTCCCGCTCGATTTAAACATTTGCGAAGGGCTTGCCGATAATCGATATATGGCTCTCTTACTTTTTTTTATCGCATCGTTTTTTTTTATCGCTCCGGCAAAAGGTTTTGCTCAGGATGCAAAGCCGCTCTACGAGCTGCCGTCTTCCGCAGACTCAGGACGGGAAGCGGCATTTCTTGCAGGTTCGGATAAGGGTTTATATAGGATTACGTCATCGAATACCGCGATCCCTTTGTGGACGGACGGAAAAGTCGAGCAGATCGTGCGCATTGAAGCGGGAGAAAATTTCGGCGAACGCTGGTATTTCCGCACATCGAAGGGAATCGTGTACAGCGAAAATCTTGCCGATTTCGAATTGCGCAACAAGGGCATCGCTCCGCTCATTATTAAAAAATACGACGGAAAAACCGTGACGCTTACGGAGCAGGTTCCGATTCTCAAAGATTTGGCTTTCGATCCCTTAAATCCGCTGAACATGGCGACGGCTACCGAAAACGACGTGTACATAACGAGCGACGGCGGAAGGGAATGGAAGTCGATCGGCTCGACGAGCAGGATAACGCCGGGCATCAAAGCCGTTGCGATTGCGACGATGGAAGGAGGGGCGCTCGCCGTATTCGAATCGCACCCGATATTCGGACTTTCGTATATATTTCCGTATGCGAAAAACGCCGTGTGGCAGGATGTTCCCAAGGGTATAAAAATGCCGGCGTCGCTCACATCTCCCGACGAGATTTCGGATATCTATCCGCTCGTGAGGACAAAAGCTGACGGAACGAAGTATACCGAAATCTATTTTGCGCAGTCGTATTTGCCGAACCTCTATCGATTCGATTGGAACTCAAAAACATCCGTGTGCATCTATGAGGGAACGGAACCCGCCGACAGCATAGAAAGCATTGCGAGCGTCGGAGGTGTCCTCGTCTTTACGCGCATAGAATCGCTCGGTTCGATCGATGCCGCGTCTTTGCAAAGTCCCGGCATCCCTGCAAACTTTGAAAGCTGGAAGCGGAGTTTTTCATGCGTTCCTGGCATCGTCAACGCGGCGTGGGTGCCGAAAAGTAAAAGCGGTCTTGCCGAAGGTCTTTTGCTCGGAGAGCTGTGGATGCTCTACCCCGGCACGATAAACACGCCGTACGCGGAAAAAGCGAACTTGAAAAAGGGCGTATACATGCCGCCGAACCGCGGCAGCGAGCAGACGGGAATCGATAATTTCCGAAAATTAATAAATAATAATAATTTGAACGCGCTCGTCATCGATATGAAAGACGATTACGGTCTTTTGCGCTACAAGCCGCGCGATCCGTTCGTCGCGGAAAAAGGGCGCGTATCGCAGTACGCCGTCGATGTCGATCACTTCGTCTCCGAGTTTAAAAAGGATAAGGTATATCTCATTGCGCGCATCGTCGTGTTTAAAGACCGGAATCTCGCCAAGTATTCGGGCGGCAAGTACGCCGTGTGGGATGCCGCGTCGAAAAGTCCGTGGGTCGGCATTAAGTCCTATGATGACGGATCCGATTCGGCCGGGAAAAAGACGGCGTCGTATTACGATGAAAATTGGGTCGATCCGTATTCCGAAGAAGTATGGGAATACAACGTCGCCGTCGCAAAAGAGCTTATCGCGCGGGGCTTCGATGAAATCCAATTCGATTATATCCGCTTTCCGACGGACGGCTTGAATTTGAAGAGCGCGTCGTATCGCTGGCAAAGCAAGGGCATGACGAAAGAGAGTGCGCTCATTTCGTTTCTTTCGTATGCGCGCGAAAACATCGATGCGCCGATCGGGATCGATATATACGGTGCCAACGGATGGTACCGCAGCGGTACGCGCACGGGGCAGGATGCGGAAATGCTCGGCGAATACGTCGATGTCATTTCGCCGATGTTTTATCCCAATCACTTCGAACACGAGTTTATGAACCGTGCTCCCTATGCGGACAGGACGTATCGAATTTACTATTACGGAACGTTCCGCGCGTCGGTGATGACAAGGAACAGAACGATTATCCGCCCGTGGGTGCAGGCGTTCCGATTGAACGTGAGCTACGACCGGCAATATTACGGTACCGAATACATTCAAAAGGAAATTTTCGGCGTGCGCGATTCCGTCGACCGCGGTTATCTGTATTGGAACAATCTCGGCGCCTACGATTATATCCTTCCCGACGTAACGGCCGAATCGAAGTATATCGGTACGGCACCCGAAGCGGATGAAAAGTTCAGAAAGCCCGCGTTCGGAAGCGCGGTAAAGCCGCCCTTTGCCGATGAAACGGTTTCCGTACTCGACAGCGTACTCCATCAGGAAAAAACGCGCAAAGAGTCCGAAGCGTCCGGCTATACGCCGTTTCTCTATATTCCGTTTATGCGCTTGCGCTGAGGAGCGTACATGTCGGGAACCTATACGCCGGATGAACCTATAGCCGCTATAGCGACGGCGCTCGCTCCGAGCGCGCTCGGCATCGTGCGCACTTCGGGAAAAGGCTGCATCGAACTCATTGCCGAACTGTTTTCGCGTCCCGACGCATTGCTGCGTGCCGCAGGCAACACGATCGTGTACGGCTGGATTCGGGACGGAGATAAAAAAATCGACGAAGTGCTCGTGTCGGTTTTTCGTGCGCCGAAAAGTTTTACCGGCGAAGATATGGCGGAAATCTCGTGCCACGGCGGGCCTGCGGTCGTAAACGCGATTAATAAATTGCTGCTTGCAAACGGATTTCGCGAAGCCGAGCGCGGAGAGTTTACGTTCCGCGCTTACGTCAACGGAAAAACCGATTTGACAAAAGCGGAAGCGGTGAGGGAAATCATCGAAAGCCGCACCGACGCATCGAGGGGCCGGGCTGCCGGAAGGCTTTCGGGTTCTCTCTTCGACGAAATCGATTCGATAAAAAAGCTGCTCGTCGATACGCTCGCGTCTATCGAAGTCGCCGTCGAATATCCCGAAGACGAAGAGACGATAGCGGATTCTTTCGACCGCACGGACATCGAGCGGGCGGCATTTTTTTTGCAGTCTCTCGTCGATTCGTGGAAAAGCGAAAAGCTTTATCAGGACGGAGCGCGCGTTGTTTTGTGCGGAAGGACGAACGCCGGCAAATCGAGTTTATTCAATACGCTTTTAAAAGAAGAACGCGCAATCGTTTCCGACATCGCCGGTACGACTCGCGACTGGCTTGAAAGCTGGGCTGATTTCGAAGGCATACCGGTGCGCCTCTTCGACACGGCGGGCTTGCGCGCGACGGCGGACATCGTCGAAAAGCAGGGCGTCGAATCCGCTCGTTCCCTTACAAAGGATGCGGACGTCGTACTCTATCTCGCCGACGGTACGGCGGGTTTTACATCCGACGACGAAGCTTTTTTGAGAGAGTGTTCCGAACCCGTCGTGTTCGTATGGAACAAAAGCGATATCGAAGGTGAGAGGCGGCTTTCCGATGAACAGAAAAAAACGATCGCGGATCTGCGCGCGGAAGCGGTCGTGAGTGCAAAAAAAGGCGACGGAATCGGAAAGCTCGTCGAAGAAGTAAAGCGCTCTCTCGTTTCGGGGACGGATACGGATCGGAAGCAGGCGGGGCTCGGATCGGCCAGACAAAAAAAATCGGTCGAAGAAGCGCTTTCAAGCGTGCGCCATGCGCTTGAGAGCGCCGACGAAGACTACGCGCTCGATGCCGTCGTTCAGGATTTGGAAGACGCGCTCGCTTTTCTCGGCGAAGTAACCGGAGAAGTGACGCCGGAAGACATACTCGAAAGCGTATTCGGCAATTTTTGCGTCGGAAAGTGAGCGTGCAGAGGCGGGCTTTCCCGTCGGCGCATATTGCGTTCGGACGATTAAACGGTACCGCTAAAAACGGCCGAGTTTTTAGCGGCAGTCAATTATTAAAATTTGAATACCGGACCGACTTTTACGGTACCCATGTAGGAAAACCCGATCGAATACACTCGGTCATCGTTGCTGTTCTTACCTAAGTTTCCGACTGCGAATCCGAGCGCATCCGTCACCATCAAATTGATGCCGATGTTTTTTGTAAAAAAGAACTGCGCCCCGGCCTGTACCGGAATGCCGAAAGTAACGAGAGGCATATTCTCCGGCAAGTATCCGTGGCTTTCAAAGCTATACGGTTTTAGTCTCCCGGCGCCCCAAATAAATCCGGACCCGATGTTGATAAAGAGCTTTTGGTTGACCAATTTGAATGTATAGCCGAAAATAACGCTCTGTTGAAAGAGGGTATTTTTCTCCAGTTTTAAGTTTCCCGAATCGTCTTTAAGCTTCATTATACCTTTGCCTATCGGAGAAAAATCGTTGTTTACCATAAAAGTAAAACCTTTGTTCGTAATAAGCCCCAGCGTTATACCGACGGGCATGTGATTGAAATACATCTTACAGGTTTCACGGTCGCCGGCATGCGATCCTTCTTGCGCTACTGCGATCCCTATGCTGCTCGTATTGGAAAAGCCTATCGTGGGCGAGAGAATAAATTCCGCTGCAAACGAATGCGCGGAAACCGCTGCTGCTGCCAAAAAAACCAAAAACAGTTTTTTCATTTTATACTCCTTTTGTTTACAGGCACTGCCGTAAAATTTGTGAATCTTTTTAATGAGCATTGCTGCCCTTTAAATGCGGAAGATGATCGCCTGCGTAATACGGATGCGATTTTGTAATGAGAAAAGATTGCAGTGCCCAATACGAAATAAACCGGCGGGTGTTTTGATACAGGAGACTCAATTTTTTAACAAAATTGAGCGCATCGGTTTTTATAATTGTATTAAAGAGTGTAGTGCGCATAAAAGCTACTTTTCAAATTCAATAATTACTATAAATATTTTTTATTTTCCTGTCAAGAAGGGCTTACACATGAAAATCTATATTCTCCAAAAAACAACCGTTATCGTAAAAAATCGGCTGCATTTCCGGCGGCAGCTCTGTCGTTTGCGCGTTCAGCGTTTTCCGCCCATCGCGACCGATACGTTCGCATCGAGCGGATTATTGTAATCGATATATGCCATAACTTCTTCGGCAAAGCGTTTGTCGATCATCTGCTTGTGCGTCATGATATTCCCGATATAGTTGAGCGTCGACTGCGGCGTACTGTTTGCGCGCACGCGGTTCGCGCCCGCGTTGTACATCGCAAGCGCGGGAATGATGTTTCCGGCGATATTGAGGCAAAAACGCAAGTGCGCCATACCGTAGCGCGCACTGACTGCGGGATTAAAAAAATCTTTTTCGCCGAGATGAGGAAACGAGCGGTCGTTGAGCTGGAAGAGACCGCGGTCGATTGAGCTGTTCGTATTGTAGTTGACCGCTCGTATATTGTAACGGCTTTCCGTATATGCGAGCGAAAATGCGAGCGACAGCGGAATATCGTTTTTGTCGGCAAACTCGAGGATGGCCAGCGTAATGTCGCGATTGTTCGTTTCGCTGATATAAAAATCTTCGACGGCGAGCCGGTAATACGGCTGGCGGTACAGCGTGAGTCCCTCGTCTCCGTGCCGCACGGCAGCGGGTTTGTCGGACAGCGGCGTATTGAATTCCGCCCGTATTTTCGGCTTTTCGTTTTTTGCTGCGGGAATGTCGAAGGGTGCGACCTTTTGTTCGGGAAATATAAAAAATATCGACAGCGCCAATGCACCCAATATACTTATAAAGATGAGGACGCTTCGCTGCGTCTTTGCAAAATTTTTTCCGTCCGGTTTGTATTTCATTTTTATTATACCGATAATCGGCGCGCGCACGTGCGTCGTCTGTACGTCCGTCCCGCCCGCGACAAAAGCTTACGGTTAGGCGCGCCCGCCTCCGACGGCGTACGTGACGAAAGACGAACCCGCATGCCGGTTTGAAAAATAGACATAGTGCGCGTGCTTTTCGCTCATCGCGTCGATAAAGGCCGCCGCTTCGCTTTCGGTCATTGTATCGAGAATCGCAAAACCGATGACGGACGCGCAGTCTTTAATCCTCCTTGCCGTATGACACATCGCTTGCGTCAACCGCCCCGCGCCGCACCCGCAGTCCGAAATCGGCACGACGACAGCATACGCGCCATACGTCTCGATACTCTTTAAAAACACGCGGAGGGCTGCAAGATACATTTCATCGTACGTATTTTCAGAAATTTCTGCGGTACGGAGCGGAACGTATACCGCGAGGATTTTGCCCCTATCCTGCGAAAACCTTTTCGCTTCCGCCTCCGCGCTTACGGACGAAGCGTCTGCAAGGACGCTCGAGTCGAACGAGATCAAAGCGCCCGTATCGGCTTCCTCGCCCGTTTTAAGCGCATAAAGTTTTCCGTTTTTCGATTCGAAGCGCGCATCGAGTTTCATACCGTGAGTTTAAAATAAAAACGGCCTTCATGCAATACATAAAGACCGCCTTTAATCGTTTTCCCTAAAAAACGAAAACGCTATTCGGTGAGGATTCTGATGACTTCCGCTTTGTCCTGCGTTTCGAGGATGAGCTGCCGTTTTTCCGGGCTCTTGAACAGGAGGCTTACTTCTGCGAGGAATTGAAGATGCGGACCGGTTTTATTTACCGGAGAAAGCGTCATGATAAAGATACGGCACGGCTCTTGATCGAGAGAATCGAAATCGACGGGATTGTCGGAAATGCCGATGCATGCGACGAGGTCGCTCACCGTGTCCGTTTTTCCGTGAGGGATCGCGATACCGTGCTTCATGCCGGTAGACATTTTACGTTCGCGGTCGAGCACGCATTCACGAGCAGCCGCTTTATCCGCAACTTTACCGGCCTTTACGAGCAAGTCAAGCATTTCGTCGATGATCGCTTCTTTTGTTGTTCCTTTGAGATGGAGATCTACGGTATCGGTCGTTAAAACTGTTCTTAAGTCCATACTAACAGTGTATGACGAGATTGATTTCTTGTCAAGGAGAAAAATTCCGTTTGTCTGCACTCTTTGATCGCATTCTTAAAAGAAAACGGATGTGTACTTCGGCTCGCGTTACAGTTGTTCGACTTCGGTGAGGCCGGCAGCCTGCATTATCTTTTGTACGGAATCGCCGGGCTGTTTTGCTATGCGTGCGGTTTCAAGCGCTTTTGACGGGAACCTTCAGTAAGACCGAGCGATTCACCTTTGCCGTATGTCCTCTCCCGCATAAAAAAACCGCTCTCAAGCCGGAGCCTTTTCCTGCTTGAGAGCGGTCAGTCATTGCAATGGGTAATTTTTGAATTATCCATTACTCCTGCGGTGCAACGCAAATGCCGCGCGCTTCGCCTTCGTCGATGCCGAGCTTGTGTTCGGTAAGGGTGCCGCCTGCTGCGATGTGCCACCACACAGGCTTGTACTTGTTGTCGGTGTCGTAATAAAAACCTGCGGCATACAAGTCATCGCGGCCGGCGCACAGCGCATACACTCCGCTATAATCGGTCGAAAGCTCTTTGTACAGCGATACGTTTGTCCCTTCGATTTTCCATACGGCGGCTTTGGGGTTGCTGGGGAAGGAGGCGTCCGTCCATCCTGCGGCATAGACGATGCCTTCGCGCACGCACAGGGCATAGAGCCCTTTGGCTCCGGAAACGCTAATCGGGGTAACGATCGCACCGTCTACTTTCCATAAGTTTCCTGCGGCAACATAGACCGAAGAGCCTACCGTGCACACGCCGTACATCTTGCCGGTAGAAGTACCAGCACCCTGACCGTCACGACCCAATTCCAGTTCGCTCACCGTGCCTGCATCAGTCACTGCCCATAAAAAGACGGTGGTTTTGTAGGTATTATCCTCTTTATAGCCTGCCGCGTACAGCTTGCCGCTCCCGACACATAGGGCTCTGACTTCCGCATAGTTTATCGGGGGCGTTTCTTTACACAAAAAGGTTATCTCAGGATGTGCAGGATCACTGATGTCGGTAATGCTTGCGCCTCTATCGGTACCGTTATTCGTTCTGCCCGCAACAAGGATTTTTCCCTTATAAAAGGCGATGTCATAGGCAGAGCTCCATTGGTGGTCGCTTATCCAGTGCAGGCTGCCGTCTTTTTTCCACACGCGCGGCTCGGTAGCACCGCTGACATTTTCCTCACCTGTAATGTATACGTTTTTCCCAAGGGAACGCACTGCATACGGAGATACCGTGATATTGGAACCGGTTTCGTTCGGTATGAGTTCCGTATCTGCGTCGTTTTTCCACACATAGCCTTTGCCGCCGCTTGTTCCCGTAACGTACACGTCGACGGGGACGGTTTTAAAGTGCACGGCAATGTTTGCATCCGCCGTTACGGTGTGATTGTAGGTCGTGCTTGTTTCTCCCGCGATGTCGCTGCCGCCGTCCGTCCATTTTTCCACCGCGTAGCCGAGATCAGCCTCCGCGGTAAAGTCGACGGTTTTACCCTGTTCGACCGTATCGCCCGAATGGATTTCGGTGCCGTCAACTTCGGCTGTAAGCGTGCCGTGTCCGCCGTCCACGCCGAAATCGATAGTATAAAGCTGCGCCCAGTTTGCGGTGTATTCCGCATCTGAAGCGGGAAAGACGAACGGTGCAGGCAGCGCGGGAGTCCATCCTTTAAAAACGAAACCTGCTTGTACGGGATCGACGGGAGCTTCCAATGCCGTGCCGTATTTGCCTGTTTTTACGACATCGACCGTATTGCCTGCAATGTTACCGCCTGCAAGTTTAA
Source organism: Treponema sp. SP13 (assembly GCF_050938355.1). Taxonomy (NCBI): domain Bacteria; kingdom Pseudomonadati; phylum Spirochaetota; class Spirochaetia; order Treponematales; family Treponemataceae; genus Treponema; species Treponema sp. SP13. Next base: position 99,974 of record NZ_JADOVM010000004.1, read on the forward strand.
AAGTTACGTTTACCGTTTTGCGCTCGTAATAGAGTTTTATAACAGTGCTGCCGTCGGCGGCTATCGTGCCGTTTTCCTGTACGGTGCCGTTTATTTCGGTGAGGTTCGATTTGTAGGTAAAGCCTTCGTAGGCTTTCGGCGTGTATACGACGGGATTTCCCGCCGTGCCGCTTTTGTCTTCGCTTTCCGTCGGCTCTGCAGGATAAGTGCCGTCCGTTTTTTCCCGATAGTGCTCTACCGTATACGAAGCTTGGCCTGCCGGAAGCGCTTCGAAGCTCACTTTGACATCTGCCGCCTTTGTTACGATGAGGGTATGGGTAGTCGTCGTGTTGCTTATAACAGCGCCGTCTACCTTCCATTCTTTTACTTTGTGATTTGCAGCGGGTGCTGCCGTAAAGGTTACGGTTTTGTTCTTTTCGACGTTTACGGGACTTACCACTGTTTCCGGTATGCCGTCCGCCTTTGCTTTAAGCGTGCCGTTTCCGCCTTCTACGCCGAAGGTTACCGCGTACTTTGTCGGCGGCGCGCTTTTAAGCTTAAACTTGACCGTTACGGTTACCGGCTGCACAACCTTTATCTTTGCAATCGTACTGCCGCTTCCTCCGGTTCCCGCTTCAAAGGTACCGGTGCTTACCGTCCAAAAGTCAACGTCGTGCGTCGCAGAGTTTTCCGCTGTTGCGGTAAACTCGACGATTTTGCCCTGCTCCACCGTATCGCCCGTGTGGATTTCGCGGCCGTCAACTTCCGCTTTGATCGTGCCGTTGCCGCCGTCTACGCCGAAGGTTACGGCGTGTTTGGGTGTTCCGCCGCCGGAATCGCTGCCGTTCGAACAGCTTGTAAAAACGAGCGCTGCGGCAAAAAGCAAAACGCCCGCCGCTGCAATCGGTACTTTTTTTAAAAGGGTCTTACCGAGCCCCCCCCCTATACAAATGTACAGGGTTCATCTTGTTTACACTCATCATAAACCTCCTCTGAAAACTTTTGCAGGATGCACGTCTTCCGATGTCGAACACTTCCGTTATCTTATGATTATTATAACATATTCCGCTGATTTTAACAACTTTTATTGATTATTTATCGAGGACACGTGATATTTTCATTTTATTAATTATTGTTTTCAGAGCGGGCACGCCGAATCGGAGATGTGACGAATTGTTGCCGCGGGAGACGGCTTTGTTTACAACTGTTCGATTTCCGCTTCGGTGAGGCCGGTCGCTTGGGCGATCTTTTGCACAGAATCGCCGAGCTGTTTTAATATGCGTGCCGTTTCAAGCGCTTTTTGATGTGAGCCTTCGGAAATACCTTCCTGCAGTGCAATTTCTCTTTCTTCTTCCCGCTGCACGGCAATGTCGACATCGTAATCGTATTCGGCAATTAACATGTTCATCACCTCCCGACTTTTTCTTTGTAAATACTCCCGCAAGATGTCGTTTTGTATGCACTCTTTGATCGCGTTCCGAAAGCCGTTTTCGCTATCGAGCTTCGTGTGTCTTCTCACGGCATCTACGAACAGCGTGTACTCTTTTAACGGTTTGCACGTATGTAAGATTTCACTTCCCTTATTATAATTGATATTCGTCACGCTGACAACGACTTCGAGAGCAGGTTTTTCAGGCATCGTCATAAAGGCGTCGGAGAGGCGTAATGTCGCTGTTTCAGGGTAATCATCTTCCCCGTTGTAGAACACGTAGAACTCCGGCGTCGGAATCTTTTTCAACCTGCGGAGATAACGGTCGCGCGGGTTTTGGATACGTTCGTAGAGACGGGCTGCGTATTGCAAAAATCGCAACGGCATGTTCGCGTTGACAGTCGATTGGTGTTCGACCAATATGATGATCTTTCCGTCGACGAGGCAGGCGACATCATTGCGGAACGCCATATACATCACCTGTTCGAGACGGAGCGGCTCGAGCTCGACAGATACGTCGAGGTGAGTGCCGTGGAGCGCGTTGTAGAGAGCGAGGAAGTTCGCCTTTGCGTTTTTGTCTTCGCCGAAGAAGTCGACGAACACCGAATCTTTGTACCGATGATTATATTTTGCCATAAAACCTCCGGGATAACCGCACCGGAAATGGGTACTTAGAAAAGAAGCGCATACTTACATAAAAAAGGCGGAGCGCGAGGCAGCGGAACTGTCGCCGAGCCGCTCAGACCGATGGCAAGCAATCTCTTTGTAAAAAGAGATTGCGCAGTCCGATTCCGATTACGGTCTGCCGCGGCGAACGGCAGGGCTGCTGCCGGGAGTGCAGCCGATTTTTTATGTTATACACTATTTTTTAGGAATACAATTTTCGGTGCGGTTATCCTGATAATACTTCACTAAATATATATCGCGGAGATGTTGCGATTTCGGAGTTTTTTGAAGCAATTTTAGAGAAGGAGCTACGGAACCGCCGTTTGGGGCAGTTACGGTTATTTTCATAAAAACCGCGTAATTTATCACTTTATCGGCGATATATAGGTGAAACGATTTTTCGTCCGCACTATCTCAACAACTGAGGATATCCCCATGCAATATACCCATAAACCCGTAGAAGAACTCACCTTTACCGACGACTTTATGTTCGGCACGATTATGAAAAACAAAGGAATTTGTAAAGGCGTATTGGAGCGCTTATTGCACATCAAAGTCGGTAAAATCGAATATCCCTCCCTGCAAAAAACGATAGCACCCTTTTACGAAAGCAAAGGTATACGCCTCGACGTCTATGTTTCCGACTCGGAGCGTGTCTTCGATATCGAAATACAAACGTCACTTCCGCCTTCTCTTCCCAAACGTACGCGTTATTATCAAAGCCTTATGGATGTCGATAACCTCTTGAGAGGACAAAGCTACGCCGAACTGAAAGAGAGCTACGTCATCTTTATCTGTACGCAGGATCCCTTCGGAGAGGGCTTACCCGTCTACGAGTTTCGTAATATCTGTACCGCCGACGGTACGCTTTTTCTTGATGACAAAAGCGTTAAGGTATTTTATAATGTGAGTGCCTACGGTAAAGAAGATGAGCCTGAATTGAGTGCATTGTTGGAGTATCTTTGCGAGAGGCGGACGACGAGCGGTTTTACACAGCACATCGATGCGCTTGTCGAAAAAGCGAAACGGAACGAAAAGTTCAGGAGCTGGTATATGTCGTTGAATATACGGGAAGATGACTTACGTAGAGAGGGTTTACAGCTGGGTGAAAAGATCGGTTTTGAGCGGGGAATACGCAAAGGCAGGAGAGACGGACTCTTACAAGGCCGACGCGACGGTATTGCCGCGGGATCGTATCAAGCAAAGCGGGAAACGGCAAAGCTGATGGCCGAACGCAAGTACCCGCTCTCTGAGATTTGCCTTATGACCGGTCTTTCGGAAGCGGAAATCGAAAATTTGTGAGTGTCTCCTATCACAAAGCGTGCATAAACGCCGTGCTTTATGTCCTCATAAGGAATCGCAGTCGGCTTGTATACCTTTTGTTGCATTCGAAAAGATGAAGTATAAAAGCCTACGCCCGGCCGGAGCGGTGCCGCAGGCAGCCACCGGAGCGAGCGCAGGCGAGCGAGGAGGCCGAGCGCGAGTGAGCCGCGGAGGGCGGGATCGCACATAGGTGCCGTCCGTAATCATATATAATTCGTTTTATCGCCTTTCTTTCGGCCGAAAATCGAATTTCGTTTCGGCGAGGATGACGGCAAAAAAGATGAGAGTGCAGCCTGCGATCATGCGCGAAGTCAAACGCTCGTGCAAAAGGACGGTACTGAACAGCACGCCGAACACCGACTCGAACGAAAGGAGGAGAGCTGCAAAAGACGAGTGCACGTATTTTAAGCCGACGTTCTGCAGCGCAAAGGAAATCATCGTGCTGAAAAGACCGAGGTAGAGCATCGAAACGATAACACGCGTATTTTTTACGGCCGCGACAGGAAAGGCGCCGTCAAAAAGGAAGGCTCCGATCCACGAAAAGACGGCGGCAAAAAAGAACTGCAAAACGGTAAGCACGATCGGATCGTAACGGATATTGCATTTGGCCGTATAGAGGATGTGCAGCGCGTAAAAAACGCCGCAGCCGAGCGTAAGGGCGTCGCCGAAATTGATCGAAAGGAGCGATGATTCGCTTTTTGAAAGCGCGAGCAAACCGATGCCCAAAAGCGAAATCGCGGCGGCGGCAAAGACGTGTCCGCCCGGAAATTTTTTATAAAGCGGCCAGCCGAAAAGCGGCACGAGCATTACGTACACCGTCGTGAGAAATGCATTTTTTCCGGCGGTCGTATAATCGCAGCCGACCGTTTGCAGCGCGTAGGCAAAAAACAACAGAGCGCCGAGTATCGCCCCGCGCTTCCAATACGAAGCATTGAGCAATTTGAGAGAGCGCACAAAGATAAGGGCGAGAGCCGCCGCCGCAATAGAAAAACGGAAAGCGAGCATATAGATCGCGCCGATATAGTCGAGGCTGTCTTTTACGACGACGAACGCAAATCCCCAAATGCACGCGGCGGCGAGCAGCCCTGCTCCCGCAAAAAACGATACGCTCTTTTCTCTCATACGTCGGCAAGCGGCGTCACTTTTTTAAGGTGCCAAATATCGCGCACGTAGTCTTCAATCGTACGGTCGGAAGAAAATTTTCCGCTGTTCGCAATGTTGATAAGCGCTTTCCGTGCCCACTCTTTCGTATTTTGATAAGATGCTTCGACTTCTTCGTGAGCTTTGCAGTACGCGTCGAAATCCGCGAGCACGTAAAACACGTCGGGGCGCTGGCCTTCGACGCCGTAAACGAGCGAATCGTAGAGCTCTTTGAATTCCTGATGCGTCGGATCGTAGGTACCGTCGACGAGCTGCTGTACGACGCGGGAAAGCTCGGGGTTCCGTCCCAAGTATTCCTGCGGGTTGTAGCTGTGTTCGGTTTCCATTTTAATAATTTCTTCGGCGGAAAGTCCGAACACGAACGCGTTTTCTTTTCCGGCCTCATTGACAATTTCGATATTCGCACCGTCCATCGTACCGAGCGTAAGCGCGCCGTTTACCATAAACTTCATATTGCTCGTACCGGACGCTTCAAAACCCGCAGTCGATATCTGCTCGGAAACGTCGGCTGCCGGAAAGATTTTTTCCGCAACGCTGACGCGGTAGTTTTCGACGAACACGACGCGGATTTTTCCGTGCACGCGCCGGTCGTTGTTGACGCGGTCGGCGACGGTATTGATCAGTTTGATGATCGTTTTCGCCCTGCGGTAGCCCGACGCGGCTTTCGCACCGAAGATAAAAGTCTGCGGCGGCGGATTGAAATCCGCGTCGTCGATGATGCGGTTATACAGATACATGATGTGCAAAACATTTAAAAGCTGGCGCTTGTATTCGTGCAGGCGTTTTACCTGTACGTCGAAAATGCTGTCGGGGTCGAGGAATTCGTTTTGCGTATGCTTGAGATATTCGGCCAAGCGCTGTTTGTTCGATCTTTTGATCGCCGTAAGCTCCGCAAGAGAAGCTTCATCGCTTGAAAAACGCTCGAGGGCTTTGAGCTTCGTCAAATCTTTTTCCCAGCCTCCTCCGATGCGCGCCGTGATAAATTTCGCAAGAGAGGGATTCGCATTTAAAAGCCAGCGCCGCTGCGTGATGCCGTTCGTCTTATTGTTGAATTTTTCGGGATAGAGTTCGTACCACTCTTTCAGTTCCCGCGTTTTTAATAATTCCGTGTGGAGTTCGGCAACGCCGTTTACGCTGAAACACGAATGGATCGCGAGCCACGCCATAAAGACGTGTCCGTTGTTGATGATCGACAGCTTTTGATGACGTTCGAAATCGTTCGGATATTTTTCGCGCAGCGAAATGAGCAGCCGCCGGTTGATTTCTTCGACGATTTGATACACGCGCGGAAGCAGGCCTTGAAAGATTTCGATCGGCCACTTTTCGAGCGCTTCGGCGAGGATCGTGTGATTCGTATACGCAAACGTGTGCGTTACGATGTTCCATGCATCGTCCCAGCCGACGTTGTATTCGTCCATGAGGATGCGCATCAGTTCGGGAATCGCTACGACCGGATGCGTGTCGTTCAGCTGAATGACGTGCAGTTCGGCGAATTTGCCGAAATCGGTTCCGAAGCGCGAAACGTAGGCGCGAACCAGATCCTGCAGACTCGCCGACGAAAAAAAGTATTGCTGTTTGAGCCGGAGCGCTTTTCCGCTCGGACCGCTGTCGTTCGGATAGAGCACGCGGCTGATGTTTTCGGCGCTGTTTTGTTTTTCGACCGCGCGGTTGTACTGCATATCGTTGAACAGCTGGAGGTCGAAACCGTTCGGAGAAGTCGCTTCCCATAATCTCAGCGTGTTCACCGTGTTCGTGTCGTAGCCGACGATCGGGGTGTCGTAGGGAGTAGCCGTCACTTCTTCCGCGTTTTGCAAAGAAAAGTGCATGCGGCCGTCGGGCGTTCTGTCGTACACGATCGTACCGCCGAAACGGACGGTTACCGCCAAATCGCTTCGCTTTACTTCCCACGGATCGCGGTGCTTGAGCCAGCGGTCGGGATATTCGACTTGCCAGCCGTTTTCGATCCGCTGTTCGAACATACCGTATTCGTAGCGGATGCCGTAACCGTGACCGGGATAATCGAGGGTTGCGAGGCTGTCGAGAAAACACGCGGCGAGCCGGCCGAGTCCTCCGTTTCCGAGTCCCGCGTCGGGCTCTTTGTCTTCGATCATATCGTAATCGATGCTCATGTCTTTGAGCACTTCCTTTACCTGCTTTTCGATTCCCGCGTTGATGAGGTTGTTGCCGAGGGCACGCCCCATCAAAAACTCTGCGGAAAAATAATAAAGCTGCCGTACCGGATGCGCTTCGTAGGCTTCCCTCGTCGCCATCCAATTTTTGACGATCGGATCGAGCACGGAGGCCGCGACCGCATCGAACAGATCGTATTTTGTCGCCCGTGAAATGTTTTTTCCGTATCGATCGTGAAGCCTTTTTTCAAGATTACGTTTGAATTCTTCAGCGCTGAATTGCATACGCCCTACCCCCTTACACTTACTTAAAAAATTGACGACACATCTGAAAATCGCTTCGATTTTCAGAGACTCCGTTTACTTATCAACAGCACGAGGCTGTCGGACGGCAAAACGTAGCGGTGCTGTTCGTTTAACAATTCTTCATCTCCCCGCTTCCGAACCGCGTCTTCTCCGTCGATCGACGTGTCGGCGATACGGTACCACGCGTTCCCTCCCGCGGGAGAAGGCAGCGTAACCGTCAAATCGTAGATGTCGGTATTTATCGCAAAGTAGATTTCATTGATGCCGATACCGTCAGCCGATTCGTCGACTTTGAATGCGAGGAAGCGGTCGAGCTTCGCCCAATCGGGATTTTTCCCGTTCGCGTCGTACCACGTGATCTCCGACGCATCCGCAAAAAACGTATTGCGCCGAAACAGCGAATACGCTTTGCGGAGTTCGATCAGCATTTTCGTATACAGCAATATGTCCCTGTTTTTATCACAGCAGTGCCAATCGATCCACGACGTTTCATTGTCCTGACAATACGCGTTGTTGTTGCCCCGCTGCGTTCTCATCATCTCATCGCCCGAGAGGAGCATCGGCGTTCCCTGCGAAAGAAACAGACAGGTAAGGAAATTTTTTATTTTCCTGCGGCGTACCGACACGATCTTCGGATTCGTCGAATCGCCTTCGAAACCGTTATTGTAGCTGAAATTATCGTCGCTGCCGTCACGGTTTCCCTCTCCGTTTTCTTCGTTGTGCTTTACGTTATAGCTCACCAAATCGTACATCGTAAAACCGTCGTGCGATGTGATGTAATTGACGGAATTGACGGGAGAACGTCCGTTCGCTTTATACAAATCCGAACTGCCGGTCATCCTCGTCGCAGCTTCCGTCGCCGCACGGTCATCACCGCGGATAAAGCGCCGTATATCGTCCCGGAATTTTCCGTTCCACTCGCACCACCTGCCGCCGGCAAAAGAGCCGAGCTGGTAGCCGCCGCCGGCATCCCACGGCTCGGCGATGATCTTCGTTTTTGCGAGCAGCGGGTCTTGTGCTATCGCATAGGGCAGCTGTCCCGAAGAAATGAGATGGCCGAGCTCGGAACGGTTCAATATCGTCGCGAGGTCGAAACGGAATCCGTCGACGTGCATATCGACGACCCAGTGCCTCAAACTCGCAAGGATGAATTCGCTCACCGTCGGATGGTTCGCGTTCACCGTATTGCCGCAGCCCGAATAATCGGCATAGTATTGCTTTTGATCCTGCGGCAGCATATAGTACACGCCGTTTTCGATTCCGCGAAACGAAAAGGTCGGCCCGTTTTCGTTCCCTTCCGCCGTATGATTGTAGACGACGTCGAGAATCACTTCGATCCCCGCGCGGTGCAATTCACGCACGAGCTCTTTGAACTCCCGCACCGCCCCTCCCGGAGACGTGTCCGCAGCATAGGACGTTTTCGGCGCAAAAAAACCGATCGTATTGTAGCCCCAGTAATTTGTCAATAATTGCCCCGTGCGCGGGTTTACGCGTTCGTTTTCCGCTTCGTCGAATTCGAACATCGGCATGAGCTCGACGGCCGTAACGCCGAGGTACGTAAGGTACGGAATCTTTTCGATAAAACCGCGGTACGTGCCGGGGTTTTGCACGCCGGACGTCGGGGAACGGGTAAAGCCCTTGACGTGCGCTTCGTAGATGATCGTTTCGGAAAGCGCCCTCGCGAGCGGCTTGTCGCCCTGCCAGTCAAAATCGGTGTCGTCGACAACGACGCATTTCGGAAAACCGGACAAGTCGGAAAGAAGGCCGTTTTCAATGCCCGCCCGCCCATGCTCGCGCTGTTTTCGGTATGAGCGAAATACGGAACCGGCCGTAAACGCTTTTGCGCACGGATCGAAAACGTATTTATTAAAATTGAACCGATCGCCTGCAGGAGGGTTGTACGGACCGTCCAGACGATACAGATAAAGCGCCCCCGCTTTCAAATCTTTGATAAAGACGTGCCACACGTCGCCGGTTTTATTGATTTTCGGATCGAACTCGAATGTATCGCAAAACGTCTTTGCATCAGGCGAATCGAAAAAATAGAGCACGACGCGCGTCGCATTTTTACTGAACAGCGAAAAGTTCACGCCTCCGTCCGTGACGACGGCGCCGCATTGCATCGGTCTGCCTGCAAGCACACGAAAAGCATCCATGAGCGGTATTTTATCATAAGACAATAATAAAAAGCAACATTACAGATTACCCATTGCGATTTGTACGTATATGCGGTGCCGGTCGCGTATTTAACATTTTCCCTTGTGCGCTTTTACGCACGAATAGGATGTCTTATGACAAAACATAATCGGCGGTATAAAGATTTCGTTTTCGTCGATCGCTTCGGAAAAGATAAAAAAACCGCCCGACGCCGTCGCCGACGTTCCGAGCGGTTTTCAATACGTTATGCGGCGAGTAATTTATTTGCGGCCGATGATCGTTTTGTTTTGCAGTTCGAGGCTGTGCTTCGGATTCAAATAAATTCTTACTATAAAAGTGCAGAGGAAAATCGCCGCAAAGACAATGCCGACCGCATACGAAATCGTAATACCCGTCTGTCCGAGCCGCACGAGGTTGAAACACTCGGGCGCATAGCACAGATACGTAATGGATACGGCGGACATAAAGGTTGCGGGAATCGCGGCGAGCCAGCAGCGGTTTCTGTTCGGATAATTCGTCGCAAGGTAAGCCGCTCCCGACCACAATACGATCATTGCAAGCGTTTGGTTCGACCACGAAAAATACCGCCAGACGACGCCGTATTTGATCCACGAAATGCCATAACCGATTAACAGGAGCGGAGTCGCAATCGAAAGGCGAATCTTGAGATCTTTTTCGTTGAGCTTAAACCAGTCGAAGATAACCATACGCGCGCTGCGGAACGCCGTATCGCCGGACGTGATCGGACAAGCGATAACGCCGATAAGCGCAATCGCCCCTCCGACTTTTCCGAGAAGACCCGTGCAGATCGCGTATACCGATTTCGGGTTTCCGCCGCCCATTTCAAGCATCGCTTTGAGTCCGGTACCTTCTCCGCCTTTATTCCAGAAAAACGCGATCGCTGCGGACGCCCAAATCATCGCGATAATGCCTTCCGCGACCATCGCACCGTAAAATACTCTGCGACCTTCTTTTTCATTCCGTAGCGTACGCGAAACGATAGGCGACTGCGTTGCGTGAAAGCCGGATATGGCGCCGCACGCAACGGTGATAAACATGAGCGGCCAAATCGGTTTTTGCGTTGCCGCGGGATAGAGGTTTTCAAGCGTCAACTCCATCATCGGACGGACACCGTTATTTATCATCGTAGCAATCGAAACGCCGAGCGCCATGAGGATGAGGAAGATGCCGAAAATCGGATAAAAACGCGCAATGACTTTATCGACCGGAAGCAGCGTCGCAAGGAAATAGTAGACGAGGATTATCACCGTCCACACTTTTACGTTGAGCCATTCCGGCGTCAAAAGAGCGAGCAAGCCCGCCGGTCCTACCATAAAGACGACGCCGACCATGACGAGCAAAACCACGCTGAATACGCGCATGACAGTCATCATGACGGGGCCTAAATATTTTCCCGTAATTTCCGAAATGCTCGCGCCGTCGTTCCGCACGGACAGCATCCCCGAAAGATAATCGTGCACCGCACCGGCGAAAATCGTACCGCCGACGATCCACAGGTAGACGCTCGGTCCCCACAGCGCACCCGAAATCGCACCGAAAATCGGCCCGAGACCGGCGATATTCAAAAGCTGAACGAGAAAGGCGCGCGGCGTCGAAATCGGAACGTAGTCGATACCGTCAGGATTTGCCATGGCGGGCGTTATCCGATTCGCATCGGGCTGAAACACTTTTTCGACAAGCGTCCCGTACACAAAATACCCTGCTATAAGCAGACCGATACATAAAAAGAAAGAAACCATACATCCTCCCTAAAAACCTTCATAGGAACCTGCATCCAAGCTTTAAGCAAAGCGCAAATCCCGAAAAATTTTTAGCCGTGCGCGTACTTCACAACGAAGAGCTCTATCCCGACACTTCGAGCGAGCGCACACTTTAAATAATAAATAATTCATACGATTTTACGCACAGATCGCACTATGCGCTTTGCGCAAAATCGAGATAAAGCCGACGCCCGTTTCCGGCATCGATCTCTATCGTCCGCACAGCCGCCATACAAACCACAAGTGTAATAAATACAACTTATTTCGAATATTATACACCCTCTTCCGCAATTTGTAAAATAAAATATGAAAAAACATGAAAATAACGTCACGTAGGTGAAAAACGCCGCTTGTCCGAATTTCGCGGCATCGTTACTTTTTGAGCGTGTCTAAAAATTTCAATTTTTAGAGACTTTTGCTGATCTGTTTTTTTTTCATCCACTTTTCGATGCCCGCAACGATGTCGGCATCGATATCGTGTTCGACGCGGCACGCGTTTTCTTCGGCCTGCTCTTTGGAAACGCCGGTGATCTTCACAAAAAAATCGGTGAGCAGGCGATGACGGGAATATATATTTGTCGCTTTTTCGAGACCTTTTTTTGTAAATTCGAGCTCGGTACTTTCGTTATCTGCGAGATAGCCGTCCCGCTTCAATATGCCGACCGCTCTGCTCACACTCGGTTTGGAAACGCCGAGTTTTTTTGCGACGTCGACGGAGTGAACCGTACCCTTCACATTTTTTACCCTGAGAATCGCTTCAAGATAATCTTCGCCGGACTCGTACATATATACCTCCGTTTCCGTCACTATACGACATACTTAGTATACCGCATATATCGATTAATTGCCATCTTTGAAATGCCGTATTTTAAAAAGCATCGTCCGAACGGTACGGCGTTTTACAGATCGATATCCATCATAATGCGGTCGACGGATTTTCCCGGCGGAATCATCGGAAGTACCATTTCGTCTTTGTCGATCGCAACGTCGATCACCGCAGGCTTTCCGGACGCGAGCGCAGCATCGAAAGCTTTTTTGAATTCCGCTTCGCTCGTAACGCGGACGCCTGAAATGTCGTAGGCATCGGCGAGCTTTACGAAATCGGGTGCAAAATCGAGCGTCGTCGCGCTGTAACGCTTTTCGTAAAAGAGCGTCTGCCACTGACGAACGTTTCCGAGTGCGCCGTTATTGAAAATAATAATGATGATCGGAAGACCGTAGTGGCTTATCGTCGCAAGTTCGTTGCAGTTCATGCGAAACGAACCGTCGCCTGCAAAGTGCACGACCCTTGTATCGGGGTTCGCAAATTGCGCGCCGATCGCGGCTCCCGTGCCGAAGCCCATCGTCCCCAATCCTCCCGACGTAAGAAAGGTACGCGGTTTTTCAAAATGATAAAAGAGCGCCGTCCACATTTGATGCTGTCCCACTTCCGTCGTGACGATCGTATCGGACGGAACCTTGCCGTTGACGTATTCGAAGACGGCTTTCGGAGAAATCTTTCCGTTTTGTTTCCGGCTCGGCGGAACTTCGGCTTTCCATTCGTCTATCTTCGCGTTCCACTCGGACGCTTTTCTTTTTTCGACGAGGGGCAAAAGACGCGAAAGGGCATCCTTTATATTGCCGACGAGAGAATCGTGGACTGCGATATTTTTGTTCACTTCGGCGGGATCTACGTCGATCTGCACGATCTTCGCCTTTCCCGCAAACCTCTTGGGATCGCCTATGACGCGGTCGCTGAAACGCGTACCTATCGCAAGCAGGAGATCGCATGTATCGACAGCCGTATTCGACGCCTTCGTCCCGTGCATACCGATCATGCCGGTCGAAAGCGCGTGCGTGTTCGGAAAAGCCGACTTTCCCATAAGACTCATCGAAACGGGAATCTGCGCTTTTTCGGCGAGCGCTTTGAGCTCTTCGCACGCGTCCGATATGATCACTCCCCCTCCCGCGTAGATAAAGGGACGCTCCGACGCATTGATGAGAGAGGCGAGTTTATTAATTTTTTCGTCGGGGATGTCGCGTACTTTCATAATGCGGTGCAGGCTCGCTTTACATTCGACAAAACGCGAGTCAAGCGGCGCCGGTGCGGGAACGTAATCGCACGAAGATGCAGTGACGTCTTTCGGAATATCGATGAGTACGGGACCCGGGCGCCCCGTCTTTGCGATAAAAAACGCTTCGCGTATCGTGTCGGCAAGCTTTCCGACATCGCGCACGATAAAATTATGCTTCGTGATCGGCATCGTCACCCCCGTGATATCGATTTCCTGAAAGCTGTCTTTGCCGAGCAGGGGCGCTATGACGTTGCACGTGATCGCAACGATGGGAACGGAGTCCATGTACGCCGTCGCAATTCCCGTAACGAGGTTCGTCGCACCCGGCCCGCTTGTCGCCATAACGACGCCGACTTTGCCGCTTGAGCGTGCATAGCCGTCGGCTGCGTGAGAAGCGCCCTGTTCATGTGCGGTGAGGATGTGGCGGAGACGTTTTTCGTTTTTATACAGTTCGTCGTAGATATTGAGGATCGCCCCTCCGGGGTAGCCGAAAACGGTATCGACTCCCTGTTCGATAAGACATTCTATAACGATTTGCGCACCGGTATATTTCATCGAGCATCCTCCGCGTTACTGTAAAATCGCGCCTTTGTCCGCAGACGACACGAGCTTTGCGTAGCGGACGAGGTAGCCCTCCGTCGCTTTCGGAGGCGGAGCTTTCCATTCGGCCTTTCGCTTTTGAAGCTCTTCGTCGCTCACTTCGAGCGTAATCGTATATGCGTTTATGTCGAGCGTGATTTTATCGCCTTCGTGCACGAGCGCTATCGGCCCGCCGACGGCCGCTTCGGGAGAACAGTGTCCGAGTGACGCGCCGCGCGTTGCGCCGCTGAATCGCCCGTCGGTGATGAGCGCGACGTCTTTGTCGAGATCCTGCCCTGCAAGAGCTGCGGTAACGGCAAGCATTTCGCGCATGCCCGGCCCGCCTTTCGGCCCTTCGTAACGGATGACGACGACGTCGCCGGGTTTAATGTCGCGCCTCTGCACCGCCGCCATCGCGTCTTTTTCATCGTCGAATACACGAGCAGGCCCCGTATGCTTCATCAATTCCTTTGCGCAGGCGCTCCGCTTTACGACCGTACCGTCGGGCGCAAGGTTGCCGAATAAAACGGCGATACCGCCGTTGGACGAAAAAGGATTTTCGATCGGCCGAATAACCGAAGGATTTCCGTTGACGGCGTTTTTAATATTTTCGGCGATCGTCTTTCCGGTAACCGTGATCAAATCGGTTTTTATCAATTGTTTTTTTGCAAGCTCGGCGAGCACCGCTTCAACGCCGCCGGCGTCGTCGAGTTCGTTCATAAACGTGTGACCGGCCGGAGCGAGGTGACAGAGGTTCGGAGTTACTTCGCTGATATCGTTTATCATGTGCAGATCGATTGCGACGCCCGCTTCGTGCGCGATCGCCGGAACATGAAGCACCGTATTGCTCGAACAGCCGAGCGCCATATCCGCCGTAAGCGCGTTTCGGAACGAATCGGGTGTCATCATGGAACGCGCGGTGATCCCCTTGTCAAACATTTCCATAACCTGCATACCCGCCCGCTTTGCCAGGGCTATGCGCCGCCCGGTCACCGCGGGAATCGTCCCGTTTCCGGGAAGACCGAGACCGAGCACTTCGGTGAGACAGTTCATGCTGTTCGCCGTAAACATACCCGAGCACGCACCGCAGCCGGGACACGCGCGCTCTTCGAGCTCTTTGAGCTGCGCCTCGTCGATTTTTCCCGCAGCGACGGCGCCGACGGCTTCAAACATATCGCTTAAACTCAAACCCTTTGCCGCGTACGGATTCGAAGAATCGGTTACGTGGCCGGGCATCATCGGGCCGCCTGAAACGACGACCGTCGGAAGGTTGAGGCGGGCAGCCGCCATAAGCATGCCGGGAACGATTTTATCGCAATTCGGGATAAGCACGAGCGCGTCGAACTGGTGCGCTTTCGCAACACATTCGATCGAATCGGCGATAAGCTCGCGCGTTACGAGAGAGTATTTCATCCCCTCGTGCCCCATCGCGATGCCGTCGCATACGCCGATCGCCGGAAATTCTATCGGAGTACCGCCTGCCATGCGGACGCCCGCTTTTGCCGCTTCGGCAATGCGGTCGAGTTCGAAGTGCCCCGGAATGATTTCGTTTTTCGCACAGCATACGCCGACAAGCGGGAGGCGCAGCTCTTCGTCCGTATACCCCATCGCATAAAACAACGAACGATGCGGCGCACGTTCCATACCCTTTTTTGCATTATCGCTTTTCATCTGTGCCATTGTATACCTCCGTCGGACGGAATAAAATACCGATCTATCCTAATCCATCGAGGCGATGCCGTCAAGAGATTTCTGAATAAATATTTCAGATATGCAGTATAATTAATTTACGATAAAAAGAGCATAAGACGATAAGGTAGTGCAAAAGCAATTATTTTTTAAGAATTTCCCGTAGTCTATGAGAGAATGTCCGCATACCTTTCCCTTACGAGGGAAATCATCTATACTGACGGTATGGCAGATTATCCCAAATTCCCCGAAGCGCCGGAAGGCACTCCCCCTTCGCAGTTCGTACATCTTCACGTGCACTCCGATTATTCGCTGCTCGACGGCGCGGTAAAGATAGAATCGCTCGTAAAGCGCGCAAAAGAGTTCAATATGAAAGCGCTCGCGCTCACCGATCACGGTACTATGTTCGGCGTACTCAATTTCGAAAAACTCTGCCATACGAACGGCATCAATCCGATCGTCGGCGAAGAATTCTACGTCGCGGAAAACGACTGCCGTACGCAGGAAAAGACGCGCTACGGCGGAAAATACTATCACCTTATTTTGCTGTGTGAAAACGAAAAAGGCTACCGCAATATGTCGTGGCTTTCGAGCATCGCTTATACGGAAGGCTTTTACTATAAACCGCGTATCGATTTCAAACTGCTCGAAAAATATCACGAAGGGCTTATCTGTCTGTCGGCCTGTCTGCAGGGCGAAGTGCCGCAGGCGTTGCTCCACGGAGACGAAGCGCATGCGGAAGAAACCGCAAGGCGCTATGCCGAACTTTTCGGCCCCGACCGCTATTATATCGAAGTGCAGGATCACGGAGTCGAAGAGCAAAAGCGCGTCGCCCCGCGCCTCATCGCGCTCGCAAAAAAACTCAATATACCGGCGGTGCTGACGAACGACGTACACTATTGTATGAAAGAAGACGCTGAAGCGCAGGACGTGCTGCGCTGCATCGGCTTTCAGACAAAGCTTTCCGAACCGCACCAAACGATGGGAGACGGCAGAGCCGAGTGGTATTTTAAAAGCGAAGGGGAAATGCGCTCCCTTTTTCCGGATTATCCCGAACTCATGGCGAACACGCTCAAAATCGCCGATATGTGCAACCTGACGATTCACCAATACGATACGGCCGAACTTCGCACCTGCCTGCCGCACGTGCATATTCCCGAACCGTTTAAAAGCGAAGACGAATACGTGCGCCACTTAGTCGAAACGGGTTTGCGAAAACGCTACAAAACGATAAGCCCCGAAATGACCGAACGCGCCGAACACGAACTTTCCATCATCTTTAAGATGGGTTTTTCCGGCTACTTTCTCGTCGTGTGGGAATTCATCAACTGGTCGAAAAAAAACAATATTCCGATCGGGCCGGGCCGCGGTTCGGGCGCCGGTTCCCTCGTCGCATACGCGATGGAAATCACCGACATCGATCCCTTCCGCTTTAAGCTGCTGTTCGAGCGGTTTTTAAATCCCGAACGCATTTCGATGCCGGACTTCGACGTGGACATGGATTACGATTTCCGGCAGGAAGTTATCCGGCACACGCGGGAAGTTTACGGAGATCCGCAAGTCGGACACATCGTCACTTTCGGTACGCTGAAAGCGAAAGCCGTCATCAAAGACGTCGGGCGCGTACTGGGCGTTCCGCTTGCGGAAGTGACGGCGCTTACGAAGTGCATTCCGAACAATCCCAAGTTCCGTTTAAAAGACGCTTTCACGCCTCCCGATGAAAGCCATCCCGAAAACGGGCAGCTCATCCGATTCAAAGACGATCCGCGCTACGAAAAGCTTTTCGAGTTGTGTTTTAAGCTTGAAAATATGAACCGCAACACGAGTCTTCACGCATCGGGCATGGTGATTTCACTGACGCCCCTTCCCGACTGGGCGCCGGTTTTCAAAGATCCGAAAACGGGCGAAGTCGGCGTGCAGTATACGATGGACATCATCGAACCCTGCGGCTTGGTCAAAATGGATTACCTCGGATTAAAAACGCTTTCGCTTATCCGCTACGCCGAGACGATCATCAACAAGCACCGAAAACCGGGAGAGAGCGAGTTCCGCACGGAAAGCGTCGATGAAGCCGATAAAAAAACCTACGAGCTCTTTCAGCGGGGCGATACCGCGGCCATCTTTCAATTCGAATCGCCGGGTATGCAAAAGGTTTTGCGTCAAGCGCAGCCGACAAAACTCGAAGACCTCGTCGCATTGAACGCGCTCTACCGGCCGGGACCCATGCAGTTTATTCCGCAGTTTATCCAAGGCCGCTTTCATCCGGAAACGATCACTTATCCCGACGACTGCCTGAAAGACATCCTCGAAGAAACCTACGGCGTCATGGTGTATCAGGAACAGGTTATGCAGGTGGCGCAGCGGATCGCGGGCTTTACGCTCAGACAGGCGGACATGCTGCGCCGCGCTATGGGCAAAAAGAAAAAAGACGTCCTCATGGCGCAAAAAGAAAAATTCATCGCAGGCGCCGTCAAAAACGGATTTTCCGAACAAAAGGCCGACCGCATATTCGAAATCATGGTGCCCTTCGCCGGCTACGGTTTTAACAAATCGCACGCGGCCGCGTATTCGGTAGTCGCATACCGCACGGGCTGGCTCAAATGCCACTACCCCGCGGAATTCATGGCGGCGAATTTGACGAACGAAATCACATCGACCGACAAACTGCCCGAATACATCGAAGAAGTGCGGCACATGGGCATCGCGGTCGACGCGCCCGACGTCAACCGTTCGGACATCGTGTTCGACGTCGTGGACGGACACATCGTATTCGGACTGAAAGGCATCAAAGGCATGGGAGAAGCCGCGGCACAGTGCATCGTCGATGAACGAAACAAAAACGGTGCGTATAAAAGCTTTATCGATTTTCTCGACCGCGTCGATCTGCGCACGGTAAACAAACGCGCACTCGAAGCGCTCATCAAAACGGGCGCTTTCGATAAACTCGGTCAAAACAGGCCGACGCTGTTGAAAAATCTCGAAAACGCCGTATCGTATGCGGAAGCGAAAAAGCGGGATGCGGCAAACGGACAGGAAGATTTATTCGGCAGCACCGACGAAAAAACATTCGCCGATTTCGTATTCGAAAAAGTCGAAGATATGTCGAAAACCGAAAAGCTCAACGAAGAAAAGCAGCTCATCGGAAGCTATGTCAGCGGCCACCCGCTCGACGATTATAAAACCGCGGTAAAAAATGCGGTGACGCTCAATTCGCAAAATATCGAACGGGAAGCAAAAGACGCGCAGGCTATAAAAACCGCCCGCATCGCAAACGGAGCGTCGTCGTGGCAGACGCGGAACTCCGGACGGGAACACGTCGCGCTCGGTATGCTCACCGATGTGCGGACTATCCGTACGAAAAAAGGCGACGAAATGGCCTTTGCAAAGCTGCAGGATTACGGAGGCGCGATCGACATTACGATATTTCCGCGCACGTGGGAAACGATAAAATCGCGGATTTTCGAAGACGGCATCTATGCGTTCCGCGGCAAAGTCGATGTGAATAACGACGCGGCATCCTTTATCGTCGATTCGCTTGAAGATCCCGCCTCTCTCGAAGCGCGCGCCGTCAGCGAAGTACACATCGCCGTCGAAGACGGTTTTGCGGATGCCGCCGAAATCAACCCGCTGAAAGATTTTTTATTTGGCAAATCGGGGCAATGTTTTGTATATTTTCATATAGATACCGGCAAAGGCCCGTACATCGTCAAAGCGAATTCGCAGCTCACCGTATCGTCGGATTCCGCCCTTATCGCCGAATTAAAAGAGCTGCCCTTCGTCAAAGACGTGTGGACCGCATAAAAATTATAAGAGGATGCACATGGTAAGATATGTTATCGCGACGCTTATACGGCTCATCAATATCTATTCGTTTTTATGTTTTATACGGATAATTCTCACGTGGATTCCGGGCGCACAGTATTCGGCGCCGGGCAGGATTTTGTCGGCGCTGTGCGATCCGTTTTTAAATATATTCCGCGGTACGAGGTGGATGCAGATCGGCTCGCTCGATTTTTCCCCCGCAATTTCGATCGGACTTTTGTATGCGCTTTCGTATATTTTACAGAATATTTTGATGACCGGACGTCTGTATCTCGGTGCCGTTCTCGCGATCATTATCGGTATGGCCTGGTCTATCGTTAATTCGCTCGCATTGTTTTTGCTCGTTTTGCTCATCATCAGATTTATCGTCATCCTTTCGCAAAAGCGGGCGAACTACTACGGCTCGCTTTGGTCGCAGCTCGATTACGCGCTCGAACCCTTTGTACACCGTATTTCCCGCATATTTACGGGAAATAAATTCGTCGGCTATAAAACCTCTCTCGGCATCACGATCGCCGCACTCATCGGTATTTTGGCGGGCGGCCATTACCTTTTCAAATGGCTTATAAAAATCGTACAGCAATTGCCGTTTTAAATAATGAAACTCGGCGATATACGCAATTCGATAACGACTCTTCCGGGCGTCGGGCCGGCGGCGGCAAAGCTGTTCGCAAAGCTCAACGTATTTTCCGTCGCCGATTTGCTTACGCTGTATCCGAAACAATACGACGACCGCACGAAGCGTATCCCGCTTTCCGCGTTCCGCTCATCGAAAGTGCACTGCGCCGCCCTTGTCGTTTCCCACGAATGGTTCGGCTACGGCAGGATGAAAACGCTGAAGCTCATCATCTCCGACGGAGAGGCGGAAGCGGAACTCGTCGCGTTCAATCGGCCGTTTTTGGAAAAACAATTTCCCGTCGGAACGATCATCGCCGTAACGGGCGCTTTCGATGTAAAATACGGCAAACTCCAAAGCACTTCATTCGAAATTATTAAATTGAGCGAACGCGGCGATCTTTACGATTATAAAAAGACGACGCTTCCCGACTCCCGCGTCCTTCCCGTCTATCCGCTCACCGAAGGACTCAATCAAAAAAACGTGCGGAAAACGATCCTCGCCGCTCTCCGCGAATACAGCGCGGGAATCGAAAACGAACTGCCCGATTACATCATGGAAAAGCACAAACTCCTTTCAAAGCGCGATGCGATCCGGGCGGTGCACGCGCCCGAAAGCCTTTTGCAGGCCGAAAAAGCGCGGCGAACGCTCATCTACGAAGAGCTCTTTCATTTTCAATGCGTCATAGCAAAACGCGCGTGGGAACACAGGGGCGCAGTCCCCGACGCATCGCTTTCGCTCTCTCCGTTTGAAAGTACGGAAGAACGCGGTATGAAAAGCGGAAGCGGCAAAAGCCCTGCCGCCGGCACGGATGAAAGCGGCGCTGCAAACGGAAGAGCGCAAGGCACCGTCGCTCAAAGCGGCGCGCCCGACGGTGCAGACGGCGGCATATACGACGCAACGCGGCAGATATTCATCGATTCGCTTTCTCCGCTCCAAAGAGCGCTTTACGACCGCCTCCCGTTCCGCCTCACGCTCGATCAGATGAACGTCGTCATGGAAATGGATGACGACCTCGACAGGGGCTATCGGGAGCGCGAACTCGTCGCAAACGATGAAAAAAAGGATCCGGCAAAACGCGCGGAAAACGAGCGGTCTCCGGTGTTTACGATGGCGCGGCTTTTGCAGGGAGACGTCGGCTCGGGCAAAACGCTCGCCGCTTTTTTCGCATGCCTTCGCGTCATCAGCTGGAAAGGACAGTGCGCGTTTATGGCTCCGACGGAACTGCTCGCCAGGCAGCACACGGAAAACGCTTCGCGCATGCTCGCGCCGCTCGGCATACGCGTCGCATTTCTCACCGGAAACGTAAAAGCAAGCGGCAGGGCGGAATTGTTAAAACAGCTTAAAGCGGGCAATATCGACATCGTGATCGGTACGCACGCGCTTTTTTCCGAAGCCGTACAGTACAACGACCTCCAGCTCGCCGTCATAGACGAACAGCACCGCTTCGGCGTTTTGCAGCGTCAAGCGATAATCGAAAAAGGCAGAAAAATTGCAGGTACTTCGTCCTACACGCTCCATCTTTTGATGATGAGCGCGACGCCGATTCCGCAGACGCTCGCACTCACCGCTTTCGGCGACTTGGACGTTTCGCTTTTGCGCACGCAGCCCGAAGGAAGAAAGGCGGTGAAAACATATCTCGTGCGGGAAGGAAACGAAGCGAACGCGTACGAAGCGGTGCGTAAAGAACTCGAAGCGGGACATCAGGCGTATTTCGTCTATCCCGCAATAGAAAGCGACGGCCGGCAAACGGACGGAGCGGACGGAAACGGCGACAACATGGAATCCGTCGGATCGGCGTATGTGGGATCGGGGGCGGAGGCAAAAGCGGCAGGTGCAAAGCGGACGCGGAACGCGCAGTTTCCGCTTTTGTATGCAAAAGAAAAATCCGCGGCAAAGGCGGCGGAAGAGATGTTCGCGTTTTTATCCGAGCGAGTGTATCCCGAATTCGAATGTGCACTCATCCATTCGCGCGTCGATGAAGACGAGCAAGTGCGCATTCTCCACGATTTTCAAAAGGGGCGCATACAAGTGCTCGCTGCGACGACCGTCATCGAAGTCGGAGTGGACGTGCCGAACGCGACGTGTATCGTCATCGAACAGGCCGATCGTTTCGGTCTCGCGCAGCTGCATCAGCTCAGAGGCAGGGTCGGACGCGGAGATGCGCAGTCGTATTGCTTTTTGATCTACGGAAAAAATATCACGGAAACGGGGATCGAGCGGATGAAAGTTTTACGTGAAAGCACCGACGGATTCTTTATTGCGGAACGGGATTTAAAACTGCGCGGCCCCGGCGAAGTAACCGGAACCGCACAATCGGGAGATCTCGAACTCGGCATCGCGGACATCAGCCGCGACGGGGAAATCCTCGTCGAAGCGAGAAACGACGCGTTCGAATATATGCGAAGCGTTTTGCGCTGACGCCTTAAGCTTACCGTGCAAACGGGAAAAACGCCGGCCGCACATCGAGCGAAACGCCGGCACGATTCAGGCAAAACGCCTATGCGATGTAAGCTTCGAGGCGCTGCATGCGTCTCGGATGGCGCATGCGCACGATGGCGTGCTTTTCGATTTGACGGATACGCTCTTTGGTAAGATTACACGTATCGCCGACTTCTTTCAGAGACATCGGGCGGGTACCGTTCAAACCGTAGCGCAGCGACAACACTTTCGCTTCGTTCGGCTTCAGCGTATTCAGCACGTCTCCGATATCGCGCTTCATCGCATTCGAAATCGCTTCTTCGTCGGGATTGTCGTAGCGATCGTCTTCGATAAAATCGCTCACGGACGTGCGGTCGTTATCGCTCGAAGCGACCTGCGCGTCGAGGGAAATCATATCACGGGAAATGTTCACCATTTCGCGCACGTGCTGCTTGTCCATCTTTAACATGCGCGCAACTTCGGCGAATTCCTGCTCTTCGGTTTTATCGCCCGCCATAAGCTTTCGCGCGTGTTCGATCTGCACGAGTTCGTTCGCACGGTTGAGCGGCAGTCGAATGGCGCGGCTCTTTTCGCAGATCGCTTTCAAAATCGCCTGACGGATCCACCATACCGCATACGAAATGAAATGATAGCCTTTCGATACGTCGAACCGCTCGATCGCCGTCAAAAGGCCGATATTGCCTTCGCTGATCAAATCGGGCAAATCGAGTCCGTGATTTTGATACTTTTTCGCTACGTTGACGACGAAGCGCAGATTTGCGCTGACGATTTTGTCTTTCGCAGCCTTGTCGCCCGCTTTCGCTTTCAGCGCCAAATCGATTTCCTCTTCGCGTGAAAGCAAAGAAACTTTATTGATATCTTTCAAATACATTGAAAGGATGTTTTCGTCGTTTGTCATAGATACACCTCCAAGCGGCACAAAACCGTATACGTAAATTATTGCAATATCTATGCCAATAACGAGGAAGCGGGAAAATCGTTACGATAATATTTCGTTAGATTTGCAACGCCATATTAATTCTTTATAATACAATAAATTAAAAAACGGATGATTTTTTGGCAGTACGAATTGCAATCGATTTTTCTTGACTTTCGGCAGGATTTTAAGTAAATTTATGTCGAATTTACTCACACTCGTAAAAATACGCTGAAATCGTATCATTTTGACACGTTTTTTAAATTGATTTTGCGTAATCGTGCGGCGCGGGAAGCTTTGCTCGACGCACGGCACGGATGCTGAGCGAACGACCACTGCTCGGATCTGCTCTGGTAAGTCGGGAGTAAAAAAACGACCAAGCCGTTTTTCTTTTATCAAGACGCTCGCGATTTCTCCGCACTGCTCGAAATCGCGAGCGCTTATAATTTTTCGATTTCCGTTTCCGAAAGGCCGGTCATCCGCTGTATAAAATCGGTAGAACAGCTTTCTCGCTGCATCAGCTTTGCCGTTTCTCGCTTTGCTTGATATGAACCCGCGGCGATACCGTCGCGTCGCCCCCGTTCAAAGCCGATCTTTTCCCCCAGCTGTAAACTTTCTCTACGTAAGTCATCTTCATGAATATTCAACGACATATACCAGCTCCTGAACTTTTCGTTCCGTTTCGCTTTTTCGACAAGCTCATCGATGTGCTGTGTAAAACCGCTCGTCGCCCGCCTCTCGCAAAGATACTCCAACAATGCACTCAATTCAGGTTCGTCTTCTTTACCGTAGGCACCCACATTATAAAATACTTTATACGATTTGTCATCAAGAAGAATACTGCCGTTCTCACTGCACACACTGCGGAATGTATAAACGGGCAAGCCCTCTCCGAAAGGATCCTGCGTACAGATAAAGATGACATAGCTCTCTTTTAATTCCGCATAGCTTTGACCGCGCAAGAGATTGTCGACATCCATAAGGCTTTGGTAATAACGCGTACGCTTGGGAAGAGAAGGTGGAACCGACGTTTGTATTTCTATGTCGAAGATGCGCTCGGGATCTGAGACATAGACGTCGAGGCGGATGCCCTTGCTTTCGTAAAACGGTGCTATCGTTTTTTGCAGGGAGGGATATTCGATTTTACCGACTTTGATGTGCAAAAGACGCTCGATGATGCCTTTGCAAATTATTTTGTTTTTCATGACCGTGCCGAACATAAAGTCGTCGGTAAAGGAGAGTTCGTCGACGGGTTTATGGGTATATTGCATGAGGATACCTTCGATTGTTGAGATAGTGCGGCAAGAGAGCCGCTGCAATATATATCGCCTGCAAAGTGATAAATTACGCGGTTTTTTGTAAAAATAAACGGATGCACCGCGAAAGCCGACTGCGATTCCTTTATGAGGATTCCTGCGCGATCGATTTTTCGATCATTATATTGATTTTCTTGACGCGCGGAACGCTTGTTATTACTATATAAACATGTACACTGAAAATTCGTCCTCCGCTTCCCGAATCGATCATCCCTTTGCGCCGGTATACGATTCGAAAAGCCGCGTCCTCGTTCTCGGCACGATGCCTTCTCCGCGTTCCCGGACGGCGGGTTTTTACTATATGCACGGACAAAACAGGTTTTGGCCGGTTATCGCGGCCATTACGGGAGAAAGACTCGGCTATGCGAACGACGAAGGAATCAAAGCCGTCGACGAGCGGAGAACGCTTGTGCTCCGGCACGGCATCGCGCTGTGGGACGTGCTCGCTTCGTGTGATATAAGGGGAGCGGCCGACACGAGCATACAAAATCCCATCGCGAACGATTTTTCAACGCTGCTTGCATCGTCGCATATCGAACGCATATATTGCACGGGGCAGACTGCGTATAAGCTCTACACAAAGCTGTGCGAAGAGGCGACACACATACGCGCCGTATGCCTCCCGTCGACAAGCAGCGCAAACCGCGGCCGCTGGCCGCTCGATGCGCTTACAGCGGCGTATCGCTGCATACTTGAGTGCGGTGCGCGATGAACTTTCAAAAAATCGACAAAAAGGCGATAAAAAAAGCGGACGAACTCGGCAAAGCCGCCGGAAAACGCGACGTAAAAAAAGTCGGATTGCACTTGGAAAAAATGAAGCGCGGCCCGATCGCGGATCTGTGGCATATCGTCGAAGCGCTGTGGGCGGGCTTTAAATCGCCGGAAATTCCTATCGAAACAAAAGTCATGATAATCGGCGCGCTCGTCTACCTCGTCAGTCCTTTCGATATCGTGCCCGATTTTTTACTGCCCGGAGGTTTGCTCGACGACGCCGCGGTTATCGCATTCGTCTACGCGCAGTGCAAAGAGCTCATCATCGAGACGATTCCGAAAGTGTCCGAACAGGTAAAAAGCGGTATCCGCGGCATAGGAGACGCGGCATCCGAGCAGATACGGCGCATCACCGAAGACGCCGTTTCCGCTACGGTCGGAAAACAGTTTCAACGATACTGCACGCGATTTTTTTTCAACTCGCTTCTGAAACTCGCCCTTTTTGCCGCATCGATGCTGCTCCTTGCCCTTTCAAAACCCGCACGGACGCCGGGTATAATCGCAGCGTCCGTTCTGCTCATAAGCGCGAGCCTGTGGTTTGTCCTCTCCGCAGCCGCCTCGTGCATCTCATGTTTTAAATTTCTTAATAATTTTTTTCCGGCGCTCAAACAAATCCGCACGAGGGAAGCGCAAAATGCGCTTGCAAATCCGTGCTGCAAAAAATTGCACGCACGGGAAATGCTTGCCGAAGCAATTTACACTGCAACAGCCGAAAGCGTCCCCTGCGGATCGCCGGCAAAAAAATCGTTCTATGCGTTTTTATTCCGCGCGTGGAACGAAGGCAAACTGCCCGCATGGATACCGAGAAAGCGTGCTATGACCGAACACGTGTGGAATGCGCTCAAATCCCGCATCATCATATTTATCGGATCCGTTTCGGGATACCTCATTGTGTACAATACAATCGTGCGGAATTTCGTGCTGCCCGCCGTCACGGATTATACGCTGCCTGAGCTGCTCGCCTACCCTTTCGTATACGTTTGGAATTTTCTGCGATGACGTCGTCCTACATCCGCGAACGTATCGGCAAACATCGTCTCCTCTCAATTTACGGCACCTCTATATTCGGAATTTGAAAGCCTTTTTTTCGCAGCAAGGCGATGAGCTTATCGCTTCCGAGATGCATACAGTACACGCGGCTTCTTTCCGACAGCGGGATTTTTCGTTCAAGCGTCGTGTAGCAGCAATGCCCCGCCGCATTTTTATCGAGCGTCGCTTCATGAAAAAGCAGTTCGATTTTATTGTCGAGAAATTTTTTCAGCACGATGTCTGGAATATCATGCGCATCTCCGCTGTAATAAAACGATGCGGTGCCGAACACAACTTCGTAGCCGAAGCATGCAATCATATCGGAATGAACGACACGGTGCGGCACGATAGTCAGATCCCACGCATACGGCGCACTCAGGTAGTGCGTATATTTGTCGGCGCCGATACCGATACATCTCAAAAACCGTTCGAGCGCTTTCGTCGGATAAAATATATCGACCGGTTTCGGCACGATGTGATCGCAAAACGAAAGTACGGTTCCCAAACTCCCGATATGATCGCTGTGCAGATGCGTAATCAATATGACCAGGCGCCGAATACGCTTTGATTTTAACAGCCGTATGATGCGCGGATACACGCTTTCGCCGCAGTCAAACATGACAAGCGTCGTACCGTTGATAAAATATGCGTTCGTGTTTCCAAGCGGCGCATTGAACGCCGAACCGATACCGGTAAAATGAAGTATAGTCGTATTCGCCATTATGATATCCTCGAAGCGGAAAATCTCCCTTAAATTATAGAACATTTTCGTACCGGATAAATCCGATACGTATAGCCGTCATTATATCTTTTGAAACAGCTTCTGTGCTACCAGTGCGCTCTTTGCGCACGATTTAATAAACGGGGCCGTCTCAAAACTCGATTAGTTTTCGGACAGCTCCGAAGTTAAAAGATATCGATGCGGCAGTCGGAACCGGCCGCAGCACAGCCGTATGCAGGAACATACGCGCCGTACTATACCGCAAAACCCGTTTTCCAATGCCACACGGGTTTTGCAAGCGTGTTTGAAAAGGGCTGCGTGCGGTTAAAATCGGGGAGCCAGCTCGTATCATCGGAAAGCTCTTGATAAAAAAGGTATTCGAAACCGTACGCATCGATGAGGTCGCGGAGATCGCGGTCTTCGGTTTTGCTTACGAGGCGATTTTCGATCGCTTCGAGCGCGCGCTTCCGTTTTGCACACTCGTTTTCGCTTTCCGCAAAAGGTACGGGCGTATACTGCGACATGAGCGAAATGAGCGCTTTGCCGTCGGCATGGTGCTTGAGCCATTCAAGCGTATCGGCAGTTTCGGAAAAACGTCCCGGCAAAAAGAGATGACGCACGATGACGCCGCGCTCGATTTTTTCTTTTTCGATGCCGTCCCGTGTCTTTTCTGCGAGCACAAGCGGAAAACGCTCGATCATCCAGCCGACGACGCGCGCGGCAGCTTCGGGGTAATCTTCCGCGCCGAAGAGGTTCTTCGCAAGTTCGGGCGAAAGCGTTTTCAGATCGGGCAGCCATACGGACACGAGGTCTTCGAGCAGTTCAAGCGTTTCGACCGATTCGTACGCGGACGAATTCCAGCAAAACGGAATCGACACGCCTTCTTCCCGAGCGCGCTTGAGGTACGAAGCGATTCTCGGAATCGCGTGACTTCCCGTCACGAGGTTTATGTTTTCCGCACCCGCGTTTTCGAGCGTCCGGCAGATTTTAACGAATTCTGCTGCATCGACGGTACGCCCCATACCGTTTTGCGAAATTTGATAATTTTGGCAAAACACGCAGCGGAGCGTACAGCCCGTAAAAAAAATCGTACCGCTGCCGCCGAACACGGTGACCGGCGGCTCTTCGCCGAAGTGCAGACACGCGGACGCGATGCGGACGGTATCTCCTTCTCCACACAATCCGTGTACGGCTTTTCTGTCGACAGCGCATTTTCTGGGACACTGCATACACGGAGCATAAGCGCCTACGCCCGATTGTAAGGGCGGCGGAACGCCGTTGCGAAGCGAAGCGGAGCAATGAAGCGGAGCGGAACCCTGCAAAGCGGGATCTTCGAGCCGCTCCGTCCGAAAGGGAAAGGACATAGGACTACACCGCTTTTTGTTCGACGAGAGAGGACATGAGAGACGAGAGCGATTCAATCGGAAGCGTTTCGGCTTCACTTTGCACGAGCTCGGCAAGGTTTTTCCAATCGTCGGGCGAAAGCGAAGCCGTGTCGTCCTCACCGCGCAAAAACGAAAGCATCGCACCGAGTTTTTCGGCGTGCTCCCTCGTCGGCTCATTTTCCGCATCGGAAGACGAATCGATGTACTCGGTAAGCCAATAGTCCCCAACCGCACGGGGAAGGCCGCCGAGACCGCGGATCGCGTTTTCGAGGGAACGCGCAATTTTTTCGCACGTTTTTTTCGCATCGTAGCGGCTGCCGTTTTCCGCCCGCTCGCGCTTTGCCGCCCGCGCTATATCGCTCAAAAATTTTTCGGTATATGTCATAGACTCACGGTATACTGCGAATACCGCTTTTTGTAAACCTGCGGAAATGTACGGAAGCGTGCTGCCTTCATTTCGTTTCCCGTGACACTTGCAGCGTGTGCGATCGCAACTATGCACAAAAGCGCACGTGTGTTATAATCGATGTATGCAAATCATTCCCGTTGCGAGCGGAAAGGGCGGCGTCGGCAAAAGCCTTTTGTCGGCAAACCTTTCGATTGCGCTCGGTCAGGCCGGCAAAAAAACAGTGCTTGCGGATTTGGATTTAGGCGCGTCGAATCTGCATCTCGCGATCGGTCAGCACGTGGATCCGGCGGCAAGCCTCGGCGCGTGGCTCACCGACAAAGGCGAATTCGAAGACATCATCGTACCGACCGATTATGAAAACGTGAGTTTTATCGCGGGCGACAGTCAAATCCCCGGACTCACCTCTCTCAAGCCTTTTCAAAAGACAAAGCTCGTGCGCAGTTTTCAAAGCATCGACGCCGATTACCTCATCCTCGACTTGGGAGCGGGAACGCACCAGATCATTCTCGATATGTTTTTGCTTTCCGCGCAAGGAATTATCGTAACCGCCCCGACGGTCACTGCGACGCTCAACGGCTACCTCTTCCTCAAAAACGCCGTCTTCCGCCTCATGTACACGACGTTTAAAAAAGGAACCGCCGGATACGACAGGCTCGAAGCGCTGCGCAAAGATTCGACGTCGCTCCAGCGGCTCTATATCCCCAAATTGCTTGAAACCCTCGATAAAGCCGACCCGGAAAACACCGCGCTCTTTTTGTCGCGCATGAAATCGTTTCGTCCGCGCCTCATCATGAATCTCATCGACGATCCGAAAGATGCGGACAAAGCGCAGCGCATACGCCGTTCGTGCAATCAATATCTCGGACTCGATATCGAATACTTGGGTATCATGTACCGCGATTCGCTCCAGGAAAAAGCGCTCGAATCGCAGCTGCCGATCATCGTGTATAAACCGCAGGCGGTGCTTTCGCAGGCGATATACCGCATCGCAGAAAAAGTGCTCGCATCGGAAACGCATACCTTCGATGACGCCTATTCTCCCGACACGGACGGAGGTGCGACGTTCCAAACGGCGGAAGAAGAAGCGAACGAAGATTACGACTACAAACTGTCAGTCATCGACGATTTGGTCGGAAGCGGCACGCTCACGGTCGGAGAACTCGCCGAGACGATCAAAACGCAGCAGTTCGAACTGACACAGCTGAAAAAAGAAAACATATTGTTAAAATCGAAATTGGTGCAGGCTGCAGCCCAAGGCTTTAAGGTATAAGCGATGTTTTTACCCTTGTATTGCAATTACCCGTCGTGGATCCATCCCGAAATTTTTCCGGGCGTTCCCGTGCTCGGCCTTTTACGCTGGTACGGGCTCATGTACATATTCGCGTTCGGTACGGCGTTTTTCGTGCTGAAAAAAGAGATGAAAGAAGGTGCGCTCGACGGCAAAAATTACAAAGCGACCGAAGACGACATATTCGGTTTTATCGCTACGGGGATCGTGTTTTTGCTCATCGGCGCACGCATCTTTTCGACCCTCGTCTACGACACGAGCGGTATGTACCGCGAGCGGCCGTGGCTTATCTTTTGGCCATTCGACACGGTAACGCATAAATTCACAGGTCTTGCGGGTATGTCGTATCACGGAGGCCTTATCGGAGGCCTTATCGGTACGATCCTGTGGTGCAGGCGGCACAAAAAAAACACGCTCCAATGGATGGATGCGATAGCGGTCGCGATTCCCGCGGGCTACACATTCGGCAGGCTCGGCAATTTTTTAAACGGAGAACTCTACGGAAGGATTACGACAATGCCGTGGGGAATCGTCTTTCCGCAAGCGGAAAAATTTTCGGCGAGCTTAAAATGGGTGCAGGATTTTGCGGCAAAGATATACATGGAAATTATGGGAGCCACCGTAAACCTTCCGCGCCATCCGAGCCAATTATACGAAGCGTTTTTCGAAGGTGTCGTACTGTTCGGCATATTGTGGTTTATCAGAAAACGTAAAAGGTGGGACGGCATGCTTTCGGCTGCATACGTTTTCGGGTACGGCGCATTCCGCTTCGTCATCGAATATTTTCGGGAGCCGGATGCCGATTTGGGTTTCCGCATCGGAAAGGATACGGCATCTCCCGTCTATATGAACGCTTCGCTTCTCAATTTTTCAACGGGGCAAATCCTTTGCTTTTTGATGATGCTCTCAAGTATCGTCTTCGCCGTAGTTTCTTATTGTTACGCGAAAAAAAATCGGAAAGGATAAGATACTGTAAGCGATAAGCTTCGTTTGCAAAATTTGCACCGGGAACACGGCGGTTCCGTTGTCAAACGTTTTCAACCTCTTCTTGGCTAAGGCCGGTAGCTCTTACGATAGCTTCTATGGCAAACCCCATTTCAAGTAAATTTTTTGCCGTTTCAAGCTTTGTTTGGTATGAACCTTCGGAAAAGCCCTGTTCAATTCCTTCGGCAAAGGCTATTTCCCGTTCTTCGGCACGCTGTACGGCTATATCGGTTTCATAATCATATTCAGCTAATAACATATTAACGACCTCCTTAGTCTTGCGCTTTAGATACTCACGCAAAATATTATTTTCTATACATTCTTCAACGGCTTTTTCAAAACCGTTTTGACTATCTATCTCTTTCCACTTGCGCACCGTTTCCACAAATATACTGTATTCATGCATTGTCCGGCAATTTTCCAATACCGGATGACGGTTTTGCCGGTTTATGTTTATTACTTTAACGGTCAACTCAAGATTAGTTTCCGTTCCTCTTTCTATAAAGGCCTCCGATAGTTTCAGAGTTTTATCGGAAGGATATGGTTCCTCACCGTTATAAAAGACATAAAACTCGGGAGTCGGAATATTTAAGAGTTTACGGCTGTATTTTTCTTTTGATTCAAAGAGTGTTTCATACAGGCGGCTGATGTATTCAAGGCAACGCAGAGGCATATTCGGGTTGATTGTTGACTGATGTTCAGCAAGGACTATTATTTTATTATCAACGAGGTATGATACATCATTATAGAATGTCATATACAAGACTTGATCAAGGCGGATGTTTTTTAACTTTTCTATAGCCGTAAGTTTGGTACCGTGCAGAGCATTATAAAGCGACAAAAAGTTTTCTTTTGCTTTTTCGTCTTCACTGAATAAATCGACGAACACCGAGTCCTTATATTTTCTGTTTGAAGTACTCATAGCCGCCCCCTCACTTGTCATATTATATCACAGATTAAATGACTTTAAAAGGGAGCGATGTAACTATTTAAGAGTAAAAATCGCTTACACCCGCACACAAAAAAAACCGCCCCCCAATGCCGGAACTTTTCCGACTTGAGAGCGGCCGATTCAATTGTTAATTTGTAATGTGTAATTTGTAATTAAATTATCCATTACCAATTACACATTAACCATTGAAATTATCAATTAATAATTACCCATTATTCCTGCGCCGTAACGCAAATACCGCGCGCTTCGCCTTTTTCGGTGCCGAGTTTGTTCTCGGTAACGGTGCCGTCTGCTGCAATGTGCCACCACACGGGTTTCTCTTTGTAGTCGGTGTCTTGATAAGAGCCTGCGGCATACAGGTTGCCTCCGGCAGCGCACAGCGCATACACTACGACAGAAACGGTTGAAAGCTCTTTATACAGCGAAGCGCTTGTCCCTTCGATTTTCCATACAGCGGCTCTGCCGGTGTTCGTCCATCCTGCGGCATAGACGGTGCCGTCGTGCACACACAGGGCATAGACTCCATTGGTGCCGGAAACGCTAATCTGGGTAACGGTTCCGCCTTCTACCTTCCACAAATTGCCTGCTGCAACATAGACCGAAGAGCCTGCCGTACACAGGCTGTAGGGAACGACGCTGCTATGAATGCCAGAGCCTTGAAGTCCCAATTCCGTTTCGCGCATCGTACCGCCGTCAGGAAGTGTCCACAAAAACGCTTTTTCGGTGGAACCTTGCTGTTTATAACCTGCCGCGTATAGCGTATCGGTACTTGCGCACAGCGCGTGGGCTTCCGCATAGTCTGTCGGGGGCGTTTTTTTATACAAAAAGGTTACGACAGGGTTGCCGGGGTCGCTGATGTCGGTAATGCTTGCACCGCTGTCGGTACCGTCATACGTTTTCCCTGCAACAAGGGTTTTTCCCTTATAAAAGGCGATGTCATACGCATTACTCCACTGGTTATTGCCGATCCAGTGCAGGCTGCCGTCTTTTTCCCACACGAGCGGCCTGGCAGTGCCGTACTTTATTTCCTCGCCTGCAATGTATACGTCCTTTCCCCGGGAGCGCACTGCATACGGACATACCTCGTCGGGGGCAGCTTCGTGCGCACTCAATTGCGTGGGCACGCCGTTTTTGTACACGTAGGCTTTATTGTTGCTTGTTACGCTTACGTATACGTCAACGGGGGCGGGTTTAAAGTGCACGGCGATGTTTGCATCCGCCGTTACCGTGTGATTGTATGTTGCGTTCGTTTCTCCTGCGATGTCGGTTCCGCCGTTTGTCCATTTTTCCACCGCGTAGTATTCGTTTGCGGGTGCTGCGGTAAAGACAATCACCTTATTCCGTTCCGCTTGATAGGGCGAACTGATTTCGACGCCTTCAACTTCCGCTTTGAGCGTGCCGCCCGTGCCGTTTACGGCGAAAGTTACGTTAACCTTTGTCGGCGGTACGCTTGTAAGTTTGAACTTTACCGTTACGGTTGCCGGCTGCACCACCTTTAGTTTTGCGATCGTGCTCTCGCTTGCTCCGGTTCCCGCTTCAAAGGTGCCCGCGCTTACCGTCCAAAAATCAACGTTGTGCGTTGCGGGGTTGTCAGGTGTTGCGGTAAACTCGACGATTTTGCCCTGTTCCACTGCGTCGCCCGTGTGGATTTCGCGGCCGTCAACTTCCGCTTTGATCGTACCGTCCCCGCCGTCTACGCTGAACGTTACGGCGTGCTTAGTCGGCGGTGTGGGCGGGGTGTTGTTGCCTGAATCGCTACCGTTCGCGCAACTTACAAAAACCGACGTCGCGGCAAACAGCAAAATGCCGGCCGCTGCAATCGGTACTTTTTTTAAAAGGGCTTTACCGAGCTCCCCCCCCCCCCTATACAAACGTACAGGGGTCGATTTTACTTTGTTCATCATAAACCTCCTCTGAAAACTTTTGCAGGATATTAGAGCCTCCGGCTCGTTCTGCAAAGAACCGATTCTACGTGTCCGCTTTCGCGGACTTCGAATCGACATCTTACTGTTATTATAACATATTCCGCCGCTTTTCACAATATTTATTAATTATTAATTCAGGACAAGAGTCGATTACAACTACAAGAACGTTTAATCGGTGTTTTCCATGTATTTTTCATAAAAAACCGCGTAATTTACTGCTTTATCGGCGATATATAGGTCAGCGGCTTCCTTGCCGCACAATCTCAATAACCGAAGGTGCAGCTATGGAATATACCCATAAACCCGTCGAAGAACTCTCCTTTACCGACGACTTTATGTTCGGTACGGTCATGAAAAACAAAGCGTTTAAACGAGACGCTGAAATAGCGCGTCTCGTTTAACTTCGAGTTTTCTTTTGAAAACTCGCGGATATACCTGTGCGCTCTCGCGCACTAATTGTACAGCTCCTAAATCGGAAGATTTACTCGCTGTACAATTTTAAAGAACAATCTGCAAAGGCGTCATCGAACGGCTCTTGCATATCAAAGTCGGTAAAATCGAATATCCCTCGCTGCAAAAAACGATCACTCCGTTTTACGAAAGCAAGGGCATACACCTTGACGTCTATGTTTCCGACTCGGAGCGTGTATTCGATATCGAAATTCAAACGTCGATCCCGCCCTCTCTTCCCAAGCGTACACGCTATTACCAAAGCCTTATGGATGTCGATAACCTCTTGCGGGGCCAGAGTTATGCAGAATTAAAAGAGAGCTACGTCATCTTTATCTGTACGCAGGATCCCTTCGGAGTGGGGTTACCCGTACACGAGTTTTGCAATATCTGTACCGCCGACGGTACGCTTTTTCTTGATGACAAAAGCGTTAAGGTGTTTTATAATGTGGGTGCCTACGGTAAAGAAGACGAACCTGAATTGAGCGCCTTGCTGCAGTATCTTTGCGAGAGGCGGGCGACGAGCGGTTTTACACAGCAGATCGATGCGCTTGTCGAAAAAGCGAAACGGAACGAAAAGTTCAGGAGCGTATATATGTCGTTAAATATACGGGAAGATGACTTACGCATGGCAGGTGAAAAGATCGGTTTTGAGCGGGGGATACGCAAAGGCAGAAGAGACGGACTCTTACAAGGTCGACGCGACGGTATTGCCGCGGGGTCGTATCAAAAAGCACGGGAAACGGCAAAGTTAATGCAGCGTGAAAATTGTCCTACCGATTTTATACAGCGGATGACCGGTCTCACCGAGTCGGAAATCGAAGGTTTAAATTGAACGTCTGAAATAGCGCCGTTCAATTTAACTTCGAGTTTTCTTCCGAAAACTCGCGGATATACGTGTGCGCAAAAAGCACACGAATGCGGCATTTTCGAAAATTCCGCGCGCTGCAAAATGTGCCTACGCCCGCGTGGAGCACCGCGAAGCGTCCGCGCACGAGCGCGGATGAGCGAGAGCGAAGTGCGGAAGGCGGGTTCTTCCGATATGCGCCGTCCGAAACAGTATCGACCGAATATCGAACACATTACCCGATACCGCCGTACTCCGGAAGCAAGCCGTTTGAAAGAAAAAAGGGGCTGTCTCAAAAGTTGGTTACTTTTTCGACAGCCCGTCGAGTTTAAAATTAAGTCTTTATATTGCAAGGACTTAATTTTAAACATCGCATATAAAATCAAGGAAGCTGTCCAAAAACTGAAGTTTTTGGACAGCCGGTTTAATAATTTTTATTAATCAAATCAAAGTTTGCGTTCATTCCGCCCCGCAATTTTTACTTTGCGCTTTCAGCGTAAGCGGCTGCGCTTTCACCTGCGATACGGCGCTCAGCGCTTCAGAACCTTTGCGAGATCGGAAGCGGTAAAGTGCAAATGCTCTGCGACTTTTTCCGCCGGCCCCGATTCGCCGAAGGTTTCGATGCTGAAGATATCGCTGCGATCTTTTACGAAGCGGAACCACTCCGTACCGATACCCGCTTCTGCGGCGACGATGCGCTTTGCACTTCCGATGATTTTATTTCGCGCCGCATCGTCCGCTTCGGAAAATCGCTTCAAATCGATAACCGATACGATGCGGATCTTTTTTTCGGGAACGAGCTTCGCCGCTTCAAGCGCCGTATTCACTTCGGAACCCGATGCGAGAACGGTAATATCCGGAGAGGCGCTTCCTTCCTGCACGACGTAGGCGCCCGTGCGGATCGTCTTTTTCCAGTCTTTGTCGGCTTTTTCGTATACGGCAAGTTTTTGCCGCGTCAGCGCAAGGCAAACCGGATGATCTTTGCTTTCGTAGGCCATCTTCCACGCTTCGACCGTCTCTTCGGCATCACCCGGACGGAGCACTTGTACGCCGGGAATCGCACGGAGAGAAGCGAGCGTTTCGACCGGCTGGTGCGTCGGTCCGTCTTCGCCGACGTAAATAGAATCGTGCGTAAAAACGTATATGACCGGCTGCTTCATAAGAGATACGACGCGCAGCGACGGACGGAGGTAATCGCTGAACACGAGGAAGGTCGCACAGAACGGGCGAAGACCTCCGTGCAGACTGATACCTGCGCTGATCGCCGACATCGCAAACTCGCGGATGCCGAATTCGATCATGCGCCCTTTTCGATTTTCGGGCGAATAAACTCCGTCCAAATCGTCGATCTTCGTTTTATTCGGCCCTGTCAAATCCGCAGAACCGCCGACGAAATTTCCGTAACGCTTTGCGATCATGACGATCGCTTTGCCGCTCGCATCGCGCGTTGCAAGGGAATCTCCGACTTTGAATGAAACGTCGGGAACGTCGTTCGTGGGAGAGTCGGTATGGAAAGCGTCCCACTCTTTTCGAAGTTCGGGATTTTCTTCAGACCACGCTTCGAATTCTTTTTTCCATTCCGCTTCGCGTTCCGCATACGCCGCTTTTTTTGCGGCAAAATAATCGTAGGCTTCGGGGAGCACGTAAAAGTCTTTGTCGGAAGGCAAACCGATCGCTTCTTTCGCAGCCTTTACGCCTGCTTCTCCGAGGGGAGCGCCGTGTACGTCGGGCGTGCCCTGCTTCGGCGCGTATTTTCCGATGACCGACGTAAGCATGATGAGCGTCGGTTTGTCGGTGCATTGTTTCGCTTCTTCAGTCAATTTAATAATTTTTTCAGGTTCGTACATCGAACCTTTCAAAACCTGCCAGCCGTACGCTTCGTAGCGCTTTGCGATATCGTCGGTAAAAGCGATATCGGTCGAACCGTCTATGCTGATTTTATTTTCGTCGTAGAATACGATGAGCTTTCCGAGCTTCAAGTGCCCCGCAAGACTCGACGCTTCGGAGGCGACGCCTTCTTGGAGGCAGCCTTCGCCGACGAGCGAATACGTATAGTGATCGACGATTTTACGAGAAGCCGTATTGAATCGCGCGGCAAGCATCGTCTCGGCAATTGCCGAGCCCACCGCCATGGCCACACCCTGTCCGAGCGGGCCGCTCGTGTTTTCGACTCCGTCCGTCGCGCCGTATTCGGGGTGCCCCGGACACTTCGAACCGACTTGGCGGAAACTCTTTATGTCGTCGAGCGTCACTTTGTAGCCGGCAAGGTGCAAAATCGCATACAGCCACATAGAGCCGTGTCCCGCGGAAATCAAAAAACGGTCGCGGTCTGCCCATTTCGAGTCGGCGGGATTGTGTTTTAATATGTCGCCGTAGAGAACGGCCGCCAATTCCGCAGCTCCGAGCGGAATACCCGGATGCCCCGAATTCGCCTTTTGAATGGCATCCATCGAAAGACCGCGTACGCTCGCAGCAACCGCTTTAATCGCTTTTTCGTCCATAATCGCTCCTATCAAAAATAATTAATAATTATTATTTAATAAAATAATTTATAAAAATCGTACGATGAAAAAACGGCAATCCTGAAATTAAAAACAGTGCAATGTATTCGCCGTTATTTTACGACGATAAAGCCGTTTCTTTTTTCCGATTTGACGGCATCGGTAAGTTCGCCGCTGATATCTTCAAAATTACATTCCATGCCGTCGAGGGACGCCGCGATCTCATCGGCATCTTCGGTCGCAGCGGCGGGCTCGCATTCGATTATCTCCAGTACGTGCAAAACATGATTGAATATCTGCGACAGGATGACGAGCTCCTGCTGCGGATAGCGCTCAAGGTTTACCGCGGATCGATCGATTTCCAACACGAGCTGATTCGCCTTCCGATACAGCGCAAGGGCGCGGCGGCGCAGCGGTCCGATATGAAAATCGGCAAACCAGTTGTAATCCTTTTTTATTATAGCGTGGCACGAATCGATATGCAATAAAAGAATTTTCCGCTCTTCGGGTTTTAAATGAACGCCGTCCGGCAAAATCCGATCGAGGACGAGATCGGGATCGTATTTTTTTTCGAAAAGCTGATCTTCAATATACGCGTCGAAAACAAAATCCGGAGCAGCCAGATCTTCGAATATCCGGTCACACGAATCAGCATCGACGTTCAAAAAATTATTCCACGTACCGACGGCGGGAACTTCTTCACCGGCTTTCCACAAGCGCGTTTCAACTCCGAAAGGCTCGTAGGCGACTTTGCGGCTTTGCTGGAGGAACTCTTCGACCGAACCGCAATGCGCCGTACACAGCGCTTTTACGTCGTCAAAAAAAACGCAGGCGAGCTGCTCTTCGATCGACGCACAGGGCCCCACAACGGCGAAACTTTCAAGGAGATCGGATTCGAGCCTCGCATACCAATTTTGCCGTTCGAGATCGTCGGTTTGCATGCGCATCGGGTTTTCATCGCGCTTTACCGGTACGACTTCGATCCGGCCGAAATCCCAATCGACGACGCGACACAAAATGCGGTCGCCGTATTTGAAAGAGCAGTATTTGACGAGCGGCTCGAGTGAATTGACCGTAAGATGCACTTCGGGCGGCAGCTCAAAATCCTGAGATGCCAAATCCATCCCTTTATTCGCAGGGTCGGCTGCAATATATTGAGAAGCGAATTCCGCACCGTAGAGGGCAAAAAGATCAGCCGCATCCGCGCCGGCAAAGGTTACGACCTTTTGTGAAAGCGCTTCGCCTTTGTACGTAAAGGTGAGCGAAGACGGAAGCATTTCGGGATCGACGAAGGGCATGCACCTTCCCCCCGCCGCAAAACAGTTGTGTTCGACTTCCGCTCTCGTCGGTTTAAAGCTGAAAAAGCGGTTCGAAAACGCGCCCGCCCGCGTAATGTAGAATCCGTCGTCCAGCGCAAAAACGCAATCGCTTGAAGCGAGGTATTCTTCACATATCGTGCGCGTCGCGCGCACGCCCATTTTGCCGAGTATGCGCGCAAAATCCTTATCGGAAAAAACTTCGCGGTAGGTTCTGAGAAATCTGTCGATAAGCGTTTTTGTCTGTGCTTTCATCGTTTATAAAATACTGACAGTCCGCCGCAAAAGCAAATAGGTATTTTCAAAAACTCGGTCACACGACGCGGATATCTTCTACGGAAACGCCGCAGTCCGAAAGCACCGACTGCATCGCTTCGAGCGTTATGTCGGTCGCTTTTACCGTGAGACGGCGCACGCCGGGCTCTTTCAGCTCGTCGGTAACGACGGAAACGATATTGCCGTTGAGCGCCGCGATCTTTTCGGCGATCTTTGCGAGCTGACCGGGCTTGTCGGCGCTGCTTATCGTCACGCGCACTCCTTCGTGGCGGGCACCGAACATATTCGTAAACAAGTGAAAGAGATCGCTTTCCGTTACGATGCCGATGAGGATATCGTCTTTCATAACGGGAAGACATCCGATTTGATTGTCGACCATGATGCGCGCCGCTTCTTCGACGATTTCGTTTTCCGAAACCGTCACGACTTTTTTTGTCATGATTTTTTCGACGGTGAGCTTCGAAAGCAGATAGCCGATTTCATACATATCGAGCGTGGTCGCATCGGAGGGACCGGCTTTTGCCAAATCATTTTTTGTGATGATGCCGGCGAGTCTGTCGTTTTTATCGATAACGGGCAGCTTACTGATGGTCTTTTTCATCATAAGCGCTTTCGCTTCCGTGAGCGTCGTTTCCGGAGAAACGTACACCGGGTTTCGCGTCATCACATCTTTTACAATCATACAAATCCTCCTGCACCTGCTTAGTATTATAACACATTCCGCACGATTTTACCGCTATGCTGCGTTTTTTTATCGGTCGCTGTACTCCGGTACCGCAAAAAAAATCCGCAACATACGCAGCAACCGTCGTCCGCGCGTGATGATTTCAGCCGCCGAGGTAAGCCGCTTTTACGGCGGGATCGGCAGCGAGGTCGGCCGCCTTTCCGCTCTTCGATATTGCGCCCGTTTCGAGGATGTACGCGCGGTCAGCAACGGAAAGCGCTTTATACGCATTTTGTTCGACGAGCAGGATCGTCGTCCCTTCCGCACTGATTTTTTTTACAATAGAAAAGATTTCGTCGACGAGGATCGGCGCAAGCCCCATAGAAGGTTCGTCGAGCAAAAGCAGTTTCGGAGAAGCCATGAGGGCGCGGCCCATCGCGAGCATCTGCTGCTCGCCTCCGGAAAGCGTTCCCGCATTTTGCTTTACGCGTTCTTTTAAACGCGGAAAAAGCTCGAACACTTTTTCCGTATCGCGCCGGATTTCCGCCTTGTCGCGCCGCAAATAGGCGCCGAGTTCGAGGTTTTCGCGCACCGAAAGGTTTTGGAAAATACGCCGGCCTTCCGGCACCTGAATCAAACGGCGCTCGACGATTTTGTCGGGTGGGCAATCGGTGATGGCCTCTCCGTCGAAAAAAACGCTTCCCGCATCCTTTTTCAAAATATTCGAAACGGCGTGCAGCGTCGTCGTTTTTCCCGCGCCGTTCGATCCTATCAGCGTGATGACTTCTTTGTCTTCGACCGAAAAGGAAATATCGTGCAACGCTTTGATCGCGCCGTATGAGACGGTAAGGTTTTTAACTTCGAGCAGCGTACTCATCGTACCTCCTTACAAAAATTAATAAGAATCGATTCTCGTTTACGACGCGTCCCGACCGAGATAGGCTTTGATGACCTGCGGATTCGTCCGAATCTCTTCCGGTTTTCCTTCAGCTATGATGCGGCCGTAATCGAGCACCATGATGTGTTCGCAAATTCCCATGACGAGCTTCATATCGTGCTCGATGAGCAAAATCGCCAAATCGAATTCCTTTCTGATAAAATCGATCATGCGCATGAGTTCCGCCGTTTCCTGCGGATTCATTCCGGCAGCAGGTTCGTCGAGCAAGAGGAGTTTCGGCTTCGATGCAAGGGCGCGTGCGATTTCAAGTTTGCGCTGTTCGCCGTACGGCAGATTGCGCGCAAGTGAGTCTTTTTTGCCGTCGATTTTAAA
This sequence comes from Treponema sp. SP13, assembly GCF_050938355.1. Lineage (NCBI taxonomy): Bacteria > Pseudomonadati > Spirochaetota > Spirochaetia > Treponematales > Treponemataceae > Treponema > Treponema sp. SP13. Next base: position 141,127 of record NZ_JADOVM010000004.1, read on the forward strand.
CAGCTGCAAAAGATGCATCGCCCGTTCGCTCATCATTTTTTCGTCGCGCCGGAACTTCGGAGTACGCAGCAGTACGTCGAGAGGGGAAACCGTACGCGACGAATGCAGCGCGATGCGCACGTTATCGGACACCGAAAGATTTCCGAAAAGCCTAATGTTTTGAAAGGTGCGCGCGATGCCGATCGCGTTGAGCCCGGCGGGCTTCATTTTATTGATGATGCGGACTTTGCCGTTTTTATCCCAAAACGAAAGCTGTCCGGAAGTCGGCGTATAGATACCGCTGATCATATTGAACAGCGTCGTCTTTCCCGCGCCGTTCGGGCCGATCAAACCGTAGAGCCTTCCTTCACGCAGTTCGCACGAAAATTCGCTCACCGCACACAAGCCGCCGAAGATAATCGAAACGTCGCTCGCTTCGAGCACGAGTTTTTTTTCATCAGCCATTGCGCGCCTCCGTTTTTTTGCCGCGACAGAGCGCCGAAGCGATTTTATCAAAGGTGCGGACGAACGAAAATTCTTTCATACCCATAAGTCCCTGCGGGCGGAATATCATCACGATAATGAGGATAACAGGATAAATGAGCAGGCGATAGTTTTGCAAAAAACGCAAAAACTCCTGCACATAAGTGAGCACAAAGGCCGCGAGCACGCTTCCGGTCGTCGAACCCATGCCGCCGAGCACGACGAAGATGAGATAATCGATGCTCTTCGTAAACGACGCCTGGTCGGGTTTTACGAATCCGATAAAAGGCGCGTAGAGCGCCCCTCCTATACCCGCGACAAAAGAGGCGACGACGAAACCGAGCATCTTATATTTAAACACATCGATGCCCGCAGCGTTTGCGGCAATTTCGTCTTCGCGTACGGCGAGGATTGCACGTCCGTAAGTCGAGCGTATAAAGTTCTGAAGCAGAATAATGAGGGCGACGAGAGTTCCGACGATGACCGTATACGCGAGCGCGGGATCAAGTGTCAGCACCGTCGGAAACTGTTTACCGTTGGGGCCTCCCGTCCATCGTTTGAGATTTACAAGTACGACGCGGATTATTTCACCGAAGCCGAGCGTTACGATCGCAAGGTAATCGCCTTCGAGTTTGAGCGTCGGAAAACCGATGAGAAATCCGAAAAACGACGTAAGGATACCGGCGGCAAGAATCGAAAGGGGCAGCGGCACGTGCGCGTTCGTCGAAAGCAAAATCGTCGCATACGCGCCGATCGCCATAAAGCCCGCCTGTCCGAGCGACAGCTGCCCCGTGATGCCGCAGATCATATTGACGCTGAGCGCCATGATCGCGTTGACCGCCGACAGCGTGAGTATCTGCGCGGTATACGCATCGATGATTTCCAAGCGTATGAGAAGGGCGGGAAGCGCGACGGCGAGCAGTGCGCACACACCCGGAACAAGCATATTTTTCAGCAGTGTATTTTTCATAATTAATAATAACTCCTATGCGATACGAAAGCCGTATTCCTACGCTTGGCGCATCACACTTTTACCGTGCGGCTTTTTCCGAATATGCCCGACGGCTTTACCAAAAGGACGATTATTAAAATCGAAAACGAAATCGCATCCGCGTACTGCGAAGAGAGAAAGCCCTTCGTGAGCGTTTCCGCGATGCCGAGAAGGATACCGCCGAACATCGCACCGGGGATCGAACCGATGCCGCCGAGAACCGCCGCGATAAAGGCTTTGAGACCGGGCATATACCCCATCATCGGATCGACTTGCGGATAAGCGGTCGCATACAAAACGCCGCCCGCACCTGCGAGGATCGAGCCGATAACGAAAGTGACCGCGATGATGCGGTTGACGCTGATCCCCATGAGCGAAGCGGCCTGCATATCGAACGAAACGGCTTGCATCGCTTTGCCCGTCTTCGTCCTGTTTACGATATAATTTAAAACGATCATCAAAAACGCACTCGATGCGATGACGATACACTGGATGTTCGATACGGCAAGAGAGCCGAATAAAAAGTTTTTTACCGCAATCGTCGGAAACTGGCGAGGATCGGGCCCGACGAAGGGCAGCACGCGCATCGTATTTTGCAAGATGAGTTCGACCGCGATCGCCGTGATGAGAGAATTTAGGCGCGGAGCCGAGCGGAGCGGACGGTAGGCAAAGCGCTCGATGACAAGCGAAAGCATGGCGCAAACGACCATAGCCGCGGCGAATGCGAGCACGAGGCTTACCGGAGTGACGCTTGCTGCGACCGAAGGCGCAGATCCGAGCGCGACAAGCACGAAATAGCCCGCGTACGCTCCCATCATGACGACGTCTCCGTGAGCAAAATTGATAAGTTTTACAATGCCGTAAACCATCGTATAGCCGAGCGCGATGAGCGCGTAGATGCTGCCGAGCGAAAGCCCGTTGATGAGCTGCTGTAAAAACAGTAAACCGTTATTCATAGCCGATTCCTAAACCTTTTCCAACCTTTTCATTTCCTGTATTAAACGGTAAGTTTTACAGTACCATATCCGCGCCGATTATTCAATAAAACGCTCATTAATAATTCATGGCAACCGTCCCGGAAACTATGCCTTTTAAAAGATAGCGTGCAATGTAAAAATCGGCTGCTCTCCCGGCAGCAGCCCTGCCGTTCACCGCGGCTGACCGTAATCGGAATCGGACTGCGCAATCTTTTTTAACAAAAAGATTGCTTGCCATCGGTCAGAGCGGTTCGGCGGCACTGCCGCTGCCTCGCGTTCCGCCTTTTTTATCTGTCTGTACACTATTTTTATATGCACGCATTTCCAGGACGGTTGCCTGCATTAATAATTTGCATACCGCGTACAAAAAAAGGCGCCGGCTTCGCAAAGGAAGGGGCGCCTCTTGCCGTACAAAAAAAGCCTTAGGGATTGACCGTCGTCTTATACACGCTCGTCAATTTTCCGTCCGCTCCGCGCACGAGTTCGAGCATGACCGCGGACTTGACGGGATTGTGCCGGGCATCGAAAGTCAAATGCCCCGTAACGTAATCGCCGTCCGTCTGCTCAAGAGCCGAGCGGACGGAAGCGACGTCGAGGGTTCCGGCTTTTACGATCGCATCGCGCAGCATGTACACGCTGTCGTAGCCGAGAGCCGCAAACGCGTTGGGCGCGGAATTGTATTTTGTCTTAAAGGCCGAAACGAATTTCTGCACTGCAGGAACCTCCGAATCGACCGCATAGTGATTCGAATAAAATCCGTTGAGCACTTCGTCACCTGCGTTTCCGGACAGTCCGTCCCATCCGTCCCCGCCGACGATCGGCGTCGTTATGCCCTGCATGCGGAGCTGGCGCGCGATGAGCGCAACCGTACCGTAGTAATCGGGAATATAAACGACATCGGGTGACGCGTTTTTAATTTTCGTAAGCTGCGCGTTGAAATCCTTATCGCCGGTCGAATACGATTCGCGCGCGACGACCGTTCCGCCGCCGGCTTCAAATGCTTTGACGAAATTTTCTTCGAGCCCGACGGAATAATCGTTTTGAATGTCGTACAAAACGGCGGCGCGTTTTGCACCGAGCGTTTCCGTTGCGAATTTACCGCCGACCGTTCCCTGAAAGGGATCGATAAAGCACGCACGGAAAATATAATCGCCCGCATCGGTGATTGCGGGAGACGTAGCCGCCGGCGCGATTTGGATGACGCGGCTTGCCTGAGCGAGCGTCGTTACGGCCTGCACGCAGCCTGACGTAAGCGAGCCGACGATGAATTTCACTTTATCTTTTGTCGTCAATTTTTTGAACGCGTTGACGCTTTTATCGGGTTTGCCTTCATCGTCTTCTCCGATGAGAACGATTTTTTTACCGTTTACGCCGCCCGCTTCGTTGATTTCACCGATCGCAAGGTCGATGCCTTTTTTGCATTCGACACCGTATACGGCGACGTCGCCCGACAGCGGAAAGATACCGCCTATGTTAATCGTATCGCTTTCACTTTTGGAACAGCCCGACGCAAAAAGCGCCAAAACCGCAGCAAGCACAAAACCTGCACATTTACCGAGCATTTTCATATCGAATACCTCCGGGGTATGATCTTAAATATGAGTAAATATATTCAAAAATACTGAAGTCTGTCAAGCGTGCCGAAAGTGCGTTTCGCTGCGCACGGACACTCGTCCCAAAGCCGAGTTCGGCTGCTGCATTCGTCATACTCGGACTTCGATTTAAATTTTCTGCATCAACGTGATTTACATATTACAAAATATATAATATAATAATAGTTATGAATATTTTATTTTAAAATTCCGATCAAGAAAGCGGCAGTTTTGATATGAATATTCAAAATTATTTTTATGATGGAGGTATACAATGAGCAAAGCAAAATCTATACATTTGTATAGGGGGGGTATTCGGTAAAGCTCTCTTTTTAAAATTAACAATTTTATTTTTCGGTGCCGTACTGGCTGTCGTATCGGTGACAAGCTGCGCGAACGGATCCTCGGACACCGGCGGAAGCGGAATAACGATCCCGACGATACATCCCGATGAACAATGGGTTAATGAGGCCATAAGTAAAGCGGGTGCGGCTCCTACATTCATCGTAGGCACGGGAAAAAAGATTACACTTTCAGGCGACGGCCTGACCTGGACGTCCGATAAAACCGCGGTCATAAACGTCACCGGCTCACCTTCCGGAGCATACGACGTTACACCGCCTGAAGAAAAGACCGACGTAACCTTAACGGCAAAGGCTGAAAAGGGCGCCTTTTTAAAAGAAAGGAAGTTTACCGTAGTCGTGCAGAAAAACTCGTCGACGTTGACGGCTGCCGATCTTATAAAAAGCATCAACCTGCCTTCGGAAACGGAAACCGACATAAACCTTCCTACTTCTTTTTCGGATGTTCCCGGTGCAAGCATAACGTGGACTTCGGATAAACCTTCTTTAATAGCCGCCGACGGCAAAATAACTCCTGCTGAGCGAGACTTGCGCGATATACCCGTAAAACTTACGGCGACGCTTAGTTATAATAGCGATACAGTACCGAAAGACTTTACCGTCGCCTTAAAGCGCATTAGGGAAATATCGAAACCTGTCACCGAGGACGGCAAAACCACTACTAGAAACTTGACTTTTACCGATAGCGAAATATGGTATACAGATACCGAGACTTCGGCCTCAAACACGAATACGCTCGGCAAAAAATTTGGATATCAAGACCTCAATATGACGGCAAAAACCCTTAAACTATGGCAAACGCATGACATGCTGAACGGAAAGTGGTACGAAATCGGCAGCGCCGCACATAAAGCTTTAGCAATGAAGCAAGGAGTACCTGATGCCGCCTATGCGGAATACGTAAATTCGAATACAACACCCAGGATCTGTATCTACGACATTGAGTATGACACGACCGAAAAAACATACGGATTTCGTCTAGAGGAGACGTACGATAGTTCGAAAAAATGGTTTGAACAACGCGGGATCTACTGGAACAAGAATGAAGATATACAGATAAGAAAAAAGGACTCGGACTATTATTTTTGGTATAACCATAAATCCTACCGCGGAACAATAAACGCGGAAGGGACTCTCTTTACCAGCACGGAACAGGGTTCGGGAAGCGGAACGATTACTGTAAACATCACCGACAAGGGTAACGGCACCGTTTCAATAACAGTCGAAAGCAACACCTATACGCTTGATTTTAAGGGCGACAGCAGCAGTCTATAACAACAAAGCTTTTCCGCTCGTGCCGCTGCTTCAAAACGGCAGCGGCAAAAGGGGCTGTCCAAAAAGAAAGGACAGCCCCTTTCCAAACACGGGCAGCCGTATCCGGGAACGGCGGACATTAACGCGCTCGAATGCCGCTTACAAAAAATTCTTTGTACACGGAATGCGCTTTTGGCGGATCGCACACAGCCTGCAAAAGCGTCGCACCCCACCGCCGAGTCTACACGCGTTTTGCCGATTTTTTCGCGGCGGGTTTCGACGCGTCTTCGATCGCTTTTGCGTGAGCTTCGGCTTTGACGATCTCTTCGAATTCTTTGCCGTCCATCGTCTCTTTTTCGAGCAGATACTTTGCGATGTATTCGAGCAGCTCGCGGTGCTTTTTCAAAAGAGCGACGACGGATTTGTAGCGCTCGGCCATAATGCGGGCTATCTCTTCGTCGATATATTTTTGCGTTTCTTCCGAATACTCGCGCACGAGCTGCGGTTCGGCAGCCCCGTATCCCTGCCCCGATTTTCCGAGCGTAACGTTTTTAAATCGGTCGCTCATGCCGTAAGCAGTGATCATTTTGCGGATCGTATCGGTTGCACGCTGGATATCGTTTGCGGCTCCCGTCGAAATCTCGTCGAAGATAACCTGTTCGGCAGCTCGTCCGCCGAGGAGCACGTCGACTTCGTTGATCAAATCGCGTTTCGTCTCCAGCGTCTTTTCTTCTTCTTCGCGATACTGCGTAAAGCCGCCGATACCGTGAGAGCGCGGAACGACGGTGATCTTGTTGACCGGAGGATAGTCGGGCGTAAAAGCGCCGACGAGCGCGTGCCCCGTTTCGTGGAACGCGACGATGCGCCGCTCTTTTTCGTTTTCCTTGCGTGTCTTTTTTTTGAGACCGATGCTCACTTTGTCGATCGCGTCGTTAAAATCGGACATAGTCACTTTTGCGTGCCCGTTGCGTACGGCGAGGAGAGCCGCTTCGTTTACGACGTTCGCGAGGTCGGCCCCCGCAAAACCTATCGTACCGTGCGCAAGAGATTCGAAATCAACGTCGGAATCGAGCTTGACATTTTTTGCATGGATGCGCAAAATCTCTTCCCTGCCCTTGACGTCGGGACGTTCGACGGGCACTTGGCGGTCAAAGCGGCCGGGACGCAAAAGCGCGGGATCGAGTATGTCGGGGCGGTTCGTCGCCGCTAAAATGATCAATCCTTTTTCGTTATCGAAGCCGTCCATTTCGACGAGGAGCTGGTTGAGCGTCTGTTCGCGTTCGTCGTTGCCGCCGAGATTGTTCATGCGGCTTTTGCCGATCGCATCGAGTTCGTCGATAAAGATGATGCACGGCGCTTTTTCCCGCGCTTGGCGGAAGAGGTCGCGCACGCGGCTCGCACCGACGCCGACGAACATTTCGACGAAGTCCGAACCGGAAATGCGGAAAAAGGGCACGCCCGCTTCTCCCGCGACAGCGCGCGCAAGGAGCGTTTTACCCGTACCCGGAGGTCCGACGAGCAGCACGCCCTTCGGGATCTTACCGCCGATGTCGGTATATTTTTTCGGCTGCTTTAAAAAATCGACGACTTCGATAAGCTCGTCTTTCGCTTCGTCCACTCCCGCGACGTCGGAAAAGCGCGTTTTCACTTTCCCCTCTTCGACGGCTTTCGCGCGCGACTGCCCCGCGCCGAAAATGCTTCCCATACCGCCGCCCATGCCGCTCCCCATCTTTCGAAGCACTAAAAAATACATGATAAAAATAAAAACGATCGGTATCAAATTAACAAGGATCGGAAGCAGGTAATTGTTTTGCCGAAGCACGAATTTATAATCGACGCCCTTTTCGTTCATCAGTTCGATGAGTCCTTCGCTTAGGCCCAGTACGCAGAGCGTTTTGTATTCCTGCCGGCTGCGCGTTTGAACGGGAAAAAGCATATAGCCTTTCGCGCTCTGCTCCGAAGAAACTGCGCGCTCGGGACCGTAACCGGTAAAATAGGTTTCGCCGAGTTCGACCGAAACGATCTTTCCGTCTTCGATAAGGCGGCGGAATTCGGAAAAATCCACGAGGTTGTCGGGCTTGGACATGACGAACATATTGACCAGCGCGAGGACTGCGAGCACGAGGAGCATAAGCGCCCACAGCGGAAACCGCGAGCGGTTATTGTCATCGTCTTTTTTCTTTTTATCGTTGTTGTCCGGCCCTGCAAATTTAAAAAAATTGTACGGATCGTCTTTATTGTCGTCTTTTTTATCTTTGATTTCATCGCTCATGACAGCCCCATTCATAAAAATATCGAAACACTAAATCGGTACTCTCTTAAATATAAACATTTCCATCGATTTAGTCGAGTAAATTTTCGAGAATTCACCAAAATCAATTACTATTGGGACTGTACACTGTTTTAGGAATTTTGTCCTTGTTTATAATAAGACGCCATTTCATTTTTCGGAACCATACTGCCGCCCGTTGCCCAAACCATATGCGTACCTTGGATCATTAACGCGCGCAAATTTTCTTTCTCGACATAGCTGCGAAATTGCGGAGATTTTTCCGTCAATACGGGACCGTACATACCCGCCAAAGCGCTCGGCTCCAAATATATATCCTCCGTATCGGCAAGAGCCGTAAGCATATGAAACAGACGCTTATCTTCAAGGGAATAACAACCGCTTATAAAAGGAAGCATCAATGCACCGACGAATCCCGAAGCCCTGCCGACAGCCAAACCGTCTGCCGCAGTACGATTGTCCAATCCGAAATCCTGTACGCTGATACGGTTGTTTTCACCCGTCGCCATACCGAGCAGCATACAACAAGAATGCGTCGGCTCGGCAAAAAAACAATGAACGGCATCGCCGAAAACCGTTTTTAAGCCGAAGGCGACTCCTCCCGGTCCCCCGCCCACCCCGCAAGGTAAGTAGACAAACAGCGGATGTTCGGCATCAACCGGTATTTTCCGTTCTTCCAATTGTTTCTTTAAACGCAGTCCCGCTACGGCATATCCCAAAAAGAGTGTTTGAGAATTTTCATCGTCGATAAAACGGCAGCAGGGATCGTGCTGTGCGGCTTTTCGCCCTTCGGCAACCGCAATACCGTAATCCGATTCGTATTCAATAACTTCGACGCCTGCTTTACGGAGCATATTTTTTTTCCATTGTCTGGCATCGGCCGACATATGTACCGCCGCTTTGAAACCGAGTTTTGCGCTCATGATACCGATAGAAAGTCCCAAATTACCGGTCGATCCGACTGCAATAGTGTATTGGGAAAAAAGTTTGCGAAACGCATCGGTATCGAACCGCGTATAATCGTCGCTTTCACGTATAAACCCGTTTTCCAGCGCAATATCCTCCGCAATTTTTAACACTTCGTAAATACCGCCGCGGGCTTTAATCGAACCCGATATGGGCAAATGGCTGTCCAATTTGATGTACAGCTTTCCGGGAATTTTAATATCTTCTTCGCTTTCCAATAACGCTTTCATATTCGGTATTTCCCGTATCGGAGATTCGAGGATACCGTTTGTGCTTTTCGTTTCCGGAAAGGCCGATTTAAAATACGGCGCAAAACGTTCCAATCTCGCTTCGGCCTCTTCAACATCGATTACGGAAAACGGGCATGATGATGCGGCTTTTTCAAAAGGCTCTTTGTGCGGATTACACCAAACCGTTTCTCTGCAGGCGCATATATCTTTTACAATCGGGTATTCCTGCTGCCATTCCCGTATCGTTTTTCCGCAAATTTGTCGATCCGATACACACATACGATTTCCTCTGTATATTTCCGTAGATGTATTAAATTTAATGCCGGGGAACTCAAAGCATACGGCTTTAAATTCCCCTATACCGAATTATTAAAAATTACAGTATTCCCGGTAAGACATGCGCAAATGCATTGAGCAGCAATAGAATTGCAAATCCGGTTAAACTCGCAAAAGTCGTCGGCCATGTTGTAGCCGCGAAGGCTTCTTTTACCGTTATATTGCTGTAACGCGCCGGCAGCCAAAAGGCGGCATCTGTCGGCAAAGTAAGTCCGACCGTTCCCGTACAAATTGCCAAACCTATGATAATCGGGGAATATCCCATTTCGACGGCCGACGGGCCTACAATAGCGACCGCCGTGAGCATTGCCACCGTTGCGGAACCGACGGCAGCGCGGATAATCATAGCGAGCATAAATGCCAACAATAAAACGGGAATATTCATCCGTGAAAGCAGATCGATTAAAGCCGTATCGAGTTTGCTTTTTTGCAATATGGTACCGAAACAATTACCGCAGCCGATGACCATTAAAATATTTCCCATTTTATCCGACACTCTGTCTATATAATTCCAAAGCGAAGCTGCATTGGCGGGAACCAAATATTTACGCAGTACGATGCCCGTGACCAACATAGCGATAAAGAGCGCCACATTGTTGTTTCCGACAAATCCGAAAAAAACGACGAGTGGGAGTTCTGCCGGCAATACTGCCTTAAAAACCGAATTAATAATTATTAAGACAATGGGAAACGCAATCAACGCGAGCGTCAAACCTGCAGAAGGCTTTGTTTTATCGGCTTTGAGCAATTCTTCATTCTTCGACAATATCGCGGCTTCTTGCTTCAGCGCTTCTTTATTTTCGGGTAATGTCCGCCTGTTGAGCATATTCGCATATTGCCATCCGCACAGCAAGCTTGCGGGAAGCGAAACGACAATACCGTAAACGATAAACCACCCTATATTGGCACCCAATTGCCCCGCAACGGCTAAGGGGCCGGGCGTAGGAGCTACGATACAGTGCGTTAAAAGCAATCCCGTAAACAAAGCCGCAACATAAGCGCCCGTATTTTTTTTAGTAAGTTTTTGTAAGCTGTTTACCAAGGGATTAAGCGTTATATATGCCGAACCGAAATATACCGGAATGGATACGATAAAGCCCGCCAAGTTGAGCGCAAGCATATCGTTTTTTTTGCCGAAAGTCCGAAGCAGACCTTTGGCCAATTCTTCCATTCCTCCCGAATCTCCGAGCATCATACCGAATATTCCGCCGAATAAAATCAACAAACCTATCGCGGTCATGATATTTCCGAATCCGCTCGTAATGTAAGAGAGAATATCATGTAAAGGCAGCCCGCACAACAATGCCATTAAAACGGCGCAAGCAAAAAGCGAAACGCCGGGGCTGACTTTAAACGCGATAAGCGATACCAATAAAACCGCCATCGTAATGACAAAAGCAAGCAATACGTTCATACAATTCCTCCGTTTTATCAATTATTATCACGCATTATGACGCAGCATTCGACCGGGCGTAGCACCGGTAAATTGCTTATCTTTATAGACCAGACTGCCGTTCACAAAAACATAATCGATACCTTCGGTGATACTGTTTGAATTGCTGTACGTAGCCGTATCTTGCAAACGGTCATAATCGAAAATAACCAAATCGGCATCATATCCGTCTTTTATAAAACCTTTATTTTTTACGAGTAAATATTCGGCGGTTAATCCGGTCATCTTTCGGACGGCTTCTTCAAGCGACAAAATTCCTTTTTCCTTGACGAAATAGGTGATAACATGCGGAAACGTACCGCTCGCACGAGGGTGGCCTTTTTCTTTCCATGTTCTGGTCAATCCGTCGCTTCCGACAACACAATAAGGATCGCGGATAATCTCGCAAATATCTTCTTCACACATACTGCTGTATACGCCGCCCGTTTCACAATTATTGGCAACGCACAAGTCGAAAAAAACATCCCACGGATCTTGATGCAGCGATTCGGCATACTCGCTGATAAAACGCCCCTCGGCAGCAGGCGTTTTCGGAGACGAATATACATATACGCCGTTCCAACCGCCTGCGTTCAAATAGTAATTATCGTATGCGGTTGCGGGATCTTCCATCTCGGCTTTAAGTTTTTTTCGAAAATCCGTATCTTTCAGTTTGTCCGTCATCGCATGAAAACCGTCTTGGAAATACCACGGCGGCATACACGCATTTAACGTAGTCATATTGCATGTATAGGGATACTGATCGCATATGACGGGAACGCCTTTTTCTCTCGCTTCATGAATAAGTTTCAGCGTTTCTTTTTGCTTTCCCCAGTTCGGTTTTCCCAGCATTTTATGATGGGAGATGTCGACCCGTACTCCCGCTTGCAAACCGACATTGATAGTTTCTTTTACGGCATCGACGATTTTATCGCTTTCGTTACGCATATGGCTTGCATAGATACCGTTAAAAGGCGCAATAACTTTTGCAAGTTCTATGATCTCTTCTTCCGTCGCATAACAACTCGGCGTATAAATCAATCCCGTTGAAAAACCGGCGGCACCCGCTTCCATCGCTTCGCGTAAAATACCTTTCATGGCATCCAATTCATTTTTCTTTGCCGGCCGATTTTCCATACCCATGACGGCTATGCGGAGGCTGCTGTGTCCTATATACATTTTCGCATTTGCCGTAAGCTGCTGTTTGTCGGCATATTTCAGATATTCCGAAAAGGATGTCCAATTTTTCATATCCGGCGGAAAATACGTTGTTCCCATAGATAGCATATTTTGAATAGCCGTCAAATTTTCGGGAGCGATCGGTGTCATAGAAAGACCGCACTGACCGGTTATCTCCGTTGTAACGCCTTGCGTTGTTTTAAATAACCGGGCATCTTCGGAACCTAAAATCAAATCGCCGTGTGAATGCGCATCGATAAAGCCTGGTACAACGTATCTGCCGGCAGCATCGATTACGTCGGCCGCTTTTTCCGTTTCTCTTACGACGGCAATCTTTCCGTCTTTAATCCCGACACATCCGGTAAACGCAGGCCGCCCGCTTCCGTCGATGATTTTTGCATTTTTGATCAATACGTCTAACATATAGAACCTCCTCTTTACAAAATAGCTTGCAAGAAAATTAATATATACTAAACAAATCAATTAAAATACAATTATATTTTACATCCACTATATCCAGCTGTCAAGTTTTATTTAACTTGTTTAAATAAAATTTAACACAAATTGAGATAAACACTATAGGCATAATCGTACGCTTTTATTTTCAAATAAAATATGATATACTTTTATGCAATTTTATCAGGAGAATATTCCGTTGGAAGAATTAAATATAGGTAAAAAGATACAAGAATTGAGACTACAAAAAGGATTTACGATGCGGAAATTGGCTTTAAAAGCGGATATCACCGCATCCATGCTGAGCCAAATAGAAAACGGACAGGTAAATCCTTCGATTAACACTTTGCGAAGTATCGCTGAAGTTCTGGAAACACCTTTATATTGTTTTTTTAGGGAAGAATTTCGTCCCGAACCGCTGGTTACCCCTGCTACAAGAAAGACAATAGGCCGTAAAGATAAACCGGATGTCGTATACGAATTGCTTACCGCAGATACGAAGGGCAATATAGAATTTTGTATGATGATTATCCCTCCGTACACGAGTTCAAATACCGATAGGCAAAGTCATTTGGGAGAAGAAACCGCATTTATGTATTCGGGCGAAAAAGTCGATTTGGACGTAGAGGGTACTTTTTTTGAACTGCATCCCGGCGACAGTATCCGTATTCCGGCACAGGCAAAACATGTATGGCACAATAAAACCGATATGAAAGTACAGGTTATTTTTGCCGTAACACCGCCCTCATTTTAAAGCTGCAAGATACGATTTAAGAATTTATTTCAAATACCGATACTGATATACGGATGACTGTTATCCCGACGGAATATCTTGCCGATGGGTACACGGAGGCTGAACATGGGCTACAATCAGGCGTATAATGCATATAAAAATACGAATATCCGCACGGCGAGCCAGGGGCATCTCGTCGTTTTGCTCTATGAAGGAGCGGTGCGGCAGCTCTCAAGTGCAGCCGATATGTTCGATTCGGCGAACGCCATAAAAGCGCACGATATCGAAAAGTTCAACGATTGTCTGCAAAAAACGCAGGCAATCATCACGGAGCTGCAAGTGTCGCTCGATATGGACAGGGGCGGAGAAATTGCAAAAAATCTCATGTCGCTCTACATATATTTCAACAACGAACTCATGTCGGCCAACATCAACCGCGACAAAAAAAAAGTCGATTTTGTGCTGTCGATGATGACGGAACTTTCCGACGCATGGCGGCAGGCGGCAAGCAGCACGGCAAATGCACCGGCAGCGACGGTCGCAAACTCGCTGAATATAGAAGGCTGAATCGAGGGGTAATCATGCAGAAACTTTCACAAAACGAAATAGACGAACGGGTAGCCGTACTCAAACGATTTAAAACGCTGCTCGTACAGCAGCGCGATAAATTCCGCGAATATCTTTCGGTGCTCGAAAAACAGCAAACGTCGATTGAAGAAGAAAACACCGACGCTCTCATCGCGCATACGGAGCTCGAACAGCAAGTCGTTTCGAATATCGCCGGTCTGCAAAAAGTGATTGTACCGATGTCGGAAATGTATTCGGCGATCAGGAGCTCCGCTCCTGCAAACGAAACCCTCGTGCTCGAATCGATTCAAAAAGACCTCGCACACTTGCAATCGCAAGTCCTCGCCCAAAACGAAAAAAACCGCAGCATGCTTCGCGTCCACATCGCAAATATCAAAACGCAGATGAACCGTATAAAAAATCCCTACCGCGGCAACAGGAGCGTGTACGCGCAAAAGCAAAGCATCGGCAGCTTCGTCGAAGTGCAGGCATAAGAGGGCATGATCGCACTCATCGCGGCCTACGCAAAAAACCGCGCGATCGGAAAAGACGGAAAGCTCCCGTGGAAATTAACAAACGAACTGCATCATTTCCGCGATGTGACCGCAGGCAATATCGTAATCATGGGGCGAAAAACGTTCGAGTCCATAGGTAAGCCGCTTGCAAAGAGAACGACTATCGTCCTTTCGAAAAGCAAACGATTTTCCGAAAAACAGCCTGCGGACGCAAAGCTCTACGGAGCGCGGAATATGCAAGAAGCGCTTTCACTCGCCGAAACGCTTGCGGTAAAAAGCGATCCTCCCGCCGACATTTTTTTCGCAGGCGGCGAAGCGGTTTACGCCGAAGCGCTGCCGCTTTGCAGCGCGCTCTACATAACGGAGATCGACGCATACGTCGACGGCGACGCATTTTTTCCGGAATTCGACGAAGCGCTCTTCGATAAAAAAATTATCAAAAAGATAACCGGCGATACCCTGCCCTACACATACATCCTGTACACGAAAAAACCGCGCGATTGATTTTTCCGCATAAGCGGGTTCAGCGAGTTTGCGCCCGCGATACAGTACCTGCCGAAAAAAAGCTTGTCAATTTATATATTTGCGTATAGAATAATATAATTATGAAGAACGTTCTGCTGATAGATGCATCCCCGCTTTTTAGAGAGTTTTTGAAGGACAAACTTTCTGCAGAAAAAGTTTCGGTTACGGTAACGCAGGGAAAACGCGACGCGTTTATTAAAATGATTTCGATCCTGCCCGATCTCGTTATCTATGAAATACAGGACGATTTTACCGAACTGTTTCGCTTTTTGGAAAAAAAGCACTCGAATCCGAATGCCGTCCGCATTCCGATGATCGTTTCGGGTCCCGTCGCCGACCGTTCAAAGCTTTCGCAGTTTGCACAGTTCGGCGTCACCAAATATTTTACCAAGCCCATAAAATTCGATATCTTTTTCGAATCCGTCGGGCAAATCCTCTCTCTCGCGTTTTCCATGGATACGACGCAATGCGTACTCGATATCCACCGAAACGGCGATATCATTTTCGTAGAAATAGCCGAAGGTTTGAATCGGGAAAAGCTCGCGCTGCTCAAATATAAACTGACGGAGATGATCGACGCGGGGCAGCTGGATGCTCCGAAGATAATCCTGATGATGACAAATCTCGATCTCACGTTCGTCGACGGCGCAAATATCGAATTGCTGCTGGACAACGTGCTTGCCGATCCGAAAGTTTTAACAAAAAACGTTAAAGTGCTCTCGTTCAATTCTTTTATCCGCGATCTGATCGCAGGTCATCCCCAATACGACGGCATCGAAGTCGTAACGGAGCTTTCGCACGTGCTCAATTCGCTCATCGACAGCAGTACCGCTTCGAGCGTTTCCGAATTGGTCGCGGAAAAGCTTTTGACGCCGGCGAGAGAGCAAACGCAGGATTCGATCGACACGCGGTTTTATTCCGACTTGGGCGTCAAACAGGACGACGCCGAAACCGTCGGAAACGTTTTGCGCATCGCACTCGTCGACGACGACAGCGTTATTTTAAAGCTTTTGGAAAGCGCATTTAAATCCGTAAGCGCGACCTGCGATCTGTATTCCAGCGGGGCGGAATTTTTAACGGGTATCAACAAACACCGCTACGATCTCGCCGTCGTGGACATATTGATGCCCGGCATTTCCGGCTTCGATATTTTGGCGCGGCTCGGCAACAGTGCACAGGCCGTTCCTATCATCATCTATTCGCAGACGACGAAACGCGAAGATGTCATACGAGCGCTCAGCCTCGGCGCAAAGCACTATCTCGTCAAACCGCAAAAACCCGAAGTTATCGTACAAAAGGCGATAGAGCTGCTTCATGGAAAAATCTAACATCGATCCCGATCAGCGATTAACGTTTCTTGCAAATACCGTGCACGAAATCCGCACGCCGGTGCAGACGATTATCGGCACGCTCGAACTGCTTTCCGATACGAAGCTCAACAACGAACAACAGGAATACGTGCGCCAGATTCAATTCAGCACAAACGTACTGCTCTCGCTCGTCAACGACATCCTCGATTTTACGAAAATCAAATCACGGCAAATCACGCTCGAATCGATACCGTACGACGTCGTCGCGCTCACCGAACAGGTCGTCGACCTCGTCAGTATGGAAGCGTTCGGCAAGGGCATAGAGCTCGTCGTCGATTCCGACTACGAGCTGCCGCAGCTTGTCATCGGAGATCCGACGCGAATTCAGCAAGTGCTTCTCAATATTATTAAAAATGCCGTCAAGTTTACGCAGTCGGGCTATATTCACGTCGCGCTTACGTGTAAAGATAAAAAAACGCTGCTTTTCGAAACAGCGGATACCGGTATCGGCATTCCGAAAGAAAAGCAAGGGCAGCTCTTTACCGATTATTATCAAGCGGAAACGTCGACGACGCGCAAATACGGCGGGACGGGTTTGGGGCTGGCGATATGCAAGGGGCTCGTTTCGGCGATGAACGGCGAAATAGGCGTACGCACAAATCCCGACGGCGGATCCGTTTTTTGGTTTACCGTCCCTTTCGTCGCGGCGCAAAATCTGCCGGCGCCGAGCACCGTAGCGGCCATCCCTCCGAATACGCGCATCCTCATCGTCGACGACAGTCTCCTCGCGGTAAACAGCATGCGCCGAAAATTCAATTCGTTCGGCTTGTACAATATCTCTTATGCGAAAGATGCGGCTGAAGCGCTGCTGAAAATGAAAAACGCAAACCATCTCGGAAAACCTTTTTCGCTCGTTTTTATCGATATGAGTCTGCCGAAAGTGGACGGCTGGCACCTCGCGTGGGAAATTAAAGAATGCAATTTTAACAATGCAAAACTGTACCTGCTCGTTCCCGAAGGCCAGATGGGCGCCGAAGCGAAGATGAAGCTCATCAACCTCTTCAACGGTTACCTCTACAAACCGGTGAAGCGCCATCTTGTGCAATCGCTGCTCAATGACATATACGACGTACCGACCGATCTCGAAACGCTCGACGCAAAGCAGTCGAAAGCGAACGAAGCGGCGGTTGCCGAAAACGGGACAAGCGTCACGGAAGGCATGACGGTACTCGTCGCCGAAGATCATCCGCTCAACAGAAAACTGATCATAACGTTTTTGACAAAATTGGGCGTACCGGTCATCGAAGCGGAAAACGGAAAACAAGCCGTCGAAGCCGTCGAAAAAAATCGCGCGATCAACATGATATTTATGGATATCCAAATGCCGATCATGGACGGCATCGAAGCGTCAAAAAATATCAGAGCGAGCGGTTATACCGGCATCATCGTCGCATGTACGGCAAACAATGATGAAGACGATTTCGAACTGTATCGAAAAATCGGCATGAACGATATCCTTGTCAAACCGTTTAAGCGGGATGACATAAAAACGCTTATAGAAAAATGGCATGCGGTCATAGAACTGCCTGTCGCGCCGAAAATCACGATGCTCGACAGCATGATAACATCTGCGGATGCCGCATGGAATCAAAAGGATTTTGAAGACACGATCGGAGGCGACAGTATCCTCGGTCGGGAGCTCATCGCCGAATACCGTAAACAGCTTGCCTCCCTTTTGCACGACGCGGAAAAAGCCGTCGCCGAAAAAGACTTCGATGAACTGCGCTGCATCGGCCACAAAATCAAAGGCAGCTCCGCCGCGATTTCCGCAAAGGCACTCGCAAAGCGGGGGGCGCGCATCGAAGCAGACGCAAAAAAACACGACATCGAAAACATACGAAGCGGCTTTGCGGCATTAAAAGACGAATTGGCCGTTTTCGAAGTCGATTCGGATATATGGCAGCGCGAGCACGCAAAAACACGGCGCACATAGTACGGCGAGGAATGTGATGAAAACGAATTACCACATGCACACGACATTTTGCGACGGGAGCGATACGGTCGAAGCGATGGCTCTGGCTGCATTCGAAAAGCGATT
The DNA here is from genome assembly GCF_050938355.1 of Treponema sp. SP13. Classification (NCBI taxonomy): domain Bacteria; kingdom Pseudomonadati; phylum Spirochaetota; class Spirochaetia; order Treponematales; family Treponemataceae; genus Treponema; species Treponema sp. SP13. The sequence goes on from NZ_JADOVM010000004.1 coordinate 159,402, forward strand.
CGACATAATCGGCTTTTCAAGCCACAGCATGTACCCCTTTGCGGGCGACTGCCACATAGCGCCGCGCGAATTTAACAATTACGTAAGCACGGTGCGGAACGCGGCAAAAGCATACGAGGGACGCATGCAGATACTGCTCGGCTTCGAAGTCGAATATATGCCCGGCCTTTCAGTTCCGCGCATGAGCGATTATGCCGCTTTTCAGCCGGACTATCTCATCGGCTCGGTGCACTATCTCATAACGGAAAACGGTACTTTTTCCGTCGACGATAAAACAGAAAAAGTCAAAGAGGGACTCGAACGTTTTTTCAAAGGAAATGCAAAAGAAGCGGTGTGTATGTATTTTGCACTGCAGCGCGAAATGCTGCAAAAGGGCGATTTTCTCATCTGGGGACATCCCGACGTTATCAGAAAGCGCAACGGCATCCTGCATTTTTTCGACGAAAGCGAAAGCTGGTACCGCAGCGAACTCGTCGCGACGGCAAACTCGGCAAAGCATGCCGGCATCATCGCCGAAATCAACACGGGCGGCATTGCCCGCGGCGCGATCGACGACGTCTATCCGTCCGCGGATTTTCTTTCGCTGCTCCATGCGTCGGGCATTCCCGTCATGATCAACTCCGACGCGCACCGAGCGGAAGACATCGACTGCGCCTTCGACAGAGCCGAAGCGGCGGCAAAAAAAGCGGGCTATACGGAAGTTTCGTTTTTGGATGCGGGCCTTATAAAGCACAGGAAAATTTAGGCTGAATAAATAATTGGTAATGTGTAATTTGTAATTAAGCAGGCAATTACCAATTATCCATTACCAATTAATTAATCGATTCCACTTCTTCTTTGGAAAGTCCGGTAGCTTGCATTATCTTTTTTACGGAATCGCCGAGATGTTTTAAAATCCGCGCCGTTTCGAGCTTTGCTTGACGGGAACCTTCAGCAAGACCGAGGGATTTACCTTGTTGTATACCCTCTTCCCGTGCGTCCATTTCAAAGCCCGACATAAAGCGGTATTCTTTGCGTGCCTGTTCGTTGTGTTTTACTGCCTGTATCATCGTTTCTATCCTCCCGGTATACTCCGTATTCACCGTTCCGGTTTTAACGTACTCCAAAAAGCCTTTGAGTTCCTTATTCTCGGCTTTCCTAAAAGCTTCCGCATTTATTATAACCTTTTTTGCCCGTCGCGTAAGGGCGTTTGTCCGTCTTCGATACAAATATTTTCAAACGTGTAGATCGGTTTGCCTTTTCCTATCGCGTCAAACAAGCACACGAAAATGATATAGCTGTCGTTTAATGCTTTGTAGTGAGTACCCTTGTCTAAGAATGCGATGTCGATTGCCGCTTGATAATAGCGCATGCGTTTCGGAAGATTGTGTTCATTGCTTACCTGCATTTCGATGTCGTAAGATTTACCGGTTTCGTCTTTTACGAGAATATCAAGGCGCACCGATTTTGCTTCAATGCCGGGCGCGACACTGTTTTGCGGCGACAGGTAGGCAATCTTCCCGATTTCGTTTGCCAAGATCATTTCAAGGAATTGTTTACAAATGTCTTCGTTCTGCATGACTTTGCAGAACATAAAATCGTCAGCAATCGTTAAATCGTCAAAACTTTTTCTCATACGTACCTCCGTACCTAATTATAGGCGCAGACGGTACAAAAACAGGAACAAAAGGGAAAAGTTTTTGCAATTATTTTTCCCCCATAGTTGGCGTATAAAACCGGCAACGAACGAGGTGTCGAACACGAAGCGTTTTGGCATTGGCTCATCCCGCACACAAAAAAACCGCCCCCAAGCCGGAACTTTGTCCGAGTTGAGAGCGGTCAGATTAGTTTAATTCCCGCACAGGAGGGCGCTTACGGCACCGTCAAAGCCCCACGAACGGCTTTTTGAAGTTCTTCCATATCGGGGCGGTTTCGTACTTGCTGATCGAACCTGCAGGCACTTTGAGCGTGCAGCTTGCAGCCGGCGTGCCGGCATCAAAACCATGTACTGACGGCGGTGTTACCGCTTTGCACGTAACTTCGGTTAAAGCGGGGCAGTTGAAAAAAATATCAGCTGAAGATTTAAAGCTTGCCGGAAGTTCCACACGTGTAAGATTGGGGCACCATGCAAAGCTGTACGCTTTCAGAGATTCGATACCTTCGGGGATAACAACCGCGCCCGTTATCCCTGTCCAGTAAAGAAATTCTTCCCCCAAATTCCGCAGCGTGGACGGAATGTTGACGTCTGCAAGCAGCGTGCAGTAAGAAATACCTTGATCCTCGACTGTTGTAAGCGCTTTACCTTCGGGCAGGTTCAGCGTTGTAAGATTATTTTCAATCATGTAAAAGGCATAGCGTCCTATGGTTTTTACCGAGTCGGGTACCGTGTAGGAGGCATCCGTTTTCTTTTTGGGGTACTTTATAAGGCGGGTTTTATCCTTATTGAATAGCACTCCGTCATCCGCGCATAAAAAAGCGTTTGCGCTGTCCACCGTAAACGCCGTTGTCTCCTCAAAGTTCACCTGCAAGCAGGAAACGGTACAGCCGGTTATCGTATAGGTTTCGCCGTTAAAGGTAACCGTTGCCGGAATGTGCACATTCGCTCCAAAACCGCCCGCTTTATAGTGGATATGCACGTGCTTATTCGTTTTATCGACGACCTCGTAGTGGATGCCGTCTGCGATAAAATCGTCAGGGATGGTAACAAGGGCTTGTACGGTAACGGTACCCGAATACGCTTCCAGCCCGCTCATATTGTCTTTTACCTTTATGCGGGAACTACCTTCTCCTATGCACTGCACGGTTACGTTGCCCGTCGTATTGTTAAGGTTTACGCTTATGACGGAGGGGTTTTCAGGCCTTGCCGTGTAGTCGCCCGAGCCTGCCGTTACGAGTTTATAAACGGGAAGCGTGTCGCCCACCGTGCCCGTAAAGGTTTGCTGATTTACTGCTAAGGCGGGTCCCGAATATGTAAACTTTACTTTGATGTTTGCATCCGCCGTTACGGTGTGGTGATAGTTTATGTTTGCGCCCGCTCCTGCAATGACTGTGCCGTTGTTTGTCCACTTGTCTACGGCATAGTTGGTATCGGCAGGCACTGCGATAAAGATGACGGTTTCGCCGTGTTCGACCATATCGCCCGAATGGATTGCGCTGCCGCCGACTTCGGCCTTGAGCGTGCCGTGTCCGCCGTCTACGCCGAAATCGATTTTGAATTGAAACTGCGCCCACTGTGCGGTGTATGTCTTATCGGAAGCGGGGAAGACCGGAGTTGCAGGCAGTACGGGATGCCATCCGGTAAAAGAGAAGCCCGTTTGTACGGGAACGGGAGCACTCAAGGCTGTTCCGTATTTGCCCGTTTTTACAACATCGGCTATATCGCCTGCGACATTGCCGCCTGCAAGCTTAAAGGTTACATTCACCGTTTTGCGCTCGTAATAGAGTTCTACGACGGTACTGCCGTCGGCTTGTATCGGACCGCTTGTCTGTATAGCGCCGTTTACCATGGTAAGAGCAGAATTATAGGTAAAGCCTTCGTAGTCTCCGCCGGTTTTCGGCATGAATGCAACAGAATCACCCGCCGTGCCGTTTAAGGTTTCGCTATCCGTCGGTTCTGCAGGATAGGTGCCGTCCGTTTTTTCCCGATAGTGTTTTACCGTATACGAGGCTTCGCCGGGCGGAAGCGCTTCGAAGCTCACCTTAACCTCGGCCGCTTTGGTAACGGTATGGATATAAGAGCTTGACGTGTTGCCTGCAACAACGGCGCCGTCTACCTTCCATTCCTTTACCTTGTAATTTGCAGCAGGCACCGCCGTAAAGGTTACGGTTTTACCCTGTTCGACAGTTATAGGGCTTACATCCGTTTCCGGTATGCCGTCCGCCTTTGCTTTAAGCGTGCCGTTTCCGCCGTCCACGCTGAAATTTACCGCGAACGATCCGGGCACGGGCGGCGTAGGCGGGGTTCCGCCTCCTCCACCGCTCGTATCGCTGCCGTTGGAGCAGCCTGTAAAAACGAGCGCTGCGGTAAACAGCAAAGCGCCCGCGGCAATCGGTATCTTTTTTAAAAGGGCTTTACCGAGTACCCCCCCCCCCTATACGGATGTACAGGGTTCGATTTTACTTTGTTCATCATAAACCTCCTCTGAAAACTTTTGCAGGATGCACGTCTTCCGATGTCGAACACTTCCGTTATCTTATGATTATTATAACATATTCCGCTGATTTTCACAACTTTTATTAATCATTGTTTTCAGAGCGGTTGCACCGGATCGGATGTACGACGAATTGTTGTCGCGGGAGAAGGTTCGGTTTACAGCCGTTCGATTTCCGCTTCGGTGAGGCCGGTAATCTTGCAAATGTCTTCAAGCGGATAGTGCAGAGCGAGCATGGTTTTTGCCGTTTCAAGCGCTTTCTGATGTGAGCCTTCGGAAATGCCTTCTGAAAAACCCTTCGCTTCGCCTTGTGCAATACCTATCGAAAAACCTTTCGCTTCGCCTTCTTGTAATGCTTCCTCCCGCTGCACGGCAATGTCGACGTCGTAATCGTATTCAGCTATGAGCATATTCATCACCTCCCGGCTTTTTCGCTGCAAATATTCCCGCAGGATGTCGTTTTGTATGCACTCTTTGATCGCGTTCCGAAAGCCGTTTTCGTTGTCGAACTTCGTGTGTCTTCTCACGGCATCTACGAACAGCGTATACTCTTTCAGCGGTTTGCACGTATGTAAGATTTCACTTCCCTTATTATAATTGATATTCGTCACGCTGACAACGACTTCGAGAGAGGGTTTTTCGGGCACTGTTATAAAGGCATCGGAAAGTCGGAGCATTGCGGTTTCAGGATAATCATCTTCGCCGTTATAGAACACATAGAACTCCGGCGTAGGGATCTTTTTCAACCTGCGGAGATAGCGGTCGCGTGGATTTTGGATACGTTCGTAGAGGCGTGCGGTGTACTGTAAAAATCGCAGCGGCATGTTCGCGTTGACAGTCGATTGATGTTCGACCAATACAATGATTTTCCCGTCGACGAGGCAGGCGACATCGTTCCGGAACGCCATATACATCACCTGTTCGAGACGGAGCGGCTCGAGCTCGACAGATATGTCGAGGTGAGTCCCGTGGAGCGCGTTGTAGAGAGCGAGGAAGTTCGCCTTTGCATTTTTATCTTCGCCGAAGAAATCGACGAAGACCGAATCTTTATAACGACGATTATACTTTGCCATAAAAACCTCCGAGAAATGTCTGCTATATATATCGCGGAAATGTTGCGATTTCGGAGTTTTTTGAAAAGATTTTCAGCAAAGAGCAATACGGCGGGACAAAACGAAAGCGAGACAACCGTGCGGGCAATGTACACACGAAAAAGAAGCGTAGGATCCAACTATCAAGTTTACCCGACAAACTCAAGGTATATCGCGGCGCTTGAAAAAAAATGCAAAGTGCGGGGGTATTAACCATCCGCACGAATCAACAACCCCGACGCAGCCTCGCAGCGGAGCGTCACGCATTCAGCGGCGCTTGCGTTCTTCTTCGGATGCGCAGGTCACACACATAAGTGCATACGGCAGTGCCTTTAAACGTTGCTGCGGAATGTCTTTGCCGCATTTGACACACTTCCCGTATTTTCCCTGACGGATGCGGTCGAGCGCGTTATCCACAAGCTGCAATCGGGCGGCATCCTGAGAGCCGAGCGAATCGAGCAGCGTGCGATCAATCGCATCGGATGCGACATCTATAACGTCGCCTGCGGCAACGGTCTTTACCAATTTTTTCATATCATCGCTCTGTTCCGCAAGCGAGGCAAGAATAGTCTGCCGGCGCGCGAGCAAATCGTTTTTCATGCTTTCAATAAATTTTTTATCCATAATAGATGAACTCCGTGCAATGAACCCGCACCCGTGTTGACAAGCGCGGAAATTTTGTACATACTGAAGAGTATACGACCAAATCGGAATAAAAACAAGGTTAATATTGAACGGCGCTGTTTCAGACGTTCAATTTAACTTTAAGGAACTCTTGTTATTCGGTCACGCAGCGGAGGAACTGTGGCAAAAGAAGAAGCTATCGAAGTGGAAGGCGTCGTAAAAGAAGCGCTTCCCAATACAACGTTCAGAATCGAATTGCAAAACGGACATCTCATCCTGGCGACGCTGTCCGGAAAGATGCGAAAACACTATATCAGAATCGTGCCGGGCGATACGGTCAAAGTCGCGCTTTCACCGTACGATTTGAACCGCGGCCGAATCATCTTCCGCCAACGATAACCCGATTTTCGCCGATGTACCGATCGGCAAGCACTGCAGTCAGCCGCTTTATTTTTGCCTTCCCAATTTAATAAGCGCCACGGCGGATTTTACCGCACCGATGACGCCGTTGATCGTGATAAAGAGACACAGGAGCCCGAACAGCGGGAAAAAGCCGAATATGCTGCTCGCGATTATGCCGAAAAACGCCTGTCCCAATTTTGAATAGAGCTGAGAGCGGAGCGCTTCTCGCGTATCACGTCTCTTTTCGTTTGTCCACGTATAGGTATAGCGCCGCTCGCCGTTTTGTCTGCCTCCGTAATTACTGCCGAACCATTGCCAAAACATATCTTCGTCGCTAAAACCGGTACCGGAATAAGAGCCGTATGCATACTGCGTATCCTGCCGCCCCGCGTATGAGGTCTCCGCGCTTCCGAAACGGTCGTATTGAGAACGCTTCGTTTCGTCTCCGAGTACATCGTAAGCGGCGTTTATCGCTTTGAATTTTTCTTCCGCGCTTTTATCACCCGGGTTTCTGTCGGGGTGATATTTGAATGCGAGAGTGCGGTACGCTTTTTTAATTTCATCGGTGCTTGCCGTTTTTGCGATTCCGAGCACCGCATACAAATCCTGTTCCATCAGTTATAAAATAGCCGTTTCGGACAAATGTTACAAGTGCTGAACTCAAGGAACACAGCCCTATAACATCGCGCCGCAAAATGCGGTATACTGTATGCTATGAACGATAACGATTTCGATAAAGCGATTGCAAAACTGCAGCGCATGATAGACGAAAGCCGCTCTATCGTATTTTTCGGCGGAGCAGGCGTTTCGACGGAAAGCGGTATCCCCGACTTCAGAAGCACGGACGGACTGTATCACCAAAAATGGAAATATCCTCCCGAGCAAATGCTCAGCAGGAGTTTTTTCGACGCGAAACCCGCGGAGTTTTACCGCTTTTACCGCGAAAAGCTCATCGTCAAAGGCGTAAAGCCGAACGCGGCGCATAAAAAACTTGCGGAACTCGAAAAGGCGGGAAAGCTCAGCGCCGTCGTCACGCAAAACATCGACGGACTGCATCAGGCGGCGGGAAGCAAAAACGTATTCGAACTGCACGGAAGCACGCTGCGCAATTACTGTATGAAATGCGGCTCTCCCTACGATATCGATTTTATCGCCGAAAGCGCAAACGCTCCCGACGGCATACCGCACTGCACAAAGTGCGGCGGCATCGTTAAACCCGATGTCGTACTTTACGAAGAAGGTCTCGACGGAGCCTGCATCGAAGGCGCAGTCCGCGCGATACGGAACGCGGACATGCTCATCATCGGCGGCACCTCTCTCGTCGTCTACCCCGCGGCAAGCCTCGTCAACTATTACCGCGGGAACAAGCTCGTCGTTATCAATAAAACCGCGACGGGAGGCGATGCGATCGCAACGCTCGTCATCCGTGATTCGATCGGAAAAGTGCTCGGCGCCGTAAAAACCGCATAAACGTCCGCCGCACTCGTATCGCTTACACGGAAAAGCACGCCGGTCGTTTTCAGTCCGTTTTCGATTTTACCGTTTTGGGCAAAAACACGATGCCGATAACGAGGACAAGCGCGAACGAAAGCCACGCGGCAATTATATTTTCCGAAAAACCGCCTGCGATAAAACCGATCGCCGAACAAAGCGCGATAAACACCGCGTACGGCATCTGGGTCGCAACGTGTTCGAGGTGCGGACAGCCCGCTCCCGTAGACGAAAGGATTGTCGTATCGGAAATGGGAGATGCGTGATCGCCGAATACGGCGCCTCCGACGACGGCAGCGATACAGATCATGCACGCGTTGACGAATGCCTCTTGCGGCAAGCCCTTCGCCTGCGCAAGTCCCGTCGCGATCGGCATGACAAGCGGAATCATAATGCCGAACGTGCCCCAGCTCGTGCCGGTCGCAAACGAAATGAGAGCCGAAAGCGCAAAGACGATGACGGGAATGAGTTCGAGCGGAAAGCGCTGCTTGACGACGATTTCCGAAAGGTAGACGCCGAGTCCGAGTCCTCCGTCGGAAGGCGAAGATTTAATAATCGTTCCGATTGTCCACGCCATCGACAAAATGATCAGTGCCGGTATCATCGATTTGATGCCGTCGCGGAGCGCTTCACCCGCTCCGCTCAAGTTCAACAATTTCCGCGCAATATAATAAATATACGTAGCGAATATCGTAAAGATGATAGCGTAAAAAAGCGCAACCGATGCGTCGGTATCTTTAAATGCGTCTCCGAGCGGAATCGAGCGTGCGGCGTCAAGAAACGATGCAATCGACTCCCCGTCGACCGCACTCATCCACGTCGTCACCGGAAAAAAGATCAGCGCCGTCACGATGAGAACGATGATCGGAAAAAGCATGTCGGCAGGCTTCGCCGAATCGTTTACGGTGTTTTCGACTTCGCCGGCAACGGCTCCGTACTTTCTTTCATAAAAGAGTTTTCCCTGTGCCGCACGCGCTTCGGAAGACTTCATCGGTCCGAAATCGCGTTTTGTTAAAATGATGACGAGTACGAAGACGAGCGTGCCGAGCGCATAAAGGTTGTACGGTATGGAGCGGATAAAAAATTCGAACGGCGTCATCTGCATCGCATCGAAGCCTTCCGCACCCTTTACGATCGACATGACGGTGACGACCCAGCTCGAAATCGGCGCGATGATACACACGGGAGCGGCGGTCGAATCGAGCACGTAGGCAAGTTTTGCGCGCGCGACTTTCGTCTTATCGCAGATCGGGCGCATGATCGTTCCGACGGTGAGCGAATTGAAATAATCGTCGATAAAGATTATCAATCCGAAAATAAACGACATGAGAAGCGATCCTTTGCCCGTCTTCAATTTCAGCGACGCCCATCTGCCGAAGGCGCCTGCGGCTCCCGTTTTCGAAAGCATACCGACAAGGCCTCCAAGCAGCGCGCAAAAAAGGAAAATGCGGATATTCCATCCGTCGGCAAGCGAAGAAGCGAGCGCATCGGTGAGATGTATAAGCGCAAGGGCGGGATTACCCCCCGTGACGATAAGCGTGCCCGACAAAATGCCGAAAAAGAGCGATACGATCACGTCTTTAGTGACGAAGGCAAGCACGATTGTTAAAAGCGGGGGGATGATGCCCCACATACCGAAACTGGTCATTATAATCCTCCAACCGGATATGACAGAATGGTCTATTTTAGCATATTCGCTTCTTTATGTCTTGCCGTAGGGATTTCCGTTATGCGGCAAGTTTCATATCCCCGTCACGGATTAAACTCCGAGCGCGAAGCGCCGCATAAAAAACGTATGCGAGTACGGCCGGAAAAAACACATCGACTGCGATTATCTTTGCGATGATAAGGAAAGCGCTTTCGCTTCCCTGCATCGCTTGAAACGTCATAATCGGCCCGACCAAACCGCTCGTTCCCATACCCGCTCCCGCAGGAAGCGTGCGCATCTTAAAGAGGCACGAAGCGAGGGGACCGGTGATCGCCGAAGCGAGAGTCGGCGGAATCCATATAAAAGGGTTTTTGCAGATATTCGGAATCTGCAGCATAGACGTTCCGAGTCCCTGCGCGAAAAAACCGTTAAAGCCGTTGTCGCGGAAGCTGATGACGGCAAAGCCTATCATCTGCGCGCAGCAGCCGGCAGTCGCAGCTCCTCCCGCGATCCCCGTCATGCCGAGTATGATCGCGATAGCCGCGGAACTTATGGGCAGCGTTAAAATCATCCCCATGACGACGGAGAGCACAATGCCCATCCAAAACGGCTCGAGTTCCGTCGCCCTCTGTATACCGCTTCCGAGAGCTGCCGATGCGGATGCAAGGGCGGGCCCGAAGAGCAATGCGGCGGCGGCGCCTGCGATGACGGTTACGGCGGGCACGACGACGATATCGATTTTAGTCTTTCCCGCAACGAGCCTTCCGCATTCGGCGCCGACTAAAGCCGCGGCAAAAGCGCCGAGCGGATCTCCCGGCCCCGCAAAAAGCACGCTGCCGTTTTCCGCGATAAAGGCCGCCTGCCCTGCGCTCAAGTATGCGGCGCATTTTACGGAATACGCGCCGATCGTACCGGTGAGGATGCTTCCGTACAAAGCGAGCTTCGGCGCGCCGAGCGAATGCGCAACTCCGCACGCGATTCCGGCCCCGGTGAGTACGGTGAGCACCTGCCCCGTGAGCATAAAAAATCTTCCCGCATACGCGAGAGATGTATAGACGCTTGTAGATGCGGCGCCTGTACCTCCCGAACCGACTGCCGACGGAAAGAATCCGCCGATCTGCTTTATAATCAATCCGATGATGAGCGTGGAAAAAAGGCCGAGCGACATTCCGCCGAACGCATCGACGACATACCGTTTAAAGTACTTGTTCATAGAACACCTCGAGGAAAATAATAATTTCGGTAATTGATATACTTTGTCGATGCTGATACGCGGCGCGCCGTGGGCGCCGGTAATGCCGCCGCAAGGGATTCGGCTGTAGGCTATCACAAACGTAACATCTGTACTAAAGAGTATAGCGCTTCTCCGCATACACGGCAAGAGCGCATAATTCCGAGCAGTGCGCGACTTGCAACGAGCGCGTGAGCGCGAAGTTCCCCGCGCAGGAATTATGCGCGTCTCCTATCACAAAGTGTGCCGTAGACGCCGTGCTTTGTGTCCTCATAAGGAATTGCAGTCGGCTTTCATATCTTTTAAAGAAAAAACGGCTTGCCCGTTTTTCGATTTCAGACTTATAAGAGCACATTGAGCCGTCAACATTGAAGTTGTACGAATCGGAATCTTACGCTATACTGATGCAATCGGCGATATATACTGCCGGCGATACACGTGGAGGAAGCGATGAACATTGTTGTTATGGGTGCACAGTGGGGCGATGAAGGAAAGGGAAAGATAGTCGATTTTCTTGCGCAGGACGCGAAATACATCGTGCGCTTTGCCGGCGGTGCAAATGCAGGCCATACGATTGTCGCCGACGGAAAAAAGTATGCGCTGCACCAAGTGCCCTCGGGCATTTTATATCCCGATAAATCGGTATTTCTCGGCTCGGGTATGGTAATCGACCCCGAAGCGCTCTTTGCGGAACTGCAGATGCTCACCGACAACGGCATTTCGTGGAAGGACCGCGTGTTCATCTCAGACCGCGCGCACATCGTTTTGCCCGCGTACCGCAGGATGGACAAAGAGCGCGATGCTGCCCGCAAGCGCCCGATCGGAACAACGGGAAGGGGCATCGGAACTTCATATTCTCAAAAATCCGAACGCGACGGAATCAGGCTTGCCGATCTGGATTGGAAAGAAAAGATGACCGACCTCGATACCGAAGACAGGCAATTTATCGATACGTACGCATCCCGCCTCATGGCGATGCGCGTCGATATCGCTTCAAAGTTGTGGGAATACCGAAGCGAAAATATTTTGTTCGAAGGTGCTCAAGGAGCACTGCTCGATTTGGACAGCGGAACCTACCCCTACGTGAGTTCCGGAGCGTCGTGCTCGGCGGGAGCGGCTTTAGGTTCGGGAATCGGGCCGCGCGCGATCGACAGGGTGTACGGCGTTTTTAAAGCTTATGAAACGCGCGTCGGGAACGGTCCCATGCCGAGCGAATTTAACAACGACACCGAAAGTGAACTCTGCAATTATGTACGCACGACCGGAAACGAATTCGGAGTCACGACAGGGCGGCCGCGCAGGTGCGGTTATCTCGATTTGGTTGCGCTCCGCTATGCATGCCGCGTCAATTCGATCGATTCACTCGTTTTGACGCACCTCGACATCTACGATGAAATGGAATCGATTGAAGCCTGCATCGCATACGATATCGGCGGGAAAACGGTTACGGATTTTCCGGCGAGCATTCCCGCACTCAACGCGGCACGTCCCGTGCTCAAAAAATTCAACGGCTGGAAAAGCGACCTCCGCCGGTGCGGTTCGTATGAAAAGATGCCGGCGAACGCGAAGGCTTATGTGGAATTTATCGAAGCGTTTTGCGAAACGCCCGTCGGGATTGTATCCGTCGGGCAAGACAGGAACGAAACCTATCTGCGAATAAAACCGTGGAATTAAAATCAAGGCAGCCATCCAAAACTGAAGTTTTCTGATGGCTCCGGCGCTTATGATTCCGCCGTCACCGCTTTTTCGATTTCGGCAAAAAGCGAATTGCAATCGACGGCGTCGTAATCGGTTACGTCGACGGTAAACGCGTCCCCGATTTCGATGCTGTAATTTTTCCGCTCGCAGCTTGCAACAAAACTTTCAAAATCGGGTTCGGGAATGACGTCTTCCGGTTTGGGAGGAACGCCTTTGTGGTACGCGCGTAAAAGGTGTCCCGGATTCCGCGGTTCATGTACGTCGCGGTGCACGGCGCGTTCGTACAGCGCGCGCCAGTCGCCCGTAAGGCGGATCGTCGCCGCTTTGTATCCGTGCGATGAAACGATATCGCAAAGCTTTTGTTCGTGAATTTTATTAAACGGATATTCGATGAGGATATTCTTTTTCGCCCGCATCGTGTCTTCCAAAAGCGCATAAAACGCCGCGATCGACATATCGTTGATGCGCAGCTTTTCTTCCATGTTGTCGAAACCGTATTCGTCGAAGTAACGCTCTTTTATCGTGTCGTATGAGAGCACCGTGAGTGAAGGAAAATAATCTTTGACGCGCGCTGCAAAATGCGTTTTGCCGCATCCCGGCGGGCCGGTGACGATGAGGATAAAGGGCGCCATCAGCACTTGTCCGTGATGCCGAGCACGCGGTTTATGACGTTCATCAACAGATGATTGAGTATCATGTGCACGTCTTCGACGATCTGCATATTGGGCACGGCGACGTGAAAGACCGCGTCCGCCGTTTGTTTGAGTTTTCCGCCGTCGTAACCGCAGATGCCGAGCGTTTTGACGTGCCGCTCTTTTGCGTATTCGATCGCATATAAAACATTTTTGCTGTTGCCGCTGCCGCTGATGCCGACGACGAGGTCATTCGGTTTGAGTTTGTTTGTAAGCTGAAAGCGAAATACTTCGTCGTAGCCGATATCGTTTGCGATCGCCATGAGCGTCGCGATATTGTCGTTGAGACAGATCACGCGGAATTTTTTTTCGACATATTCTGAGATGCCCTTATTAAAATCGTTCGCCATGTGTGAAGCGGTGCTCGCGCTGCCGCCGTTGCCGAATACGTAAATCGTTCCTTCGGACTTATACGCTTCCATAAACAGATCGAGTACGCGCTCTATGTCGCCGACGCTCAAATCTTCGAGCGTCTTCTTTTCCAGTGCGATATAATCGGCGATGTATGTTGTCGTATTCATAATATCTCCCTCAATCAAATCGCATGAATGTCGGTCGTGTCGATCGATAGACAGGCTTTTTCGCCGGCATCTTTGATATTTTTATTTTTCGGATTGTTTTCGTGTACGATGAAATTCTGCCCCGCGAGGTTCAACTCGTACAGCTGATATTCTCCCATAAACATCGACACGGTGACCTCCGCTTCAAAGGTGCCGCTGTCGCGCACCGAACACGCTTCGGGCCGTACGATGAGCGTACAGGTGTCTCCCGGCGAATATCGCTTATGCGTCGGAATGCGGTCGAGCCGCTTTCCGTAAAGAACGACGGAAACGGTTCCGTCTTCGGAGACGCTTTGTACCGTCGCGCGGAGGATATTCGCCGTTCCGATAAAATTTGCCGTAAATTCGCTGTTCGGGTGATAATAGATTTCGCGCGGATTACCCACCTGTTCGATTTTTCCGTTATTGAGAATCACGATCTTATCCGACATACTCATCGCTTCGGCTTGATCGTGGGTAACATAGATCGCCGTAATGCCGACGGTACGCTGAATCTTTCTGATTTCGGTGCGCATTTGAATACGGAGCTTTGCGTCGAGATTCGAAAGCGGTTCGTCGAAGAGCAGAACGTCGGGTTCCATGACAAGAGCGCGCGCGAGAGCGATACGCTGCTGCTGACCGCCGGAGAGCTCGTTCGTGTGCCTGTTTTCCAATCCGGTCAAGCCGATCATCTTTAAAATAGAGCCGACCTTTTGTGCGATGACATCGTTTGCGAGCCCCTTGATGCGCAATCCGTATGCGATGTTATCGTACACGTTGTAGTTCGGAAAGAGCGCGTAGGTTTGGAACACCATAGCGGTATTGCGTTTATTCGGCGGCAGATTTTTTATCGATTTGCCGTCGAGGAGGATGTCTCCGCCGCTCGGCTTATCGAAGCCCGCAATCATTCTGAGCGTCGTCGTTTTGCCGCAGCCCGACGGGCCGAGCAGAGTGACGAATTCACCCGGCTGTATCGTAAGGGAGATATCGTCGACGGCGACAAATTTTTTTCCGCCCGTTCCCCTGTCCGTGTATATTTTTGATAAATTTTGTAAAGTGACGCTTTTTGAACCCATCGTTTTTCCTCTTTCTGTTTAATCGTTACATATAATTTTTATCGACGCTTTGACCGAGCCGGCTCAATACGGCGTTCATGATTCCGACTGCGACGAAAACGATTGCCATGAGAATTACCGACAGTGCGGATGCGTAGCCGAACTGACCTTTATCGACGTGCTGCATGACGCGCACCGTAAGCAGATTGTAATTTGCGGAGACGAGGAAGATGACCGCGCTTATTGCCGTCATACTTTTGATAAAGCTGAATACGAGACCGGTAAAAAATGCCGGGCGGATGAGCGGCAGCGTAACGGACGTAAATACTTTTGCCGTACCGGCGCCGAGATTCGTCGCAGCCTCTTCGATGCTTCCGTCGATTTGCCGCAGGGAAGCCATGCCGGATCTCACGCCGACGGGAAGCCTCGTCATCACAAGGACGATGACGAGAATCCACAGCGTGTTGGTAAGGACGAAAGGTTTCGTGTTGAACGTGAGGATGTATCCGAGTCCGAAAACCGTACCGGGAACCGCCATACCGAACATGGAAACGTATTCCATAAAGCGTCTCCCGATAAAATTTTTGCGAACGACGAGATACGCGATGATCATCGAAAAGACGCCGCAGATCGGAGATGCGAGGATGGCGATGAGCAGCGTATCTTTTACCGGCTTCATGCTGTAGCGGAATACGTATTTGAAATTATCCGTGACCAAAGTAAAATCCGCTCCCCACGTTTTAAAAAACGCTCCGAACACGAGGAACACGTAGAACAGCAGCACCCAAAACGATATGAACAGGCAGATGATATTTGCAGGGATGACGATGCTTTTATCTTCGATCATTTCACGGACGCGGCTCGCTTTGCCGGTAAGCGTGACATAGCTCCGCTTATCGAGCAGAATTTTTTGAATGCAAAAGATGAGCAGGGTTACCGAAAATAAAACGACTGCGATCGTGGTTCCCGCCCGCATATCGTAGTTCGCTATCGCTTGAATATAGATTTGCGAAGCGAGCGTTTTGTATCCGCCGCCCAAAATCATCGGATTCGAAAAGTCGGTGACGGATTCGATAAACGAGAGCAAAAATACGTTTGCGAGACCCGATGCGAGCATCGGCAGCGTGATCGAAACGAAAACTTTTAAGCGGCCCGCACCCATGTTGCGAGCGGCTTCTTCAAGCGTGCCGTCGAAGTTTGCGAGCATACCGTCGAGTGTAAGAGCGGCGATCGGAAAAAACGTCATCGTCTGTACGACGACCAATCCTTTTAATCCGTAGATATCGAAATTCGAAATGTGCAGCAATGAATAAGTGATGAGACCGCGCCGTCCGAGCAGCGTGATTGCCGACAGCGCGAGAACAAAGGGCGGCGTGATGATAGGCATGATTTCGATAACGCTGAATAATTTTTTGAACGGGCTTTTGACCCATTGCTTTACGTATGCGAACATAAAGCCGACGACGGTAGAAAAAAAACCGACGATAAAACCGAGCTTGAGGGTGTTGGAAAGCGTCGTCAAAAATTGTTTATTGTGAAACAGCCGTACGTAAGATGAAAACGATATGCTGTTATTGTCATCCAAAAAACTTCCCCGCATGATGGAAATAAGCGGAAGCAGAATGAAAAAGAAGAGGACGACGATGACGAAGACGATACCGAAAAAGACAATCGGTTCCTGCAGTAAATTCTTTTTATCGGAAACGGCGGCGTTTTTTTCCATGAAAGCTCCGTAACAAAGGGAGGGCAGATCTGCGCCTCCCTTTTTATGCAGCGATAGAATGTCAGGGTTCAGCCGCGCGTAGTGCGGACGAAATTTTCGTCGAAAACGTATTCTTTATTCGTCCGGAGGGTTCAATACCCTTGCGCTCTGTTGATTGCGTGCGGCTCCGACATTCATCTTAATGTGAACTGAGTTTTTTAGAAAATGCAACCGTCAATTGCCGGTCAACTGAGCCCATTTTGCGGTATTGGCGGAGCGGGTTGCGCCTGCCCATGCCGTATCGTAGTTGATCGTCTTCGCCTTTGCGAGCGATTTCGTCGCTTCGGGATTGTGACCGTCCTTTGCCGTAAGGAATTGGAATGCGCCGTATTGCTGGTACATATCCTGGCATTCCGCGGTCAAAGCCCAATCGTAAAAAACGCGGGCGGCTTCCTGGTCGGGACCGTTTTTGATGACGGCGATGGCGCCCGTTTCATAGCCCGTACCTTCCGCCGGAACCGTAACGGTTAAAAGCTTTTGATAGCCGGAAAGCTGGTTTTTGATCGCATCGTGGGCGAAGCAGACGCCGACTGCGATTTCTCCGGAGATGACCGAAGCAATACATCCCGATCCGCGTTCCGTGTACTGCAAAACGTTTTTATTGAGGTCTGTCATATAGGCAAATCCGGTGTCGTTTCCCATAAGCTGCAGTACGGACGCTAAAATAACGTAGCCCGTCGAAGAAGCGGCAGGAGATGCCATCATGATTTCGCCTTTGAGTTTCGGGTTGAGCAATTCTTTCCACGTCGTCGGCGCTTTTATTCCGAGTTCAGCCAGACGGTTGTTATTGCTTACAAAACCGACATAGCCGATGTAAATGCCCGTCCAGTAATTATCGGGATCTTTGTATTTTGCGTCGATCGATGCGGCATTCGGCGACGTGTACTGCGCGAGTAAACCCTGTTCTTTTGCCGTGATAAAGGAATCGCACGGACCTCCGAACCAGACGGATGCCGTCGCATTGTGCTGTTCCGCTTTTACGCGGGCAAGGATTTCTCCGCCTCCGAGGACGACGCAGTCCGTTTTAATGCCGGTTTTTTCCTGAAATTTTTTGCAGATGGCCTGAGTTTCGTCGTCGTATACCGCGGAATAAATGGTAAGATGCTGCGCCTTTCCGGAAGCGGAATCATTTGATCCGAGCCCGAATACCGATGCGGTTAAAGCAACAAAAACGGCGGCGAACATTGTTTTTTTCATAATTTGAAATCCTCCTTGAAATAGAATATGTTTTTCAGTGTATCATCGCTTATTTTGTTTGTCAAATGTTCGCCGTTTTTTTTGCACGGTAATCGATTTTGTCTTCTTGCAAAATTGCGTTTGAAGGTTTATACTGATTCCATCGTGGCCTCGTTATATATCGTAGGAACGCCGATCGGCAATCTCGGCGACATCACGCTCCGCGCACTCGAAACGTTCAAAACGGCGGATGTCATCGCATGCGAAGATACGCGGCACACGCTTGAGCTGCTCACGCATTTCGGCATACGCAAGCCGCTCGTGTCGTGCAGGGCGCAAAACGAAGAAAAGTCGGCCGAAAAAATCGTCGACTTGCTGAAAAGCGGCAAAACCGTCGCCTACGCGAGCGATGCGGGTACTCCGGGCATAAGCGATCCGGGAGCCCTCTTGGCGGGTATCGTACGGGATGCGGGCTTTGCCGTCGTACCCGTGCCCGGCCCTTCGGCGCTTACCGCGCTCGTAAGCGTCGCGGGAGCGGGCGGAAAAACCCTCGTCTTCGAAGGGTTTTTATCGCCTTCTCCGGGGAAACGCCGACGCCGCCTGAAAGAGCTGCTCTCTTCGGGCGATGCCGTTATTTTGTACGAATCGCCGTACAGAATCCTCAAGTTGCTCGACGATTTAGCCGATATTGATAGTGAGCGCCGTATCGTGATCGGACGGGAGCTGACAAAACTGCACGAAGAGATTATCGGAGGAACGGCGCAGGCGTTGCGCGACGACTTTGCGTCCCGAGAGTCGATAAAAGGCGAATGTGCGGTTTTCGTTTCGGGTGTAAAAAAAATTAAACTTTCTGATAAATCTGCCGATAATTAATCGGTAGAGGGGCAGGACGGAATGATGATAGACAAAATCGGGGGAGTAAATCCTCTTAACAATGTACAGAACGCTCACCGGATAAACGAACAGGGAGCACCGAAAGTCGGCAACGATTCGATCAGCGTTTCCGACGAAGCGAAACGCATGGCGGCTTTGTACTACATGAACAAAGTTTCGGCTGAAACGCCGGATGTCCGCTCCGACCGCGTCGCAGCCGTAAAAGAAAAGATTAAAGATCCGTCTTATCTGAATAATGCCGTAATCGATTCCGCAGCGGATCGCATTATGACGAGCTTCGGACTTTGATTATCCCGGCGCATACGCATTGGACGATAAAAAAATAATCGATGTAAAAAAGGCGGAAGTATCGTTCCGTCTTTTTTTATTTGTACCGGCCGTTATAATGGAGCAATATGGCTGATTTTATTTTCCGTATTTCACCGAATATCGTGTTGGGACCGTATACGCTGAGCCGCATCGGCCAATATGTGCGCGAATACGGTTCGCGTTTTCTCATCGTCATGGATCCGATTTTGAAAGAAGTGAATCTCGCCGATAAACTGCTCGAGCCGCTTTCCGAACGCAAAATCGACTACTTTGTTTTCAACGAATTCGGCGAAAACGCGGACACGAAGACAATCGAACGTGTACTCGCTCTCGCGCGCGACGGACACATCCACGGCATCATCGCCTCAGGCGGTTCGAAAGTGCTCGGTGTCGGCTGCGCGATCGCTTCGCTCTACAACGAAAACCACGACCTCTACGATTACGTCGACGGAGCCGTTCCGACGACGGGAGCATTGCCGCTCGTCTGCGTGCCGACGACGATCCGAGAACCCTTTATCTACGCATCCGTCACTCCGATCGTCGATTCGCGCTCACGTCAAATAAAACTGCTCAAAGCGCAGAACGGGTTGTGTAAGCTCGCCGTCATCGATCCGAATTTGACACTGACGCTCACCGACAACCAAAATACGGCAATGGCGCTTGAAACGATGTGTCTCGCCCTTGAAGCATACCTTTCACAAAAGGCGACGTTTTTCAGCGATATGCTCGTCGAAAAATCAGTCGAGCTCATGGGCTACGCGATCGGCGGTTCTCCGACGCTCGAAATCACGACGCCGGAAGAGATCTTAAAATCGCAGGCCGGCTGCATGGCGTCTCTCGCCGCCGCCGCAAGCGCACCGGGTCTCGGCACACTCCTTTCGCTGTGTATCAATTCCCGTTTTGCCGTTTCGCGTTCGCTCATCGCATCGATTTTATTTCCAAGCATCATTGAAGACGCCGGCAAATTTAAAATCGAGCGCGTCGAAAAACTCGCACACATTTCCCGCATCGTTCCTTCCGACGTACACGGTGAAGAAGCGGCCGCCCGTTTTGCGGAGTACATCCGGCAGCTGTTCGCCAAAGCGAATCTTCCTTCGCGCTTAAAAGAATTGTCGATTTCGATCGAACAGCTCGCGCTCGCCGCCGAAGACGCGGGTCGGCTCGAACTCGTAAATACGCTGCCGCGCAGCATGACATCGGACGATCTGTTCGACTTCATCAAACTGGCGTACTGAGGCTCGCGCATTCGCAGCATCGCTATGATCGAGCCGGGAAAACTGTTTCAGCTTGAAGGCGGACAGCGCAGGCGGAAGCTCGCGCTTACGTTCGGAGCACTCGAACGCGACATCGCAGGCATCGCGGAAAAAGGTTCGTCATACGATTTTCCGTCCATGACAAGAGCGGCATACACGAAGCGTCTTGCGGAAATCGTGCTGCGCGATCCCGCTCTCCCCTCCCCTGCGGCGGCGGAACTTCGTTCGCTCATCGATGCCGAACCGTTTGACGAGCGGCGCGTATGCAATTGCGCGCGCAACCATCTCCTTGCGATCATCGGAACTTTTCCTGCCGAATGGGATTTGGTCATAGCACCGCACGCTTTTCCGTTCGATAATAACGGCACCGTCAGGCAGCGCGGCTTTTACCCCGGTATGTGCGTCTATGCGGAAGACATACGCTCGCCGTTCAATCTCGGTTCGATTTTCAGAAGCGCGGAAGCCTTCGGCGTCGATACGGTGTATCTGTCGCCGTTTTGCGCCGATCCCCGCCAAACGCGCGCGCTTCGAAGCGGTATGGGCTGCATCGAAACGCTCGGATGGGAACGAAAAGCGCTTGCCGATTTACCGCACGAACTTCCGATCTTCGCGCTCGAAACGGGCGGCACGCCGATTTTCGAATTCGCTTTCCCCAAGCGCGGCATCTGCCTCATCGGTTCGGAAGAACTCGGCCTCAGCCCCCAAGCCCTCGATTGCGCCGAGTACGGGCGCGTATCGATTCCGATGAAGGGACTCAAAGCATCGCTCAACGTCGGCGTCGCCTTCGGCGTGCTCCTCGCCTCATGGACGCAATCCGTCGCACAAGGCAGAGCGATTTAATTAATTATTAATTTATATTCGGTCGCGCTTAAATGCGATGTACAGTCTGTCGGCGATGGATTTCAGCTGCGCTTCCGACGTGATATTGAAAAGCGAGAGCACCGCGGGATCGATTTGATAAAAATCGATGTCTTCTTTTTGATAGTGCACGGTCGCATCCGCAAGGTATACGAGAGATACGAGCTTTCTGATATCCTTCGGCGCTTCTTCCGGTTCGTGGTGATAGCGGATGACGTTTGAAATTGTTTCCGGAAAATTCCACTTTTCCGCAACACGAGCACCGATTTCGCCGTGGTTTACGCCCGATATCAATTTTTCGAAGGTTTCTTTTGCGATGCCTTTACTGCTGCAAACCGTCATAACCCGTTCGAGCAAATCGGGATGCGCCGTTTCAAAGATGATCTTTCCCATATCGTGCAAAAGTCCGCAGATGTACGCGTCGTCGATGACCGCGCGTTCGTTCGCACAAAAATTGCGCGCCATATTGTACGAATAGAATGCAACTTGATACGCGTGCGCCCACAATCCTTTTTTGCTGCCCGGAACCCTTTCGAACGTTCTAATCGATCCGATACTGTACAGCAAGTTTCTGATACCGCGGATGCCGACGAGCTTTACCGCATCTGCTATATTCGCACACGGATTTGCAAGCGCAAAAGCCGCGGAGTTGACGAGTTTTAATAATTCACCGGTAAGCGTCGCATCGTTGCTGATCTGCATCGCTATGTCCGACATCTTCGAATCGGGATCGTTTAAAAGTCTGTTGAGCCGCACGATATTGTCGGGGAACTGCGGCAAATCGTTTATGGTTTTAATAAATTCCAGCGCGACGATCGAAAGTTCGCGCTTTGTCTTTTCGCTGACCGGCAATATGATGCGCGTGATCGTTTCGCCGTTTTCCGAAACCGTTTGAAAATTTTCTTCAGTTAATCCGATCTTTTCGAGCATCAAAATCATAATGATGAGGCCGAGTCCCGCGCCTTCGGAATCGTCGAGAATCTGCGAAAGCGCTTCTTCCATCGATGCGTACTGCTGCGCCCGTGTAAGTTTGTCGTGAATGCGCTTGTATTCGAAAACAGTGAGCGGACAGTTGTTATGTACTTCGATTTTTATTTTATTTGCGCGGACTTGCAGGAAAAGCTTTACGTATAAACGCGCTTCTTTTTGCAGCTGCAGATAATGTTCGATATTGTTAAGCGTGTCGACTTTAAACGTCGTCATACCGGCTTTATAATCGCCCGGATCCATGATGTTGAGCTTTTTTTCCGCAAAATAGACGCGCTTTGTATTCGCCTTTTTCGCATTCGTCATAAGCTCGCTCAAGCAATAACTCAAATATTGAATCATCTGCTGCTGATCCAACTCGGTCAAAAATGCGCTGAGTATGTCGCCCATGTACGTTTCCATCTCGCGCGGCAACGTATATGTCGTGATCGAAAGCGGGATGCCCGAATGAATCGCCATTTTGATCTTTTCAAGATCGACTGCCATTTTTTGTACAGCCATGATATCTCCGAATTACCGATAGAAAATCGGTTTAAAATATTGATTAACAAAGTATACCATATATTAAAAAAAAGGGAAATACTTTTATCGCATACTCTCATTGCGTGTCGTATTCGTTTACTTGAGCAATGCGGTAAATTGCAATAGTATACGTATGCAAGGAGTTGTACGATGGGGATCAAGCTGTATTCGCTCGGAGCGGCCGAAGAAGTAACCGGTTCGAAACACATATTTGAAATCGACGGGCGTACATTTATGGTGGACTGCGGCGCGTTTCAGGGCAAGCGGAAAACGTCCGACGAAAAAAACCGCAATTTTACGATCGCAGCGGATAAAGTCGAAGCGGTGATTTTGACGCACGGACACCTCGACCACTGCGGACAGCTTCCCGTACTCGTGCGAAAGGGATTTACCGGCAATATCTATGCGACGCCGGCAACTCGCGACATAGCGAACATCGTCATGATGGACAGCGCGCGCATCCAGGCGAAAGACGCCGAATTTTTAAAAAAGAAAGCCGATAGGCGCGGCGAAAGATTTACGTGGCAGCCGCTGTTTTCGGAACGCGACTGCATCGCAACCGCGAATCAAATCGTCTCGCTTTCGTACAACCGAAAAATGTACATCGCGCCCGACGTCGAGCTCGAATTTTTCGATGCGGGGCACATCCTCGGTTCGGCGTTTGCAAGCGTTACGATAAAAGGCTTGCACGGAAAAATCAACGCGCCGCATCCGGGACACGCTGGCGAAAACGAAACGCGCATTTTGTATACCGGCGATTTGGGAAGACGCAACCAGCCGATCATCCGCGATCCCGAAACGAAGGTGCCCGCGCCCGACTACATCTATATCGAAAGCACATACGGCAACCGCAAGCACGCCGAAAAAGAGTTCGCTATGCACGAACTCGAACGCGTCGTCAACGAAGCGGTTCGCCGCGGCGGAAAAATCATCATCCCCTCGTTTGCGATCGAACGCGCGCAGGAATTGGTGTTTTACCTGCACTTGCTCGTCGATGCAAAAAAAATACCGAACATCCCGATCTACGTCGATTCTCCGATGGCGACGAACGCAACGAGCGTGTTCAAAGTGCATCCCGAATGTTACGACGAAGAGACGAACGAAGCGTTTTTAAAACATCACAAAAATCCCTTCGGCTTCAGCTCGCTCACCTTTACGGCGAGCGTCGACGAATCCAAAGCGCTCAACAAAAAAGACGGCCCCATGATCATCATCAGCGCGGACGGTATGTGCGAAGCCGGGCGCGTACTCCATCACCTCGCAAACAATATCGGCGACGAACGCAATATCATTCTCGCGGTCGGTTATATGGCGGAAAACACGCTCGGACGCAGAATCCTCGACGGCGACAAAGAAGTGAAGATAATGAACGACTTTTATGAGGTGCGTGCGTCCGTCGAACAGATAGACGCGTTCAGCGCTCACGCCGATTATACGGAAATCACGGCGTGGCTCAACGCTGTCGACACGAGCCGCCTCAAACAGATCTTTATGGTGCACGGCGAAAAAGACGCTCAGGCGTTTTTCAAAGGCTACCTCGCCGAACACGGCTACCCGAACGTGACAATCGTAAAATACGGCGAAAGCTACGAAATCGAATAACGCGGATATGCCGGACTCGGCCGATTAAGCGTTTTTATTGACGATGCGCGTTTCGCATTCGCTGGTTTCTATTTTTATAAAACGTGTAAAGAGCGACACTTTATTGTCCTCATTGAGGCTTTCCCATATTCGATTCGTAAAGACGTCGATATCGCCGCGGATGACGACGGGCATGGGTTCTCCTTCAAAGCTCGGAAGCGGATTTCCGTTCCCGCGGTACGTGTGTATAAAGCGTCCGACGCCGTCCTGCGGATTGTCGTATGCGAATGTAAAGCGGCACGCACTTTCAGGATTTCCGTTGTCACTTTTGAGGATCGAAAGCGCGTAGTCGCAGAATCCGTTTTCGACGTGCAACAGGCCGGAAATGCGCGGCGTGTAGTTCGGCTCGTCCGGTTCGAATGTGCGGGAGCGGAGCGCCTGTTCGAATGTCAGCCCATTTGACAAGCCTTCGTACAGCGTATCGGTTTGGTCTCCGTTCGTAACGATCGTATTTTGACCGAGCACGCGCACCGGAGCGTAAATTATTAAACTCGGATCTTCCATTTTAGAAGCGTCGAAAGCTTCGGTACGGATCCCCTCACCGTCGGAAACGAAAATGCGGTTCCTGCTGTTTTCGCTTCTGCCCATAATAAAATACGCGGCAACTGCGGCAGAGCCGTCTTCGGATTTTCCGAGTACGATGCCGCGGCCGGGATATTCGTTTTGTTTTAACGTTTCGGAGAGGGAAAACGGTTTCATGTTATTTTTCGCTCGGTTTTTTTCTGCTGTCGCAGGCGGCCTTTGCCGTACGCTCGCGTGCGGATTCCATATTGTTTACCATGAGGATCGGCTGATCGGTCGCTTCGAGCGCATCGCGCCACAGCGCGCCTTCGGTGTCGACGACGTTGCGATGGCGCGTCACTTCGCTTATGGGAATGTGGACGAATTTATCGTGCACGAGACCGACGACCATCTTCGTTTTGCCGGCCATCGCCGCGTGGACGGCGTTGTTGCCGAGGCGCTCGCAGTAGATGGAATCGTTCGCCGTCGTAACGGCCGCTCGGATTTGATAACCCGGATCGATGTATTTTAGATTGATATGAAAGTGCTTGTTTTTAAAATACTTCGTGATTTCGTCGCGAAGGTATACGCCGATATCCGCAAGTTTGATATTGCCTGAAGCGTCCGTTTCGTTCGTCTTTGTGAGCAGTTCCTGTCCCGCACCTTCTGCAACGATAACGACGGCGTGGTGACGCTCTTTTAAGCGCTGTTCGAGGTACGAAAGGAATCCGTTCGGTCCGTCCATATCGAACGGAACTTCGGGTATGAGACAGAAATTCGCTTCGTGGCACGCGAGCGCCGTTTCGGCAGCGATAAATCCCGATTCCCGCCCCATGAGTTTTACCAAGCCGATGCCGTTGATCTGCGAATGCGCTTCCATGTGGATCGACGCGACGGCTTCCTTTGCCTGCTGCACCGCCGTTTCAAAACCGAACGACCGGTCGATAAACAAAAGATCGTTGTCGACCGTTTTCGGAATACCGATGACCGCGACCTTTAATCCGCGCCGTTCTATTTCGTTTGCGATATCGAGCGCGCCGCGCTGCGTTCCGTCGCCGCCGATGATAAACATCATGCTTATGCCGAGCTTTTCGATACAGTCGACTACGTCCGAAACGCGGTCGCCGCCGCCTCTGCTCGTACCGAGTACGGAACCGCCGATTTTATGAATCTCGTCGACTTTATCGGGTGTCAGCTCGATCGTTTCGAATCCCTGATCGGGAAAAAAACCTTTGAAGCCGTATTGAAAACCGAGTATGCGGCGCACGCCGTAACGGTAGTACAAACTGCGCACGATCGCTCTGATAACATCGTTGAGACCGGGGCAGAGTCCGCCGCACGTGCAGATGCCCGCCTTTACGTGATTCGGATCGAAATAGATATATTGACGAGGACCCGCTTTTTGCATGAGGTTTGCCGATGTCTGATCGTCTTCTTCGCCGCCGTGAAATACGTTTACACGGTAACGCACGAACGAATCGTCTTTGACATAGTTTGCACGGAAATCTCCAATGACATTGGAAAGCTGGATCGGAGAAGAGATTTTACACTGTCCGAGCGTTTCAATCGTAAAATCATATTTTTCATCTGCCATATTTTACGCCTCTTATTGTTTTATATTATAGATAATAGCTTTTTTTTTCAATATGGCGTATAGATTTCTGCAGCGAAAAAGCGGTATAGTATAAACGCATATACATTATTTTTACAGAGGAATGATCATGGCAAAATTATCAAAGGGACTGACGGCGCTCATCGCAGCCGCGGCAATCGTTTTTTTGTTCGCATCGCGCGGATGCGGCGTTTACAACAATATGGTGACGATGGACGAGAGCGTCACGAGCCGATGGGCGGAAGTGCAAAATCAATATCAGCGCAGGTATGATTTGATTCCGAATCTCGTTTCGACCGTCAAAGGATACGCGAGTCACGAAAGCGACGTACTCACGCAGGTTGCGGAAGCGAGGTCGCGCGCCGGCGGTGTCGTCAATGTCGACGAATCGATTTTAACGAATCCGGAAGCCTTTGCGCGTTACCAGCAAATTCAAAGCAGCCTTTCCGGAAGTTTGCAGCGGCTTTTGGCCGTCGCGGAAAATTATCCCGAACTCAAAGCGAACACCAATTTTCTCGCACTGCAGGATCAGCTCGAAGGAACCGAAAACCGCATCGCCGTCGCGCGACAGCGTTATAACGAAGCGGCGCAAGAGTTCAACTCGTATATCAGAAGGCTTCCGAACAATTTTATCGCGTCCTTCGGCAGATTTGCCGCAAAGCAATATTTCAGCGCGGACAGTGAAGCACAGTCGGCTCCGAAAGTGCAGTTTTAAAAGCCGCCGCAGGCATAGTGAATGATATATGAAAACTCAGACAATGCACAAAAGGCTCAAGCTCTCGAACACCGAATTCGATAGAATCGCGGAAGCGGTTGCAAAAGCCGAATCGAAGACGACAGGTGAAATCAAAATCGTACTCGCGCCGGAAAGCGCGCACTATGCGTTTTGGGAACTGCTTGCCGCCGTATGCACTTCAGCCGTCGTCTTTGCTTTTCTCTTGCCCTTTGCCGGAAAAATAACCGATACG
Source organism: Treponema sp. SP13 (assembly GCF_050938355.1). NCBI lineage: Bacteria > Pseudomonadati > Spirochaetota > Spirochaetia > Treponematales > Treponemataceae > Treponema > Treponema sp. SP13. The sequence continues at coordinate 186,486 of NZ_JADOVM010000004.1, forward strand.
TACGGTCTCTTTGCGTGGACGGAGCGGACGTGGATGCTGCCGGGCTTGTACGGTTTTGTGTGCTTTGTAAGCATAGCCGCGGCATTCAGACTTTTTAATATACCTGCGCTCGACCGCATCGTTGTGCCGAAAAGCGTTCGGATTGCAAGCGTTACGCGGCGTGCATTCCGACTCTTCGTCGAATGCGGCGTTTACGATACGGCCGAGCATTCGGGCATTTTGATTTTCATTTCGTATTTGGAACGACAAGTACGCATCGTCGCCGACTCGGGCATTTCAAAAAAAATATCGCACGACCTGTGGCGCATCATTTCGGATGAACTCGCGGCGGAGATAAAATCCGGAAATGCGGCAGACGCTTTTATCGGCGCGATCGAAAAATGCGGAGAACTCCTCGCCGAACACTTTCCCGCACATGAAGAAAACCCGAACGAACTCGCGGACGGCCTTATCGTACTGGAGGACGCGGAATGGTATTGAATCGAACTGAGGCCGGAACATTTCGGATTTCGAAAAGCGCGCCGTCATCTTCGTTGATAAAATTTTTCCGTGTGACGGCGCTGCTCTGTCCGCTTTTGCTGATCGCGGCTTTTCCGCTTTCGGCGCTCGACGTTCCCCCGCTCACCGAGCGCGTCGTCGACAATGCGAATCTCTTAAACGCTTCGGAAACGGAAGCGCTTACATCTCTCCTCGAATCGCTCGAAGAGGCGACAGGCGCGCAAATCGCGGTTTTGACCGTCGCAACGCTTGCAGGCGATTCGCTCGAATCGTTCGGCATCAGAGTCGCCGATACATGGAAACTCGGACAAAAAGACGAAGACAACGGCGCGATCCTCATCGTTGCGCTTGCCGAACGAAAAATACGCATCGAAGTCGGCTACGGTCTCGAAGACAAACTCACCGATATGAAATGCGGCCTTATCATACGGAACGTTATCGCGCCGCATTTTCAAAACGGCGACTACGGTGAAGGCATTACCGCTGGCGTAAAAAATATGGTCGGAATCGTTGCAGACGACGCCGACCTCGTTTCAAAGCGCGTCACAAACGAAGCCGTCCCCACAGACGTCATTCCCATCGTCGCGTTTATCGTCTTTTTTCTCATCAATGTGCTGTTCGCGATGATAAGCGCCCGTCACAACAGGCGATATCCTTCAAGCAGGATATACCGATCGGCATTCGGAAACGATTTTTTTTCGTCGAGTTCAGGCGGAGGCTTTTCAAGCGGCGGTTCTTCCGGAGGCTTTTCGGGCGGGGGCGGCGGCTTCGGCGGAGGCGGCGCTTCCGGCGGCTGGTAAAGTCTGCGCGAATGAGATCGGCGGATTGCGGCAGGTACGGAGAAAAGCGGTTAGTCGGATACGCGCTGCCGATTCGCGGTTTACTATAATGTCAAGGCACCGCCTTCGGTGCAAGGAGAAAAAAATGAAAAAAATTATTTCGATTTTATGCTCGCTGGTCGGATTAATAATTATTAACTCTTGCGCTTCAACGCCCGTGTTGGATCACGGTTATTATTCGGACGGTGCCGTACAGGGATCGACAGCGAAAATTACGGTAGATAAAAATCTTGAAATCACCGGAATCGATACATCAAGCGGCATAGCGGCATTCGGTGTTAAAGGGTGGTCGAAAAAATCAAAGCCCGGCCAAATACAGGAATTTGCGATTAACGAAGGCGTACATTCCATCAGTGTGAGATTTAACAGCGGAAACCTCTTTACAAGTTTTTCAAAAGTGCTGATAGCAAAATTTGAAGCGCATAAAGAATATAAAATCATATACAATATAAATAAAAATAATGTCGTATATGATATTATCGATGTACAAACAGCCGAGTCGGTTTTGCTTGATATGAACTCTCTGCAAGGAAAAACGAAAAATATTATTTCACAGTTTATAAATGCAGTGTTAAATCCGACTATGGAAGGAACCGATAAAACGGTTATCGAAGAAAATGATGAGTATATATTAACATCTTTACCTCACATGAAATATGAATTGCAAGATAAAAAATCAAATACAACGCAAAAAGGTTTTAGAGGATTTGTAACGGATTTTACCTTCAAAAAAGGCACCGTCTATCTTTATGAAACAAATACGATTTCATCAAAAGAGGAATTTTTAAAAATCGATTATAAAGCCGATTCAAAAATTATCCTTGAAGTAACGGATTGCGATTCAAAAACGGTCACGTATACGTATGTAAAACCCGAATACATGGCAGGCAAAACGGTAACATTCAAAATAAGCGTAAAAGATTAGAAACGGTACGCCCGAAGCCGGCACGGCAGTTCGGCTGCAGGGCAGGCGGACGATTCCGTGAATCGGCGGAAAGAAAAATGAATTTTATAATCGAAACGAAAAAATCAAAAGATGAGATTCTTCAAATCATACGAAACAACACTTATATAACAACTTCCATATTTGATTTTTCGAAAGGTGATAAATATTTTGCAGGAAAAGTATCTGAAAATTCATTTAAAATTTTCAGGCATATACATTACAAAAATTCATTTTTGCCTTTGATAATCGGAACTATTGAAGAAAATGATTACGGTTCAACAATAAAAATAAAAATGCGGATGGCGACTTTCGTAACGTTTTTTTCATCTGTTTGGTTTGGAGGAGTAATCGCCGCATGTCTGATATTTCCTTTTGCCGGCTTTCCTATGCCGTCCGCTTTAATCCCTTATCTAATGCTTGTTTTCGGGATTTTGATTGTCGTAATTCCGAATAAAATCGAAACCAGAAAAACAAAAGAAAAATTAGAAGAACTTTTAAAGTAAAAAATCACGGAATAAAAATTGATGTCTCCAACCGATGAAGAAACACGGTCGATACATCATTAAAATTGAACGGTATCGTTCGAATTAGTGCAAAGGATTAAATAACATAATCTTTTTATTTATTACCGTTTAATCGGTATCTTCAATGATACAAAATACCTCATAAAAAATACGGTTCCGTACCTTCCTGTGCGGCACTTCCGGATTTTCCCGTAACCTGCGCTTGTCATAATTTTTTTTAATGGATATAGTACAAACTGTTTTTAAAATACGCCGACGCGCTTTCTGCGAAATACGCGTACGACTGATTTTTTTTCGGATGCCAAAACTTTGCTTGAAGCTTCGCTGCTAGTACCTGCAAAAGTTTTTATGGAGGATATATGATAGAAGTTTCGCACTTGTCCCGAAATTACGGGACATTCCGTGCGGTAAACGATGTAAGCTTTTCGATCCCGACGGGGCAAATCGTCGGTCTGCTCGGCCCGAACGGCGCGGGCAAAACGACGACGATGCGCATGATCACCGGTTTTTTAAAACCGTCCGGAGGTACGATTTCGATCGACGGTACGAACATCGAAGATGCAAGCGTCGCATCGAAACGAAAGATCGGCTATATGCCCGAAGCCGCGCCTCTCTACGGCGATATGATTGTCGAAGATTACCTGCGCTATATCGCGGACATGCAGGGCGAAAATGCCGATGAAAAAATTCCCCGCCTGTGCGAAGAGTGCGGCCTCAAAGAAGTGATGGATAAAAATATCTCCGAGCTTTCGCGCGGCTACAGGCAGCGTGTCGGGCTCGCGCACGCGCTCATGCACGATCCTGAAATATTGATTTTGGACGAACCGACGAGCGGACTCGATCCGAATCAAATCGGCGAAGTGCGAAACTTGATCCGCGAAATCGGAAAGACGCGCACGGTTATCGTTTCGACGCACATACTCGGCGAAGTGGAAACGCTGTGCAGCCGCGTCATCATCATCGCAAACGGCAAACTCGTCGCCGACAGTCCGACCGATGAACTGCGCGAACGCTACGGCCATAAAGCCGCTCTCAAGCTCACCGCAGGCGGATGCTCGGAAGCCGATATCACGACCGAACTCAAAGCGATTGCCGGAGTCGAAAACGTTTCGGCGACAAACGGAGAAGCCGTAAACGGAGATGCGAATGCGTTTTCGCTCCTCGTTTCGGTTTCGGAAACGGCCGAAGTCCGGCCCGCCCTTTTCAAAGCGATCGCGGCGAAGGGCGGCTGGCTGTACGAGCTTGCGATGCAGCGGAACAGTCTTGAAGACGTGTTCCACGAACTCACTACAGCGGAGGCGCAAAAATGACCGACACGATTAACAAAAAACATTCTCCCGCCGTCGTTATCATGAAACGGGAACTCGCCGCGTACTTTACGAGTCCCGTCGCGTACATCGTCACGGCGCTCTTTCTCGTCATCACGGGCATCACCTTTTTCGTCTTTTTCTTTTTTCAGGACAGAGCGGAACTGAGAAATTATTTTTCGCTCCTTCCGATTTTGCTTTCGTTTTTTATTCCGGCGCTGACGATGCGGCTGTTTGCCGAAGAAAGACGGAGCGGCTCGATCGAAACGCTTATGACGCTCCCCGTCACCGAAAACGATGTCGCCGCAGGCAAATGGCTCGCAGCGTTTTTAAGCGCGGCCGCAATGATCGCTCCGACACTGCTGTACGTCATTCCGCTTTTCATATTCGGCTCTCCCGATATGGGGCCCGTCATCGGAGGGTTTTTAGGCGCCTTCTTTTTGTGCGCGGCGTTTTCGGCGATCGGCGTATTCGCGTCGGCGATTACGAAAAATCAAATCATCGCGTTTTTTGCGGCCTTTATCATCTGCATTTCGCTGACGCTGATCGATTCGTTTTTGATTTTCCTGCCCGCCCGAATCGTCGCCGCATTGTCGTATATTTCCGCGTCGTCGCATTTTTCATCGATCGCACGCGGCATCATCGACACGCGCGACCTCTTGTACTTCGCTTCGCTCACCGTATTTTTCTTTTACCTTACGGTGATCGTTCAGCAAAATGAAAGGAAGTAAAAATGAAAAAAATCATCAACTGGTTTCGCTCCTCTTCGAGCGATTTTGCGCTCCTCGTCGTTTTATTAATTCTCGCGAACCTCGTCGGACGCAGAGCGTTTTTGCGTTTCGATTTGACGCGGCCGAAATCCTATTCGCTGTCGGAAGCGAGCAGACAGCTCGTCAAAACGCTTGACGAACCGCTGTCGGTTCGCGCGTTTTTCAGCGGTAATTTGCCCGCCCCGTACAGCACGACCGCGCAGTACGTGCGCGACATCCTCGTCGAATACAAGGGAGCGGCAAACCGCAACTTTTCCTATTCGATCGTCGATATGAGCAAAGCGGAAAATGAAACGCTCGCGCAACAGTACGGCTTGCAGCAAGTCCAGATCCAACAGGTCGCGAACAACGAAGTCGGCTTCAAGCAGGCATATATGGGGCTCGTCATCTCCTACGCGGACGCGGTCGAAACGCTCGACGGCGTTACATCGTCCGACGGATTCGAATACAAGCTTACGACGAAGATCGGCAAAATGATTTCGGCGGCGAACGTGCTTTCGGGCCTTCCGAAAGACGACCGCATCAAACTGACGCTCTACGTAACCGACGCGCTCAAACAGTTCGACATACGAGGATTCGACGACATCGAAAAGACAGTACGCGACGCCTATGAAAGCGTCAACAAGCAAAGTATGGGCAGAATCGATTATGAAAAAATAAATCCGTCCGCATCCGATTTGAACACGCTGCAGTCGCGTTTCGGCATTCCGCTCATCAATTGGACGGCGGAAAACGGATCGACGGGCTCGGGTGCGATCGGTCTCGTGCTGGAACACGGAGACGCGTTCCGTCTCATCCCGCTTTCGATGCAGCGCTCGCTCCTCGGCTATGTCATCGCGGGGCTGGGCGAACTCGAACAATCGCTTTCGGACAGCCTTCAGAGCCTGCTTTTAAAAGCGACGAAAATCGGTTACGTAACGGGGCACGGAGAAACACCCCTCTATTCGCAGGCGGGAACTTCACCGCTCATATCGCTTACAAGCGATATGTACGAGCTTGATGAAATCGATCTTTCGAAAGACGCGATTCCCGCAAACGTCGCTTCGATCATCATCAACGGATCGAAAACGGAATTCTCCGACGAAGAGCTGTACAAAATCGATCAGTTTATCATGCGCGGCGGCAACGCGCTCTTTTTCGTCGACCCCTTCGATTCGCAGTCGGCAGGCTATTATCAGGCGCCGTCCTTTGCGCCGCTTTCGACGAATCTTAATAAATTATTCGACGCGTACGGCATCAAGCCGGAAACGAATTACGTGCTCGACGAAAATTGCTACAAACCGCGTCAGCAAAATTACGGAAACGTATCCTTGTGGTGGGCGCCGGTTATCCCCGCCGAACAGCTTGCAAAAAAGAACGTGATCACCGACAACCTCTCAAGGATCCTTTTTTTGCAAACGTCCGCAATCGACACGAGCGGCGCCGAAAGCAACGCCGATGTCAAAGTGACAAAGCTCGTGCAGTCGTCTCCGAAATCGTGGCTGCTTTCGGACAATATCCAGCTGAACCCGATGATGCAGCCGCCATACGACAAGTCGGTCGAAAAAGCGGAAACGCTTGCAGCGCTCGCCGAAGGAAAATTCAAAAGCGCTTTCGATTCCGATCCCGCCGCAGCCGCAGAAGGAGCGCTTACGGAAAAAGCGCACTTGTCGGAAAACGTGCAGAGCGGAAAAATCTTCGTCGCGGGAACATCGGAAATCACCGGTCCTCAACTCATCGAAGAAAACAGTTCGGAGCCGGTCGCGCTTTTTACGCGCAACGTCATCGACTATATGAACGGCAACGGTGATTTTTGTGCAATGCGCACAAAGGGGCTTTCGCTCAATACGCTGCATAACGCCGGGAGTCCGCTCGCATTTGCCGTACAGTACTTCAACGAATTCGGACTTGCGGTCATCGTCGTCATCGCGGGATTTATAATGTGGCGCATGCGCAACAAACGCCGAGAACGCATCCGCGCAAAATACAATCCGAACGATGCGCGCATCATCGATACGAAATCGAAGGAAGGTGATACAAAATGAGTAAACGAAAAATAATGCTTTTGACTGCATGCGTGCTTTTGCTCGGCGTATATATCGCGCAAATCGCCTCTTCTCTGCGAAGCTCGGTAAAAAATAAAACGCTCGGCGCGGATCCCGATAAGCTTACAATCGAAAACGCGAGCGCCGTAATCGAACTTGCAAAATCGGATGACGGCTGGACGGTCGGAGAGAGGCGATACAAGGCGGATACGAATACCGTCGATGCACTTGTCAATGCGGTAAAAAACATACGCGTTCTCGACACCGTTGCCCAAGCCGGAAGCGATGCGGTCGACGAACGCTATGAAATCGACAAGGCGAATGCGATCGTCGTAAACGCATATAAGGGAAGCGATCTCGTGCGCACGCTCACGGTAGGAAAAGCGTCGTCGACGGGTTCGCAGTCATACGTTACGCTCGACGGCAAAAAAGATATCTACCTCGTATCGGGAACGCTCCGCGACACGTTTAAAAAAGACGCCGACGCCCTGCGCAGCAAATCGGTGTACTCCGTCGATTCGAGCGAGCTTACCGCCGTTTCCGAAAGCATGGGGAGCACGGTATTGGCGATTGCAAAATCGGGCGATCCCGCTTCGTGGGCTGCAACCGGCGGCGCTGCAAGCGTCGATGCGGAAAAGGCTTCGAATTGGGCGGCGTCGCTTGCAACACTGAATGCGGACTCGTGGCTCGACGACGGTTTTGTGCTTCCGTCGGCAAGCGAATCGATCACCGTCATCACGGCCGGCGGCAAAGCGATTACCGTAAGCGTCTATAAAGAAGGTGCCGGCGACGATGCGAAATACTACGGCACGTGCAGCGAAACGCCGTACAAATTTGCTCTCTCTCTCTACTCCGCGGGAAAATACCTTAAAACTGCAGCAGATATAAGCGCAAAGCAGTAAAAGTAGTAATAGAAAATATGCGTACACCTATGTGTATATAATAACTCTGTGTGCAAAAAGTACATAGATGTACGCATAGCAAACACCGTCCATGCTTCTCACACCAAAGTCATTAAAAACTCTTTGTGATCTAATACTTTGCCTATTTTGGGGAATATCCACTTTTCACAAAAATTCTGTTCTTCTTGAGTATCGGTTGCGGTACAATCGCTTATAACTATAACACGATATCCTTTATCGTAAGCGGAACGGGCGGAAGATTCCACACACCAATCAGTATGAAATCCCGTAAAGGCTACATACTCAATTTCATTAGCTCTAAGATAATAATCTAATGCTGTAGAATGAAATGCATCCAATGTCTTTTTACCTTCGACAATCACATCGCCCTTTTTAGGAGTCAGTTCTTTTATAATCTCCGGCCCGGGTGTTCCGCGCAACCACGCGCCTGTACCCCAGTCGGCTTTCATATTTATTTCCAGACCACGAAGTCCTTCATACGCCGGACCACCTTTTTTGAGTTCCGGGAAACCATCGTCAAAAGGATGGAATGGACAATAAAAGATCTTAGCAACTTTCCCTCTCGCATGGTCAAGCAGATACTGAAGATTCGCTATAACATTACGTTCCTTAAGTTGCTCTTTAATATAAGCATACATGGTTCCACCCGGAGACAAAAAATCATTCTGCGGTTCGATTAATACGATTGCGGTTTTTTCTTTCGGAATCTTTAATTCATTCATACAAATATCCTCCTAATATAAATTATTGATTACATATGGTTAGGCAAATAAGTTACAACGATCGGAAAAAATATGCAGATTAAATCTACAATGACAATCGCGATCAAAAACCATAAAGATCCGGCAAAAATATCATTAACAGTAACATCTTCGTTTCCTTTGATCCCATGCAAGGACGATTTGACGGTAAACACATTCATCCCAAAAGGAGGAGTAATCATGCCTGTTTCAATAGCAATGATCATTACAAGACCGAACCATACCATATCGTATCCCATATCGCGAACAATCGGGCACATAAGCGGTGTTGTCAAAAGCAGTATGGATGTAGAATCGAGAATACATCCTAATACCATAAGAATCAGTATGAAAATAAGGATAATTCCAATGGATGGAACATTGATTCCGTTTACAAAGGAATTAAGTGTATTTATAATTCCACACATCGACAAAGTCTTGGAATAAGTCGAAGCGGAAATAAGAAGAATCAACACGCTTCCAGAAGTGGAACCGGCTGCCAATAAAGTTTCCCATATCTCCACCGGTTTAAATCCTTTTTTGAATAAAACAATTAAAAGAGAACCAAACGCTCCTACACCACCGGCTTCTGTAGGAGTAAAGAATCCTCCCCAAATACCGCCGAGGGTGATGATGATCAATACAACAATCGGCCACGGTTTAAAAACGATTTTCCAAAAATTTTTCTTCTCTTCTTCCGTAAGTTCTTCAACTTCAGGAATATATTGCGGTTTTATTTTTCCGACAAGCATGATTACAATAATAAATGCAATCGTCATTATTATTCCCGGCATGATAGCCGCTACGAACAATTTACCGATCGAAACATCTGCTTGTGAGCCGTACACTATCATAAGCAAGCTTGGCGGAATAAGCATTCCCAAAATTGCGGAACCTGCTATAGTTCCTAATGCAAATTTTTTATTATAGTTCAATCGGAGCATCTGCGGTAATGCAATCTTTGTAAAAATAGCGGCAGAAGCAACGGTCACTCCGGTTATAGCTGCGAAAATAGCATTTGCAATAACCGTCGCTATCCCGACACCACCGCGGACTTTTTTTAAGAGTAATGAAGTGGAATCATATAAATCTTTACTTGTACCGGAAAGATTTGCAAACATACCCATCAAGACAAAGAGAGGGATAACACCAAACATGTATTGCCTGACTGCACCCCAAGCAGATTGCGCCAAAACATTCATAGCAACCTTAAATCTTCCAGTAAAAAGAAATACAGTCACTACACTTGTAAACATAAGAGAGGTGCTTAAATGTATTCCACAAAAAATTAAAGTTAATAAAAGTACTACAGAAAAAATTGCAATAAACAAGGGACTCATTTACTTACTCCTCCTTAAAGCAAGACATTTATACATCGGATCCGGCAGGAGAACACAAAATTAATTCATATACAATACTGAAGACTTGATTTATAAACTCAATGATCATGAAAATGGAACCGAAAATTATAGCCGATCTTCCAGGAATCGTTGTAATACGCGTAGAACCTGCAATTTCAGCTTCATTGATCTTAAGTGCATTTAAGAAGCCGGGAAAACTCGCGTGTATAATGCAAATATAAACAAATATACCTAAGATTGCGGCGATAAGATTAATAATCCGCTTACCCGTATAACCGACTTTATCATACAAAATTGTTGTTCTGACATGTGCCTTTCTTATGGAGACATAAGGAATCTCTAAAAAACATATAATAATTATAATGCTGCTGACAACCTCGGCTATGCCGACGAGCGGTTTATTCAAAAGAATACGGCAAAGAACATCTACGGTTATCAGTACCATAATAAAACCAATGGATATGGAGGCAATTCCATCCATCCATGTCATAAAGGTTCTGCTCCCTTTAATTATTTTTTTTAAGATGCGAGACATATACGCCTTCCTTACGATAAAGGACTTTTACAAAGAAATACAGCTTAAAAGCATCGCCGATATCTTCAAAATTGCATAGACGCTTCTCGTAAAATCTGATCCAGCGATGCTTCTAAAATTAACCTTTAGTATTCCATTTTCGAACGCGTTTTACCCCTCTCTCTTCAAGAAGCTGATAATACCGTTCCACAATCTCCGAACCTTTAAATCCTCCGGTATTCAATCTTTTTACCAATTGATTTACTATATCAGGTAATGAAGCAGCCCACTTTTCCTGTTCTTCCCTGCTCAGATCTATCACGGTTCCCTTAAGGTTTTTTATTGTCTTCAGATCCTGTTCATGTATTTTATTGATATAGTTAGCTTCGTAATCAAGGTAACCGGCGCCGACTTCGGTCAGTATCTTCCGTATTTCTACAGGCAGCTTATCCCAAGTCTGTTTATTTACCGTAATCGAATTGAACGGAACAACGTTGAAATTCGCATCAAGATAATACGGCGCAACTTCGTAAACTTTAAGATTTATACATGAATGTGTCGGTTGAATAGTAGCCTGACACACATTAGTTTGAAGATTCTGATAGGTATCGTTCAAAGAAGTCTGTACACCGGCAGCCCCGGATCCCTCTATCCAAGCAAGATTTATGCCTGCAGCCCCAATCTTCATACCGGCAAGATCTGTCAGGGACTTTACTTGTTTTGTAGAAAAGAAACCATAAGGGTCAGAAACGCCTATACCTAAAAAATGTTGATTGTATTGTTTTTCATAAACATCAGTAAATTCAGGATATTCGGCATACATTACTTTAATAATATCCGCAACAATCAAAGGGTCAGAGCACGAAAACGGCATACTATATACCATGTCGACAAGGGGCAGACGGGAAGCCTCAAAAACGAGTATCGTACAACCGATATCTACCAATCCGTCCTGAACACCCTGTAATTCATTTCCCAAAGAGATAACAGAGCCGCCATAGTTTTTTACCCAATTGATCTCATAAGCGGTTTCTTTACTTACACGTTCCGAAACATTCTTTACAAAATAATCTTCAAGGGCAGTTATCCAAGGGTTCGATTCCGAATGTCCGGAACCTATTCTGAGCGTTATTTTTTGTTTTTTACTTCCCCCGGAAAATCCCGATCCTAAAGATTCTGTCTGGCCGTTTGCAAGCAGAGCGGCACAACATAAAACAACTGTACAGAAAACTGCTATCGCTTTTTTCATCATGACATTCTCCTTGCTGGTTTATTTTTCCAGATTATGAATACTGGATTTTGGATACATTACTTAGTATATAGTAAAGCCAATCTGCCAACTTGTCAAGAAAATTTTATCATTCTATCGATTGTTTTAATGACCTCCAAAATCAGTAATACTAATCACAAAGGTAAAATATTTTTGACACGTTGTATATACCTTTAAGAATCTCTAAAACCGCAGTTTTTAAAGGCATATCACAGGAAAACATTGCTGTTATAAAAATATATTGTGTATTCGTTATTTGAGAAATAGTGAATTTTCTATACTGCGTACTACATCTTCATAATGCTCGGCAACTGCAATTTTCGCTCTTGCTGCATCTCTTTTGATAAGATGTTCTACAATTTTACCGTGCATTTTCATAGTATCGAGCGGCTTACCGAGCAAAGAGAAATAGAGCGATTTGAAGCTGCTACACTTATTCCAAAGACCTTCCAGTATTTCCATCGTTACGCTGGTACAACCGGAAAGTTCGCATATCTTTTTATGAAATCGAAAATCCAAAAGCATATATTCATTTGCTACAGGCGGTATCTTTCCCATCTGTTTGTTGATTTTATTGATATTGTCCAGTTCCTTATCCGATGCCAATTTACAAGTGTTTTCTACACAATACTGTTCTATGAGCGTACGGATTTTATATATCTCAACAAGCTGCTCTTTTGACGGCTGGAAAACAACGGCACCATAACGAGGACGATTGACCACGAGACCTTCCGATTCCAACCTTTTAAAAGCATCTCTAACCGGTGTCCTGCTGACACCTAAATTCTGTGTAAGATCTTCTTGCACCAGCCTTTCACCGGCTTTCAAATCGCCATTGATGATGGCATTCTTTATCCACAGATATACGGATTCGGATACGGTAGTATAATTAATTTTTATTTGTTCCATAATATCTAACCTTAATTTCAGAATAATACATATTTAAATAAAAAGAAAGCTGTATATCACATATTTAGATTATCGAAATACGGAAATGAAAAATTTAAAAAGCATTACAAAACATAAAGCAAAGCGGTTATAATTCCAATATTTTTGTTTTACACATAACAGAGAATAGACGGGGATACAATGATGATTTTCCAACTAAAATTATTATAAAAAAGTACCCATATTAGATACTTTTTTTTACCGGGTCCTTATTTATGCTAGAATGCGCAAGTATTGCTATTTGTGCCGTTTCCTCAACAAGCTCAGCTAAATATGACGCCTCCCGTATAGTTCGCCCTACCGTGACTTGCCCGTGCGCACGTAATATAAAAGCTTTCATTTTCGGTTCTTGATGAAAGGTACGTACGATCATAGGAAAATATTCTTCTGGTACTGCATAAGAATGCGTATCAAAAACCGGACAAAAACCTAATTTCAATTTAGCATGATGTGTCGCAAATTCCAAATCGTCATGGTATGCCGCCCAAGCTGTTGCATAAGGGGAATGACAATGCATAATCGCACCTATATCATGGAGCGAATAATACATCGCTCCATGCAAAAGGCTTTCTTTCGAAGGTTTTATATTTCCCTCAATTACGTGCCCCTTAAAATCGGCAATAACAAGATTGGAAATAGTAATTTCATCAAAAGCAACATCTGTACCCTTTATTATCATCAGATCGCTATCCGGTATTCTAATGCTTATATTACCGCCATTGCTCATCTCATAGCGAAGTGCATACATCTTTTTTGCAGCTAAAACAATAGAATCAGTAAGTTCTTTATATCGATCTATCATCTTTTAGATCCTTTGTATTGATCTAATAGTTCCAACATTTCCCGTGCACATATAGTACTGAATTCGTCATCATCAAAATTAAGTTCAAAAGCTTTAAATATTATTGAGGGCTTAAGATTATCTTTGAAAATTTTACACATCTTTTTTATCGTCGCCGGTTTATAAAAGAATTCACCTACGCGGCTCATAGTTCGAAGCCCTCCAAGCGGAAGAATAACCCGTACCGGTCCCTTTGCCCTATTAAGCCTTTCAACAATAATCTGTGTAATATCAAGAATTTCATTCTCCCAAAGCCGAGTATGGGTGAGATAATCTTTGGTATGCCAGACATATCCGCGATCTTCTTGATCCGGGAAAAAATCTTCTTTGCTCAGACAAGCAAAATCAATACCGCCGGGGCATACCAAAATAGGAATACCCATTTCTGAAGCAGCGCACAGGCGATTATCGGCTCCCTTACTATATCCTCTACCGCCAAGATATTCGGCAGTCATTTCGTGAAGACATAAGTCCATAACAGCCGTAATGACTCCCTGTCGTATAAGAGATTCCATCACTTTACCGCCTATACCGGTCGAATGGAAACTTATTACATGCCGTCCATTTGCTGTAAGAACATCGGCAGCTTTCATTACCGTATCATTTGTAATCCCCATTAAAGTTGTCCCAATCAGTTGCCGGCCGTGTGTATCGATTTTATGAAGTCCATATTTTACCATACCGACCACAGCGGCAACCGCATTCGTTAGAATAACTTCACTGATAGGATTTATTCCGGCAAAATCCACAATCGACGGTAATACGGCAATATCTTTATCTCCCACTACAGTATCAAATGTCCTCGCTCCACACGCTATGGTAGAACATATTACCTTAGGAAATCCTATCGGAAGTACCCTAAAGGCGGCCGAACATATAACTGTATTCTGGAGTCCTCCCATGCCTATAATTCCGTCAATTTTTCCTTTTTTGTAAAGCTCTTGTACCATGAGTGAGGCATAAGATGCCATTATCTGTATGGCGACTCCTTTTTCAAGCTGACAAAATTCATCCCATGATGATCCTGCATTTATTATTATCTCGTTACGAGAAATGTCGGGAATAAGTTCAACTACAGGAGGATTAACTCCTGTACTTATGTCTATAAGCAGCGTCTTACACCCAAATTCTTTTATTTTCTGATGCACAAATACCGTTTCGTGATATTTAGTATCTAAGCAGGCAATAACGGCAATTACAGACACAATTTTACTCCTTGATTTTATTTTAGTCCGATAATAGGTTCGTTTTTCACTCTTTCCAGCATCGTCCGATCATGACAAATAAGAATTTTATCCATGCTTTCTGCCCGATTCTTTATTATTTCAATACTTTTCCATGTTTCGACGATATTTGCGAACCTATTAGGCGGAGTAATATCATAATGAATCTCGGGTATGGCTTTAAGATTGTCCATAATAAATACGGCATCTCCACAGATAAGATATTTTCCATTTTCGGTGTCAACTTCAATTCCCTGATGCCCTACAGAATGTCCCGGCGTTTCAAATACACGAATTCCTGGTATTATTTCTTGTTCGCCTTCAACAAGTTCCATTTTTATTCCGGTAAATGGTGCTGTAATCCCAAGCTGCGGTGCTTCATAAGATTTGTAATACAGCGGAATAGGATTTATGGCAAATTCGTATTCCTTATGATGGACAAAAAATCTTGCGTTTGTAAACTGTTCCATATAAAAACAGTGGTCCCAATGCAAATGCGTAAATATAACTATATTTATATCTGTGGGCGCATAATTTAGTTTTTTCAATTGTTCAATTATTGACATTCCCTTCGGTTGATATGAACCGGGGTGATGATACTCATTTGCGCGTTTTGTGTCTGACATTCCAGTATCTACAAGAATAAGTTTATCGCCATCAGAGAGAAGATATGCAAATACTGGGAATTCCTCTAACTTATCTGAAGCGTTCGGATAATATTTTACCGTAGAATGATGATATAAATACAATTTTGGAACCATAGTTACAAAACCCGTATTGATCGGCCTGATTTTAAAAGTATTCATATAAAATCCTCTTTATTGGATACAGTATCCAGTATATAATTTATTATAAATAACAAAATAGAATTTGTCAAGAAATCATATCCAAACCGTCGTGACTATTTTTTTACTTGACAAACAGCATTTTTACTGCTAATATATGAACAGTTGTTCATTTGTTTTATAATAAAACAAATCGCGTATGGAGAATCGGCGTGACGAAAAAAAAGATCGAAGGCGGACAAAGCGACAAGCGCTTTCAGGATATTTTAAACAAACTGCCGGAGGAAGACGAACTGTTCGATTTGGCGGAGCTGTTTAAGATTTTCGGAGACTCGACGCGCGTAAAGATTTTGTTCGTACTGCTCGAATCGGATATGGCGGTAAACGACATCGCAAGCGTTCTCAAAATGACGCAATCGGCGATAAGCCATCAGCTGCGCATTTTAAAAACGAACGGGCTCGTAAAATATACGCGAAACGGAAAATCGCTTATCTATTCCCTTGCCGACGCCCACGTAACGACGATTTTAAGCCAAGGCATCGAACACATAAGCGAATAAAATTTATTATTAGGAGGAGCGAAAGAAGCACGGCTGAAATTGCACCGCACTTCTTTCGTACGAGTTTGTTTTCAACAAACTCGGGTTATTAAACGTGTGCGCTCGCTTGAAACGTCGGAGCGAAGCTCCTCGTTGCGAGAAGCGCGCACGGCTAAAAACTTTTTCGGAAATTGATATTTCCCGCAAAAGTTTTTATTAGGAGGAGCTATGTGTCACGAATGTCACTGTCATGCATGCTGCAAAAGCGAACACGAGCATGGACATACACACGGACATGAACATGAAGAAGAGAGCGAATTAAGCGTCCGTGAAATCGTCATTGCGGCGGTGCTGTTCGCACTCGGTTTAATCGTCGAACACGCGCATCCTTTCAGGGCGATCGATGTTTCGCTCGGTAAATTCGCGTCGGCGGATGAACTCGTTTCAATCGTACTTTTGCTCGCAGCATACCTCGTGTGCGGCAGGAGCGTCGTCATCGACGCGGTAAAGAATATTATTAAAGGAAATTTCTTCGATGAAAAATTCCTGATGAGCGTTGCGTCTCTCGGAGCCGTCGCAGTCGGTCAATATCCCGAAGCGGTCGGCGTCATGCTGCTCTATCAAATCGGGGAATACGCACAGGACAAAGCGGTCGACAAATCGCGCGATTCGATTCAATCGCTCATGGAAATCAGGCCGGACAAAGCATTCGTAAAACGCGGCGATAAAATAATCGAAGTATCGCCCGACGATGTGAACGTCGGCGAAACCATACTCGTGAAGCCCGGAGAGCGCATTCCGATCGACGGCACGGTCGTACAGGGAAAATCGTTTCTCGATACGTCCGCCCTTACCGGAGAAGCGGTGCCGCGACGCGTATTCGTCGGAAGCGACGTTATGGCGGGCGCGATCAATACGGACAGCGTGATCGAAATCGAAACGACGAAGATCGCCGGAGAATCGGCCGCCGCGCGCATCATCGAACTGGTCGAAAAAGCGCAGGAAAAAAAAGCGAAATCGGAACGCTTTATCACGCGGTTTTCAAAAGCGTATACGCCTATCGTGTGCGTAGCGGCGGTTTTGCTTGCGCTCATTCCGTCCCTCATCACGGGTGATGCGCACACGTGGGTGTACCGCGCGCTCATCTTTCTCGTCGTTTCCTGCCCCTGTGCGCTCGTCATATCGGTGCCGCTCGGATTTTTCAGCGGCATCGGAACGGCGAGCAAAAACGGCATCCTTATCAAAGGAAGCGAATGCGTCGAAACGCTTGCGCGGACACAGACGGCGGTATTCGATAAAACGGGAACTTTAACAAAAGGCGTATTCGCCGTCACGGGAGTTCACCCGACGGACGAAGAGCGCATACCGGCAGACGAACTCATCGCAATCGCGGCGCATGCGGAAACCTATTCGAATCATCCGATATCGAATTCGATCAAAGCGGCGCATTCCGGAGCATGCTGCAATCTCGTAAAGATCGCCGATGCGGAAGAGATAAGCGGAGAGGGCATCAGCGTCGTCCTCGACGGAAAGCGCGTACTTGCCGGCAATATGAAACTCATGGAATCGCACGCGGTAGAAGGCATCGTTCCGTGCAGCTTAAACGATTTCGGAACGGTCGTACACGTCGCAGTGGACGGACTGTATGCGGGACACATCGTCATAGCCGATCAAACGAAAGACGACGCGGCCTTCGCCGTCAAAAAGCTCCGAAAACTCGGCGTCAAAAAAATCGTCATGCTCACCGGCGACAACAGAGAAACGGCGGAAGAAGTCGCATCCGAAATCGGAGTCGATACCGTTTTTTCGGAACTCCTTCCCCAAGATAAAGTCGATAAAGTGGAAGCGCTGCTTGCAGAGCTCGGCAAAAAACCGCGGCGTTCGACGCTCCTCTTTGCCGGCGACGGCATCAACGATGCGCCGGTGCTCGCGCGGGCCGACACGGGGATCGCGATGGGCGGACTCGGAAGCGATGCTGCGATAGAATCGGCGGACGCCGTCATCATGACCGACGAACCGGCAAAGATAGCGGACGCGATTTCGATTTCACGGAAAACCGTACGCATCGTCACCGAGAATATCGTCGTTTCGCTCATCGTAAAGATCGGCATCATGGCGCTCGGCGCGTTCGGTATCGCAAATATGTGGACTGCCGTTTTCGGCGATACGGGTGTAGCTCTCCTCGCCGTAGCGAATTCGATGCGCGTCATGCTGTGGAAAAAGCGAGGGTGATGAGGCCGATTTCCCACTCCGCCGTTTTTGTGCTATACTCCGTCTATGATTCGGCTTGTCGCTTTTCTCGGAAATTACGGGCGCACATACGAAAATACGCGCCACAACGCCGCGTGGCTTTTTGCGGATTCATTGCCCTTTGCACATCGTCTTTCGTGGCAGCATAAATTCAAAGGCGCTTTTTGTTCGCTCGATGCATCCCGCCTCGCTTCTTGGGCGGAGGAATATCACCTCGGCACTTCAAACGCCCAAACCGCTTCCGACGCGATATATTTTTTAAAGCCCGAAACTTATATGAACGCGTCGGGCGAAAGCATCGGTGAACTCGCAAACTTTTACAAACTCACGGCGGATCACATACTCGTCGTGCACGACGAGCTTGAACTTCCGGCAGGCACGATCAGCTTAAAGAAAGGAGGCGGACTCGGCGGGCACAACGGGCTCCGTTCGACAAAAGCCGTTTTAAATACGGCGGATTTTTGGCGATTCCGCTTCGGCATCGGGCGGCCGGATAATCCCGACGTAGCCGATTACGTGCTCTCGCCTTTTACAAGCGACGAGCGCATAACGATGGCGCAAACGTTTAGCGCAGCGGCGATCCCGTTTACCGAAGCAATTCTTTCAAACGATCCGGTAAAACTCGTCGCGGCGTGGGGTAAGAAAAAAGTGTCCGCCGACTGACACGGGCGGAGGCGCGGTATCGCTCCGTACCCTCACCGGCAATACATTAATAGATTCAATTTCGAGTTTTCTAAAACTCGAAATTTTCCAACTGTTTCATGTATCTATGGATGGCGAGTTTTGAAAATAAATAAAATTATGCTTACAGCGAAGTTGCGACCGTATACCAGAACTGCTTGACGTGTGCGGGATGCGGCGTAACAGCGGGAGACACGCGTGCGACTTTGTGCGTTCAGCTTGCGCAAGTTTTGCTTTAAAAGCACAACCGGAGCGTAAGCGGGGATTCCGCTGTGAGAGCCGCGTTCACATGCGTCTACAAAGATTGTATGCCGGTCATTTTCGCCGAAAGCATATCTTTTGCTAATATTTTCAAAACTCGACATTTGACTTAATAATTGTTAAGGATTATACTATGAGCGATATACAAAACGATACAAGCGCAGACAAAACGGCTGCGGCGTACAAGCGGCTGTACGAAACGATACGAACGCTTCGCGCACCGGGCGGCTGTCCGTGGGACAGAGAGCAGACGCCGCTCACGATGCGGCGCGATCTGATCGAAGAGACTTTCGAAGCCGTCGACGCCGTTTCGACAGGGGATGCGGCGCATGCAAAAGAAGAGCTCGGAGACGTCATACTCAACGCATCGATGATCGCGTATATGTACGAACAGCAAAACGATTTTTCCGTCGCGGAAGCTTTGGATGAACTCACCGATAAATTGATACGGCGGCATCCGCACGTTTTCCCGCAGAGCGAAGGCATGTCGGAAGTGACGGAAAAAGTGACGACAGGCGAGGAGGTTTTAAATCAATGGGACAGGATCAAAGAAAATGTCGAAGGAAGAAAGAGCGTGAAAACGATCCTCGACGAAGTGCCCGAAGGCTTTCCTCCCCTCCTCCGCGCGTATAAGATGCAAAAAAAAGCGGCAAAAAAAGGCTTCGATTGGCAATCGATCGAAAGTGTCTCGGCAAAAGTGTACGAAGAACTTGAAGAAGTGCGGGAAGCATCCCAAGCGCTGCAGGATGCAAAATCTGCGGACGACACATCCGGCTCACAGGCGGCAGCCGGTACACATACGGCATCCCCGCCGCAAAGCGCACCGCCCGCTCGCATGAGCCAGGCCGAACGCGCGGCGCTACACCTCGAAGAAGAATTCGGCGATCTCCTCTTTGCCGTCGTCAATTATATGCGGCACTCAGGTGTCGATCCCGAAACCGCGATGGACAGGGCGAACCGCAAGTTTTACAGGCGTTTTGCTTACGTCGAAGAGCGGATGACAAAAGCCGGCATTCCGATGGACGGCGATCACCTGCAAGACGAAGATGCGTTTTGGAACGACGCGAAAAAGGCAGGACTGTAACCGAATGCAACGGGAGCGACATCGGATCGCCGAACCGACGGTTATAGTAAGCGTTTAAAAAACAGCTTGTATCGTAGTCATAGCGTATTCATTCTATCATTTGATGATAGTAAATAAAATAATGTTTATTTTATTGCAGATATTTTTATCGAAAAATCCTTTTTCGGACGGAGCGGTTTTGCGATCCGGCCATCCGCCCCTCGCTCACGCTCGTTCCGTTCGCAGTATCCGCACTTGAGGCGGCTTTCGCAAAAGGAAGCGAACGGAACGCTTCGCGGTGCTCCTGTCCGGCGTAGGCCGAACGAAAAACTGCGCCGTTTGAAGATATGGCAATAGTGCGATCGAGCGAAACTTCACACACGTTATCGGCAAAACTCATGCGACGGAAAAGAACAGCGACGCGTACAGGTACAGCGTCCCCAAGAGCATAAGGGCGTTGCCGGCGGCATGCATGTATTTGACTTTACGTAAGAGAAAAAAGGTACATCCCAAACTGTATAAAAGACCCGAAACGACGAGGTAGACAAAGCTCCGCAGCGCTTGTTCGAGGTAAAACCGTCGCATGAGAAAGAGCCCTGTCCAGCCGATGACAAAATAAAATACGATATTGACAATTTTTAACTCGCTGCCCCATACCGCATACAGCACGATACCGACGATCGCAGTTCCCCACACGAGACCGAACAGCACCCAGCCTCCGACGCTGCGCGCGAAAATCAATATAAACGACGTGTATGCGCTTCCGAGCACGAGAAAGACAAAACAGTGAGCGAGACGATCGAACACTTCTTTTGCACCCTCCGGCACGAGCGCGTGGTGCAGCGTTGACATGATATACATGACGATCATCAATCCCGTACTGCAGACAAATGTGGAAACGTAGAGCACGCGGAGCGCGCCGTTCGCATGGGTTAGAGCGCGGTCGGCAAGGACCGCGGTCGCCGCAACCGATACGAGCGCGCCGAGTCCCTGTACGATCGCGCTGGAGATCTCTTCACCGAGCGAAAAATGCCGTTCCTTTCCGCGCAGTTCGATGCGGCGTTTTTCCTGCGCTATTCTGCGTTCGGCGCGACGCTTCGCCCGTGCGCTTTTCGCATAGTCGTCGGCGGCGTATTTTGCGCGCAGCCGTTCGGGATCCTTTGCGTATTTGATATTTATTTCGCGGATTTCCGAATCGTAATTCGCTTTTATCTGTCTGATGCGCTCTTTCTTTTTTGCGTTGATCGATTTAAGCGTCGAACGGCGTACGGCGCGCGACGCAGCGTTATCTTCCCGTGTCATAGCGCCATTATAGCAGAGGACGCGCCGGTGCGCAACGCCGAACCGGCGGAAAATATTAATTTCTGCCGAACAAACGCAGACTCCCTTAACCCGCGGAGTCCAGATTTCCGTTTTTATTGTATTTATACATCTTCCAATGCTTTTTATCTTTTGCCGCAACAAACGCGTCTTTTAATGCCTGGGGGGAAGTAAAATTCCTGCAGTTGCCTTCGGTGACACCGGGGCGTTCGGTAAAGAGTTCGCATTCCCCGTTATCGGCTGCAGTCCGTTCCGGCAGCGCGGTAAAGATTTTTATAAAAGCGTCCGCATTTAAGAAGTTGCTGTAGCAATGGAGCTTTTTCAAAGAACTCAATCCGCTTGCATCGAGCGAAGCTAAGCGGTTGTCTTCACAATGCAGTTCTTCCAACGCAGCGCAATTTTCCACATTCAAAAACGCAAGCCGGCTCTCACTGCAGTCAAGAGTCTTCAAAACACCGAGGTCTCTCACATTGAGGGACGTAAGCGGATTTCTTTTGCAGTCCATGTATTTCAATGCGCGTAAGCCTTGGACGTTGAGCGAAGTAAGTCGATTGTCACGGCAAATGAGCTGCTGTAAAGAAGTGCAGCCCTGCACATTGAGCTGCGTGAGCTTATTTCCGTCGCACGCCAAGTAGTCCAAAGAGCGCAAACCCTGCGCGTCGAGTACGGTAAGATCGTTTCCCGGACAGTAGAACTTTTTGAGCGGCAACCCCTGCACGTCAAGGGAATCGATGCCGTTGGAAGCGCAATAGAGAAGTTCCAAAGGCAAGCCCCGCACGTTGAGCGCTTTAATCCGATTACCGTTGCAGTCGAGCTGCTTTAAAGAACGCAATCCCTGTACATCGAGCGCTCTGATCCGATTCCGAGTACAGCCGAGAACCCGGAGCTTGGACAACCCCTGCACGTCCAAAGACGTGAGGTTATTTTCCTGACAATGCAGTTCCTCCAAATCTTTCAGACCCTGTACGTCGAGAGAGGTAAGCAGATTACAACTGCAGTCAAGTTTTTTCAAAGAAGGACAGCCCCGTACATTGATGCCGGTAATATGATTAGGATAATAATCGCCGCACTGCCATTCAATGTTCCAGCGTCCGACATAGAATTCCGTAATGTTTTTTACCCGAAGCGTAACCTTTGTGCTTTTCGGATACAGATACAATTCTTCCGCTGCCGCTTCTTCTGCCGTCAGTTGTTTTTTCCATTTGAAGCCTTCCAGTTTTATAGGAGATTTATCGGCGGTTATCACTTTAATTTTAATTCCCCTCGGCTTATCGGGATCGGCCAATACATCGGAATGCAGGATGAGCGAAATGCCGTCTTCGATTTCCTGTGCGGCTTCCTGCGCTTGGACATAGACGGTCGTATCCTCATCAACGGAGATATCTTGATAATAACCGTTTAATTCCGGTCCCGTTTCGTTCCCGATCCGCCAAAGACTAAACTCCCAGCTATCGTCATAATTTACGCACCCATCCGCATCTGCAAGAATACCTGCCCATGTAAGACCCGCCGGTACGGTAAAAGAATTTTTTATAATACGTACGTGTTCTCCTCCGCGTACGGTAATCGTAATATGAGACGCTGAAGAATCGGAAGGCGGTACACAGCCAAGCGTGCTCAAGATAAATGCAAGCGCCGCGATACAAAGGGCGTTTCGCGTATTCATTTTTTTATCCTCCGTGCCGAAAAAACCGTACATCGCCGCTCGCATCTCCGATTCACGCGGCCCCGAACTTTGTACGTACCCATTACACATTAATTACATTAAATCTCAACCATACTTTTGTCTGTATCAATCTTATACATCGTCCACTTTTTTTCATCTTTTGCTTTTTCAAAGGCTGCTTTCAAGTCCGGAGAATTTGTAAAATCTTTGCAGTTGCCTTCTGAAACACCTTTTTCTTCGGTGTACAGATAGCAGTACGCATAAATGATCGACTGCGGTAAATCGCTAAAGAGCTTTGTAAATGCTTGTGCGTCAAGCTTATTACTCAAACAGTCTACCCCTCTCAAAGCGGTACAGCCTTGCACGTTAAGAACAGTAAGCTGATTTTTACGGCAGTGCAGCTTTTCCAAAGCTGTACAGTCTTGCGCGTTAAGAGCGGTAAGCAGATTGCCGTAACACTCCAGCTCTTTCAAAGCCCCTAAGCCGTGCACGTCAAGAGAAGTAAGACGGTTGTCGTAACAGCGCAGCGTTTGCAAAGCCCTTAAACCTTGTACCTTAAGCTCGGTAAGCTGATTGGCATCGCATTCCAGTTCCTCCAAAGCGGTACAGCCTTGCACGTTGAGCGCGACAAGTTTATTGTTTTTACAGGACAGATTTTGCAAAGTCTTTAAGCCGTGCACGTCAAGCTCGGTAAACAGGTTGTCGTTACACCGCAGCGTTTGTAAAGCGGTTAAGCTTTGCACGTTAAGAGCGGTAAGCTTATTGCCGCTGCACCACAGACCTTGCAAAGCGGTCATGCCTCGCAGGTTAAGAGAGGTAAGCTCATTGTTGCGACATTCCAGCTCTTGCAAAGCCGGCAAGCCCTGCACGTTAAGAGCGGTAAGCCGATTGTTGACACACTCCAAACTTTTCAAAGCGGTTAAGCCCTGCACGTTAAGAGAGATGAGTTGATTGTTGTCGCATTTCAGCTCGGTGATATCGCCTTTCAGCGTTACCCTTGTGCCTTGTGCATGCAGTTCGGCTTCGGTATCGCTTGTAAGCGTCGTTTCTTCGCAGCCTTCTACCGTAACATTACCGCCGGCGGTTTTTACCTTAACCGTGATGGTACGCTTATCGGGACTTAAGATGAATGAGACGCCGCCTTCGACAAAGGGAGCTTCGGGTAGTGTTCCCGTACCGTCGCTCGGATCTTTACACGCAGTCATTACGAACAGGGCAAGCGCCGAAACGGCAAAGAAAATCGTTTTCATTTTTATTATACTTCTCCAAAACGTTGTTTTTTCCGTTTAATATGTAATTACTCATTACCGATTACATAAACCCTGTATCTACGGTGTATGTTACAATTTTCTTTTTATGATAACTTCCTTATTGTTGCCGTCGATTTTCGGCTGTTATTAATAATAATTTTAATAGGTCTTTACCTCTCGCTGTTGTACTTACGACACTGATGATATATCTCCGATTTATTTTTGTTTTCATTTATTTTTCATTTGCGTTGCGCGATATACCCTTTCGGTATATAATATACTGTTATGCAAAACGATAAGCCGCTCATCGTTCAAAGCGATAAAACTCTCCTGCTCGACGTTCACGCGCCGAAAGCCGACGAATGCCGGAACGATTTGATTCCGTTCGCGGAGCTTGAGCGTTCGCCCGAATATTTGCATACGTACCGTTTGACGCCGCTGTCGCTGTGGAATGCGGCGAGTGCGGGTTTTACGGCTGACGATATCGCGGCGGTTTTGAAAAGGTACAGCCGCTTCGACGTACCGCAATCGGTTATTGCGTGGATGCGCGAAACGGCGGAGCGTTTCGGAAAGTTGAGGCTCGTCGCTTCTCCTTCTTCGGACGCGGAAGAATATCTCAAACTCGAAACGGATTCAGAGCGCATCTACCGCGAACTGTGCGCAAACCGATCGCTTGCAAAATATTTATCAATCGATGAAGACGGCGGCCGTTGCTTTCGTGTCCGCCTCACCGACCGCGGCACGGTAAAGCAGGAATTGATAAAGACGGGCTGGCCGGTAAAAGACGAAGTGCCGCTTGCAGACGGAGAAGCGCTCGATATCCGCCTGCAGAAAACGACGTCGAACGGCTCTCCGCTTATCGTCCGCGAATACCAGATTGAAGCGGCGAAAGCGCTCGTCGGGGACAAAGGCCCCGGCACGGGATTCGGCACGATCGTGCTTCCGTGCGGTGCCGGCAAAACGATCGTCGGCATGCAGATCATGGATATGCTCAAAACGAGTACGCTCATCGTTACGACGAATATTACGGCCGTCCATCAGTGGATCGCGGAACTCATCGACAAAACGAATCTCACTGCGGACGATATCGCCGAATACACGGGCGCAGAAAAATCGATTAAGCCGGTGACTGTCGCGACGTATCAGATATTGACGTGGCGGCCGGAAAAAGACGGACCGTATCCGCACTTTTCTCTGTTTCGAAAACGAGCGTGGGGGTTGATACTCTACGACGAAGTGCACATGCTGCCCGCTCCCGTTTTCCGCGTCGTTGCGGAATTGCAGGCGGTGCGCCGCGTGGGGCTGACGGCGACGCTCGTGCGGGAAGACGGCTGCGAAAGCTATGTGTTCAGCCTCGTCGGGCCGAAGCGTTACGACGTTCCGTGGAAAGAACTCGAACAGTCCGGCTGGATCGCCTCTGCGGAGTGCATCGAAGTGCGTCTCGATTTGGATGCCGATGAAGAGATCCGATACGCCGTCGCAAACGCGCGCACGAAGCATCGCATCGCAAGCGAAAATCCGATAAAGGATCGGGTCGTACGGGAAATTATCGATCGTTTTCCGAAGGATAAAATCCTCGTTATCGGACAGTACATCGACCAGCTCGAAAAGCTCGCGCGTATGCTGCACGCTCCGATCATCACCGGAAAGACGCCCGTATCCGAACGCGATGCGATTTACGGCGAGTTCCGAAGCGGCAAGCTGCACGTACTCGTAGTGTCGAAAGTCGCAAACTTTGCGATCGACCTGCCGGACGCATCGCTCGCGATTCAAGTGTCGGGCACTTTCGGAAGCCGTCAGGAAGAAGCACAGCGGCTCGGGCGCATACTCAGACCGAAAGAACGCACGGCGCGTTTTTTTACGCTCATCACGCGGAACACGGTCGAAGAAGACTTCGGTGCGAACCGGCAGAAATTTCTCGCGGAGCAGGGATATTCGTACCGCATTGTAAGATATCGCGACGAAAGCGATTTCGATGAAATTACGGAAGAGGGCTTATGCTGAACGAATCCGATAAAAAACGGCGCACGGCTTTATGGCAAGCCTCTCTTGCGATGCTCCCCGACAGCCGCTTTTTCGATATACTGCGCGCTTATCTCGGAAAAATAAAAACGCCGTACAACAAACAAAACCTCATCGAACAGCTGTCTTCTTTTTTTTGCAGGGAGCAAAACAGAAAAAATCTCCTCGCCCTGCTCGACGACTTCGACGAAAAAATCATCACTGCCCTCATCCTCATCCCCGAAGCGCCGCAAAAAAAACTTTCGGATTTTTTTTCCGGAGAATACGTTTCTTCGGAAATTGCCGCACGGATTTCAAATCTCACCGACAGATTAATAATTTATAAAGACGAATCGGACAAAGACTGCTCCGAACGTCTGTACATAAATCCGCTGCTTGAAGATTTGCTTGCTCCTCGTATCGATATCGCGCGCATTATCCCCGAAGCGCAGTACGCATCCCGCACGGAAGGCGGAAGCTTTTCGATTTCGCCCGAATTTATCGCCTCCGTCGTTTGCTATATTGCCGAAAAGCCGGACCTTTGCAAAGCGGACGGCAGTTTAAAAAAAATCAATGCGGCGCACTTGAAAACAGTGTTCGCCTGCGGAACCGCCCCCGTTCAAACGCTCATTACCGCATTATTGAATTTGTCGCTCGTCAAACGAAACGAAAACGGCATATCCGTCGATTACGCGCGATTGCTTTCGTTCGCGGATCTTTTTCCGAAAAAGCAATACGCATACCTTGCGGCTGCATCAAGCGCTTCGCTCGATCGGGAAGGACTTCGCTCGTACGCCGAACTCGTTCTCGACCTTGCTGCATCCCTTCCCGGTTCAGGCGTTACGAAACGCACCCTCCTCAGATGTATGTCGCTGCTCGGAAGTTCCGAACGGACGCAAAGCCGTTTCCGTGCGCTCATCGATCGGTCGCACGGCAAAAACGACGACGGAAGCGATGCGCGGCCGCCTTTTGAACGCATCGTCGATGCTGCGGAAACGTTCGGTCTCTTTTCCGTCGCCGGAAAGACGAAAGAAGGAGATGCGATTTACCGCGTCGGAAAAGCGCTTTCGGATGAAGAAAAAACGAATACGAGCGCACGATTCGTTTCGATCAATTCGGGCTTTACGGTCAGGCTTTTGCCGGGGCTCCCGCTCAAAACGCTTTTGCCGCTGTCGATTTTTTTGCGCATCGTCAATTTCGATACGACGGTCGAATTCGAAATCGATAAAGCGTCGGTGATCCGAGCCTTCGATTTCGGATACACGGCCGAGACGATCTGCTCGCTGCTCGAAAAATACGCCTCGCACGGCATTCCTCAAAATCTCCGCGTCAGCATCGAAGACTGGCAGCAGCTCTATTCGTCGGCGATTTTGTATACGGGCTACGTTTTAAAACTCGACGAAAAGAATTCGAAGCTCATCGAAAAAAATCCTAAGGCGGCACGCTTTATTCAAACAAAATTGGCGGAGGGAATCTATCTCTTGAACATTCGGAACGATGAAGATGCGGCGGCATTCGGTAAAGAGGCGGGCTTCGATTGCATCGGAAAAATCAATAATCTCGACGCAGAGCAACGAAGTATCGAATCATCCGCACGAACGAAAAGCGACACAGCCGACCGTACGCCACCGTCATTTCCACCGATCGGAAGTGGTGAAAACCGATTCAAAAACATTCGGAAAAAGAACGCCGCCCGCCCCGAAAAAAAACAGCGCGACAAACTGCTTTCGGATCTGCACCGCACGCTCGCTTCGCTCGATCTTTCCAAAGTGCAAAAAGAAAATCTTTCAGCCCGAATAAACAATAAAATCATTTTGTCGGCGGAACAGCTCGGCAAAGATACCGTTCGCTCCGAAGGTGCCGAAGCGGGCGGCATGGATTTTCTCGGCAAAGTGCGTCTCGTTGAAAGCGCGATCGCATCCGGCGACATGATCGAAGTGCGTATGCCGAAAGCTGACGGTTCGGCAAAACTCGAAACGATTTTGTGTACGCCGCTTTCGCTTTCAAAAGCGAGCGGAGATGCGGAAACGACCGTGCGTATCGAAGCGACAAAAAAAACGGCGACGCTTTCCGTCGGCAGAGCCGCCAATATAAAACTTATTAAGACTTCGATTTTTTAATAAACATACCCCGATGCAAAACAATAAAGCCGCCGGCCGGCAATTGCCCCCTCACACACAAAAAACCGCCCTCAAGCCGAAGCTTTTTCCGACTTGAGAGCGGTCAATCCGTTTTTCAATGTGTAATTGAATTAACAATTATACATTACCAATTAAAACCATTACCCGTTCCTCACGGCGTTATTGCCACAATCGTGCCGAAGTCTTTCCAGCCTTCTGCGGTTCGGTAGGCGCTTTCGGTGCCGGAAGGCACTTTAAGCGTTGCGGATGCGATGGGCGTGCTTCCGCCAAACACATTACCGCCCGCTGCAATATCCGGCGGGGTTGCCGCTCTGCACGTTACCGTTGTCAGGGCAGGACAGTGAGAAAAGGAATACCAGGTTATCTGTTTAAGTGTTGAAGGCAGTTCGACTGATGCCAAATTATTACAGCTCGAAAGACAGTAGCCGTCAAGAGCTTTTACGTTTTCCGGCACAACCATCGAAGTCACTTTTAAGCCGTTCATTGAATTGTCGCCGATAAATTCCAACGAGGTCGGCAGCACAAGCGTTGCAATGTTTGGGCAGCCGGTAAATACATAGGCTTCAATACGCTTTAAGCTGCCGGGCAGCGTTATGGTTTGCAGTGCGGGAACATCTCTAAAAGACCCTCTTTCCAACTTTATTACGCCTGGAGGAACGGAGTAAGAAGCATCCGTTTTAGCGCGCGGATACCAAAGGAGTACGGTTTTATTGTTATTATCATTGTTAAAGAGCACGCCGTCTTGGGAAGAAAGGTAAGCATTATCGGGTGCGACCGTTACACTTTGCAGGGTAGTTCCCCAGTAGCCAAGTTCCTCTACGCCCGTTACCGTGTAGGTTACGCTGTTGTGTATAACCTCTTTCGGTATGAAAAGCGTAGTTCCCGTGTACGGCGGATGAGTTCCGGGACCTGTCTTGGCAGTTACGCTCACCTTTCTCTGGCCGGGCGTTTTATCCGTTACGTGGTAGCGCACGCCGGCTTCTGCAAAGTAGTCTGGTATGACGACGGCGGGCGTTACGGTAATGGTACCTGAAAGGGCGGTTTGTCCGCTTGACGTATCGGTTATCCGTATTTTCGTTGTACCGGCGTTGATGCACGTTACCGTGATGTTGCCATGACTGTTCAAGTTTGCCGTACCGAGCGAGATGATACCCGCCGTTTCAGGCGTTGCCGTGTAACTGCCCGAGCCTGCCGTTACCAGCTTATAGGTAAAGCTTTGCCCCATCTCCTTGGTAAACTCCTGATCGCTCAGCGCGAGATCGGCTCCCGTATATTTGAACTTTACTTTGATGTTTGCATCCGCCGTTACCGTGTGGTTGTACGTTTCGTTCGCTCCCGCTTCGGGTATGTCGCTGCCGCCGTTTGTCCACTTGTCTACGGCAAAGTTGGTGTTGGCGGGCGTCGCGGTAAAGACGACGGTTTTACCCTGTTCGACCGTATCGCCCGAACTGATTCCGCTGCCGTCAACTTTTGCCGTGAGCGTGCCGTTTCCGCCGTCCACGCTGAAATTGATAGTATAAAGCAGCGCCCAGTTTGCGGTATATTCCGCATTTGCAGCGGGGAAGACTAAAGGTGAAGGCAGTGCGGGTGTCCATCCTTTAAAAACGGAATCCGCTTTTACGGGATCGGCGGGAACTTCCAAAGCTGTGCCGTATTTGCCGGATTTTACGACATCGGTCGCATTGCCTGCAATGTTACCGCCTGCAAGTTTAAAGGTTACGTTCACCGTATTGCGCTCGTAATAGAGTTTTACAACGGTACTGCCGTCGGCGGCTATCGTGCCGGCTGTCTGTACGATTCCGTTTACTTTGGTGAGAGCGGAATTGTAGGTAAAGCCCTCGTAGGCTCCGCCGGTTTTCGGCGTGTATACGACGGGGTCTCCCGATGTGCCGCTTTTATTTTCGCTTTCCGTCGGCTCTGCAGGATAGTTCCCGTCCGTTCCTTCCTGATAGTGCTTTACCGTATACGAAGCTTCGCCGGGCGGAAGCGCTTCAAAGCTCACCTTTACGTCGGCCGCTTTGGTAACGGTGAAGGCATAAGAATTCGTCGTGTTGCCCGGAACGGCAACGCCGTCTGCCTTCCATTCCTTTACTTTGTAACCGGAGTCGGGATTTGCCGTAAAGGTTACCGTTTTGCCCTTTTCGACGCTTATGGGACTCGTCTCCGTTTCCGTGCCTCCGTCCGCCTTCGCTTTAAGCGTGCCGTTCCCGCCTTCTACGCTGAAAGTAATTTTAGTAAGCGCTTTCCACTGTGCAGTGTGTGTGCCGTCTTCGGCAGGGAACGTTGCGGGAAGAGGCGGTGTCCAGCCGTCAAAGGCATAGCCTGCTTTTGTCGGGTCCGCTACCGTTACAGGTGCTTCAAACCTGCCTTTAAGTTTGCCGTCAGTAAGAGGTGTACTCGTGCCGCCTCCGTCCAAATTAAGACTAAGACTGATTTCTTTTCTGTCGTAATAAACTTTTACTACTGTTGTGCCGTCTTCGGCTATCGTTTTTTGAATTATGGGTTTTGCATTAAAGCCTTCATAGGTTTTGGCCTCTGCTTGAGTGTTTTCAGCCGGCTTGCCGTACTTGGTTTCTTCTTCCGCCTTAGTATACTCATCGCCCGTAACGTTTTGCTTATGGTGCTCTACGGTATACTTAACGGTTCCTGCAGGCTTGGCCTTAAAACTCACCTTTACCGTTACGGCTGCCGTTACTGTCACTTTTGCAGTATTGTTACCTTCCGTACCGGTACCGCTTTCAAAGCTGCCGTGTGAAACCGACCACTTGTCTACGACAAAATCGTCATTCTTCTTTGCCGTAAAGGTTACGATTTTGCCCTTTTCGACTGCATCACCCGAATTGATTTCGGTGCCCCCGACTTCTGCTTTGAGCGTGCCGTTCCCCCCGTCTACACCGAAGGTTACGGCGAACGACGTGGGCGGGGTTCCGCCTCCGTCCGAACCGCTGTCGTTCGAACAGCCTGTAAAAATGAGCGCTGCGGCAAAAAGCAAGGCGCCCGCTATAATCGGTACTTTTTTTAAAAGGGCTTTACCGAGCTCCCCCCCCCCTATACAGATGTACAGGGTTCATCTTGTTTACAGTCATCATAAACCTCCTCTGAAAACTTTTGTAAGATGCACGTCTTCCGATGCCGAACCTTTCCACTATCTTATGATTATTATAACATATTCCGCTGATTTTCACAACTTTTATTAATTATTTATCAAGGACACGTGATATTTTCGTTTTATCAATTATTGTTTTCAGAGCGGGCACGCCGAATCGGAGATGTGACGAATTGCTGCCGCGCGGGACGGCTCGGCTTACAGTTGTTCGATTTCCGCTTCGGTGAGGCCGGTAATTTGCGTAATAAAATCAAGTTTGCAATGTGCCTGCTTCATCAACTTTGCCGTTTCAAGCGCTTTTTGATGTGAGCCTTTCGCTTCACCCTGTGCAATGCCTTCTTTCAGTGCAATTTCTCTTTCTTCTTCCCGCTGCACGGCAATGTCGACATCGTAATCGTATTCGGCAATTAACATGTTCATCACCTCCTTTGACTTCCGCTGTAAGTATTCCCGTAAGATGTCGTTTTGTATGCACTCTTTGATCGCGTTCTGAAAGCCGTTTTCACTGTCGAGCTTCGTATGTCTTCTCACGGCTTCTACGAACAGCGTGTACTCTTTTAACGGTTTGCACGTATGTAAGATTTCACTTCCCTTATTATAATTGATATTCGTCACACTGACAACGACTTCGAGAGCAGGTTTTTCAGGCATCGTCATAAAGGCATCGGAGAGGCGTAATGTCACGGTTTCGGGGTAATCTTCTTCCCCGTTATAGAACACGTAGAATTCGGGCGTCGGGATCTTTTTCAATCTGCGGAGATAGCGGTCGCGCGGATTTTGGATACGTTCGTAGAGACGGGCTGCGTATTGCAAAAAGCGCAACGGCATGTTCGCGTTGACAGTCGATTGGTGTTCGACCAATATGATGATCTTTCCGTCGACGAGGCAGGCGACATCGTTGCGGAACGCCATATACATCACCTGTTCGAGCCGCAGCGGTTCCAATTCAGTCGATGCGTCAAGTTCTGTCCCATGCAATGCGTTGTAGAGAGCGAGGAAGTTTGCCTTTGCGTTTTTGTCTTCGCCGAAAAAGTCGACGAACACCGAATCTTTATATCGGCGATTGTGTTTTACCATAAAACCTCCGCTATATATATCGCGGAGATGTTGCGATTTCGGAGTTTTTTGAAGCACTTTTAGAGAAGGAGCTACGGAACCGCCGTTCGGAATATTTCCGTATATTTTTCATAAAAAACCGCGTAATTTATCACTTTATCGGCGATATATAGATCAGCGGCTCCCTTGCCGCGCTATCTCAATAACCGAAGGTGCAGCTATGGAATATACCCATAAACCCGTCGAAGAACTCACCTTTACCGACGACTTTATGTTCGGTACGGTCATGAAAAACAAAGGAATTTGTAAAGGCGTATTGGAGCGCTTATTACACATCAAAGTCGGTAAAATCGAATATCCCTCGCTGCAAAAAACGATCACTCCGTTTTACGAAAGCAAGGGCATCCGCCTCGACGTTTATGTTTCCGACTCGGAGCGTGTATTTGATATCGAAATTCAAACGTCGATTCCGCCTTTTCTTCCCAAACGCACACGCTATTACCAAAGCCTTATGGATGTCGATAACCTCTTACGCGGACAAAGCTATGCGGAATTAAAAGAGAGCTACGTCATTTTTATCTGTACGCAGGATCCCTTCGGCAAAAGCTTACCTGTCTACGAATTCCGCAATATCTGTACCGCCGACGGCACTCTTTTTCTTGATGACAAATCGTATAAAGTATTTTATAATGTGGGTGCCTACGGTAAAGAGAGAGAAGCTGAATTGAGCGCCTTGTTGCAGTATCTTTGCGAGAGGCGGGCGACGAGCGGTTTTACGCAGCAGATCGATGCGCTTGTCGAAAAAGCGAAACGGAACGAAAAGTTCAGGAGCTGGTATATGTCGTTGAATATTCATGAAGATGACTTACGCAGAGAAAGTTTACAGCTGGGTGAAAAGATCGGCTTTGAGCGGGGCGTTGCTACGGGAATACGCAAAGGCAGGAGAGACGGACTCTTACAAGGTCGACGCGACGGCATTGCTGCGGGAGCTTATCAAGCAAAGCGAGAGACGGCAAAAATTTTATCGGGTATGCAGATGAGTCTTGAAGCGATAGCAAAAGCGACCGGCCTCTCGGAAGCGGAAATCAAAAATTTATAATGGAGTATCTCGAAAAACCGGCATCGTCTATCAGATGAGCGGCAAACTTAATCAACGTAGCCTGATGCACAAATAGAATCCGATCGGAGTTATTCCCTCTCGGCGGCGCGGTAATCCCAGTTGTGTTTCGGATATCGGCCTTTCATCTCTTTGCAGATTTCCGGCCACGCGCCGCTCCAAAAACCTGCAAGATCGTCGGTAATTTGAAGCGGGCGTCTCGCGGGAGAAAGCAGTTTGAAAAGCACCGGCACACCCATAACGCGGGGTGTTTCAAAACAGCCGAAAATCTTCTGGACGATTATTTCGATCGTCGGTCGAATAATTCCTTCCGCGGCCGTATCGTATAAAAGCGTACAGGATTTTCCATTCGCGAGCACAATCGTTTGCGGCACATTTTTATCGACCTTCGCTCCGTCAAGATAATAATAAAGCGCATCGTATACCGCGTTTTCGCGGAGCGTAGTTCCCGTCAAAAAAGGCGGGAGCCATTCGCGTACGGTTTTTATTAAATTTTCTTCGGACGACTTTGCGATCGTATACGTACCGACAACGCTTACCGGAGAGCCGTCGTCGACTGTGCGGAAGGCTCTCGTATGAGCTTCATAAAAACGCACACGCGCTAAAAACGCTTTCGTCTTTTCACCGAACGGAAGCCTTGTAATGCCGTTCTTTTCGACTGCACGGCACACGGCGTATGCAAAATCTCCATCCTGCACGGCGACGCGTCTTTCCGCCAATACGATTTTTCCGAAACAAGTGTATTCGGTTTTTCGAAGCGAATGAGTTCCTTCCGCAAATTCCGTTTCCGTATACGTTTCGCTCCGCACCGAAAGCCATGCTTCCGCTTCTTCCGCAGAGAGCGCTTCCCATCGATAGATACGGCCTTCCTTTTCTCCCGCATCCACGACGGGCGCAACGATCCACTCGGAAAACACGCGAAAAGCGTCACGATCCTTTTTAGGAAGGGATGCGACGCGGCCTGACGGAAATCGATACGTACCGTCCCCTTCCAAATGCGCAATGCGGTCGGGAAATCCTGCAAGCAGCAAAACGGCGGCGGTAACATCGCTCGAGTCCTCCGAGCCGGAATTTCCGCACAGATCGGGAAAACGGTATGCGCATTTTGCAAGCCGCTTTACAAGATCGGAAAAAAAACGTTTTTGCAAGGCGGCCGGAGAATCCGCATAAGGAGAATACGCGAGCACGCATTGAAGCGCCGCTTCGACACAGGGCGCAAGGCCGCCGCGCTCTTTTTTGGATATCCCGCTTTTTTTATCTGCACTTTCGCCGACGTTTCCGAAGCTGAGTACCGAAAGCGCAACGCAGGCAAGGCGCGGGTGCAGACCGAGTGTGAGAGCGGCTTTGCCGAGTGAAGTGATACGCACGGAATTTTCCGCATCCGTCTTGTCTTCCGCAGTCAAACAGCCGAGCGCAATTAATAATTTTTGTGCGCTCTTCCAAGCGGCAGCACTCGGAGGTGTGAGCCATGAAAGCGCATCGCGCCTGTAAACGCCCCGTTCGGCACATTCGAGTACGAGTTCGGTTAAATCGGTGCGAAGTATTTCGGAAGTCGTCTCTGCAACGCGTACGTCGTTTTCGCACCACAAGCGCACGCACCGGCCGCTTCTCATGCGTCCCGCTCTGCCCTTCCGCTGCTCCGCCGAAAAGACGCTTTCGGTTTCGGTGACGAGCATCTCCATACCGGCGGCGACGTTCATGCGATTGATTCTTGCCAAACCAGAATCGATGACGACGCTTACGCCGGGAACGGAAAGAGACGTCTCTGCGATCGACGACGATAAAATAACGCGGCGGCGAGAAAAGTCATTCGGAGGAGAGAGCACTTTTTTTTGTTCATCGAAATCGATCGAACTGTGCAAAAGCAAAATATCCGCGTCGACACTTTCGCGTTCGAGTTCCGCCGCGGTTTTTCGAATATCGGCTATACCCGGAAGAAATACGAGGATGCTTCCCCTATCCCGCTTCCTCAATTCCCGCATCACCGCATCCGACGGAAGCAGGGCACCTGCGTATTCGACGTCGACCGGAAATTGACGGCCGGGTACGGCAAACACCGGTACAGCTTCACCTCCGGCTGCGAGATACGACGACAGCGATGCCGTATCGATCGTCGCCGACATGACGACGACGTATAAATCGCCGCGAAGTGACATTGTCTCTTTTAAAAACGCAAGCGCGAGATCGGCCTGCACGGATCGCTCGTGAAATTCATCGAGGACGACGACGGAAACGCCGTCCAAAAGCAAATCATCCTGCAGCATGCGCGTCAAAACGGCTTCCGTCATAACGGTAAAGCGCGTAACCTCCGATACTCTCGATTCGAGGCGCATCACATAACCTGCGGTTTTCCCGATCTCCTCTCCGAGCAGCGTCGAAACACGAGATGCGACGGAAAGAGATGCGATCCTCCGCGGTTCGAGCATAATAATTTTCCCCGAAAAGTGATTGAGAAGCGCGAGCGGAAGCGCAGTCGATTTTCCCGCACCCGTTTCCGCCGTAAGTATGAGAGAATGAGAACCGGAAGATTTAAGAGAGACGCAGATATCGTCCAGATACGGAGCGATCGGCAGCTGCTTAACAAGATCGGGATAATCGTGCACGGTACATTATACTTGTTTTAAGCGCGGCGATGCAAGCGCGCCTCAAATTCGTTAATATTAATAATTTGTTATTTTTCTTTTCCGTATTGATTTATTTTTCGCGTTAGGGTATATTTATTAATATGAAAGCAACAACAAAGACAGCCGTAAAAAAAGCGGTCGTAAAAACGCCACGCAAAGCAAAGAATCCTGCCGAAGCGTCAAAATCGCACTCTATTTCATGCGATGATGTAAAATGGGAGAAAATCCAAAAGCTTGCTGAAAAAGCCGGCATGAACGTTTCCAAATACATCATTTCAAAAGTATTGAAATAGTGTACACCGTTTTAACAAAAAACCCGCAAGGATTACCTTGCGGGTTTTTTGTTAATTTTTTTGGGCCATCCTGGACTTGAACCGGGGACCAAAGGATTATGAGTCCTCTGCTCTAACCGACTGAGCTAATGGCCCGAATTGTCAACAATAGTATCACAAAGGCCTAGTTTTGATCAATATATGAACAGGACGCCGATCAGATATTCCGCTTGCCTCTTTATACAGATCCCTCATTGACAGAACGTCGAACAAAGCATATTCTGACACTATCGTATTAAGCAAGCAAGAGGAGTATCTCATGAGTGAAAACAATTCGGAAAACAAGTTCAATTTGAAAGGCGGTTTTTCCGCAGCTTCGAAAGAAGCGACGGCTTTTAAAAAATTCATTTCGCGCGGCAATGTCGTCGATATGGCGGTCGGCGTCATCATCGGCGGCGCGTTCGGCAAAATCATTTCGAGCCTCGTCAACGATATGATCATGCCGCTTATCGGTCTGTTGATCGGCGGCATCGATTTTACGAGCTTAAGCGTAAAGATCGGCGAAGCGACGGTCGCATACGGCAATTTCATTCAAACCGTCGTCGATTTTTTAATCGTCGCAATCTGTATCTTTGTCGTCGTCAGAATCTTCGAGCGCTTTAAGAAAAAGGAAGAGAAAGAAGAAGCACCTGTCGCCAAACCCGCCGATATCGTGCTGCTCGAAGAAATCCGCGATATCTTAAAAAATAAAAATTAATAAGCCGAGCTTCGAAAAGAGCTGTCGAAAAAGTAACCGACTTTTGAGACAGCCTCTATGCTTTCGGCGAAAATCCGTCTGCTGCGTTTCGATGCCCCGTATCGTGACGTTTGATTACACACACAAGACGCAAAGCGAGAAGTACGTTACCGTCACACGGGACACAAAGCTTATACACATTTTGCAATATCCCAATGTACGCTAGGTCCACACAAACCACAGTGCCGCGGCTGCAGCTGCCGTCGTCAAAATCGTAAAGGGCGCTCCTGTTTTAAGCCAACCGGCAAAATCGACCGGATACCCTTCTCGTTTGAGAATACCCATCGCAACGACGTTTGCACTCGCTCCGAAAGGTGTCAAATTGCCGCCGAGACAGGAACCGATGAGGAGTGCAAACATATACAATTCGGCGGCGAGATCCATCCGGGAAGCGAGCGTCTGCGCGACAGGCAGCATGACGATAATATACGGTACATTGTCGACAAAGCCGGAAATCACAACCGATACGGTAAGGATCAGCATAAAGCCGACGAAGACATTGCCTCCGGTAATGCGCGCAAGGGTATGAGCAAAATCGGAGAGCAGCCCCGTTTCCGAAATGGCGCCGACGACGATAAATATGCCGATCAAAAACGCGATCGTTTCCCAATCGAGTCCTTTGATAAGCAGCCACGTTTCTCGCAGCGACCGACGCTGTACAAATCGGAACCACAGCACACCCGCAATGCCGAGTGCAAGCACGTACAGTCCCGACAAAAATTCGCAATCGAAATGCAAAAACGAAATTGCGGCCAGACCGAAGATCATCGCGAGCAGGAGAAAGAACGGAAGAGGCGAAATCACTTCGCTTTTATCCAAATCGGGTTTTTCTTTTTGCTTTGCAAAGAACAGATAAAAATACAGGCAGCCGGTAATCATACCCGTTTGGATAAAGAAAAAAATCGACGGCTTTGCCGCGTGTACGAAAAAATCGTTGAACGTATACCCCGCGTAACTTGCAAAGATCATCGACTGCGGATCTCCGACGAGCGTCGCGGTTCCTTCAAGATTCGACATGACGGCAAGTCCTATCATAAAATACGTCGGATCGATTTTAAGCTTTTTGCACAGCGCAAGCGCTATCGGCGCCATGACGAGCACTGTCGCAACGTTTTCGACGAAGATCGAAATAATCCCTGTCATCGCGAGGATGAGCACGATTGCGATTCCGGTGTTCGGCGCTTTTTCCACCATGATGTCCGCAATATACGCGGGCATCCGCGAATAGATAAAGAGCGCGGCTATTATCATGCTCCCCACATAGATCATGAGCACGTTCCAGTTGACAAGGGATGTGAACGCGTGTATGAAAGGATAGGCGCGAAGCGGAACTCCGCCGGAAGAAAAAATGCTTTCCGGAAATATCGCACCCAGCAGCAGGATGACGAGCGCCGCCGCCGATGTAAATACGATTTTTTTATGCTGCACGATGATGACGAGCGCATACATCATAACGGCAAGCGCGAGCACGACCCATTTCATTTCCATAGTTAAAAAAGTATACAGAAAAAAAAGCCGCAGGTAAATCACACGATTGTATTGCGAACCTACGTGCCGCAGATTTATCGACCTTACGCTTTGTAATTTTCATAAAATTTCTTTCGGTTGTAACTATTTTCCGTATCCGTCGTTTATAGAATGTAAGCATTATATGCAAACGCAAAGGTCACTGTTTTTCCTCCTTTTAACAGTGGCCTTATTTTTTTAACCGCGCACTTACTCCCGTTCTTTTTCCGTGATATAATAACCGCTGTATGAAAGATTCTTTTAAAGATGTGCGATGCTGTCCCGAAAGCAAAAATTGGGCGGAATGTATAAAACGCGAAGTGCCGTTGTACGGAAGAGGCAACGAAATCCGATCCGACTTCGAGCGCGATTATACACGGCTTTTGCACTCCCGCGCGTTCAGCCGCTTAAAGCATAAAACGCAGGTTTTTTTTGCGCCGCACAACGATCACACCTGTACGCGCATGGAACACGTACTGCACGTCGCTTCGGTCGCATCCGAAATCGCAAAATATCTCGGCTTGAACGAAAAGCTTGCCGCTGCAATCGCGATCGGTCACGATATCGGACATGCGCCTTTCGGTCATCACGGAGAAAATTGCCTCAATTCGCTGCTTGAACAAAAAACGGGCGTGAACGCGCCGAAAAAATTTTGGCATGAGCGGAACAGTCTTTTTTTTGCAGACTATATCGAAACGCTTGCCGATCCCGACGGGATAGAACAGCCGCTCAATTTGACGTATGCGGTGCGAGACGGGCTTATCTGCCACTGCGGCGAAATCGATCAGCAGGGCATCGTGCCGCGGACTGAAGCGATCGATCTCTATTCGATAAAGCGGCCGGGCATCGTACAGCCGTACACGTGGGAAGGCTGCGTCGTAAAGATCGCCGACAAGATCGCGTATTTGGGACGCGACATCGAAGACGCGCGGAC
Source organism: Treponema sp. SP13 (assembly GCF_050938355.1). Taxonomy (NCBI): domain Bacteria; kingdom Pseudomonadati; phylum Spirochaetota; class Spirochaetia; order Treponematales; family Treponemataceae; genus Treponema; species Treponema sp. SP13. The sequence continues at coordinate 226,582 of NZ_JADOVM010000004.1, forward strand.
ATACCACATGCTCGATATGACGTCGTACCGCGAACTGCGCGAAATCGTCGCGACGACGCTCGGCATCGACGGCAAAGCGAAGGGTGCGTTCCGAAGCGGTAAAGCGGTCAATACGACCGTGTTGATAAACGATTTAATCGTCGACTTGTGTACGCAGTCGAGTCCCGAAGGCGGCTTGCGTTTTTCGGACGAGTATTTCCGTTTTATCATCGAACTGAAAAAATTCAATTACCGGCGGATCTATGCGCACTGGCGCATAGAAGAATTCATGCACTACGCGTCGAATATCATCAAAACGCTGTACGAAGTGCTCATGCGCGTACAACCCTATGCGCAAAACGGGCGTGCGGGACAAGCGCTGCGCTATTATCCCTCTCTGTGCATAACCTATGAAGACTGGCTCGTCAAATATGCAAACTATGCGCCGCTCGGGCACCCGGATAAAAAACGGATTCTCCGTTGCAATACCGCCGACGTCTTCGATATAAACGACAACGAGTCGTACCAAAAATGCGTCATCGAATATATTTCCGGTATGACCGATCAGTTCGCAATTCAAGTGTATGAAGAGATCATCACATTTTAAAAAATGAAATATTTGACACATAACAAAAATCCGTAGTACAATGAAATATTGTCGGCTGAACGGTAATTTCAGCCCGCCATATAAAAAAATCAAATCGTTATGAAATTTATTTGGAGGATTTCTATGAAAAAAATACTGACCGGAATCGTTTTATGCGCATCGCTGTGCGTACTCGCTTCCTGTTCAAAAAATGCGCAAAAGATGAACGTCAAGCAAACGATCGACGCGGCAAAAAACATGTCGCACGATGAACTCGTCGCAAAAGCGAAAGAAGAAGCGGCGGCGGCAAAATCTGCCGGTACCGTATTCAAAGCGTACGGAACGAGTTCGCGCATCGCAAGGGCGGCAAAAGCCTTTACCGAATTATACGGCATCGACGTCGAAACGACGAACGTCAAAGACAGTGAAATCTATACGAAACTGCAGGCTGAAATCAGCGGCAAAATCGACGGTGCGGACGTCGTGCTGACGCAAAACGGGGCGGTTATGAAAGTACAGATGGTCGATACGGGCAATCTTTTGAATTATGTACCTTCTTCCGTCGCTTCAAATATCGACGCTTCGGACAGAATGCCGCTCGTACAGCAATACATCGATAAATTGTTTATCTTCAACACCGTCGGTTCGAACGTTCCGGCAATCACGAACGTATGGCAGCTGACCGAACCCGCGATGAAAGGCAGGGTATTTTTTAAGAGCCCCGAAACGGAAAAGGTAAACGAAAATTTTCTTATCATGCTGACGAATAAAACATGGTCGGACAAGCTTGCAAAAGCGTATAAAAACTTATACGGAAAAGACATTCAGCTCGGCAGTTATAAAAACGCCGGCTATAAATGGATCGCGGAATTCCTGCACAACTGCTCCTTCGGCAATTCGGATACGACGATGGCCGAACAGATTTCAAATGCCGAAGCGTCGGGAAAAATCGGTCTTTTCGTTTTGAGCAAGCTCCGTTCGAAAACCGTGCGTACCGAAAATCTCGAAGTCGCTTCGTACTATGCGGACGGCAAAAATACGACGGTTGAGCCCTTTGCAGGCTTTATGTATCCGCTTTATGCCCAGATCGTCAAAACAACGACGATGCCCTACACGTCCATGCTCTTTGTCGAACATTTGGTATCGTCTGCGGGATTCGCTCCGTGGGGCAAAGACATCGGCGCATATTCTTCAAATACGAGTATTCCGGTAAACAAAGGCGATCAGCCGCTTTCGTATTGGAAAACGCGTCTCGTCATGGAAGACCCCGAATACATCAATGAAGCGTACGCGGACGTTTTCGAATTCATTTCAAAAAATCTGACCAAATAGCCTGATGGGAGCTGTCATGTCAAAAAAAGCGGCGAATCATATAAAGACATTTTTTCAAAACCCCGCGAACGTCATCCTTGTCGTATTTTTCGTTTTGCTCGCGGCGCTGACGTTGTATCCGCTGCTTTCGCTCGTATTGGAAACCTACAGCGTTCATCCGATGGAAATGCAGCTCATACGCAAACCGATCGGCGCACTCACTCCGTACCACTGGAAGAGACTGCTCACCGGCGGCGAATATTCCGTTAATAATTTTTATCGTCCGCTGCTGAACACGGTGTTCATGGCGATCATCGCGTCCGTCATTGCGATTTTTTTCGGCGGATCGGTCGCGTGGCTCATTACGAGAACGAATCTCAAATATAAAAAATTCATTTCATTCGTATTCGTCTTTCCGTATATCATGCCGTCGTGGACGCTTGCGATGTTTTGGACGAACTTTTTCAGAAATGCGAACGTCGGTATGGGTATCACGGGCATCTTTACGGCGCTTACGGGCATCGCAATGCCGGAATGGTTCGTCTACGGAATCTTTCCCTGCTCGGTCGTACTCGGGCTTCACTATTCGCCGTTCGCCTACATCCTCATCGGCGGCATCCTCCGCAATATGGACGCAAACCTCGAAGAAGCCGCGACGATTTTAAAAGCGAGCCGCGCAAAGATCATGCGGAAAATTACGCTGCCGATCGTCATGCCCGCCCTTCTTTCGACTTTTCTGCTCGTGTTCGCCTCCGCGATGAGCGCATACGCCGTTCCGGTTTTTCTCGGATCGCCCGTGCGCTTTTGGGTGCTCACGACAAAGATGTACACGATGATGAACGGCAATTTCCAAGGGCAGGGATACATCATCGCGTTTACGATGATTTTATTCGGTATCGGCATATTGGGATTGAATCAATGGTTTACCGGCAGGCGAAAATCGTTTACGACGATCACCGGAAAATCTTCGCAGATTTCGCTCGTGAACCTTCGCGGCGCAAGGACGCCGCTTTCTGCCGTCCTCGTCGTCCTCTTGTGCTTTATCGCGATCGTGCCGCTCATCACCTTTGCCCTTGAGTCCATGCTTCTCCTGCCCGGCGATTATTCGCTGAAAAATTTTACGCTCGACTTTTGGATCGGACGCGGCGAATCCGCCCTCGAAAACGGCATGGACGCGGGCATTCTCATGAGCGCCGACGTGTGGCGTACGCTGTGGAACAGCCTCCGCCTGTCGGTCGTGTGTTCCGTCGTCGCCGGCACAAGCGGCATCCTTATCGGCTATGCGATCGGAAAACGTCGCGGATCGAAATTAGCAACTTTCGTCAACAACCTCGCGTTTTTCCCGTACCTCATGCCGTCGATGGCGTTCGGCGCGATCTACCTTTCGATTGCGACGAAGATCCCTTTTTTATACGGTTCGTTTTTTATCCTCGCGCTCATCGGTTCGGTAAAATATCTGCCCTTCGCATCGAGAAGCGGCGTCAACGCCATGCTGCAGCTTTCAAACGAAATCGAAGAAGCCGCCGTCATCGTCGGCGTGCCGTGGATAAAGCGCATGTCACACATCATCGTTCCGATTCAAAAGGCGACGTTTCTGTCGGGATTTTTGCTGCCGTTTATTTCGTGCATGAGAGAGCTTTCGCTGTTCGCACTCCTCGTCACGCCGCAAAACAAAGTGCTTACGACGATGCTCATGCAGTTCAACGAAAAAGGCTATACGCAGTACGGCAACGCGATCAACCTCATGATCATCGTACTCGTATTGCTTATCAATTTTACCGTAAATAAAGCGACCGGCGCTTCGATCGACAAGGGTGTCGGCGGCGCGTAAATCAATTCGAAAAATCGTTTGTACGGGCGGACGGGCTGTGCGCACTATGGAATCACGCGGTTCGAATCGCCCGTATTTTTTTATCGGAAAACGAGTGCGCTTTTATCACCCCAATACGACGCGGCGCAAAATAGTATTTATCCGTTTTTCGTAATCTTTTTGCGGCGACTTCAAAGCCTTTAAAATATCGGAATCAATAGGGATACAGATTTTTCCGTCTTTCCGCTTTTCGTGTACGGAAGCGGGATGATTTACGTATCGCGGCTTAAACTGTCGAAGCTGTTCGTCCGTAAGTTCGGGACAATCTTCATCGTACACTATATTTGCATCGTCGAGCGCTTTAAGTTCTTTTTTCGACATCGGCGGAAGATTCTTGATTTCATCTGAGGTCATAATTACGGTAGTATTCGATTCTTTCCTTTTCATTCGCTTTTCTCGCTGAAATAATCCGTATTTTATTATTTCTTTCCGTATACACTACAAAAAGAACTCTCCCGCACATACCGATACCGTTCCATCGTTCTTCGCTTTCATTCGAATGTGCTATGTCGGGCATATCGATCATCTTCGGATCAAAGAAAATCTGTGCCGCACGCAGGAATGAAATGCCGTGTTTTTTTATATTTTCATTATTTTTCTTTTCATCCCATTCAAACTGCATGAAGCTCTCATATAAAATGTATAATCATCTCAATCGATATGTCAAGACAAATATCCGTTTTTTTTCGGCGCAAAATCCGCCTGCGGGTACGATCAAATCCGGTGCATCGCGGAAAACACTTTTTCGCTCATGATGTTGATTTCGACGCCCATAGCGTCTGCGGTTTTATCCATTTCAGCGCGGAGGTTTTCTATAGAAATATCGGCGCCGTCGAGATCTACCATCATCATCATAACGAAATTACCGGAAAGGATCGTCTGCGAAATATCGGCTATATTGACTTTGTGCTCGGCGAGAAAGCCGCTCACTTTTGCGATGATGCCGACCTTATCCGAGCCGACGACGGTGATAATTGCATTCATAAAACGAGTGTAGCGCATTATTTGATATCTCGCAAGCCGGCGCATTGCAATCTGCGCGAAAACGGATTATAATATCTATAGCGGACAGTTTGATCAGTCCGATTGTGTATGACGAGGGACCTATGTACGGTAACGCCGGCACAACGCTTTTCCAATCTCAAACAGCGCTCCGTGCGGTCAGTCCGTATCGGAGCGTTTTGTATATATGCACACTTTGCCCCGAGACGAAGTACGCAAAAATCATAATTATGAGAAGTAGTATGCAACGAAAAACAGGTTTGAGAAAAATATCAAAAAGATGAGCTGTTAATCAGCGTTTCCTCAGGAGGTTTCTATGAAGAACATGTTTTTAAAATTCGGAGCTGCCGTGCTTTTTGTATCGGCCATCTTCTTTGCGGGCTGTGCAGGAAGTCCCGATGACGGCAATAAAATAGCGCAAGCCGTTGAACCGGGTACCATAGGACAGCCGCCCGAATCTCTTTTCGCCGCATCGAAATTGGCGCAGGAAATCGATCCTGCCGATAGTAAAGTAATTCTTTTCTACTATCGTCCTGACGGTACATATGCAGACTGGGGACTGTGGCTCTGGAAAGAAGGCGGCGAAGGAGGGCCGGGATATGAGGCGACTAAGGGCAAAGCCGTTTCACGCACTATTGACGGAAAAACTGTTGCCTATTGGGATATCAGTACACTGACTTCAAGTTTGACCGACATACAAAATGTTATTGCAACTAAGGATAAGTTGAATTTTATTGTTCGTAATGCAGATTGGATTAAGGACGTTGATGGCGACCGTTTTATGTCTTTGACCGACGGTAAACATTTTATGGTTATAAATAAGGATCCTTCCGTGTATTCCGTTAAACCGACTTTTGACCCCTGTTTGGTTTCCGCTGCGACAGAAGATGTAAATATCATAAAACTGAAACTTTCCGTTAAGTTCGGACTTGAAACAAGTGCGGCTTCCAACGGTTTTGTTTTGAAATCCGATAATGGGGGAGAAATCTCCGTTGTTGACGTAAAAAACTATGATTACAAGTCAAGTTCCGATCGCAGCAACAATTTTGCCGATACGTTGTACATAAAAGCCGGCGGAAATCTTGATCCTTCCAAAAAGTGGTTTATAAGCCATCCCAAGTTTAAACCGTCGACAGGGCTGGAAGTCGAAATGACGGCTGCAACGAAAGCCCAGTACGGCGATTATGAATATCCCGGAACCGATTTGGGACTTACGCTGAACGGGTCTACGGCTTCATTCAAAACTTGGGCTCCTTTAGCAAGCGATGTTACACTTTTACTTTTTAATAATTCAAATTCACTTGAAACACCCGCTCATATTCAACCTATGACAAAAGACGGCAATGGAATATGGGCCGCTTCAAATGTAAACGTTGCATCTTACAAGTATTATAAGTTTAGAATTACAAACGGCGGCGTATCAAACGATGTATGTGATATTTATGCCAAAGTTGCCGGTGCGGACTCCGTTGCGGCGCAGATTGCAGATATAAATTCGGATACATCTGCGATTCCTTCCGGTGCGCACTACGGCACAAAGGAAAACTACAAAAACCCGTTCGGCAATAACGGTACACAGACAAAATCTTATACGGATGCGGTGATTTACGAAATGCATATCCGCGACTGGTCAAAAGTGGAAAATGCAGCCACTACCGGAAAATATCTTGAAATTGCAAACGGGACTAAAGTTATTGCGCATCTTCGAGATTTAGGAGTTACCCACGTTCAGCTTCTTCCCGTTTTTGACTATGCGGAAAAGAATTCAAATACCGACTACAACTGGGGATACAATCCGTATCACTATAATGTCCCTGAAGGACGCTATGTTTCGGCCAGTTACACGGACGGAACGCAAGCAGTCCTTGAACTGCGTACTTTGATAAACAAACTTCATGAAGCCGGTATTGCCGTGATTATGGATGTCGTATACAACCACACAAGCGGAACGGGAACGGATTCTCTTTATGATATGACCGCTCCCTACTATTACTACAATATGGCGGCGGACGGAACTTATATAAACGGCAGCGGCTGCGGAAATGAAATCGATACGGCTGCTCCTATGTCCAAAAAGTATATAATCGAATCGTTAAAACATTGGATGCTTGATTATCACATGAACGGATTCCGTTTCGATTTAATGGGCTGCATAGAGAAATCGACTATGAAAGAAATTTATAAAGAACTTTCAGCCATCGATAAAAACGTTATGGTGTACGGAGAACCGTGGACGGGCGGCACCAGCGGCGTGAAAAACGGAATCACGGCAGGAACAAAGGGCAGTATAGACGAGTGTGCTGATGAGACTTATTCGAACAACGGAGTTGCCTGCTTCGATGACGATTTCCGCAACGCCATTAAAGGTGCCGAATTCGGCGGATTTAAGCTCGGTCATGTTCAAGGGACATTTGCCGACTCTGCTGTAATAAAAGGTTTGCTGGGCTCAAAGTATGATGTAGATGTCATCGGTCGTTTTATCAATTATGTCGAATGTCACGATAACTATACTCTGTTTGATAAACTGGCAATTTCTCGTTCTTATACAACGCCGCCTAAAGCTCCCGTCGATTTGTTCGGCAAAATCGGTGCGGAGGGTCTGAAGGACGTTAAAAAGCAAGACATGCTTGCTGCGGCATACGTATTCTTGGCTCAAGGTACGCCGTTTATAAACGGAGGACAAGAATTCCTGCGTACAAAGCAAGGAGATGAAAACAGTTACAATAAACCCGATGCGATAAATGCTATCGATCTCGGTTTTAAAACCACCTACTCCGATGTATATAATATGTACAAAGGTTTAATCGCTTTAAGAAAGGGAAATCATGACGCATTCGGCGCTAATTCTTCTGCAACTGCACAAACGCTTAAGGCAGGCTTGACGAAGTATGCAACGAAAGATTTCCTGGTGTACTTTAATGCTACCGCAGAAAAACAATCTATTAGCCATGAAGGCTATACAAAACTTATTGATGTGAGTTCCGGTTCCGTAACGGAGTCTTCGACGATTCCTTCGGAAGTTGCTGCCAAGAGCTTTATTATTCTGAAAAAATAGCGTAAAAGTCGTCGAATATGAAGGTATTGTAAAAAGTATCGGAATGCGGATGCATTGTGACAAAGTAAAATCATCGCCCGGCACCGTTTTCAAAGCCGGGCGATACAATGCGCTCCCTTGACTAACGCTTTCGCTCGGTATACTATTTTCACGATACTTGCTTATTCGTAATAAAACATATCAAGGAGGTACGATAAAAAATGTCGTCTGAAATATCGCCGACACTTTTTATTTCGAGTTTGCTTGGATGTTTGCAGAAGACGTGTATACGTGTCGTTTCGATAAAAATCGCATGAATACGATACACTTTATTTTGCAAACTCGACTATTGAACGTGTGCGCATACGCGCACGGCTAAAAACTTTTTCGGAAATTGATATTTCCTGCAAAAGTTTTTATGGGAGAACACAATGAAAAAAACAATCGCAGTTCTGTGCGCACTGCTTGCAGCCGGTGCAGTCTTTGCAATGGGAGACGCCGATTCTTCGGCAGCCGGAAAAAAATCGCTCCGCGTCGGCATGGTAACCGATGCCGGAACCATCGACGACAAATCATTCAACCAAGGCACGTGGGAAGGCATTCTCCGTGCACAAAAAGATATGGGCATCGAATGTAAATATCTGAAACCTGCGGGAACGACGGAAGCCGATTATCTCAAAGAAATCGGAAACCTCGCGGATGCGGGCTATCAGATGATCGTCTGCCCGGGCTTCAAATTCGAAACCGCCGTTTTCGCAGCGCAAGACAAATACCCGAAAGTCAAATTCGTCATCCTCGACGGAAAACCGCACAATGCCGATTATTCCGTATTCAAAACGGCGCCGAACGTCGCGGCCATTTCGTGGCTTGAACAGCAGTCGGCATTTATCGCGGGCGTCGCGGCGGCGGTGCAGGTCAAAGAAGGCAGCTTCGGCTTTATCGGCGGCATGGAAATCCCCGCCGTTCAAAAATTCAACTGGGGATGGCAGCAGGGCATCAAATACGCGAACGAAAACTTCGGCACGAAGATAACGATCAAAGCCGAAAACGTCATCTATCAGGGAACTTTCAGCGACGTCGCGGCAGGTCAGCAGCTTGCAGCTTCCATGTTCGATAAAGGCGTCAAAGTCATCCACGCTGCCGCAGGCGGTGTCGGCGTCGGCGTCATCAACGAAGCGAAAACGAGGCGCTCTACCGGCAAAGACGTATGGGTCGTCGGCGTCGACGTCGATCAATACAACGAAGGCATGATGCCGAACAAAAAGAGCGCCGTGCTCACATCCGCTATGAAATTCCTCGACCGCGCTTCGTACGACATGATCAAAGCCGAACTCGCGGGCCAATTCCCCGGCGGCAAAGAACTCGAGTTCACGGCGAATAACGACGGCGTCGGCATCCCCTTGAAAAACCCGAACCTCTCGGCGGAAGCCCAAAAACGCGCAACCGAAGCATTCGAAGCTATCAAATCGGGAAAAGTTATCGTTGTGGATAACCCTGCAGGATTAATAAAATAAAAATCGGGACGAAACGGTCGGAAGAACCCGCCCTCCGCGGCTCGCTCACGCTCGGCCGCGTCCCTCGCTTGCGCTCGCTCCGGCGTCTGCCTTCGGCACCGCTCCGCGCGGGCGTAGGCTGACGGTGTAAAAGCACCGTCGAAAGCAGACCCTTTACGACACGGCGGCCGCGACATTTGCAACGAGCGCGAAGCGCGAAGTTCCCCGCGCAAACGGCAGGGCTGCTGCCGGGAGTGCAGCCTATTTTTTAGGGTAACCGTTATTTTTTTGGAATATAGATTCTCATGCGTAAGCCCTAACTGTTACGCTTTTTCAAGCAAATCGCACACGACTTTTTGCGCGATCAAAAGCCCCGCGGCCGCAGGCACAAATGAAATGCTTGCGGGTACCTTTCCGCTGACGGACGGCAGCTCCGTCGAATAGAGCACCGGAACTTTTTCTATGCCTTTCTTTTTCAATTCCCGCCGCACGACGCGCGCAAGCGGACACACGCTCGTCTCCGCTATATCGGCAATGCGAAAACGCGATGCATCGAGTTTGTTTCCCGTACCCATAGCGCTTATGATCCGCGTACCCGCATCTTTCGCTCTTTTGATGATTTCGATCTTTGCCGCGACGGTGTCGACGGCATCGACGACGTAATCCCAGCGGGAAAAGTCAAAGCGATCGGCCGTGTCGGGAATAAAAAAACAGCGATGAGCCGTTACGGTGCATTCGGGATTGATGTCGCGGATACGCGCGGCAGCGACATCGACTTTATACGCGCCGACCGTGCTGTCAAGCGCGTATATCTGCCGGTTTATGTTTGAAGCGGAAACGGTATCGTTATCGACGATATCGAGAGAACCGATACCCGCACGCGAAAGCGCTTCTACGACAAAGCCTCCGACTCCTCCGATACCGAACACGATGACGCGGCTTTTTTGCAGCGTTTCGATGCCGTCCTCTCCGACGAGCATCCTCGTGCGTGAAAAGCGATCTTCATCGGATCGAGCGCATTCGACTCCTCCGGCGTTCATCGCGGATTCTGTATGACACATCGCGCTTTCCGTATCGTGCGCCGTCAACTGCATACGTCCCGCGCTTACACTGCGGATATGACGAGCTGCATATCGCCTTCGAATACCGCCCGCCCGTACTCATACGGAAGCATAAAATGGCTTCCTTTCCGAACGGTTTTTCCGTCAACCGTCCCTGCGCCTTCGACGACAGATGCGAGCATAAACTTTTGATCCTGCACGATTTCCGCCCTCCCGTGCACGCCGAGCGTCCACACGGAAAAATACGGACAGCTTACGAGTTCGACGAGGTTTTTATTGATCGTTTTATGCGGATTCTTTTGCGGCAGACTCTCTTCAAACGGCGCCTTTATAACATCGATGCTCTCGGCAATATGAAGCGCGCGCGGCTTCCCGTCGCTTCCCGGTCTATCGTAATCGTAGACGCGGTAAGTGACGTCGCTGTTTTGCTGCGTTTCAAGCAAAAGCGTGCCCCCCTTTATCGCGTGAACCGTTCCCGGCGCAATAAAGAAAAAGTCGCCTTTGTGCACCGGCACTTCGCGGATAAACTCGTTCCAGCGCTTTTGTTCGATCATATCGCGCACTTCACCGCGGTCTTTCGCATTGTGCCCTATGACGATCTTCGTACCGGGCGCGGCATCGAGGATGTACCAGCATTCCGTTTTGCCGAGAGAGCCGTTTTCGTGCAGCTTTGCGTACGCATCGTCGGGATGCACTTGGATGGACAAGTCGCGCTCCGCATCGATGATCTTCGTCAAAAGCGGAAAACGCTCTCCCGCCGATCCGCCGAAAAGCTCGCGATGATTTTTCCAAAGCTCCGAAAGGTGCATACCGGCGAAAGCACCGCCTGCAACCGTGCAGTCGCCGTTCGGATGCGCACCGATAGCCCACGCTTCTCCGACATGACCGCTCGGAAGTTCATAGCCGTATTCTGCGAGGCGCTTACCGCCCCACACCGTCTCTTTTAAAACGGGATTCACAAAAATAATTTCACGCATTGCATTGGCTCTCCGCAGCAAGTTTCGTATACTTTGCGAGCGCATCGTCGTCCTTCGCTTCCGCCGCATAGTAGAGCAGTTTGCCGGCGGCCGGCCGGATATTGTCTTTGTATTTTTCTTCAAAATAATTGATGATCGCGGTATTCAAACTCTTCCGCGTCGATTCGATAATCGTCTTATAGATAACGCTGCGCATCGTCGCATCTTTAAACGTAAAGAGCGTTCGCTTTGCGTTGTCGCAGAGTATAAAACCGCTCTCTTCGAGTTCGGCAAGAGAGTGTTCGACGACACTGTGCGGAATCGTTTCGGAGACAAGGGCTTCCAGCACATCGAGTGAAAACGTCCTGCCGATAACGGAAGCGTTTTTGCATATAACCTGCGCTTCGTAAGACAGCGCATTCAGCTGTACGAGGATCACATTTTCGATCGTATAGGGAATCTTTATATCGTTTACGTGATCGATAAGGCAATAATGTCCGCTTTTATCTTTGCCGATTTTATTACTCGATTTAAGGCTTTCGACGATAACTTCGATGTACATCGGATTACCGCCGGACGCCGCGATTATCTTCGCGATGAGCAATTTATCGGGCGTTTTAAAATCGAGTAATTTTGCCGCAAGCTGAGCGGCTGTCGCATCGCGCAAATGCGCAAGGCGCAGCACTTTCATATTGTTTAAAGAATAGAGACGCTTGATCGTTTTCGATTCGCGCGATACGGGTACGATGAGAATCGGCGCGGTCTTCGGTTTTCGAAACAAGTACGAAAGCAGATGCAGCGAAAGATTATCGCTCCACTGCAAATTTTCAAGTACGATGACAAGCGGGTGATTTTCCGCATAATTCACAAGCAGCGTATACACGAGGGCAAAAAAGTGCTGTTGCTTTGTTGCCGCATCGAGACGCGCCGTCACAGGATTTTCCGCAAAGTTGTAACCGAGCGTCGTCAAAAAATACGATACCCAATTTTTATCGGACGGGAGATCCCGCGCAAATTTATTTAGGACGTGCAGCAAAAGCATTTCGCCCTGCATCGAATCGGTTATACCGACGACGCGCTTTATGATATCGCGCCATAAAAAAAACGGCGTCGAAGCTTCATACGAATACGCCCGGCCGTACATAACGACGGTATCGGCATACGCTGTCATAACGTCGGATGCAAATCGCTCAACGAGATAGGATTTTCCGATGCCGATATCGCCGATGATCGGAGCAAAACACAACTCCCCCGCCCTGCTCCTTTCATACAACGATGCGATCGCCGCAAGTTCTCCGCTCCGCCCGAACAGCTCGGTTTTATGATGTACTTTTCCCGTATCCTTTCTGATCGTCAAAAGGTGATACACGGTTTGCATTTCGGAAAAGCCTTTGAGCATGATGCCGGGCATCGTTTCCGTTTCGCTTATCGTTTCGGTTTTCACCTTTGTCGCTTCATCGATAAAGACGGTAAAAGCTCCGTGGTTCGTCGCGTTCATCATGAGGCGCGCGGCAAAGTTGATCGCATTGCCGACGATCGTAAAATCCTTGCGCATGTTCGCACCGAATTCTCCGGCGTAGACGACGCCCGTCGCAATACCGACGTTGACGATGATCTTACCGCCCTCTTTTTGCTCTTCTTCGATCAATTTATTGGCGAACAGCATCGCCATGCGCTCTTTGTATTCGATCGCGACGGGCATACCGAAAAAGACGGGAAACACGATGCCCTTGTCGCTTAAATCGGGCTTGCCGCAATAGCCGCTGAAGCGGTTTGCGATGTCCTGCAGATCTTTATAAATTTTATTAAGACTCGCATAACCTTCCGCGATCGACGCTTCGCTGACAGCCTGTTGAAAGACGCCGTCGAAGCGAACCATGCAGCACGTTACGTTGCGGTATTCGCCGTCGAAACCCTGCACGTTGTTTTTTATCTGACTGAAGATGATCGGATTTATAAATGAATAGAGGCGGTTGTAAAAACGCGGATTTGTAAACCACGTTTCCACGTCGATATATTCGGGGCGTTCGACCGACGAGGCGAAATCTTCGGGAATATCAGTCAGGTGATAAAACCCTTCCTGCTCGGCAAAGCAGCGCTCAAGTCCCATTTTGCACGCAAGATTCCACACGGGAATACTCACGACGATCTCCTGCGTCGTGCACGCTTCTTCCATTTTGATCGCTTGGATGACGGCTGCTCCGGTAAGCACCGGCGTCATCGAATATTCCGTATCGCCGAGAAATATCTGAAAGATTTCCCCCTGCCCCATACCGATTTTCGGCTTCAGCGTAAAATTAACAAATTCTTCGGAAACAGTATTGTAATTGTTGCTCAGATCGATGATGAGCATCATCGCTGCAAGCGCGCGCCGTAAATTGTTTTCGTCGCTTTCGTCTTTTAATCTGTCGAAGCAGATGAGGATCGAATCGCCTGCAAATTGAAATACGGAGCCGCCGAATCCGCGAACGGTTTCTATGACGACCGAATAGTAATCGGACAGCGTATTCGTCAAATCAGCGACATCGCGCCCGGTTTTCATATAGCCGTCGACGATTTTCGTAAAGCCGATGATATCGAGGTATACCATGACGCCCTGGAATTTTTCTATCGTCCGTTCGAAAAAGCAACAGGGCGATTCGCCCATCATTTTTACGACGCGATAGGGAACATAACGCGTCATAAAAAAAAGCTGTTCGGGCGTTATGTCGGTATCCGTGCGTAAAATGCAGTCGATGCAATTTTCTTTCATTAACAAAAAACCTCAAAAAATAAATTGAACTTTCGGCATCTTTCGTCAGTATAATATAATTCGCCGCGCAACTTCAAGCGTACAATTAGGCGATGTGCAATTAGGCGATTTCAAGCATGATCGTAAAGGGACCGTCGTTTACGAGCGAAACTTTCATATCGGCTCCGAAAATGCCGTGCCCGACAGAGCGGAATCGGCTCTCGCAGTACGATAAAAAATACTCGTACATGCGCTCCGCATAATCGCCCTTCGCCGCGTTTTCAAAGCCCGGCCGATTGCCGCCCCTGCAGTCGGCGTACAGCGTAAACTGCGATACGACTAAAAGTTCGCCCGCAACGTCTTCGATCGACAAATTCGTCTTGCCGTTTTCGTCTTCAAAGATGCGAAGCTTTCGGATTTTTTCCGCGAGTTTTTCGGCGGCCGTTTCCGTATCTCCGTGCGTAATGCCTAAAAAGACGAGAAAGCCGCGTGAAATCGAAGCGCAGCATTCACCGTCAACCGATACCGATGCGGAACTTACGCGTTGAATCAATGCTTTCATTATGAGATTATTCCCTTTGCCGATTCGGCCGATTTACAATTTGTCGATGAGCATGGAACACTTGCCCGACGGAATCGGCAGCGTCTTTTTCTTTTGATCCAGAATATTGATCGTAAAGTAGTAGAGCTTTTCGCTTTCCATTTGGATTTCCCAGCCGCGGCTGCTTTTATTGCTCAATATCGTTATGAGGTTGCGCTTGAGCGACAGATTTTCGATACCCATGATTTCGAGGTTCGGGATAATCCAGTCGACCGTTTTGCGCGGAAGACTTATCGAAAGACCGATGACGTTTTCTATCATCAGCGCAATCGTCGAAAGGCCGACGGTGATGAGATAGTGCGGACGCGGAAAGCCCGAATCTTTTGCCATGGACGCTTTGCCTTCTTTTGTCGGCAGGTACGCTTCGTACACGTCACCCTTTTCTTTCGGATTGTTCGGCATGAGCCCTTCGAGGATATAGTAGAGGTGACGTATGGAGCACTCGCGCGCAAGTTCGTAGTGGCGGTATTTTTCGAGTCCTTTGACGACCATAAAATTGAATGCGGGAAATACGCTGCCGCAAAATCCTTCACCCGATTTTTTAAACGATCTGCTGTCGGCCGAAAGCGTCGGAAACGGATGATCGGTACCGAAAGTTTCGGGATCGTTCAAGTGGGAGATGAGCAGCTCCGCTTTATCGGCGTTCGGGATTTCGGCGAGAAGCGGCCAAAACCCCGCGATCGTTTTTTCGCTCAAACGCTTTCCGTCTTTGTCGAGATCATGATAAAAGTACGTCGCATCGTCCCACATAAGCGAATTGATCCGCGTCTTAATCGAAAAGTACATGCGCCGGTATTGGAAACTCAAATCCTTATCGTTGAGGATATCGCCGAGAGCCGACATGTGAGACGCGTTGATCGCCATAGCCGCATTGAAATCGACGGGGTACACGCTCTTTTCGCGCGGAGCGTTGAACATCGTACTCGCGCTAAACGGGACCGCATATAAGCCGTTTTCCCGTTTAAACGTTTCGTCGAGCCACGCCATGTATTTTTGCAGTTTCGGCATGATCTCTTTGATGCGCCGCTTGTTTGCGGATTTGTGGTAGAGATTGAACTCCGCCCACGCAAAAAGCGGCATGCCGGCGCCTTCGGGATTCGTGCGCGGCAGAACGGGTTTTCCTGTTTTCGCATCGTAACGCCAACGGATCGCACCGTTTTTTTCCTGCTTGTCGTAAAAATAATCGATGTTTTGGCTCGCATTGAAATTACGGTTCGAATACACGAGAAAAAAAGAAGAAAAAATCGATTCGAATTGATCAATGACGCACTTTCCGCTTTCGGGATATAAAAAACAACCGGACGGCGATTCTTTTGACGTCGCAGGGTCGATCCAAAAATCTGCAAGCATCGACCACGTTTTATTATAAATATCTACAAAATCCTGATCGTAAAAATGAATTTTCGGAAAATCGTGTTTATTCACTGGTACTCCTGCAACTGCTGTACGAAAGTAGTCTTTACCAGTATACCACATTTTTATAAAAACGCAAAATATTTTTTATAAAAACGGAGATTTTTTTATTTTCCGTAGCCGGTACATACGACGGATCTACGCAGCGCGCAGATCAAAACGGCAACCGAAAGCGTCGCGTTAAAAGCCGCACGGAAAGCGGCGTTCACCGCCATCCTCCGAATATGCAATATCGCAGGAATATGTGAGGAAATCGATAAAAAGGTATGCATAGTCGGCGCCGTTTTTTCGGAGGATGCGCAAACTGTGTTCATCAGACGGCAAAAGACGGAATTCGCCGTCGAACGCAGGATGAGAGTTCCGAAATCTCATGAGCGCAACGAGCTTTTGCGCAAGAGGAGAAGCCGAAACGCGATCGATTTCATCGAGCGGATAATAATGGCGATTGATATCGCGATGTACGCCCGTTTTATTGCAAAGCTCGAAATCGTTTTTGGCGCCCCACACGCCGACATAATACACTTGCGGAATACCGGGCGCAAAAAACTGCAGCGCGCGTGCGATAAAATATTTGTTATCATCATTACCGCATGCCGAATAATACGTGCAGTTGATTTGATACGTATCGAATCGAGCGAGATCCATACGGATGCCGAATTTTTCATAGAGTTCGAAAGTTCCCGGATTCAGCTCGAAACATTTCCGCCTCGTCGCAAGAAGATCTTCGTCGCTCATCAAATAGCGCGCATCGACGACGCCGATACCGTCGTGCGTGTCGAGCGTCGTAAACTGTTTTCGCGGACAGACGAGGAGCCAATTTTTCAAATACATCGATTTTCCGAAATACAGCGCATTGAGCGTGAGCATCGGCAGTTGAAAATCGTAGGTATAGTATCCTTGCGCTTCCGTTTTTTTCTGTATAAAATAGTGTTCGTGAATTTCAGGAAGAACGGCCACTCCTCGCGGAGAAAGGATTTCATCGCATTCGCCGAGCAGCCGCCAAATCTCTGGTTCGACAAAAAAACAATCCGTACCTTCGCGCTTGGACGCATACGCGACCGCATCGAGGCGGACGATCGAAGCGCCGTGTTCGGAAAGAAAGATGAGATTGTCTTTTAAAAATTTTTTCGCTTCTTCGGAATATTGATTGATATCGATTTGATAATCGCTGAACGTCGTCCACAGTTTTTCTTTCGAACCGTTGGCAAATTCGGCTTCGATATACGGAATATTTTTGCGTTTATAGAGCCTGTCGATATCTTCGGCAGTCGGCTCCCCCTTCGCCCAAAAATCTTTATAACGGATAAAAAAATCACGATAGCGCGAAGCGTCTTTTTTTGCCAAAAAATCTTTATACATCGTGCTCGCCGACGAAAGATGATTTATCATGTAATCGTACATGAGATAATATTTTTTTCCGAGAGAGGCGATATCGTCCCACGTGCCGAATCGCGGATCGACCTCTTTGTATGTTAAGGGTGCAAACCCGCGGTCGGCCGACGATGGAAAAAACGGTAAAATATGGAGACCTCCGACCGCTCCGTCCAAATACCGCTCAAGCACATATTGGAGGTCTTTCAGATCGTTTCCCATGCAGTCGGCATAGGTAATGAGCATAATCTTGTTTGCGATTTTTTGCGGCATTAGAAGCCCTCCGTATTCAAAATAATTATGCGACCCTCTAAAAATTTCAATCGGGTTTTCGAAAGCGCCTCGCTAAAATCCGCACGAAACTTCCGCTCGGTACCGCCGTCACTCTGCAGATTCGGGAGACGCGTTGCCGGTCGACATCGGGATATTGCCTTCGGGCAGCGCGCTTGCGGGAGCGGACGGCTCGGGCGGAGGAGCTATGACATTACCGGCCGCATCGGTTTCAGTGATCGTCCTGCGCTCGGCAGCTTCGCGCGCCGCATCGGAATAGATAAAGCGTATCGTCTCTATCTGCGATTTGTGGCGCGACTTCAAGAGCAGCGTATTCGTATCCGCTCTGTACACGTAGCCCGACGAGTTGTACGTTTCGAAGCGAGGATCGGTGCGGAATGCCATATCGTAAATGTAAATCGTTCTGAATCGCCGTATGCCGTTTATGATAACGTAATGCGTATACGACTGCGGAAAATCTATCGTCACCGTAACCGTTCCCCTGCCGTCGTTTTGATACGTCATATTCGCAGCGCACGTCCATGCCCATACCGCATCTCCGCCGTCGAAACCGAGCAGCGCAAAATGCGGATAGTACGGATTGTCGTGCACGACGATCGGATACAAAGCGGCAAGCGTACGGAGATCGAACGAGGCGCTTTCCGCAAGGTACGAATTTAATATCACGTAGCCGCCTCGCTCGAGCGCCGCCTCTCCGGACGCCTGCCCATAACGCACAAGAGCATCTCCTATTTCCGCCGCTTGAACGACCGATACGAAAGCGCCGTTTTCGGAAATCGTAATCCGCTCGTTTTCAACGGAACAAGACTCGGTAATTTTATCGATGCAGACTTGAGCGGCGCTCTGCACGATTGCCGCCAAATCGGCGTTTTTGGCAAGAAGCAAATCGTAAGCCGCGAGAATCGATGCCGCCTGCGAGACGGTAAGCGAGTTCGCATCGGCAGCGGTCGCCAACAGAGTTCTGACTGCGTCCGATCCCGGATGCATACACATATAGTCGACGATGCCGGAAACGGAAAACGCGTCGATCGTATTTTGCGAAACGATATCGCGGTAACGTGCGATCTGCTGTTCGAGCGAACGGTTCATCGTCGCAAGCGTATCGAAATACGGAGACGAAAGATAGGTACGCTGTACGCCGCGCCTGAACGAGGAAGGCACCGCGTTGATCGCTTCATTGTAACGGCCGCGCTCGGACATAGCCGCGACAAACGAAACGGCTTCCTGTTCGGTGATATCCTGCTGACCGGCAAACGCCGCTATTAAATTTTGCTTTAAAGCGACGATCGTTGCCGAATACGCGCTCCGCTCCGCAGACGCAAAACGAGATGTGTTTTCAAACGAGAATTTTTTCGTCGCATCGTAATACGAATACGACGCGACGGATGCGCGGTCGGTAAATGCAACCGCGCCGCCTGAGATTTCAGCCGCTTCAAATTCCCATCGGCTGTTTCTGATATCGAGCTGTACGTGCGTATCCGTCTCGGAAACGACCGCGGCTCCCGGAACGATTTCGTAGTGCAGACGCAGGTCGGCGGCGTTTTCCGGAAGGGAAGCGTGTACGGTCAAGCGCTCTGCTTCCGCGCTGCCGGTCACCGAAAACGAAAGCAAAACGCCGTCGCTGAACGAAAATTCACAGGAACGCGGGGTCGGCTTTTTCCACGATACGAGCGCAAGGTTTCGAGGCGTCCGCTCGCCGCGCACGGCAAGTGTCAAAGGATGCGTATCGTCGGCCGTAAACGTAATGCCGTTAAACGACACGATCATCCGATTTCGCAAAACACCCATACCGTCGTCTCCGCGCGTTTCGGCAAGCGATATGCGAAGATTTCCGATCTTTTCCGATATGACGGAATCACTCCTAAATTGCAGGATAAAAATGCCGACAATTATAACGATATACGCAAAAAGGAGCCCAAGTGACTTCCGGACAAAATTCCTATACATTGCCGACAGTGTACCCAATGGCGCAAGGAATTGCAACCGCCGGTGTAATTTTGCTCTTTTTTATGTATTATATATGAGAAAACAGTAAGGAATACACGATGAAAAAATCCCTCAGCCGCGTAGGCGGCATATTCGCAGCCGTACTCACCGTATTGTTTATATCGTGCGCAAGTACGCCGAAAAGCGGGCAAAACGCAAACGGCCTGCAGAAAAGCGCAGAAGCGCTTTCTCCTCCGCAAAGTACGAAAGCCGTTCCCTCCGAAGGAACGGAGATGCAGACGGAAAAGCCGTCCGATACGGTTAATGCGGAAACGGGCGGCACGGAGAGCAAAGCCGAAATTACCGAAGTGAAAGCATCCTCTCCTTCCGTTACAGAAGAGCCGACCGCCGTACAGAGCGAAGAGACGGTCGTTCCTGCGGATGTCGCATTCGTTCGGCACCTGCAATCGTATCTTGCAGCAAACGATACGGACGGCGCGCTCGCATCGTTTGAAAATCTTCCCGATGCGCTCAAAGAAAACACGGAAATCGAAATCCTCCGCGCATCACTCCTTCTTTCGGCAGGGCGCACGGAAGAAGCGAAAGCCGCAGGTGAGGCGCTTTTGGAACGGGATGCGGACAATATCGACGTGCTCGAACTCAATATGCAGACAGCACTTGCATCGGGCGACAAAAGAAAAGCGGACGCATTTATCAAACGTCTTCTCGCTTCCGATCCGAACAATGCGGCGGCAAACATCGCGCTCGCCGAGCAATATGCGCTCAAGCACAAATTCAAACTTGCAAACGCCGCATACAAAAAAGCCCTGCAGAGCGAAAGCGGCAATATCGACGCGCTCTTCGGTTTCGGACAGACAGCGTTTTATATCGGCAACATAGCCGAAGCGAAAAAATCCTTCGAAACGATCCTCGCAGAGGACGCTTCCCATGCGCTTGCCCTCTCGTATTTGGGGAAGATCGAAGCCGACGATAATAATTATCTTCGAGCATCGGCATACATAGAAAAGGCAATTGCAGTCGACGATTCGAATTACGACTTTTACCTCGATTTGGGAACCTACCTTCGCTACCGCGGCAAATTCGAAGAAGCGGAGGCTGCGTGGACAAGAGCAATCGCGCTCGATCCGTCGTATTTTCTTGCATACGTGTACCGGGCAGGGCTCTACGACGAACAAAAAAAATATAAAGAAGCGCTCGCCGATTTTAATAAAGTCGCCGAAACGAATCCCGCCTATTTTTACGCATACAAAGATATCGGCCTGCTCGAATGGCATGAAGGGAATTGGGCGGCGTCACGCACCGCGTTTCAAAAAGCGTATTCGTACAACAAAAGCGATTTTTCCTATGTGCTCATGACAGCCGCCGCGTATCTCAAAGAAAAAAACGTCATCGACTGCAAAAAATTTTTAGCGCAGACGATGCGCGGCTTTGATCGCACATCGCTCGCCTACGAAATGATGCGCCTCTATCACGATCAGGGCGGATTCAACGCGGAAAATTCGCTCAGGCTCAAAATCGATAAAATCGACAAACCGTCCGAGCGCGGCAGGATGTGGTACTACATGGGATTGTTCTACGAGCTCAAAGGTTCGGCAAAGCTCGCAAACGAATATTATTCGAAAATTATTAAAATGCAAGCCCCGATGTTTTTCGAATACCGGCTTGCCGAATGGAGCCTCGGAAAGTGAGCAATACACAAAAAACGATTTTACTGAACGGACGGACGATTACGCTGCTTGGAACCGCGCACGTTTCAAACGAAAGTATACAAGAAGTGACGGACGCGATTAAAAAGCAAAAGCCCGACTGCGTCGCAATCGAGCTCGACGAAAAGCGCAGCCGTTCCATGACCGATCCCGAAAGCTACCGTAAGCTCGATATCATCGCGGTGCTAAAGCGTAAAGAAGGTTTTTTGCTTTTGGCAAATTTGGTACTCGCGTCTTTTCAAAAGCGGCTCGGCGAAAACGTCGGCGTAAAACCGGGAGACGAAATGCTCGCCGCAATGAACACAGCTTCCGAACTCGGCATTCCGTCGATCATGGTCGACCGGCCGATAGCCGTAACGCTCCGTCGGGCATGGGCGAAAAATTCGCTGTGGGGAAAAAGCAAATTGATTTCCGCACTCATCGCAAGCGCATTCGACAAAGAAAAAATATCGCCCGAACAGATCGAAGCTTTGAAAAAATCGAATGAAATGGATTCGATGATGACCGAGCTCGCAGAATATTTGCCCGCGGTAAAGGAAGTGCTCATAAACGAGCGCGACCGCTACCTCGCTTCTCGCATTTGGGAAGCAAACGGCGACCACGTACTTGCAGTCCTCGGTGCGGGGCACCTTCCCGGCGTAGAAGCGCACCTCAAAAAAATCGCAGCCGGAGACGAGACGACCGACACGAGCGACATCGACCAAGCGCCGCCGAAAAGGGGGATTGCAAAATACGCCGGCTGGCTCATCCCGCTCGCGATAATCGCCCTCGTCGCCCTCGGCTTTGCGCTCGGCGGAAAGCACGTCGGAAGCGAAATGATCGGAAGCTGGATACTGTGGAACGCTTCTCTTGCGGCGCTCGGCACGCTTGCGGCCGGCGGACACCCGATTACGATTGCGGCCGCAGCCGTAGGAGCTCCGGTCACGTCTCTCACACCGGTTATCGGCGTCGGACTCGTCACGGGCATCGTGCAGACGTATTTTTGCAAACCGAAAGTGTCCGATATGGAAAATCTTCAAACCGATGCCGGAAGCATAAAAGGCTGGTACCGCAACCGCCTCCTTCGCGTGCTCCTCGTGTTTTTGCTTTCGACACTCGGAAGCTCTGCCGGCACTTTTATCGCGGGAGCCGATATCGTAAAATCTTTCGGCGCGTTTTTTGCCGCGCACTGAGCATTGCCGAAAAAGCACTCGGCTTTTTCGGCAGTCTCTATATTCCGAACATCAATCAAAACCTTCACCGCCCCCGCTCTCGCGGCAGCGCGATAACGCCCGCGAAAACACAGTTTTTTTACAGCACCTCTTGACAGAATAATTGAACAGCGTTAAATTATCATTGTTTACAAAAATCTTACAAGGAGGCGACATGCGGAACGCGAATCCGGAAATCGTTCCGGCGATAAAGACGAAAACGCTTGAACTGCTCATGCACAAAAACCCCGACGAGATCGCCATGCGCGATATTGCCTCGAATTGCGGAATTACGGCGGCAAATATCTACCACTATTACAAAGACAAAGACGAACTCTTTCAAGCGATCAGTCTCGATTGCTTAAACGAGCTCAACGCCCGAATCGCAGACGGGGCGAAAGGTTCGCGGCCCGGCAAAAAGCGGCTGTACGGCGCGATCGATGCGTTCCGCACATGGTGCTTTGAAAATCCGCGGAGAGCGCTGCTGGTCATGCAGGGTATCGAATCGGCATCGGATGCGGACGATAAAATTATAGAACGGTATTATGTGTGCAACAGAACCGGAACCGCCCTGCTCAAAGAATGCGTTCAAAGCGGTATCGCGCGTTCGGCGAATCCCGCCCTCGACGTGGGTGTGCTCGTTTCGGGATTGTGGGGCTGCATCGAATCGGTCATCTTAAAAAAAATGCGATAAAAAATATTGGAATAACGGAAAGCGATATACGGATCGCTTTATCGCTATATGGATGAATGCAATTTTTGGAGGTATATAATGAAAAAAGCATGTGCAATTATGGGAATCCTGCTTTTGGGCACGGCGCTTTTCGCAAGAGAAGCGACCGTCAGTATCGGAGCCGGAAAAAATTGGAAAGAAAAGATGGCGTCTCAATGCGCCGTTTGGCTTGAAGATGCGAACGGAAACTACGTGCGCACGCTTTACGTCACGCAGCGCGCAAGCAAGCGTAATTGGATCGTCGGTCCGAAAGCCGGCCGGCCGGAATCGCTTCCGGTATGGTACCATGCGGCGCACTACGAAAGCGCGAAAGGCGCTCCGGGCAATTCCGACGTGGACGCCGTAACGGCCGCAACGCCGAAAGGAGGTGTCGTGTTCACCGCCGAAATCGGCGACGGAACATACGTTATCAAAGCGGAGTTCAACACGAGTTTCGACTACAACGATTTTTATACGAAGAAAAATTCCGGCGTCAACGGCCAGCCTTCCGTCGTATACGAAGCGAAGATTCCTTCGGGTGCCGGCGGTGAAATCGCGCTTTCACTTACGGGAACGGGATCCGAAGACGGCAGCGACGGAAAGATTTACACGGACGTTTCAAAATTGACGACGGCGAAAACGATAGTCGATAAAGTCATCGTAACCGTGCGATAAACGCCGCACGGACTGCCGATCAATATCCGTCCGACATCGCGCGGTTGTTATCTTTGATGCACAACTCGTCGTACACGAGGCTCCGCTTCCTAAGCTCTTCTTTGAGCGCTTGAGGGAACGGCATATTGCGCCAAAAGATGCCGCGCACTTCTTTATCGAGCCGCTGCACGCCCGTTGATTCTTTTGTCATCCACAAGATGTAGTCTTCGATAAAGAATTGTTTGAGGTCGCCTTTTAATTTTTGCCGATCGATGTATTGATAATATTGTCCGGTAAGACCTTCTTCCATCCAATAATACGACGCTTTTTCTTTTGCAACCTGCCAACGAAGGTCTGCAACTGCGGTCAACACGGCTATGTGCAGATCGCGCGGATACATCGGAATAACGATACGCCCGCGGCTCGTCACGAGATTATAGCGGTCGAAAGGCTGCCAACAAAAACCGCGGTCGCCGTAAGTCGGCACGAGCAGCGTATACGGAATGATTCTGTTCGGTACGCTTTTGTGAATGCGGCAAAACGCACCCGGGTCGATCGATTCGATCCAGCGCATAACTTCGAGCACGTTTTCGCGCGTACCCGTTCCCTTTTCGGTGCAGTGAAAAAATTCGCGCGTAAAAATCGGAAACTGATTTCCCTGCCGACCGACCGTCATCTTTGCCATCTGACGCACCGTATCGAATTCGGTTTTCAAATCGCCCGTATTCATTTCGACGATTTCCGGTCCAGCATCGAGCTTTTCCTGTACGCTGTCGAAAATACCTTTCGCTTCTTCAAACTCCCGCAAATTTTTTGAAAGCTCTTTGTCGTTGCGCGAAAGGTTTCGCAGCTTGTCGCTTATCTCGGAAAACTCGTGCTTTTGCGATTCGGTATACGGCGCGAGATGCGGTTCGAGCCCGAAATACGGCTGGTGTTCGCATATATCGTTGACTAGACGCTTCAGTTCGATTTCGAGCATCTCGCGTTCGTGCTCTTTCATCGTGAGCATACTTTCCGCGCTTTGCAGTTTGCCGGAATTTTTCGACTGCAGCTGCATGAGCCGCGTCTGCTCCTGCATCTGTGCTTCATCGGGATTTTTGCTGATCTTGCGCGACGACGGCGGCTCGTCCGTCATTGAAATATTCATACGGCCGGAGAGGACTTCTTTAAACCATTCATCCATGTAAAGGATCGGTTCGTTCGTCAGATTTTCGAATATGATGCGCGAAAAAAAATCCTTTTGTTCGGGCTTAAAAAGCGACGGAAGCAAAACGCCGAAACGCATAAGCATACGTTTGGGCATGGGTAAACGTATATTGCCCGATTTTTCCGACATACCGCGCAACAATTCCCAATACGCCGAAATAATATTTTGGCGAAAAACCGAACGATCTTTCGGATCCTGGCTCGTAAGATATTTTGAAAGCTGCACGTGCACGCGCTGCGCCGATTCGTTTTCTCCGGAAAGTGCCGTTTTATAATACTGCGGGTCGTCGAAAACATCGGACGGAGCATCGTTCAACATTTTTCCCTGCGGTCCGAAAGCTTTGATGCCCAGATCGACATCGTGAATTCCTTTCGGCACTCTCCGTTCGGAGGCGTCGTCAGTTTGCGTTTCGGGCAGTACATCCGCCTCTGCCGTATTCGATTCCGCTTCGCTGATTTGATGCGACCGTTCCGCTTCCGCAAGCAACGCCGCGATTGACGGATCCAATTCCTGTTCGTCCATGCCACACTCCGTTTTTTTGATATCAATTACAGTATACCATGCAGCCGGCATTATCGCAACGTCGGCGCCGAAAATTATAGGTTATCAAAACCGTATTTCGTTCAATTCGAATGAAGCGTCACTTCTCCGCTGTCGAGAAAGCGCTCCTTTCCGTCTTCGGTTTTTACGATCAATTTCGCATCTTCACCGACGCCGAGCACTTGGGCATCGTAGGAACCCGCGCCGTTTACAACGGGGTGTACCCTTACCGTTTTTCCCGTTAAAAGCGAGCGCTCACGGTATTCTTCCATCGCACAGGCGAAACCTTTTTTGCCGGATGTGTAAATCGAAAGCACTTCGTTTACGATCGCCGCCGCAAGCGCGCTCCGTTTCGTATCCGCTTTTTTGTCGTCGAGCACGGAAGTTGCAATGTCTGCGATGTCGCGCGGAAAATTTTGCGGCGCGATATTTACGCCGATGCCGACGACCGCGCACGATATGCCGCCGCGCTCAAAATCGGTAAGGCCTTCGGTGAGGATGCCGCACACTTTTTTGCCGCGCATAAAAATATCGTTTACCCATTTGATCTTTGCATCGGCATCGTAAAGCGAAAAAAGCGCGCGGCACACACCGACTGCCGCCGTCGCGGTCAGGAGCGCAGGTGATTCGATTTTTTCCTTCGGCGCATAGATGATCGAAAGATACAAACCCGAACCGTCGGGCGAATAAAACGTACGGCGGAGCCTTCCGCGGCCGGCCGTTTGAGAAGACGCGATAATCACGGTGTTGTTGAGGGAGCGCACGTCGGAAGTTTCCGCCAAACGCCGCTTCGCTTCGGTATTCGTCGAATCGATTTTTTGATAGACGAAAACGCACGCACGAAAGGTTTCGTCGATAAGCGAAGCGACGGCTTCTTCCGAAAGGATGCCGCCCGTACCCAAAAGGTGATAGCCCCTGTTTGTTACGGCTTCGATTCGGGCACCCATAAGGCGCAGCTGCCTTACCGCTTTCCACACCGCCTGACGAGAGACACCCGATCTTTCGGCAAGCGCTTCGCCTGAAATAAAACCGTCTGCCGTCTCAGGCTTTGAAAGCGCGCACAGTACGGCATCGGCGGTTTTCACGATTTTTTCCCGAGCAGGGTAAAGTCTCCGACCGGAGTACAAAATGCGATGCCGCTTCCGGGCTCTGCAAGACAGGGCAGCGTACGAACGGCTTCAAAAACGCCGTCGAGCTTTTCGGAATCGATGATAATAAAAATCATCTCCTTTTCGGGGACGATTTCCATACCGAAAAATTTCGCATCTCCCGGCGTCGCAGTTCCCCGTGCATTGATGATCGTGCCCCCTCCGGCTCCCGCTTTCCGAGCTGCCGCCATAATATCGTCCGCATAACCTTTATTTGCGATCACGGTGATCATCTGATGTGTCGTTTTTTGAGCCATATAATCTCCGCCTCCCGAAACGGTTCCGGTTTTTAATAATTTTGCCGATTCGGCCGTAACGAGTACGCCGAATTTTTTCTTTTTCGCTTCCGATGCTGCGGTAATCGCACCGACAACGTCCGATTTTTTTTCTGCGGGAACGAGTATGTATACGATGTCTTTCGGCATATCGCCGAGGGCCAGCGCATGCAGCACGCCGCTTGCCGTCGTGCCGCGCCCCATCATAACAGTCCCGCCGCCCGCACCCGCAGTCACCGCAGTTTTTGTGATAAACTCGCCTTCGTCGTGCGGAACGATGCAGATTATTAAATCGTATGCCGTCATCACTTTTTATCACCTCCCCTTTTTTTATGCTGAAATACAAGGCCGAGCACTTGGATCGCAATAAGCGGCGTCATCGCGATGAGTGCGATAACACCGAATGCGTCGAAACTGCCTCCTGCCGCCTGAGACGCGCCGAGAGCAAACGAAAGCACAAAGGTCGAACTTATGGGCCCAGACGCGACGCCCCCCGAATCGAAGGCGATGCCGGTAAAGAGCTTCGGACAAAAGATCATCAATATAAGAGCAGTCGCATAGCCGGGTACGAGGATATACATGATATTGAATCCGGTGAGCGCACGCATCATCGCAAGCCCTATCGCAATCGCCGCTCCCGCCGACAAAAAAACGAGCAGCGCTTTTCGCTTTATCGTACCGCCCGAAATCGATTCGACCTGATCGGTGAGTACCCATACGGCGGGTTCTGCGCACACGACGACTGCACCGATCAAAAACCCCGTGCCGATAAGGAGCACCGTCCAAAGCCCGCCGCTTTGTGCTGCGCGCATGCCGAGCAGTTCACCGAGCTTTCTCCCCGCTGTCATAAAACCGCCGTTGACGCCGACGAGAAAAACGACGAGCCCGATATAACTGTAGATAAAACCCACAATCATACGGGCAACTTGCCTGGGCGGCAGGCGGAGCAAAAAAAACTGAAATACGACAAAGAGCACGAGAACCGGAAGAAGCGAAAAAGCGGCTTCCTGTACGATATGTGGCAGCACCGCAGTAAATGCGCGGAGCCCCTGTACCGCTTTTCCTCCCGCAAGCGCTGCAGCCGTTTCGGAAACGACGGATGCATGATGCGAAAGCATCAAACCGTAGAACAGCACCGCCATAATCGGCCCGACGGACGCCATCCCCGTAAGCCCAAAATTATCGCTTTGCGAATCGCTCGATCCGCCCTTCGAACTCAAGCGTGCGGATGAAACGCCGATACCGAGCGCCATGATAAAGGGCACCGTCATCGGCCCCGTCGTCGCTCCTCCCGAATCGAAGGCGATCCCGACAAAACTCTGCGGAGCTGCAAAGGCCAGTATAAAAATAACGACGTAGGAAATCGCAAGGATTATCTTCAGCGACAGGCGCATAACCGTACGCAAAAGTCCGAGCATAACGTACAGACCGACGCCGAGCGCAATCATCATGATAAAAATCAGTTTGTTTACGAGCGGAAAAACGCTCCGCACTTGATCGGCGAGCACTTGGATATCGGGCTCCGATGCGGTGACGAGAAAGCCGATGAGAAAAGACGCGCCGAGCAAAAGCGGAAGGTTCCTCCGCTTTGTCAACTCCGAACCGCCCTGCGCTCCGAGCGGAAGAATGCCGACATCGACGCCGAGCAAAAAAATCGTCAAGCCCGTGATGAGCAAAATGCCGCCGACAAAAAATCGCAAAAGCAGATCGTTTCCGAGCGGAGCTGCAGTGACTCCGAGTATGAGCACGATGGCCATAACGGGGAGAACGGACGACGCCGTCTCTTTAAATTTTTCCAAAAGGTTCATAGATGCTTAAGTACACACTCCGCTTATAATAATTTCATCATTTCGATAACGATGGCCGCGCTCTCTTCGGCGGCCGCTTTTTCGTTGAACGCAATCGCTTTTCCCCCGTTGTCGTCGGCGGCATCCGACATGGCGCGGATGATCACAAAGGGTACATCGTTCAAATAACACGTATGCGCGATAGCGGCTCCTTCCATTTCGATACACGCGGGATTGCACAGCTCTTTTATGCGCCGCTTTGCTTTTCCGTCCGCGATAAACCGGTCGCCTGAAGCGACGCGCCCTTTTACTAATGTATATTTTTTTGCCGCATCCGTTTTTGCAAATGCCTTTTCGGCCGCCCTGATTAAATTTTTATCCGCCGGAAAACAATACGCATCCATCTGCGGGATTTCGCAGGGTTTATAACCGAAAAGAGTTGCGTCAACATCATGATACATCGCGTCGGTTGAAACGACGACATCGAATACGCCGAGAGACGAAGCGGCCGCTCCCGCGATACCGGTATTTACGATATGCGTTACGCCGAATTCCGATATGAGGCGCTCGGCACAGAGAGCGGCGTTTACTTTACCGACGCCGCTTTTTACGACGACCGCGCGGACACCGGAAAGCATACCGTCGTAAAACGACAAGTGTGCCGATTTTATTAATTGCGGAGAACCCTTTCCGTCTGCTCCGGTCATGGAAGATGCAAGCGTTTGCACTTCGACTTCCATCGCTCCGATAATGCCGATCTTTTTCATGGATACTCCGATTTACGAATTGCCCTGCTTTTCATTCCGCGATTTGCGCGGACGATAATAATCACCGAGTCCCTTTTGCAGTTTGTCGTACAGATTCAATTTATAGATAATCACAGTCATGATCTTTTTGTGCAGGATAAAACCGGAAACCATTCCGCCGATAAATACGAGCGGAGAGGCGATTTGAATCGGGAGCGCGGATTTCAAATTGAAAACGCGATAGCACAGGACGGCGGCGAGGATGTACAGCACCGTCATCAAGACGAGCATGAGGATCACTTGAACGATGCAGCTTGCGATCGTAAAAAGAATCGTATTGCGCTTCAGCTCGCTTTTTTTAATAATTTCTTCGCGCCGCTTTTTTTCAGCTTCGATTTCCATACGATCGATATCGGAATAATTATTATATTCCATCGGGCTTCCTCCCGCTTTCCGCACCGGCCGTTTTCATAAATGAAACGATAAGAATCGCACAGCAAACGACGATCGATGCGTCTGCAACGTTGAACGTCGGCCACCGTTCAAGCGAAAACAATCCCGGCACGGCGATATTCGGGATATCGACATCGATAAAGTCGACGACGCCTTCGGCTCGCGCAAATCGGTC
The DNA here is from genome assembly GCF_050938355.1 of Treponema sp. SP13. Classification (NCBI taxonomy): domain Bacteria; kingdom Pseudomonadati; phylum Spirochaetota; class Spirochaetia; order Treponematales; family Treponemataceae; genus Treponema; species Treponema sp. SP13. The sequence goes on from NZ_JADOVM010000004.1 coordinate 256,821, forward strand.
GATGAGATTTCCGAGCCCTCCTCCGACGATGCCGCAGATCGTCCACCGCTGCAGCTTTGTAAACGTATCGTTTCTGAAGTATACGGCAAACACGACGCCGATTACGACGAGCGGAAGGATCGCAAACAAAAATCGCCTGGCCGTATCGGGCAGGCTGTCGCCGACGCTGAATGCGACGCCCGTATTCGATACGTGCACGATGCGCAGTATGCCGCCGAAAAACGATGAACCGATCGTAAACGGCGATATCGTTTTGACGATTGCATATTTTGTGATTTGGTCGACGGCGACGACGACGAGCGTCAACACGAGCGGCCACAGTTTTGCCGCCTTCGTTCGATTATCCATAATAGTACAAGTATATCGATAAAATACGCAATCGGCTAGCACTCCGACACAGGATACACGGAAATCAATTTTTACCTGAAAAAGCCGAATGGCGAGTTTAAAGGGTAAATACAATTACATTTTTTTGATTTCGGCTTCCGAGAAGCCGGTCATTCGTTGTATAAAAAAAGACATATATAAGCTCCTGAACTTTTCGTTCCGTTTCGCTTTTTCGACAAACGCATTGATCCGCTGCGTAAAACCGCTCGCCGTCCGCCTCTCGCAAAGATACTGCAGCAATGCACATAATTCAGGCTCATCTTCTTTACTGTAGGCGTTCACATTATAAAACACCTTATACGATTGTCAGCAAAAAGAATACTGCCGTCTTCACTGCACACGTTATGGAACGTATATACGGGTAAGCCTGCGTTGAACGGATCTTTCAAACAGATAAAGATGAAATAATTCTCCTCCGAAATTACTTCAAAAAACTCCGAAATCGCAATATCTCCGCGATATATATAGCAGAGATGTTATCCCGGAGGTTTTATGGCAATACACAATCGTCGGTATAAAGATTCCGTCTTTGTCGATTTTTTCGGCGAAGACAAAAACGCAAAAGTGAACTTCCTCGCCCTCTACAACGCGCTCCACGGGACTCACCTCGACATATCTGTCGAGCTCAAGCCGCTCCGTCTCGAACAGGTGATGTATATGGCATTCCGCAACGATGTCGCCTGCCTCGTCGACGGAAAGATCATCGTATTGGTCGAGCATCAATCGACTGTCAATGCGAACATGCCGCTCCGCTTTTTACAGTACGCAGCACGCCTCTATGAACGCATTCAAAACCCGCGCGACCGCTATCTCCGCAGGTTGAAAAAGATTCCTACGCCGGAGTTCTATGTGTTCTATAATGGGGAAGAAGATTACCCCGAAACCGCGACATTACGCCTTTCCGATGCCTTTATGACGATACCCGAAAAACCCTCTCTCGAAGTCGTTGTCAGCGTGACGAATATCAATTATAATAAGGGAAGTGAAATCTTACATACATGTAAACCGCTGAAAGAGTACACGCTGTTCGTAGATGCCGTACGGAAACACACGAAACTCGACAGTGAAAACGGCTTCCAAAATGCGATCAAAGAGTGCATACAAAACGACATCTTACGGGAATACTTACAGCGAAAAAGCCGGGAGGTGATGAACATGTTAATTGCCGAATATGATTACGATGTCGACATAGCCGTGCAGCGGGAAGAAGAAAGAGAAATCGCACTTCAGGAAGGCTCATATCAAAAAGCACTTGAAACGGCAAAGCTCATGCGAACGCACAACTATCCGATTGCCGAAATCTGCACGATGACCGGCCTTTCTGCTGAAGAAATTGAAAATCTTTCAGAATGAGCAGTGATGAACATGTTAATTGCCGAATACGATTACGACGTGGACATAGCCGTGCAGCGGGAGGAAGAAAGAGAAATTGCCTTGAAAGAAGGCGAAGCGAAAGGCCTTTCCGAAGGCTCGTATCTAGCGAAGCTTGAAACGGCAAAGCTGATGAAGCAGGCACATTGCAAACTTGATTTTATTATGCAGATGACCGGTCTCACCGAAGCGGAAATCGAACAGTTGTAAACAGAGCCGTCTCGCGCGGTAACAATTCGTCATATCTCGATTCGGCGCACCTGCCCTGAAAACAATAATTAATAAAATGAAAATATCACGTGTCCTTGATAAATAATTAATAAAAGTTGTGAAAATCAGCGGAATATGTTATAATAATAAACGGCGGTTTATCCCGTCGAAGAGGAGGTTTATGATGAACAAAGTAAAATCGAACCCTGTACATCTGTATAGGGGGGGGGGAGCTCGGTAAAGCCCTTTTAAAAAAAGTACCGATTGCAGCGGCCGGCGTTTTGCTTTTTGCCGCAGCGCTCGTTTTTACAGGCTGCTCCAACGGCAGCGATTCGGGAGGCGGCACCCCGCCCATACCGCCGACTAAATACGCCATAACATTCAGCGTGGACAGCACTACGCCAAACGGCACGCTTACAGCGGCAGTCGGCGGAACCGAAATCAGTTCGGGTGCTGAGGTGGAACAGGGTAAAACGATTGTCTTTACGGCAACACCTGATTCGGGCTTTCATGTAAAGGGCTGGACGCTTGACGGCAAGGCCGTAAACGGCACAAACAGTTCCTATTCATTTCCTGTTACCAAGGCGGCCGAGGTTAAGGTGAGCTTTGAAAGCAACAGCACGCCGCTTCCGCAGTACGCCGTAACTTTCAGTGTGGAAGGCGCAAACGGTACGCTTAAAGCAAAGGCGGACGGCGTCCCCGAAACGGATGTGAGCCCCATAAATGTCGAAAAAGGCAAAACGGTAACCTTTACGGCCTTTCCGGCTGCGGGCTACGAGGTAAAGGAGTGGCAGATATTCGGCACGGGAATGGCGTTTGAAGCGGGTACGGGAACTGCGGGAAACAACACGGCGAAGGTAAATCTTCAAGCCGATCTTACCGTAAAGGTGAGCTTTAAAGTGCAAACGCTTACTCCGAAGCACTTGGTAACGATGAGTGCCGGTGCAAACGGCAGCATAAGTGCCGAACCCGCCCTTCCTGCAGACGGTATGGTAAATAAGGACACGACTATCGTCTTTACCGCCTCTCCTGATTCAGCAAGCTACACGGTGGACGCGTGGACGATTACGGGCGGACAAGTCCTTTCAGGCGGAAGTCCTGGAAGCAGCACGGCTATGGTAAAAATAACCGAGCCGGTAACGGTTGCCGTGAGCTTTAAGTTAAAGCCTCCTACCGCATATACCGTCAGCTTCGGCGTTGCAGGCACTAACGGAAGCATAAGCGCAAAGTACAAGGCGGACGGGACAGCCTTTACTTCCGGCACTGCGGTTGCCGAAAACACCGTACTCGTCTTTACGGCCTCTCCTGATTCAGCAAGCTACAAGGTGGAAAAATGGACGGTAAACGGCACAGCCGTACCGGGCAATACCTCAACCACCTACGAGCACACTGTAACACAGCTGGCGGATATAAGTGTATCCTTTGTGTCTTCCGTAACTATTCCCGATAATTTTACGCTCCCAAACGGCGCAGAGTATAAAGTAACCGACAAGGCGCAAAAGCAGGTAATAATGACAAAGCGGGAAAACGATTTTAGCGGCACCGTCTATACCGTCAACGTAACGGTTGAGTACTCGGGTATTACCTACACCCTCACCGGTTTCAGCGGCTCCTGTATAACTAAGTTCGGTGAGTTAATCCCCTCATTAGAAGCCTTTGCCTTAAGCAGCGAAAGTTCATTTTTAAGCGTAGACGGCGGCATTTTATTCGATAAGGTTAAAACAAAGTTGATCCGCTATCCGAACGGTAAAACCGGCACCTCTTATAGGGTGCCCGACGGCGTCAGGGTGCTGGGAGAATACTCTTTTTACAACAGTGACAATCTTACTTCACTTATTTTGCCGACAGGTCTTACAACGGTGGAAGATTCTGCTTTGGACTATTGTCCGAATTTACAAACGATCAACCTTCCTTCTACGCTCACTTCCATAGGGCTGAGATTCCTCGGTTACAGCAAGGTGGAAGATGTTAAGATTCCCGAAGGCATTACCGACCTGTCTCGAGACTTTCTTTACAGGTGCAATAGGCTTAAAACGGTTGAAGTGCCGTCTACCCTTAGTACAACGAACTGGTCATTCTGCTATGAATGTACGGCATTGCAAAGCGTTACCTGCAAGAGGGCAACCCCTCCGGCATTGGGTGACTATGCTTTTGAGGGCGTAACCTTGTCCGGCGTAACATTAAAAGTGCCCGCCGTCTCGGTCAGCGCCTACGAAAATGCCCCGTTCTGGAAGGACTTTAAAAAGCCGTTTGTGGCACTGCCGTAATTTCAATGGGTAATGTGTAATTGGTAATGGGTAATTGGTAATTGTTTTGTACCCCGCCTCAGGATGGCGGTGGTACAAACTTGAAAGTTTTAGACGAAGACTAAAACTTTAAGCTGAAAAATGTACTCTGGATGTACATTTTTCAGCAGTTTTTTTGTGTGCGTGGAAGCGCTTTCTACTTTTAAATTTACATCGCTCCCTTTTAAAGTCCTTTAATCTGTGATATAATATGACAAGTGAGAGGGCAGTTATGAGTACTTCAAACAGAAAATATAAAGACTCCGTTTTTGTCGACCTTTTCAGTGAAGACGAAAAAGCAAAAGAGAATTTTTTGTCGCTTTATAATGCTTTGCACGGTACAAATCTACCAATGTCTTGTCCGGTCGAAAATATAAAACTCGATAATGTTATGTACATGAACATAATCAATGACGTTTCCTGCCTTGTCGATGGTAAAATCATCGTGTTGGCTGAACATCAATCAACTATAAACGAAAATATGCCTTTGCGTTTTTTGGAATACATATCTCGGCTCTACGAAAAACTGCAAGCACCGACAGACAGGTATTTAAGAACGCTGTCAAAAATCCCCACGCCTGAATTCTACGTCTTTTACAACGGCAAGGAAGACTATCCTGAAACTACAGCCTTAAAACTGTCCGATGCATTTATAACAAAGCCTGAATACGCCCCGCTGGAACTGACGGTGCAGGTTTTAAACATCAACACGGACAAAGCAAATAAAGTTTTAACGGCCTGCAAACCGCTTGAAGAATACAGCCTCTTTGTAGAAGAGGTAAGAAAGCAAACCCAACTAGACCCAGAAAACGGCTTTACCAATGCGGTAAAGATATGTATAGAAAAAGGAATCTTAAAAGAATATTTAATGAGAAAATCACGGGAGGTAATAAACATGTTAGTAGCCGAATATGATTATGATACGGACATTGCAGTACAGAGAGCTGAAGAAAGACAAATAGCCTTTGCCGACGGTTCATACCAAAAAGCTCTTGAAACGGCACGGATTTTAAAACAGCTTGGGGATTCCGTAAAAAAGATAATGCAAGCTACCGGTCTAACTCAAGAAGAAGTGGAATCGATTAGCTAATTTATAATTCGGTTTATTCCCGGCTTCCGTGTCGGGGATAAACCTCGAGTTTTTGCAAATCCTGACGGCTTTGCAAAAACGTCGATTACGTACAGCGTTCCCGACCTCGTGTCGGAACGGATAAAAGATTTATTTGGGGGAAGAGAAAACCTATGGTTGCGGCACAGATGGGGTTCCGAGCCCGCAAAAAATTCTGCACAAGCGAAGCGCGGAAGCCTTTTTGCGGAATGGGTTCCCATTTGTGCCCTAAACGGGGTGTTTTCTCCCCCTAAAAGAAACTTCGGCTTTTTTTAAGGGAGTAAAAGTGGGCAGGACGCCCATACGGGGAAAAGTCCGTCGAGTTTTCGACAGAAAACTCGCAGCTTAAAAATGTACTCTGGATGTACATTTTTAAGCTGTTTTTTTGTGCGAGGGATGAGCTCAATGCCAAAACGCCTCGTGTTCGACACCTCGTTCGTTGCCGGTTTTATACGCCAACTATAGTGGAAAAATAATTGCAAAAACTTTTCCCTTTTGTTCCTGTTTTTATACCGTCTGCGCCTATAATTAGGTACGGAGGTATGTATGAGAAAAAGTTTTGACGATTTAACGATTGCCGACGATTTTATGTTTTGCAAAGTCATGCAGGACGAAGGCATTTGCAAGCAATTTCTTGAAATGATTTTGGTAGGGCAAATCGGGAAAATCATCTACCTGTCGCCGCAAAACAGCGTGACAACCGGCATCGAAGCAAAATCGGTGCGTCTTGATTTGCTCGTAAAAGACGAGGCGGGGAAATCTTACGACATCGAAATGCAAGTAAGCAACGAACACAATCTTCCGAAACGCATGCGATACTACCAAGCGGCAATCGACATCGCATTCTTAGACAAGGGCGAGCACTACAAAGCATTAAACGACAGCTACATTATCTTTGTGTGCGTGTTCGATGCAATCGGAAAGAATAAACCGATTTATACATTTGAGAATATTTGTCTTGAAGACCAGCACACACCCTTACGCGACGGGACAAAAAAGGTTATAATAAACGCACAAGCATTTAGAAAAGCCGAAGACAAAGAACTGAAAGGTTTTTTGGAGTACGTCAAAACCGGAACGGTGAATACGGAGTATACCGGGAGGATAGAAACGATGATACAGACAGTAAAGAATAATGAACAGGCACGGCAGGAATACCGCTTTATGTCGGGGTTTGAGATGGACGCGAGGGAAGAGGGCGTACAACAAGGCTTTGCCGACGGTTCGTACCAAACAAAACTCGAAACGGCAAAGAATTTACTTGATTTAGGCTTGTCGGTTGAAAACATAGCGCAAGCTACTGGTCTATCCAGAGAAGAGGTGGAAAATCTGTAATCCGTTTTTTTAGCGACAAGGCTTTTGGCATGAATACATAGCCGGAAGATAACAACGGGTGTTGTCTGCGTGTGCACACATCGCATACAGACGGCTTTAAGTTCGCAATTGTTTGCTGCCATCCGTGGCAGACAGTCCCGCATTGTTTGAGTGTTCAAAGTGAAGCGGCGCGTCCCGCCGTTTACAATTCCGTCGGCATATCGATAAAAACCGTCTCTATGTGCAGGTCTTTTTCAAGCTTTGCGCGCACGAGGTTGACTCCGACGGTTTCGGTTTCGTAATGCCCTCCGGCGATAACGTTGATCCCCGCTTCTTTTGTATAGTGATAATCTTCATGCTCGAAAGCTCCCGTAATATATGCGTCCAGCTTCGCGGCAGCCGCCTGTTGTACGTCTTCGCCCGCTCCTCCCGAAACGATTCCGACCGTGCGTATGTCTCGCACGCCGAACGGAAAGACGGACGCTTTTTTTTCGGGACGCATGACGAGGGAAGCGAGTTCGTCGACGGTAAGCGGTTTTCGAAGCACGCCTTTTACACCGATCGTCATATTCCGCCACTCGCCGAAGGGTTCCGTTTTTTTCAGGCCGATGCGTTCGGCGAGTCCCGCGTTGTTTCCGACCTTTTCGTGTGCATCGAGCGGAATGTGATATGCACACAGCGCGATATCGTTTTTAATAAAAGCGGCGACGCGTTTGTAGTGCACGCCGGTCAAAACCGTACAGTCGCCCCAAAACAATCCGTGATGCACGAAAAGCACCTGCGCGCCGAGAGAGGCCGCTTCGAGCGCAGTAGCTTCGCAGGCATCGACGGCAAATGCGATTTTATCGACGGGTTTGTACTCCGGATCGCTGTTTTGAATTTGGATGCCGTTTCGCGATACGTCGTGCGGAAAATTTTCCGGGTGTAAAAACGAATTAAAATATTTGTCGAGTTCTGCGAGCGTCATAGTTTCGCCTCCCGATTATTAAAACGGAGCTGCCGAAAACCGGTCGGCTTTTACAGCAGCTTCCGCAGTCTCTTATCGAATGCGCCGAACCGTCTCCGACACGAGGGAGCGCGGAACGCGCAAAGCCGTATCGCGTTCGACGCCGAAAAAAGAAGCGAGCAGCGGATCGGTCTGTTCGATACAGCCGAAACCGGGTGTACGGTATTCGGGAACGCTGTCGAGTGCAAGCGCCCCCGTTACGTTTCCGTTCGTCTGCCTGATAAAATCGACGGCTGCTCCGTCGGCCATACCGTCGCATGCGATAAACAATTCGACGCCGCTTCCGAATTTTCGTCTCGCGATATCCCGCATCGCGCCGAATTCGCGGATCATGCCGAACGTATAAAAATCCTTTTGGCGGGAAAAGCGTTCCGCTTGCAGGAGATAGGACGCGATCATCGAATATTTGCGGAAGATGCGCAGATCGGCAAACGAATTGAACCAGCGTCCGTCGGCAGCATAAAAATCGCAGGCGAGCACCGTATAGCCCTGTGCGGCGAGCAGTACCATGTACGGCCGGTACGAAGCGGCATCGGCACGCTTATCGCTTCCGACGATAACGACGGGAGACGATTTTTTTTCGCCTGCAGGTTCGTATATATAGAGCATTGCGGAAGTCTTTTCAAAGTATTCCGCTTCGGTAAAGCCCGATGCAAAGGATCCGGCAAGCCTTGTTTTCGTTTCCGCGACGCCGAAGTCTGCGGGGTCGAGTGCGACGGGTATATACCGTACGATAACGCCTGCAAGCGCCAGAGAAGCGATGAAAATGCATACCGACAAAACGATAAAGACGAAAGAATAATGATCGACGTAGAGCTTCGACGCAAAGCGGAAAAGCGCGCGGGCATTGGTAAAAAGCGCGATCACGGCAAGAACGAAGAGAGCGGCAGAAATGCAATCGATATTCCATGAAAAAATCTGCAAAACGACGACGGCAAGAGATACCGGTACGAGAACGGCTGCAGTGTCGACGCGTTCGTATTTGAGAAAAAAAATCCGCGCGCTCGAGCACGCAAGCAAAACCGCCGCAAGCAGATCGCCGAAAACGGAATGCACCATAGGCGTATCATAGCTGAAACAAGTAAAATGCGCAATCGAAGCGTACAGCTCAAAAATGCGCGCCTCACGTATCGACTCACGTAAAAAGCAAACCCAATGCGCGGAATTGCAGGACCGGCATTTTTGATATATAATAGAATGGGTGTTTTTAAAAACTGAAGTTTTTGGACAGCCCCGAGTATAAAAGTTTACCGTTTCAGAGGTAGAGATTGTATTCCAGGACAGTAAGCGAATCGCCCGAATCGATTGTCGCCGACGGTACCGCGCAGTTCGGTACGTTTTCAAATCCGCCGCAAAAGCTCGACATCAAGGGGATTAAAGCTCCGTTCGGCGGTATTCCGATCCCTGCGTTTTTAACGAATTTCCGAATCAAAAGCCGGCTCGCTTATATGTTTTCGATCGGCGATTATATCGGCATGGTCGAATTTTTCGACGATAAGCTGTTCGGACTCGCGGAAGTAATATTTTGGTACCGATCCACCGGCAAAAAATTCGTCTATCATACGTTCATGCTCCCGCGCTTCCGCTTCGTTCCGATACGGCTCGATAAAGCCGCCTGCGTCAATCACAAAAAATCGCGCTATATCCGCATTTCGTGGAACCGCAAGCGCGACCGCATATCGCTCGTGTTCAGCGTAAAAGGCGATGCCTCTCGTCCTGCGGCGACGGGTATGTTCGTGTCTCACTTCAGCGATCCGCTGCACTCCGAGCTTGTCGTCGTTGCACCCGCTCCGACAACGAGGCGCTGTTCGGCTTCTTGGCTCACCGCGATGTGTACGGAAGGTTCGCTCAATCTCCTCGCGGGAAAAAAGACGCCCGCCGTTCCGATGCGGAATATGTCGGGGCTCGCGTTTATGGTGATGAACCGCACGTATTACCGTTACCATTCAAAAAGCAAAATGATGTGCGGTCTGGGCGACTATGAGGGACGAAAATTGCTGTTCCGCTTTACGATGACGAATATGGATTCCGAAGAAGCCGACGACTGCAACGAAAACGTCGTCGTATTCGACGGAAAGTTGACGCCGATGCCCGCCGTGACGATCACGCATCCGTTCGGCAGCGGCAAAACGTGGATCGTGCAGGATACCGAATCTATGGTCGATTTAACGTTTACGCCCGTGTCGATCAGCAAACGCGTTTTGAGCATCCTCGTCATGCGTACCGATTACAGCGCAATTTTCGGTACTTTCGACGGCGTACTGCTCACCGGTACCGGAGAAAAACTTACGCTGAAAAATTTTCCCGGTATCGTGAAAAAAAGCAGACTGCGTATCTGAAGATTTTCAAAGCGGGCAGCGATCGATCTTCATTCGGGTAGGTCGCGATTTTTTCCAACGGAGGTGTGGGAATGGCCAACGAATCTCTCAATAAAACCGCTGATTGGGCGCCCGGTACGCTCGATAAAACGAGAAAGGCTATAGGTGATATCGATCCGCAAGAAGCGGCGACGATGGCGAAAAAACTCGGAGGCGAAGTGTTAAATGAACGCTCGATTCTTACCGATCCGTCTTCGAAAGGAATAACGCACGCTCGCCGCCCCGCGCCTATTCCGTCCCGCAGCGCTTCGGGTACATCTTCGGGAAACCGTGCAAAACCATCCGATGCGCGAACTTCGCAGCATACGGTCGTAAAGCACAGGAGAAAAAACGATCTGCAGATGCTTCCTCCGAAACTCTGCGCGGAAATCGACAAGCTTATGATGTCGGACGAATATCAAATCAAAGCGAATTACGGTATCTTTAATTTTATCCGGCGCTTTCAAAAAGACGGAACGGAAAAAATTTTGCCGGCGTTTTACGACGTAACGCTGAAGCTCTACATCGATCAGATGGAAGCCTTTATCACCGTCATTAAGATGCTCATACAGATGGCGCCGAATACGTACAAAGCGAAGATCGCCGGCGGTGCCGATATCAAATTCAAATTCCTGCGAACGGTTGCCGGATGGACGATGCAAGACATCAAATTCTCATACGACGATCTGTTCGCGCTGCCGCAGCCGCTGCTCGTATGCGATCTCATACCTTTTATCCGCGCAGTATATCGCCCGCTCATGACGGTTTATTATTACGGCAGTTCAAAGATACCGAAAATTATTAAGGAGATTTACGCCGACGAAATCGTCTATCCCGATACCGACAAAGAAAAGCTCCAATCGCTCGCAAAAGAAGCGATCACCAAGTGGCTCTACATCGATACGGAAATCATCAGGAAATTATATCCGCTGCTCATGCGCATGTGTTCCGATACCTATGAAGCGTATCCGGTATTTTTTTCGGCAAAAGTTGCGGACATCCTGCAGTTTATCGGTCTTCACAAATTCGACTTACTGCTTCCCGATAAACCGAAAGAAGCCAAAGCACCCGAACGAAAAGAAAACATCGTACACGAAGTGCGCGGCAAGCGCGATGAAACCGTCAACACGGGGTTAAACTTGCTCGACCGGCTGTTTCCCGAAGCCGGTTTTCAAAAACTCGATATGCACCCCGATCTGTTTCCGTATTTTCAGCCGCTCTATAAATTCGATGACGGCTTTAATATTTTATCGCCGTCGAATCCGATACAGCTGACGATCGTATTGCTTCGCATCATTGAAGATTTTTTTCAGGGATGCCGTAACATCTCTTTTGTTAAAGAGGAAACGGGCAGCGCTCAATCGGATTCGATCGATGCGGTACTCGATACGTGGTCGGCATACAGGGAAGACGTTTTTAATAAATTATATGCCGAACCGCTCATCTACTTCACCAATCAAATATATTCTCAAAGCGATTTCGAAGCTTCGTCGTTCGGCAAAAAATCGATTACGGCGCTTTTATGGCAGGCGCAGTATCAGTTTTTACCCGAGTTGAAATTCAAGCCGCTCGTACTCGAGCGTCCCGCAAACGACAGCAAATATCCGCCATTGTATAAGCGTGTCGACTTTGTGCGGAAATACCTTACCCGCGCCGCAAACGCATGCGACGCCGTAGCGCACGTGCACGGAACCGTCGATTCGATACGCAATCCATGGGAGCATTATCGCTTCGATATTCCGAATGAAATTTCAAAGCGGCTCGACGTTTTGCTCGGCGCACAAAACACGACGGCGACGACAAATGCGACAAATGCAAATTTATTAAAATACACGCTGTGCATCGTCGCCGTGCTCGACTGGTGGCTCAACAATCCCGACAGTCCCGCATATTCAGTACCCCCGACGCAGATATACCGCATTTCGGAAGAGGACGGCAAACCTCAGTTTTCGGTACCGGAGCGTCACGATCAAAATAAATTGTTTGCCGAAGCGATACGCACGGCATATCAAAAAAAATAAAAGTGAGTCTCGAAAAACTTCAATTTTTTGAGGCTTTCCTATGTTTAAATATCTTTTACGGAGTTTTTTTATGGACAAAAACAAATTATTAAATTCGGTCGGAAAAATCGGCGTCAAACCGTTTATCATCCTCATACTCGTACTGCTGTTTTTAATTCCGCTGCACATGCTCGATTCTCTCGTCGACGATAGAAAATCGTATCAAAGGGACGCCGTGCGTTCCATACTCGAACCGAAGGGAGGCGCTCCGGTCATCGAAGGCTTTGCGCTCGCCGTACCGTTTAAAAAGACAGTCGACGTATGGGAAAACGGGACGAAGAGGACGGAGCGGAAAACGAGCCACATCGTATGCGTACCGGAAATGTGGAACATGCGCTTTTCCGCAAAACCCGAATACTTGACACGCGGCATTTTTAAAGCGCCGGTGTTTTCGGGTACGGTCTATTCCGACGGCGCATTTTCCGCAGCCGACTATTCGTATAACAAAATAGACGAGCGCGATATCGTGTGGAGCGAATGCGTTTTGATGCTCGGTATTTCAAACAAAAAGAATTTAACAAAACTGCCCGCCGTCACGGCCGACGGAACACCGCTCGAAATGTCGCCTATGTCGCCCGATGCGGCAAGTCCGTTTTCAAATACGGTGTTTTACAACGTACCTGCCGAATACTGCAAAAAAGGCTTTGCTTTTACTGCGGAAACGGCTATCCAAGGCGGGCAGTATTTTGCCGCGATGCCGCTTGCCGGCGATAATACGTTTTCCGTCGAATCGACGTGGCCGACGCCCGGCTTTACAGGCGGCTGGCTTCCGACCGAGCGCAGCATTTCCGATGCGGGCTTTTCCGCAGTGTGGAATATCGCAGGTCTTTCGACCGCTTTTCCGAAAGAGTGGATCGCATCCGAAAAAGAAGACGCGCCTTCCTCGTCGCGCAAGTCCAATCAAAAATATGCGTACAATTCATACGACAGCGACGACGCGGAAACCGTGCAGATCGATTTCGTAACACCGGTCGACAATTATCAAAAAACCGAGCGGAGTATAAAATACGCGCTCCTCTTTTTAATAATTCCGTTTATCACGATATTTATCTTTGAAATTTTTACACATATAAAAATCCATCCGGTACAGTATTGTTTGATAGGTCTCGCCGATGTGATCTTTTACCTGCTGCTCCTGTCGGTTTCAGAGCACATTCCGTTCGGTACGACCTATTGGATCAGTTCGGCTGCAGTGAGTTTTCTTTTGCTGTTTTATGCATCCGCGATTTTCAAAAAACCGAAATGGGGAGCCTGCTTTGCGCTCGTACAGATGACGTCGTATATATTTTTGTTCGGCACGCTGCAAGCCGAAGATTACGCGCTTTTGATCGGCAGTCTCGGTTTGTTCTTCGTCGTTACGCTGCTTATGGTGCTGACGCGCAAAATCGACTGGTACGCCGCACAGGAAGAAAATTGAAGGAAGCGCGGGGACAGATCGCCCTTGCAAAATTATTAAAAGAACGGAACGCTGTTCCGAGCGCTCGGCTTTTGTCGTATGTGTGGCGTTTCAGCGTACCCGGTATGCTCGCTCAAGTTTCTTCCATTTTGATGCAGTATATCGACGCGGCGATGGTCGGGCGATTGGGTGCACAAGCGGCGGCTTCGATAGGGCTCGTTTCACCGGCACTGTGGATGTTCGGCGGATTGACGCATTCGATTGCGACCGGCTTTACCGTGCAGACCGCACAGGCGGTCGGTGCCGGTGACGGACGGAGAGCAAAGCGCCTGTTACGCCAAGCGATCGTCGTGTGTACGATTTTTTCGAGCGTCGTCGCCTCTCTGAGCGTTTCGGTAAGCGGCATGCTGCCCGCGTGGCTCGGAGCCGAAGATGCGATCAGGGGCGACGCTTCATTTTATTTTTCGCTCTTCCAGCTCGCGCTCCCGGTTTTTCAAATCGTGTATTTGATGAGCGGTATGCTGCAGGCATCCGGCGATATGAAAACTCCGGGCGTATTGAATGCGCTCATGTGCGCTCTCGATGTCGCATTCAATTATCTGTTTATCGTCATACTGCATCTCGGAGCGGCGGGTGCGGCGTACGGTTCCGTGTGCGCAGCCCTTGTGACCGCCGTTTTGATTTCGTATTACACGCTTCGAAAATCTTCCGAACTTGCGCTTATCGAAAAAGATACGTGGAAAATCGATAAAGGCGATTTTAAGCGCGCTCTGAAGATCGGCGTACCCGTCGGTGCCGAACAGACGGCGTGGAGCGGAGCCGTCGTCGCATCGATGCGTTTTATCGCACCCCTCGGTGCCGTTTCCCTCGCGGCGAATTCCTTTGCCGTAACGGCCGAGTCGCTGTGTTATATGCCCGGCTTCGGCATAAAGGAAGCGGCCGTAACCCTCGTCGGGCAGAGCGTCGGAGCCCGGCATAGCGATTTGTCGAAACGTTTTGCCCGGCTCACGACGGCGAGCGGCATGATCGTGATGACGGCGACGGGTGCGCTCATGTACGCGATCTGCCCTGCCGTGTTTGCCTTTCTTACGACGGACGCAGCCGTGCGAACGCTTGCAGTACGCGTTTTGCGCATCGAGCTGTTTGCCGAGCCGCTTTTCGCCGCCTCCATTGTCGCCTCCGGCGCCCTTCGCGGAGCGGGCGATACCCTCGTTCCCGGCATCATGAACCTCGTAAGTCTGTGGGGAGTGCGCATCGTACTGACGATTTTACTCGTGCCGAGATTCGGATTGTACGGCGCGTGGATCGCGATGGGCATCGAACTCTGTTTTCGCGGTACGATTTTTTTAGTGCGGCTTGCCTCAACGAAGTGGGAAAAAGCCGCGTATGCGGGATAAGAGCGGGCGAATCGATGTCAGTGAGAGAGTTTTCCGTTTTTCCGCAGATAGGAAAAGACCGAATCCTCTCCGATAAAGTGTCCTGCTCCGGCAAAAATAAAAGTCGTCCCTCCTTCGGAAAGCCATACCGCGATTTTTTTCGCCCATGCTCTGTTCCTTTCGGTAAAAGTTTTTTCGTAGTACGCTTTGTACAGCGCTGCTTTGGCGGCCGGTTCGCCGTCGGTTCGATACGATTCTTTTAGAAGCGCATCGAGAGAAGCGGCATCGTCTGTAAAGTACGCGTCGTAGAGCTTACGGACGAATTGCTCGATGTCGTTCGCTCCGGCGATATCGTCGAGTACGTCTTGCAGCATGACCAGCTGTTCATCGTATGTGCCGAATGCCAGCACATCAAACTGCGTTTCCAAATCGTCGAGACCTTCCATCTCCCTGTTTTGCCGATAAGACAAAAGCATAAATTGACCGTCGAGTCCCTGCTCTGCGGAAAGACCGGAGTTCGTATAGACGAGGGATTGAAGCGAAAGATTCGTTACCCACGGTTCGAAGAGATCCGTTTGTTCGGCTTCGGCTTTGCCGAGTACGGAATAGAGCGCACGTTTTTGTTCGCTCGTGAGCGCGTCCGAGATACGCCTCCCGCCCGCGCTGCGGACGCTTTCGCGTATGCGGTTTTGCAGTTCGTTTTGAAACTTCGCCCAATCGGCCGTTGAAATCTCTCCGACGATCCTGTCCGCGGAATTCCACGCTTCGACGACGGAAGGCGCAAGCGGATACAAGCGTTTGTTTCCGACGTGAATCGTCCCCTGTATGTATACGACGGAGGGTTTGCCGTCTGCGTCAACGCCGTCGATTTGCCAAAACATGCGTGCCCGTTCTGTAACGTACGCTGTGTTTTTTACCGCTCGGTTCGACGCGCAGGAAACGAATGCACTCAATACGAGCGGCAATAAAATCAGTGTGATATTCTTTTTCATCATCTTTCAGCCTTTTTTTCGGCGTTGAACACCGTTTTTTGATTATGGGAACGCAGCTATCCGAAAATTGCACATGAATCCCTGCATTCGAAACAACAAAAAAGCCCAGGTAATCCACGGCACGCCGCACATCCGACTACCGCTGCTGCATTCCTGCTCTGACGGGGTTTGCCGGCGTTCGGCTGCATGGCACCTGGGCATAACGGAAAGAGGGGGATTCGAACCCCCGGTGCCTTTTGGGCACGCACGCCTTCCAAGCGTGTACCTTAAACCACTCGGACATCTTTCCTAAAATATTTCCAGCATAAAATAATAAGATGAATAATAAAAACGATTTTTGCTCGGCGCTCGCTCCGGTTCGAATCCCTTAACGATTTTTACAACACCCGTTAAGCGGAAAGAGGGGGATTCGAACCCCCGGAACCCAAAAGGGTTCAACGGTTTTCGAGACCGTCCGGATCGACCACTCTCGCATCTTTCCTTACGCGGCTATAAGCCGTACGAGACTAACACGATTCGAACGTGCGACCCCCACCTCCGCAGGGTGGTGCTCTAATCCAGCTGAGCTATAGTCTCAAAAAAAAATTAACAATACGGAAGCGACAGGAGTCGAACCTGCCCAGCCCTTACGGAACTGACGGATTAGCAATCCGTTGTATTACCGCTCTACCACGCTTCCGATTCGTCCGACGGCGCCGTAAACGATGCACGAGCGATGCCCATTGAAAACCGATGCGATAAAAATCACAGGCGATTTTGCTGTCCGGAGCGAGAGGGATTCGAACCCCCGGAGGATTGCTCCTCAATAGTTTTCAAGACTACCTCCATCGACCGCTCGGACATCGCTCCAAAAGACGTAGTATCAGCATATCAAATTATCACTTTTTGTGTCAAGTATAAGATCGGCGATTTCTGCGACCGTGACAAACGAAACCTTGTTGATTTACACATAATCGAGTATATTTACATTATGAGAAAAACAGATTTTATGCTCGGCGCACTGCTTGCAGTCGTTGCGCTCATGATGATCATAGCGCCGGAACAATGTATAAAAGTCGCCGTTATCGCCCTTGGTATCGAAGCCGTCGTAAACGGCATATTCAATTTAATTAAAATACGGCAGCTCGTCGATGACAAATCGTTTCAGCTCACCGTCCTCGTTCGGAGCCTTATCAGCATCGTCATCGGCATCCTCGCGATCGTTTTGCCGCTGCGCTTCGCCGAAGCGATGTGGACGATTATGCTCTATGTACTCGCAGCGTACCTCCTCGCATCGGCCTTTCTCGAACTGTACATGCTCGCAAAACTCCGCGATACGAATATAGAGCGCCGGCGCTATATGCTCGAAGTGATCATATCGTTTGTCGGCGCGATCGTATTGTTTATCGTACCGCAGCAAATCGGTCTCATACTCGTGCGCATCCTCGGCCTTTTGCTGCTTGCGGTAAGCGCGGGGTATATATTATTCGAATGGCACGATCGCCCGATCGTCGTCGATGAAGTCGAAGTCGTAGACGACATTCAGCCGCCCGTTTCCGACGCGCTGCCGAAAACCGATACGGAAAGCGGACGTACGGAAAAATAAAGCGTACCGGTACATTAAAATTATTAATTAGCCGAGTTTGGTGTGTAAAACGGATGGAATAAGGCACGAGACGTCGTTGGACAGCTTTGCGTACATCGCCTGCTCCGGCTTGAGCAATTTCAGTTCCGTAGAAAAATCTCGGTATGTTTTTATAAGGAAATGATGTTTTTCAAGTGTAATCACATAGGGGAAGGGATAAATCGGCTGAAACTATACATCCGTGTACATTCTCAGCCCCGAATTTTTACCGCAGTTACCCTTGCTTTTACTGTCAGTTTGCTCTTCCTATCTACTTTTCAAGGCTGTCTGCGGTATAATCATGCGGCGGACACTCTTTCGCGTGACGCCTCCGCCGATTCTCTTCCCACTTCAAGCGCAATGTATTACAATGCGACATTATGGAAAATTTAAAACGAAGCGTTACCTGCGGAGAGCTCCGAAAAAGCGATGTCGGTAAAACCGTCGTCTTAAACGGCTGGGTACATCGTACTCGCGATTTGGGCGGCATCTTTTTTATCAGCTTGCGCGACCGCTACGGCATAACGCAAGTGCTCGTCGGACCCGGCGCAGCGGAAAGCGTCAAAAAAACTGCGGCTTCGCTCAAAAGCGAATACTGCATTGCAGTACACGGCACCGTTTCCGCGCGGGGCGATAAAGACGTCAACGCCGATATGCCGACGGGTGAAATCGAAGTCGCGGCCTGCGATATCGAAATCTTTACGGCTTCCGATCCGCTGCCCTTTGCGATCGACGAAGTGCGCCAAAAAGACGGAAGTATCGTATTGCCGAATGAAGATTTGCGTTTAAAATACCGCTATCTCGATTTGCGCCGCGCTCC
The DNA here is from genome assembly GCF_050938355.1 of Treponema sp. SP13. Classification (NCBI taxonomy): domain Bacteria; kingdom Pseudomonadati; phylum Spirochaetota; class Spirochaetia; order Treponematales; family Treponemataceae; genus Treponema; species Treponema sp. SP13. The sequence continues at coordinate 275,106 of NZ_JADOVM010000004.1, forward strand.
GATGCAGCATCATATCATATTGCGCTCTCAAGTGACCTTTGCCGTCCGCGAATATCTTACACAGCAGGGCTTTCTTGAAATCGAAACGCCGACTTTTATTAAATCGACGCCGGAAGGTGCCCGCGATTATCTCGTGCCCTCGCGCGTGCATGCGGGGAAATTTTATTCGCTGCCGCAAAGCCCGCAGCTGTACAAACAGCTTTTGATGGTTTCGGGTTTCGATAAATATTTCCAGATCGCCCGATGTTACCGCGACGAAGATGCGCGCGGCGACCGGCAGCCTGAGTTTACGCAGATCGATATGGAGATGAGCTTTACCGACCGCGAAGAAGTGCTCGGCGTAACCGAAGGCATGATGGGCTGGGTTTTTAAAAAGACGATGAACTTCGATTTGCCTCTGCGCTTCGACCGGCTTTCGTGGGAGGACGCGTTCGATTTGTACGGTTCGGATAAACCCGATCTCCGCTTCGATTTGAAAATGCGGGACGCGGCTTTTATGGCAGAACTCTCGGACTTCAACGCGTTCAAAGCGGGAGCTGCAAACTCAGGGCGCGATATCGAACGGCACAAACGCTCGGCGATAAAAGCGCTCGTCGTCAAAAACGTCGCCGACAAGTACAGCCGGAAAATGATCGAAGCGCTCGAAGCGGTTGCAAAGACGTATAAAGCGAAGGGGCTCGCGTGGATGAAAGTCGACGGTTCGGGTGCGTTCGAAGGCGGCATCTCTAAATTCTACGCGGGCAAAGAAAAAGAGATTTGCGAAAAGCTCGGCGCCGAAAAAAACGATTTGCTTTTGTTTGTAAGCGACGAAAGATGGCAGACCGCCTGCGTCGCACTCGGTGCCGTGCGCAAGCAGCTCGGTAAAGAGCTCGGCCTCTATGATCCCCGTGATCGGTTTCACTTTGTGTGGATTATCGATTTTCCATATTTTGCGTGGAACGAAGACGAGAGCAAGTGGGAAACGGAACACCACATGTTTACGCTTCCGCAAAAAAAATATTGGGACACGCTTGAGCGCGAGCCGGGTGCCGTCAAAGGCGATCTCTACGATTTGGTGCTCAACGGCTACGAGCTTGCATCCGGTTCCATGCGTATCAACGATCCCGAACTGCAAAAACGCATTTTTAAAATCGTCGGTTACAGCGAAGAGCGCGCGCAAAAAGCGTTCGGTTTTCTCGTGCGCGCATTTCAATTCGGCGCTCCTCCGCACGGCGGCATCGCACCGGGTCTCGACCGCCTTATCATGCTCATGGAAGGGGAAGAGAGCATCCACGAAGTGATCGCCTTTCCGAAAAATAATTTGGCCGCTTCTCCGATGGACGAGAGTCCGAGCGAAGTGGAGCGGATACAGCTCGATGAACTGCACATCGCGGTAACCGAAAAGGAAGATGCAAAAGACGTATGAAAAACGTTTTCGGTTTTAATAAGATCGGAGAAAATCGCGCTTTAATAAAACGCTGTTTCGGAGTGCCTTTGTTCAGACAATATTTTCAAAAATCGATATTCGCCTTATTAATTATTATTTTTTCTATTTGCTTTACTTCCTGCGAGCGTACTGCGGATCCGCGTACCGAAGCCCTTATGGGAACGGTGTGCACGGTGAACGCGTACGACGACGGCACAAAATCGCTGTACGACGAACTCTTTGCGCGGCTGCATGAAATCGACGAGACCTTCAGCGTCACTATCGACTCGTCGGAAATCTCCGCGATAAATAAAGCTGCCGGTGAACGAAGCGTTTCCGTTTCTTCCGATACGGCTTACGTCGTTAGATCTGCTCTCGCCTTTGCGGAACTCACCGGCGGCGCCTTCGATCCGACCGTCGGCCCGCTCGTAAAGATTTGGGGCATCAATACCGATCACGCGCGCGTACCCGAAAAAAGCGAAATCGATGCGGTGCTGCCCTTGATAAACTGGCGCGATGTTTCCGCAGCGGACGACAATACCGTCATGCTCAAACGGCGCGGTATGGCGCTCGATTTGGGCGGCATCGTCAAAGGCTACGCTGCAGACGAATTGACGAAAATTTTAAAAGCGCGAAAAGTACGCCGCGCCATCGTCGATTTGGGCGGCAACATCTTCGTGTACGGCAAAAAAAAGGACGGCTCTCCGTGGCGTGTCGGCATTAAAGATCCGAACGATCCCGAAGGCGTGCCGGCTATCGTTTTGAATGTGGCAAATTCGACGATCGTGACGAGCGGCGTCTATGAGCGTTTTTTTACGGAAAACGGCGTACGCTATCATCACATACTTGACGTAAAGACGGGATATCCTGCAGCCAGCGGTTTGCTTTCTTCGACGATCGTATGCGAATCGAGCATGGCGGCGGACGCGCTTTCGACGAGCGTTTTCGTGCTCGGCAAAGAAAGCGGTATGGAGCTGCTGCACAGGATACAGTCGTCGGCCGGTACGCCTCTTGCCGAGATTCCGGGGCTTCACGCGCAAGTGCTCGGCATATTTATCGAAGAGGACGGAAGCGTAAGCGCATCGAAAGCGCTTGAAGGTTCGCTCGAAGCGCCTGCCGTAACGTTCGAATAGCCGTCAGCGTGTCCAATACGCTTCGGCTCTCGCGATGATTTTTGCAAGCGCCGAATCGTCGGGGGGAAGAGCAAAGAGGCTCCCCGCGCCGCTTTCGGGATTTCGCCTCAGCATTTCTTTTTTTTCGACGATGTACGCACCCAACTCCGCACTCAGCTCACGCGCAAAAAAGAGGGTGCGTTCTTTGAACGTATCGGATGCCGCCGTCTGCAGCGTATGCGGTGCATCGTTTGCATCGCCTGCCGTTCCGCGCTCACCGTTTGCAGGACGTTCATTTTTTTCCGTTGCATCTGCAGTCTGCACGCCGTCCGTCTGCCGCATATTTCCCGTACGGTTTGCATTCCCTGCGCTTCCCGCATCGAGCGCGCTCGTTTGTTCCGCTTTTCTTTCCGTGCCCGGCAGTTTTCCGCAAGCAGCGAATCGCGCAATGAGAGATGCCGTATCGTCCGCGATCTTTTGCGTTTCCCGCTCCGCCGACAGGGCGGCTTCGGATGAAAAGAATTTGCTCGAATGGATAAATGCGTACATTTGAAAGAGAGGTTCGATTTCGTACGAACGGAAATACTGTTTGACGATTTTTGCGAGCGCGTCGGAAAACGGAAGCGAAACGAGTGAATCCGCGCTTTCGGGAATAAAGCGGACGCCGCTCATATACTCGGCGCAAAAATCGATCGCCGCTTCACAGATCGCATCCCTGCTCGAAAAGTGATTATAGAGAGAGGCTTTATTTACGCCGAGGAGAGAGGCGATGTCGGCAAGGGAGACGGCGCCCGCGCTTTTTTCAAACGCACACGTGAGAAAGGCTTGTATTATTTTATCGCGGTCGATCCGTTTTTTTGCCATGCCGTCATTATATCGAAATGCGGCGTACGTGTAACGGGTGCGGACGGCATACGCGTTTATTTCATCGCGAGCGTTGAAAGACCGTCGGCTAATAATTGACATTTTGGGTACCGAATTTTATACTTTCGTAAACGGACAAAACTGCATATGCAGTCTTTTGTCCCTTTTTTCATTTTGTACAGGAGACATAACAGTATGAAAAGAATTATGTTTGCACTTTTTGCTGCGGCAGCTTTATTCGGTCTGATTTCGTGTTCGAAAAAAGCGCAGGTGAACATCGCTTCGGCGGAAGATTTGAACGGCAAAAAAATCGGATGTCAGGCGGGAACGACGGGTGAAATCTATGTTCAGGACAACGTAAAAGACGCAACGCTGAAATCGTTTAAGACGGGCATGGACGCGGCTCTCGATTTGAAAAACGGCGCGATCGATGCGATAGTTCTCGACGAACTGCCTGCAAAAGAAATCGTAAAGCGAAACCGCGACTTAAGGGTGCTCGATATCCGCTTTGCAACCGAAGAATACGCGATCGCCGTAAAAAAAGGAAACGCAGCTTTGCTCGATTCGATCAACAAAACGATTTCCGCGATGAAAACGGACGGAACCTATGAAAAACTCGTAAAGGCGTTTATGCCTGCCGACGGCGCCATCGTCGTTCCCGAAGCGATTGCGTCGAACGGAAGCGAAATTATTAAAATGGGAACGAACGCCGCCTTTCCCCCATTCGAGTATATCGAAGGTACGGATCCTGTCGGCTTCGACGTAACGATGAGCCAGATGATTGCGCGCGACTTGGGAAAAAAGCTGCAAGTCGTCGATATGGCGTTCGACGGACTGATCGCGGCTCTTCAATCGGACGCGATCGATTTTATTGCTGCAGGTATGACTGCAACCGACGAGCGCAGAAAAAACGTCGATTTTTCCGAGCCGTATTATTCGTCGAATCAGGTCATCATCGTTCGAAAATAATTAATTGCAACGTTTTGAGCCGGATATCGCATTCGGCTCGAATCGATTTACGAGGAGCGGATTGTGTTTCAAATATTCTATGACACGATGATTGCGAATATGCGATGGAAGCTCATATTTTACGGGCTCGGCACGACGCTGCTCATTGCGATCTGTGCCGTCCTCATCGGTTCGGTGCTCGGCTGTACCTTCGCTCTTTTTAAAATTTCAAAAAATAAAGTGCTGCAAAAGATTTCGCAGATCTATACAACGGTTATACGCGGCATACCGATGGCGACGCAGCTGATGATTTTTTATTTTGTGATCTTCTCTCCGATCGGCATAAGCAATGCGGTGCTCGTCGCGATCATTGCCTTCGGCATCAACTCCGGAGCCTACTGTACGGAAATATTCCGTGCAGGCATTCAGGGGGTCGATGCGGGGCAGACCGAAGCGGGCCGCTCGCTCGGTCTTTCGTGGCGGCAGACGCTTGTTAAAATCGTTATGCCGCAGGCGTTCCGCGTCATCATTCCGACGTATACGAGCGAGTTTATCGCCCTTATCAAAGAAACGTCGGTTGCAAGTTTTATCGCGGTAGTCGATCTGCAAAAAGCCTGCGACAATATCCGCAACGCTACGTATAACGCATGGCTTCCGCTTTTGTCGTGTGCGGCGGTCTATCTCTGTCTGACGGTCGGATTGACAAAACTGTTTTCGATTTTCGAGAGAAGGATGGCGCGCAGTGATCGAAGTTAAAAATTTAATAAAAAAATTCGGAGGAGACGCGGTTCTCAACGATATCTCCGAAACGATCGTTAAAGGCGAAAAGATCGTTATCATCGGGCCTTCAGGTGCAGGCAAGAGTACGTTTTTGCGCTGTCTTAATCTCCTCGAACGCCCGGACGGCGGCAGCATTTTTTTTAACGGAGTCGATATAACCGCCGAAAAGACGAACGTCGACGAACTGCGCGCAAAGATGGGCATGGTATTCCAGCACTTCAATCTTTTTCCGCACTTGACCGTTTTACAGAATATCACGCTCGCGCCCGTCACGCTCAAGCGCCGGACGAAGAGTGAGGCCGAATCGAACGCGATGAAACTCCTCGCGAGAATCGGCCTTGCCGATAAAGCTTCGACTTATCCGTCGAAATTGTCCGGCGGACAAAAGCAGCGCATAGCGATCGTGCGCTCGCTCGCGATGAACCCCGACGTGATGCTCTTTGACGAACCGACGAGCGCGCTCGATCCCGAAATGGTCGGCGAAGTGCTCAGCCTCATGAAAGGGCTTGCCGAAGAAGGAATGACGATGGTTGTCGTTTCGCACGAAATGGGATTTGCGCGGGAAGTCGCCACGCGCGTGCTCTTTATGGACGGAGGAGTCATCGCGGAATCGGGAACGCCGAACGATATTTTCAACCGGCCGAAGTGCGAACGTCTGCAGCAGTTTTTAAAATCGGTTTTGTAAAAATTATTAATCCTATGCCTGAGACCGGTTTGTTATTTTCGCCGAAGGATTTGCGGCGCCTCATTTTGCCGCTCATCGTTGAACAGCTCCTTTCGATATTTCTCGGCATGGCCGATATCGTTATGGTGTCGACACTCGGCGAAGAAGCGGTGTCGGGCGTCTCTCTCGTCGATTCCCTGAACGTATTGCTCGTCCAGCTTTTTGCAGCTCTCGGCACGGGAGGCGCCGTCGTTGCCTCTCAGTATATCGGGCACGGCGCTCACGATATGGCATCCAAAACCGCAAAGCAGCTTCTTTATACGATCGTCGCCGCCTCTCTTGCCGTTTTGGCGCTCTGTCTCGTATTTAACCGGCAGCTCCTTTCGTTTTTGTTCGGCAGTATCGACGACGGCGTTATGAACGCTTCCCGCACGTATTTTTTTATTACGATTTTTGCGCTCCCTTCGATCGGTTTGTACAACGCGTGCGCGGCGCTGTTCCGCGCTCAGGGTAATTCCCGCGTGTCGATGCTCATCTCGCTTTTGATCAATGTTTTGAATATCGGCGGCAATGCGATCCTCCTCTACGGCTTTCACCGAGGAGTCGAAGGAGTGGCGTTTCCGACGCTCGTGTCGCGCACGGCGGCGGCCGTCGTTTTGCTTGCGCTTTTGTACAAAGGCGGTGAATACAACGGTCATCCGGCCGTTTCGATACGCGGCATATTCCGTTTCGAATTCGACGGAGGAATCGTCAAACGCATCCTCTCGATCGGAGTGCCGAACGGACTTGAAAACAGCATGTTTCAAATCGGAAAGATACTCGTGCTTTCGCTCATCGCGACGTACGGTACGACGGCGATCGCCGCAAACGCCGCGGCGAATACGCTCGCTTCGTTTGAAACACTGCCCGGTTCGGCGATGAGTCTTGCCATGCTCACGGTCGTAGGCCAGTGCATCGGAGCGGGAAAAATGGAACAAGCCGAATACTATACGAAAAAACTGCTCGCGCTCGCATTCGTTTCGATTGCCGCTCTGAATATCCCGTTCCTTTTGTGTTCGCGCTCGATCTTAAGCCTGTATGCGCTTTCAACCGAAACGACGCGCCTAGCCTGGTATATGACGCTTTTGCACGGCGTGTGCGCGATGCTCATTTGGCCCGTGTCGTTTACGTTTCCGAACTCGCTCCGCGCCGCCGGAGACGCCGTGTTTACGATGATCGTTTCTATGATTTCGATGTGGGTCGTACGCATCGGCATGAGCTATGTACTCAAGTGGACGGGGATGTTCGGTCTTACGGCACAATTCGGCTGGCCGCTTTCCTTCGGCGCCCTCGGCGTCTGGTTTGCGATGATACTCGATTGGATCGTGCGCTCGTCGTGCTTTGTGTACCGCTTCCGAAGCGGCAAATGGAAAGGAAAGCGCGTCATATAGAAAACCGCCGCAGTGCGCGGCGGTCGAAATTATTTATTAATTAAAAAATTGCGTCAGGCAATTTTATCTCACAGCTGCAATCGTGACTTTTTGCACGCCTTCGGAATACGGCGCAACCGTATAAGGCTCGAAATAAACGGTGAGTTTTTTGCCGTCGTACGTGAACGTCTGGTAATTACTCGCTTCCGGTATGGTGCCTTCGGCGATCCAGTCCGTGCGCGCTTTTTGCGCTTCCGCTTCGTTTCCTCCGTAGTTTAAGTGCTTCATAAAATAATCTTTGCATTGCGTTGCGATATCTTTGACCGATAAGCCGGACGCTTCCGTAATCGACACTTCTTTTTTCAGCGCTTTATCGTAGGTGATCGAGTCGAGCAGCGTTTCTCCGTGTGCGCCTCCTTCATAGCGGTACGCCGTAAAGAGCATCGAAATATAGTTGTCGCTTACGATGATCGAATCGCATACGGCTTTATATTCGAACGGCGGAATTTTTTCGGCGGAAGCGCTCTTCGCGCTTTCGATTTCCTTTCTCGTTTTTTGTGCGGACGATTTGAAGTCATCGTACGCGCCGAGCGTGCGCGATTTGATAAGAGAATTGAGATCGTCGAATCCCGCAAACTGAGGATAGGCGATTTCCGCTTCGAAGACGGCGTTTTTTTCGGAAACCGTCGTCATTTTGTAAGGAGCCGCTCCCTTTTGAGATGCGGTTTGACATCCTGCGAATACGAGAGACGCAAGCACTGCAGAATACACGATGTGTTTTATTTTCATAAAAACCCCTATAAAAACTTTTGTCAAACGGCGGCGATTGTATTAAAACGGATACGCATCTGCGCTTGCCGTTTCGGATTTGCCGCCTATTCACATAAATGAAAAAAAATATTACTATCAATAGTTACAAGAAGGTTATGGGGAGTCTGCATGATTTACGGTATTTTAATCGAAGGCTTGATATACGGCATTATGGTGCTCGGTGTCTTCGTGTCCTTCCGCGTTATCAATTTTTGCGATATGACGGTCGACGGAGCCTTTCCGCTCGGCGGCTGCATCCTTGCCGCGTGTTTGCTGCACGGCCTCCCGCCCGTTTTCGCGCTTTCGCTCGCATTTTTCGGCGGCGCTTTTGCAGGGCTCGTCACGACACTCATCTATACGCGCTTTCGCATACCCGATCTGCTCGCCGGCATCCTCGTCATGACGATGCTTTATTCGATCAATCTCCGTATCATGTCAAACCGTGCGAACATATCGTTTTTGCGCATCGAAACGATTTTTTCAAAGAGCGCCGCATGGACGGAACGCGTCTTTCCCGCACTTCCTCCTGAAGCGGGCATCCTTTTGTTTTTAATAATTTTCGTCGTCGTCTTAAAAGGACTCCTCGATCTCTTTTTTCACACCGACATGGGCTTGACGATGGGTGCGCTCGGAGCGAATGAACAGATGGTCGTTTCGCAGGGCGTCGATCCGAAAATACTCCGCGGCATCGGCGTGTCTTTCGGGGACGGACTTGCAGCCCTTTCGGGTGCCTTTGCCGCAATGTACAACGGCTTTGCGGATGTGGGAAGCGGTACGGGCGTCATCGTCGGAGGGCTTGCCTCCCTCATGCTCGGAGAGTTTATCATCCGTTCAAATAAGATTTCGATGCAGACGCTCCGCGTTTTGCTCGGATCGATTTTATACCGCGCGCTCATGTTCGCAGGCAGAAGCTACGGCTATCGGATCGGCTTGACGAGCAACGATCTGAAACTCGTCACCGGTTTGCTTATCATCCTGTGCCTCCTCATATCCAATTTGAAAGGCAAGGCGAATTTTAAATCGCATCTTTTACGGCCGGCGAAAGCGGGAGGCGAAGCATGATTGAATTGAAAAATATCGCGATAACGTTCAATCCCGGCACTGCCGATGAAAATGCGGCCCTTAAACATATCGACTTGACGATCAATAAGGGCGACTTTATCACGGTGATCGGATCGAACGGAGCGGGAAAGTCGACGCTGTACAATGTCATCGCCGGTACGCTCTCTCCGACTGCCGGAACGATTTCGCTTTCGATGAACGGCTCCATACGCGACATCACGAAAGACGAAGAATACAAACGGGCACTGTACATCGGGCGCATCTTTCAAAATCCGCTGCTCGGTACTGCGGGGAAAATGTCGCTTGAAGACAATATGATGATATGCAGCAAAAAAGGCTGGAAGGGTTTGAAGATCGGTTTGAACGCCCGCACGCGCTCATATTTCCGAAGCGAACTCAAACAGCTGAACATGGGACTTGAAGAGCGCCTTTCCGACAATGTCGAACAGTTTTCCGGCGGACAGCGTCAGGCCTTGACGCTGCTCATGGCGGTTATGTCGCGTCCCGCTCTCCTTTTGCTCGACGAACATACTGCCGCCCTCGATCCTTCGAACGCCGCCCTCGTTATGAATTTGACAAAGCGCTTTGCGGAATCCTACAATCTCACCGTGATGATGGTGACGCACAATATGCAGCACGCGCTCGAATACGGCAATCGTCTTATCATGATGGACAAAGGCGAAATCATTTTCGACATAGCCGGAAGCGAAAAAAAGAATTTGACGATGGACGATATCGTGCAGCGCTTCCGCTCCATAAAGAAAACGGCGCTTACGAGCGACCGGCTGATATTACAATGATATCCGATTAAGTCGAGAGTTGAAAAACTCGTAACGCGTTTTTCTTTTATTTACCGCAACGAAATGAAATAATTAATCATACTTTATCGACTTTGTGCTCGGCGAGAAAGCCGCTCACTTTTGCGATGATACCGACTTTATCCGCACTCGTGCGCGAAAGCGCACACGGTTTCCGCCGCGATTTCGGCAAAAACTTTGTGCAAGTCGCCTGAAAGTTTTTGCGATAAGAGTTCGCTTTCCATGCGCAAAAACGCAGTGCGGCTTATATTGCGGCCGCCGTATCGCGCGATGTTTTCCGTATATACTTGCGAATCGATTAAAACGCCGCCGCATCTTTCGAAGGCTTTTGCAAATAGCATAAACGCGCTTTTGCCGGCGTTCGACTGAAGCGTAAACATCGACTCGCCGCAAAACACTTTTCCGATGAGCACTCCGTAGAGTCCGCCCGCAAGCTCGCCTCCGTGCCACGCTTCGACCGAATGCGCGATACCGCGTTCGTGCAGCGCGCAGTAGATATCGATCATACGCTCCCCTATCCACGTACCGTCCTGACCCGCGCGGGGCACGCGCGCACAATTTTCGATCACGCGGGAAAAGGCGACATCGATGGTATACGTATACGGGCTGTGTTTTAAAAATCTTACGGCACTGCGCGGAAAGCGGATTTCTTTTACGGGAAGCACAAAACGCGGATCGGGACTCCACCACAAAACGGGATCACCCGAATCTTCGTCATACCACGGGAAAATCCCCTGCAGATATGCCGAAAACGCGAGCTCCGGCGTTATGTGCTCCGTATAGCCGAGCAAACCGTTTCGACTTGCGTCGCATACGAAAAAATGTGTGTATTCAAAACCGCTTCCGAAACGTTCTGCGCCGAGCTTTTCCTGCCAATCAACGTTTTCCATAGTCGAAGGTCAATATTTCCGTACTGCTGTCTGCCCGAGATACGTCGACGCGCACTTCGCCGCCTGCGGAAAGTTTTCCGAACAGCACTTCGTCGGTGAGCGGAGATGCGATTTCTTCTTCGACGGTACGAGCCATATTCCGCGCTCCGAATTCGCGCGAATAGCCTTTTTCCGAAAGGTAGGCAATCGCACGCGGAGTCGTTTCCAGCTTGACTTTTTTTTGCGCGAGGCGGGCGGCGAGTTTTGCGATTTCTTTTTTTGCGATATCGTCGACGATCGCTTTTCCCAAATGAGAAAACGCGATAACGCCGTCGAGCCTGTTGCGGAATTCCGGCGAAAAAGTTTTTTCAACCGCTTCACTGAGAGCATCTCCCTCGTCCGAAGCGTTTTCGGCGCCGAAACCGACTTTGCTCTTTTCCATTTCACGCGCGCCGGCATTGCTCGTCATGATGATGATGCAGTTTCGGAAATCGGCTTTGCGTCCCTGATTGTCGGTGAGAAATCCGTAGTCCATAACTTGGAGCAGCACATTGTAAATTTTCGGATGCGCCTTTTCGATTTCGTCGAAGAGCACGATCGAATGCGGATTTTTGCGCACGTCTTCCGTAAGCTGACCGCCCTCTTCATAGCCGACGTAACCGGGCGCCGAACCGATGAGACGGCTCACCGTATACTCTTCCTGATATTCGCTCATATCATAACGCAAGAGCGTTTCACCGAGCGTACGGGAAAGCGAACGGGCGAGTTCCGTTTTACCGACGCCCGTCGGACCGACGAACAAAAAACTCGCTTCCGGCCGTTCGGGATTGTTAAATCCCGCGCGCGCCCTTTTTACCGCCTTTGTCACCGCAGCGACCGCTTCATCCTGTCCGAAGATTTCCGAGCGCATCGTGTCGGCAAGGTCGCGGAGCTTTTCTTTTTCTCCGCTCGTCACCGATTCAAGCGGCACCCGCGCCATCTTTGCCGTCACCGCTTTGATAACGGAAGTCGACACGATGGGTTTCTTCATAAGCGCGTTCGTATGCGAGACTTCCTGCGTATGAGCGGGAGCTTTGCGCATGCGGGCGAATCCGCCCTTCGCTTTGATCTTCATGTACGAACCCGCTTCGTCGATGACGTCGATAGCTTTATCGGGAAGCCGCCTGTCCGGCAGATACTGCACCGACAAGTCGACTGCAAGTTTCAGCGCCGTATCGCTGTACGTAACTCCGTGGTAACTTTCGTATTTATCGCGGAGTCCTTTTAAAATCGCCAGCGTGTCTTCCGGCGACGGTTCTTTGATATCGATCTTTTGGAAACGGCGCGCGAGCGCCCTGTCTTTTTCGAAATTTTTCGCATACTCTTCGTGCGTCGTCGAACCGATGCAGCGGATCTTTCCCGACGACAGCACCGGTTTTAACAAATTTGCCGCATCCATTGTACTGTTGCCGCTCGTACCGGCGCCCATGATCATGTGGATCTCATCGATAAACAAAATCGCGTGCCGCTTTTTCATCAGTTCGTCGGTGATCTTTCTGAGACGGTCTTCAAAATCGCCGCGGAATTTCGTACCGGCGAGCAGCAAACCCATATCGAGGCTATAGATGGAAAAATTATTAATCGCATCCGGCACGTCGTTTTGTGCGATTCTGAGCGCGAGTCCGTTTGCGATCGCCGTTTTGCCGACACCCGCATCTCCGACGTAAAGCGGATTGTTTTTCGTCCGTCGACACAGAATCTGGATCGTACGGTCGATTTCATCCGTCCGCCCGATGAGCGCATCGATTTTGCCCTGCTTTGCCTCCGCCGTCAGATCGACGCAAAACCGTTCGAGCGCCGTCCGTTTCGTATTCCGCAAATTGTCTTGGCGCGCGTCGTCTCCCGTCTGCATACCCGGCATGAATTTCTGCTGCGCTTCCGCACCGTCCAAAAAAAATTGATTTTCATCGGTAAGCTTTTGTGCGCCGATCTCTTCGATAAGGCGGAGCTTGTCGACGCCGCCCATGCGCAGCGAATACGCACAATAATTGCGTTTTTCTTCTATCATGCTGACGAGTACATCGGTGATGTCGAGGATCTGCTTGTCGCTCGATGCGCAGTGAAAGACGGCGCGGTTCATCACTTCCTGAAAGCCCTGCGTTTCGACAGGCTCGGCGCTCTGTCCGTTTCCCTGCACTGCGGACACCGGCACATTTTTTTTAATGTATTCGTTGACGCAATCGCGGATTGTCGCGACGTCTGCCCCGCACGATTCGAGCAGCTCGCGCACCGAATCGAATGCGAGCGCAGAGCTGAGCAAGTGTTCCGGCGTAAAAAATTCGTGACGGGCATATTTTGCATCGGAAAACGAAACCGATAATATCTTTCGCAGCTGCGGACTTATTTCCATATCTCACTACTCCCGGCCGCTCCGGTACGCGGCACAATTCGGAGCCGAACAAAAACCGCACGTGCATGCAATTTTCATCGAGCGCTATAAAGTCGCTTATCGATTAATTTTATCTTCGGCTAATCGATATCGCCTACACTTCCTGCACTTCAACTTTCAGCGGAAAACCCTCTTCTCGCGCACGGTGCACCGTTATCGAAGCCCGCGTCGCCGCTATATCAAACGCATACACGCCGACAATACCGGTACCCGTTTTGTGTACGGATTCCATGATAATACACGCGTCGTGTTCCGATTTATGAAAAACGGACATAAGCACGTCGACGACAAAATCCTTCGTCGTATAGTCGTCGTTAAAAAAAACGACGCGGCCGTTCGGCGGAATATCGTAATCGACGGCATCGACCGCTTCGATCGAAAACTCGCCGCTTCCGAACGTATCGCTGTCAGCCATGCTTATAATATACAGAATTTTTGCCGTTAATCCAATAGCTTTTGTCCAATATCTTTAGAAACTTCAAAAAATCAATACTGTGAAAACGGATATGTGCAAATCCGAAAATTTTCGCTTAATGGCCGCGAATACGCAAAAATCGCTTGAGGCGCGACGTTCGTTCCGTCGTTTTAAACGGCGGCGTGCACGACGTGTCGTCTATGCACGATGCACTGCACACTTCTCCTTGCGCTTCGGGCATTATGATTGCGCGCCGAACGTATTTTGGAAGACGCGTATGCAGCGTTTTTTCGCGTATTATTGCCGCGGTTTTTCGTTTGCGCATTATTTTCAAAAAAAATTGTACGGCGACTAAATCTTCAGATTTTGAAGCCGTACAATCAGTGTACGCAAGCGCATGCGTATAGTAGCGAGTTTTCAAAAGAAAACTCGATTTTAAAAATTTCAGCCTGCGCTGCAGCTTATTCCGCTGCGAACCACTCCGCCTGCGCAGACATTGTGGCGGCGGCAGCCTTATACGCTGCCAGCTGTCCCGACGGAACCTTTATGCTGCCCGCCGTTAAGCTTGTACAGCCGTAAAAGGCGGCGGCAAAAGCCTGGTTGCCAAGAATGGTTGCAGGATTGTAATCGCACTTAAGCGTAACGGCTTTAAGGCTTCCGCACTGATAAAAGCATTGCCTCAAGAATTCAACGTTTTTAGGGATCGCAGGAACTTCCGCCAGCTTTTTGCAGCCGGAAAAGCAAACAGCCATCTCTTTAACACTGTCAGGGATCGCAGGAACTTTTGTCAAACTTTCACAGCGGGAAAAGCAGGTTTTCATATCAGTAACGCCTTCGGATATTACCGGAGCCTGCATGAGTTTTTTACACTCGGAAAAACAACCATACATAGTCAGAACGTTTTTAGGTATAACCGAAGGCGCCCGTATCAGCCTTTCGCACCCGCAAAAACAGAAATCCAGATCCGTAACGCTTTCAGGTATTTCGGGAGCCTTTACGAGATTTTTACACTCGTAAAAACAGCGTGACATATCGGTAAGATCCGGTATTTCTCCGAATTTAAGAGCGACGTCTATTGCATCGTTGTCGATCAATATTTTTCCGAGCCTGCTTGCCGTACTAGGGGAGGTTGTGCCTTTTAAGTCCTCCTTCGCAAGGCCCGTTATTTCGATGTAATTCACTTCGACAGGTGATGCCTTTGTTTTAAGATATTCTTTTAAGCCGTCGCCGTTTGTACCGAAGTCGACCTTAACGTATCCCGGTCCTGAATCTCCGTCCGATTCGGTTTTGCAACCCGCTGTGAATACTGCGGCAAGCACAGCCGCCGCTGCGAAAAAAGCCTGAGCTTTTCGGTTAAAAATCGTAGTCTTCATCGTTTCCTCCTGTATAAAGACTTGTAATTGCAGGAACTTTCATTCCCAAAATATGTATCCCCGGCAATGCCGGCAGCGATACCCGCGTACTCTGTGAGCGATGCAGCCTAAGCCGCGCGCGTACCCTCGTCTAAAACCTTATGTATACTCTGCGCCGCAGATTTTTTCAAAAGCGCACGGGTATGGATAGGACAAATATAAAAACCGCGCAGAGAAAAATTCCCTGTGCGGCGTACAAGCGGCGATTGTATTGTTTTGAAAAAAATATTGAGAACGGAGTACGCCTAAGCGAGTTGCGAGTTGCGAGTTGCGAGTTGCGAGTTGCGAGTTGCGAGTTGCGAAATTATAAGCGCGCCCCAATCTTTGTCAAGCGATTTGGGCAAATTTTTTAAATATTTTTCGCTTTGCCTGCAGCCGATACGCACTCTTTCCATACGTCGATTATATCACGGTTTCCGTGTATCGGCAAGTGAAATTTTTACATACATAGGGAATCCAGCGGAAATGCATACGCGGAAAAGAAGCGGAACGCGAAACAGCGGCATTTGCTATGTGCACGAAGTCTCCGGTATCCCTACCCTACCATATACGCAAAAATATACGCAAAAATCGCTTGAGGCGCGACGTTCGTTCCACTATACTGTCGCCATGCAGGAACATACCGAAGTGAGTCGAAAAATCCGCGTAACCTACAACGCGCCCGTTACGCTTACCTTTGTCGTCATCTGTACGGTAATTATGCTGCTCGACAGTTACGTGTTCGACCGGCACCTTGCGGCGGCGCTTTTTATCATACCGGGCGGAAAGTACAGCAGCCATCCGTTCGATTGGAAAGCGCCGCTCGACTATTTCCGCCTCTTTTCGCACGTGTTCGGGCATGCCGATTGGCAGCACCTCATCTCGAATATGTCGCTCGTCATATTGCTCGGCCCGATCATCGAAAGCCGCTACGGTTCCCGCGTCCTCGCGCTCGTCATAACGATAACCGCGTTCGTCACCGGCGTCATCAACGCGTGCTTGATCACACATCCGGAAATGGGTGCAAGCGACGTCGTATTTATGATGATCATGCTCGCGTCATTTACGTCGTTTGCAAAAAACGAAATACCGCTGTCGTTTATCCTCGTATTCATATTGTATATCGGCGGACAGTTTTTTAATTTCGACACGCTGCAGCATAACGGTATTTCGGTCGCCGCTCACATAGCAGGAGGATTGTGCGGAAGCCTCTTCGCGTTTTTACTCACGCCGCAAAAATTTCCGGCTCCCGCAGAAGGCGTAAAAGAGGTAAAGCAAAACGATACGGCGGCAAAGCAAAACGGTTCGGCGAGAGAGCAAAAGAGCGGCGACAACACGCAGACGAACGGCAAAAGCGATAGGCGGACCGAAACAAAAAAAGCGAAAAAAAACACGAAGAGCGCGAAAACCGCAAAGAGCCGGTAAGCGAATTCGGCGTGCCGCACGGGGCGTTGCGGGGTGTCCCCGCAGAGGGGGCAGCGCGCAACGAAGTGCGCGCGAGGGGGAGACTTCCCCCCCCCTTAATAATTTTTCTGCAAAAAGCCGGCAACGACTTACAGTTTTTCAAATTCGACGGGGCATTTGTACGCATCGTATAAGGCAAGCGCTTCGCCGTATGCGCGCATGCCGTCGGTACCGTTTATTTCGGAAAGCGAACACGTCGCACAGGCGGTACCGAGCTTCATCGCATCGATGATCGATTGCCCTCGGTACGCCGCATATAAAACGCCGGAGCAATATGCGTCACCGGCACCCGTTTTGCCTTTGATCTTTTCGTGCGGAAACCGAAGGCTCGGCATTGTAAAACACGCACCCGTCGCACAATCCATACCGAAGCTGCACGAAGCGGCATGGATGATGATCCATCGGGACACGCCGTATTCGGCAATTTTTTCCAAAACGGGACGCATGGCATTTTTAATAATCTTTCCGTCCGATTCGAGCGGGATCCCCGTCACTTCCTGCGCTTCAAGCTCGTTGATTGTGCAGTAGTCGGTATATTTGAGCGATGCACAAACGATATCTTTAACGTATGCGCCTTTTCTGGAAACGATATCGATGGAAGTTTTCATGCCGCGCCGGCGCGCTTGTGCGAGAATGCGCGCCGCATGCGTGCCGTATTCGCCGTCGGGCGCATCAATACCCTTTGTAAGCAAAAGGTATTCGAGCTGAAAGATATCGCCTTCAAGCGCATCCCAGTCGATATGCCGTTCGCCGTAAGTGTCGGATACGCCCGCATAATAAAAGAACGTGCGCTGATGCGTATCGTCCGCATCGATGACGATCGTCAGCGGCGTATGCCCTTCATCGCTTTTTACGATGCCGCTTTTGTCGATGTTCGGATATGCGTCGAGCGCTTTAATAATGCTGCGTCCCGCGCTGCCGCGGCCGAGAACCGTGCTCACCCGTACCGGAAGCGCCGCGTCGATTTTTGCCAAATCGATTATTAAATTGCCCGTACCGCCGACGTCCTCATGGATGTCGTGTACGCTTACGAGCCGGCCTTCATCGGGAAACGTATCGACCGCATAATGCCGATCGAGGATGAGCGGCCCCGCAACGATGATACCCTTTTGCATAGTGCACCCGTTTATAAGGTATTGTTGAAAATACGTATCGCCTGCTTTACGTCTTCTTTCATCGCTTGTGTCGCAATACCGGGAATGTCGTGAAAAAAGACGTGATCATCGGCTTTGATCCTATCCGTTTGCGCTTTAACCGCTTTTCCGCCGCTCATCGTCATATACGTATAATAATTGATTTTTCTGATGCCGTTGCGTATTGCAGTTTGGAATTCTTCTTTGCTCAAACCGGATCCGCCGTGCATGACAAAGGGCATATCGACCGCTTTTTTTATTGCGGTGATTCTGTCAAGATCGAGCACCGGCTTTGCAACATAAATACCGTGAGAAGTGCCGAACGCTATCGCGAGTGCATCGACGTTCGTTTTTTCTTTAAAATCTTTTGCGGTTTCGGGACGCGTATATACATCGTCTACGTCGGCAAACGAATCTTTCGTTTCGATTTTTGCAGGCCCCTCGGCGCTCCCCGTAACGGATGTGAAAATATGACCGACTTCCGCTTCTACGGAAACGCCTACTGCATGAGATGCCCGTACGACTTCTGCAGTCGTTGCGACGTTTTCTTCGTAGGGACAGGCCGACGCGTCTATCATAACCGATGTAAAGCCGAGCCGGATCGCCTGCATACAGCGTTCAAAACCGTCGCCGTGATCGAGATGTACGCATACGGGAACTTTTGTTTTTTTCGCAAAGTATAGCATAATCTCCGCAGCGTCTTCCATACTCAAAAACTGCGCATGAACGGGCGCATATTGCAAAACGACCGGCATATCCGTCTCTTCCGCCGCTCCGATAATCGCGGCAGCGGATTCCCAGTTCGGAACGTTGAAGGCGCCGATTGCAATTTTATCGCGTTCGGCGATTTTCATAACATCATGCAGCGATACAAGCATACAACCCCCATCATCTTAAAATTAATAATTAGCGTTTGTTTCTGTTGCGGATAAAGTCGAGGAACACGGCGAGCAAAATGACCAAACCCTTTACGACATACTGCCAAAACGAATTGACGTTCATCAAGTTCAAACCGTTGTTCAAAAATCCGATAATCAGCGCACCGATTATCGTACCGCCGATTTTACCGGAACCGCCGGCCATGGAAGTTCCGCCGACAACGACGGCCGCGATCGCATCCATTTCCGCCCCGTCGCCGGCCGTCGGCTGGCCGGAATACATGCGGGATGCGAGCACAATACCCGCAATACCCGCCATTAAACCGGAATATGCGTACACCCAAAATTTTACGCGGGTTACGGAAATACCGGAAAAAACGGCGGCTTGTACGTTTCCGCCTACCGCATAGATATGCCGGCCGAGCTTCGAATTATTCATAAGCAAGCCCGTTATGATAAGCACGACGATCATTATAATAACGGGAACGGGAAATATACCGATATATCCCGCTCCGATAAACTGCCACGCCTTTGTCACGACGCGTACGGGAGAACCGCCGGTATACACATAGGCAAAACCGCGCGCGATATTCATCGTGGCGAGCGTGACGATAAACGGAGGAATCGTCGTCTTTGAAATGACAAAACCGTTAAACATTCCGAATACGACACCGATAACGGTTCCGATGATAAGTGCAACGGGGATCGCCAATTCGTAGCGAGCGACACACGCAGCCGCAACGCAGCCCGAAAGTGCGATAATCGAACCGACGGACAGATCGATACCGCCGAGGATGATGACCATCGTCATGCCGCACGCCAAATACATATTCGTTGAAATTTGACGAAGCACATTGAACATATTCTGCCGCGTCACAAAGGCACGGGACGTGCTCGGATTCAGCGACAAAAACAAAAATAAAACGATGAACGCTGCGATGATACCTAAATTTTCTTTGAAATATCGTACGAATCCCTGCTTCATTACCAGTTGTTTTGCCGTATCGTTGTTCATTGCAATCCCCCAATCCCTTATTCTGCAGCAAACCGCATAATCGATTCCTGCGATACTTCAGCATGCGGCAAACACGCTTTTACCCTGCCGTTTGCCATGACATATACACGGTCGCTCATATTGATGATTTCCGGCAATTCCGAAGAAATCATGATAATCGATATGCCTTCTTTGACGAGCTCATTCATTATGGCATAGATTTCCGCTTTCGCTCCGACATCGACGCCTCTGGTCGGCTCGTCGAGTATGAGAATCGACGGATTTACCGCAAGCCATCGTCCGATCATTACCTTTTGCTGATTTCCTCCGGAAAGGTTTCCGATCCGCTGATCGAGCGACGGCGTTTTCGTTTTCATCATCGCCGTATATTTATCCGCAATCTCGGTTTCTTTTTTTTTATTAAAAACAAATCCTTTAATAAATTCTTTTAATACTTCGATCGTAGCATTGTATTTTACGCTTTGTACGTGATACAAGCCTTCAAGCTTTCTGTCTTCGGGAACAAAGGCCATACCGCTGTCGAGCGCGTCTACAGCAGAAGTAAAATGAACGGCTTTTTCGAACAGCGTTATGTTACCGTCGTATTTTTTCTTCAACCCGAATACGGCCTGCATCGCTTCGCTTCGGCCCGCTCCGATAAGCCCCGCAAAACCGAGGATTTCGCCTTTCCGAAGCTCAAACGAAACATCCTTTACCATGTCGTTATCGCACAGATGTTCGACGCGCAAAACCGTTTCACCGGCAGTTTGAAAGTCGCGCGTATAATACTGTTCCAGCGTCCGTCCAACCATCATCGCGATAAGCTCGTCGCGCGTTATTTTGTCAACGTCCGAAATACCTGCGAAACAGCCGTCGCGGAGCACCGTAACCCTATCGCAGATTTCCCATAACTCGCTCATCTTATGAGAAATATAGATGATTCCGACGCCGCGCTTTACAAGCGTACGCATGATACCGAACAAAAATTCGACTTCTCTGTCGGATATGGATGAAGTCGGTTCGTCCATAACGAGAATTTTGGAATTGAATGAAATCGCTTTTATTATTTCCACCATCTGCTGCTGCGCGATCGTTAAATTGACGATGAGCGTCTGCGCGGAAAAATTGGCATTGTACCGGTGCAGCAGCTTATCGGTTTCCGAATTCATCGCCGCTTTGTCGATGAATTTGCCTTTCATCGGTTCTCTGCCGAGATAGATGTTTTCCGCAACAGTCATGTGCGGCACAAGCACGAGCTCTTGATGGATAATCGCTATACCGTTTTTTTGGGAATCGAATACGTTATCGATATCGACTTTTTTGCCGTCGATGTACATCTCGCCTTCATCCGCTTTGATGATTCCTCCCAAAACTTTTATAAGCGTAGATTTACCGGCGCCGTTTTCGCCGATCAGCGCGTGCACTTCCCCCGCACGCAATTCGAAATCGACACCGTTCAACGCATAAACGCCCGGAAAGCGTTTATGGATGTTTTTCATTTGAAGCAATAAATTTTCATCCATGAGACGGAACCTATTTTGATGTATGACGTTTAAAGCGGCCGGTCGAACCAACGCAGAACAAGCAGTACGGCAGCATCACTGCTGCCGTACCGTCGCCGCATTAACCGTGAAATAGGAAGCACAAAATATACAGTTCATCCGACGCTTTTTTGACAAAACGCGCTTTGCGTTTATCCGATTACTGCCAACCTGTCGTACCGTATTTCGCTACGTTGTCGCTTGTGATGAGGAATGTCGGAACGGGATAGCGGGCGTCGACTTTTTCACCGGACATGATTTTATACATAAGTTCGACCGATGTTTTTGCGATATTGACGGGAGACTGAGCGCCCGATCCTTCGATCAACGAACCCTTCGTCGCTATCTCTTTTTTTATATCGGGCGAACCGTCGACGCCGTAGATCAGCGCTTTTTTAATGCCTGCAGCGTTTGCCGCCGCGAGCGCGCCGAGCGCCGTCGGATCGTTACCGCCGAAAATGGCGACGACTTCGGGATGGGCTTGCAGCAAATCTTCCGCGATACCCATCGAAACCTGCAAATTGCCCTTTGCATCCTGCTGGCCGACGATTTTAAAGCCGTGCCCTTTAATCGCATCGAGAAAACCGTTTGTACGATCGACAACGGAGTTCATCGTCGGCGAATCGAGTATGATAATATTGCCGCCGTTCGGACATTTTTTTACGAGATCGTCGCCGCACACTTTGCCGGCATTGTAATTGTCGGAACCGGTGTATGTCGCAACATAGCTCATATCCGCAACTTCCGTATCGAAATTGACGATCGGAATACCGGCCGCTTTGAGCTGATCGAGCGCGGGGATGATCCCTTCCGCTTCAGCGGGGTTCAAAAATATACCGTCGATTTTCTGTGCGATGATATCTTCCACCTGTTGGATTTGGCGGGTAACGTTATTCGCAGGGTCGACGGATATAAGCTGATCGCCGCGGGCTTCAACCTCCTGCCGGATCGTCTTTTCGATGAGCACAAAGAACGGATTTGACTGATCCATACAGGTAAAGCCGAATTTGTAATGTTTTTTTCCGTCGGCGGAATTTGAATCATTCGCACCCATTGCGAAAATACCTGTTGCGACAAAAAATGAAATCATTATTGCGCTTATTACCTTTTTCATATACGCCTCCTTAAGCGCATTATACATCGGTTTTTCCAAAAGTCAAGGAATTTCCAAATGCTGCCAAAGTTACGGTAATACCCGCTCACCCTGGGATCGCGCGCACGTGCGTGACGTTTTCCATTGCGGAAAGTTTTGCAAGCGTATCGTCGCTCACATTGCCTTCGACGTCGATGATATTGTAGGCGATGTTGCCGCTGTTTTGGTTTATCATACCCGCGATGTTGAGTTCGGCTTCACCCAAAATCGTCGAAAACTTCGATACCATGCCGGGAATGTTTTTGTTCGAAATGCAAAGTCGCGTACCGCCGGAGGGGATTTCGTTTTCGGTAACGATTTTCGGAAAGTTGACCGAATTGGCGATAGTGCCTCGTTCGAGAAATTCGCGGAGCTCTGCGACGGCCATGACGGCGCAGTTTTCTTCGGCTTCGGGTGTCGATGCGCCGAGGTGCGGAAAGCAGATGACTTTCGGATTTGCAAGCAATTCTTCCGCCGCAAAATCGGTGACGAACATTGAAACCTTTCCGTTCGCAATCGCCTGAAGCATGTCGGCATTGTTGACGAGTCCGCCGCGTGCAAAGTTTACGATGCGTACGCCGGTTTTCATCGCGTTCAATCTGTCGGCATTGATAAAGCCTTTCGTGTCGTTTGTCTGCGGCATGTGGATCGTGATGTAGTCCGATTTTGAAAGCAGCGCGTCGAGGGTTTCCGCCTGTTTGATGTGCGTGTCGAGCTGCCATGCGTTTTTGACGGAGATAAACGGATCGTAGCCCGCAACGGTCATACCCAAACCGACGGCCGCGTTTGCAACGAGGGCTCCGACGGCGCCGAGACCGATGACGCCGAGCGTTTTTCCCTGCAGTTCGGGTCCGACGAATTGGGATTTGCCTTTTTCCGCAAGGTCGGGGATCGCATCTCCTTTGCCCGCAAGACTTTTTACCCACTCGGCGGCGGCGATCGCGGGGCGGTTTGCGATGAGCATGCCGAGTATGACGAGTTCTTTTACCGCGTTCGCGTTCGCACCGGGCGTATTGAACACGACGATGCCGCGCTCGGTCAGTTCCTGCACGGGGATATTGTTGACGCCCGCACCCGCTCGTGCGACGGCTTTTACCGTATCGGGAATCGTCATGCCGTGCATATCTTGAGAGCGCACGAGGATGGCGTCGGGATCGTTGATCGAAGATGCGATTTCGTAATCGTCGCGGGGAAATCGTTCGAGCCCCGCAGAGGATATTTTGTTGAGCGTTTGAATTTTAAACATATTGCCTCTCAATTTTAATAATTATTAATATGGATGCCGCGTTTTGAAAGCCGTATCAAAACGATATGCTTTCGGCGGGCATTCGTCCGCTTAAAAATTTTCAGCGGCAAATTTATCCATAAATTCGATAAGACGTTCGACGCCTTCGATCGGCATGGCGTTATATATGGACGCGCGCATACCGCCGACGGTACGGTGCCCCGCAAGGTTTACGAGCCCCGCTTTCGCCGCTTCGGCTGTGAATTTTTTGTTGATCGCGTCGGCCTTCGCTTCGTCTTCCTCTTTTGTCAAAAACGGCACGTTCATGATCGAACGGCTGTCTTTGTCGGCGGTTGCACGATAGACGGCGCTCGAATCGAGGTAGTCGTACAGGCGCCCGGCCTTTGCATAATTGCGCGCTTTCATGCCTTCCGCGCCGCCGTTTTTTTCTATCCAATGAAGCACTTTACCGACGACGTAGATCGCATAGCACGGCGGCGTATTGTACAGCGAATCTTCATCGGTGTGCGTTTTATACGTGAGCATCGTCGGAGTACCTTTTTGCGGAGAATCGGTGATGAGGTCGTCCCTGATAATGACGAGCGTAACGCCCGCAGGCCCGAGATTTTTTTGCGCGCCTGCAAAGACGAGGCCGAAAGCGCTCACGTCGAGCGGCTCGGACAGGATGCACGAAGAGATATCGGCGACGAGCGGAATGCTGCCCGTATCGGGAATATAATTCCAGTGCGTGCCTTTAATCGTGTTGTTGAGGCAGATATACGCGTAATCGTAATCGCCCGTGATTTTATCGATTTTCGGGATATAGCAAAAATTGCGGTCTTTCGACGACGCGGCGACATCGACGGAAACGTATTTTTTCGCTTCTTTGATCGCTTTACTCGACCACACGCCGGTATCGATGTATACCGCTTTGCCCGAACGTATGCCGAGGTTTTGCGGTACCATTGCAAACTGAGTCGAACCGCCGCCCTGCAAAAACACGATTTTGTAGTTGTCGGGCACGCGCATGAGTTTCCTCACCATGTCTTCCGCGTCTTCAACGATCGGCTTAAATGCCGACGAACGATGGCTCATCTCCATGACCGACTGCCCCGTGCCTTTGTAATCGAGCATTTCATCGGCACACTCTCTCAACACTTCTTCCGGCAAACACGACGGTCCCGCCGAAAAATTGTACACACGTCCCATAAGTGACTCCTATATTTTCGATAATTCGCGTTATCGATCCGCAAACATTGTAAGCGCAAACGCTCTCGTCCCGTTTGTCGGCGACGAAAACCGTGTTAGGCCTATTTTATTGTTAAAAATCTTTCTTTTACGTTAGGAAGTAAGCTTGTATAAAATTGTAAAAACTCCTTAAGGCTTTCTTTATCATCCAACGGTTCTATGTCTAGCCACACCCACTTATCCTCTTCAGTTTCTGTTTTTACTTTATAAATATCTTCCAAAATGTTTTGATAAATTTTCTGATTCTGCTTAGAAATTTTGTTATGAGTTCCAAAACCGAGTTGTAATTGGCCGCCTAGACCTGATATATATAAATAATCCGAACTTGTATCTTTTGTAAAGATATAGCAGCCCCAGTCGCTATACTCCCAACTTTCAAAACAAAATCCTAGCGGCTCAAGTAAATTTTTTAATTGATCAGTGATAATTGAACCTAATACATCATTTTTGTCCTGTTCAAAAACTGCAACTAAATCTTTTGCAGCCTTGTAATTCTCTTCAGAGGAATAAATCTTTTCAAGCAATTTTTTTTGATACTCCAACATGGCTTCATCGCCTCCTAAATGTCCTAACAAGATTTTATATTGTTCCAAATAAACTTTTGTAAGCATGACTTCTGAGTTGGTCACATCTTTTAATTCAGGAGATTCCAGACAATTTCTTAAGAACTTGATTAAACTTCCTTTGTTTTTGTCCCTGTCAATAGCTGAACGATATTTTAAAACTTTTCCATCTCCATACTTTGTATCACGGATAAGTTTAGTATAATCTTCAAATACTGAATCATAACTATCAATATCAGGTTTCTTTCCGGGAATCAACGTAAGATACACCACAGTCATATCAACTTTGCTGTTTTTTCCAAATTTTTGTTCCTGCACATATTTCATATACCTGACAATTTGATTCGGTTGGTCAGGAGCGCCATTCAGTTTGTTTTCTATAATAATTGCCTGGTTATGATTATTTGTTATCAATAAGTCAATATAACCTTTTTTTTCTTCACTTCCATCCCATACAGAATTATATTCCTCTTTTGAAATTTTGACGGTATTATCTATAATAAATTCGTAATCCAAATCCAGCATTTTTACAAAATTATCAATAAAGGTTAAGCTTGCGATTTTACCGATTTGCGGAGTAGTCGGATTCAAAATGGTATATAAAATATCACTATGGAATTTTTCTCTTCTATATAAATCCGATATTGTTTCAAAAATATTAAATTTATCTGTAAGATTTAAATCATATTCTTTAATAACTTTATCTTTTTGTGATGAATATCCTTTAGAAATATTTAATAAATCTTGTATATTTGTAAGAGAATCTTTTTTTATTTTTTCAGCTTCCGATAAAAGTTTTTCCACTTCAACCATATTCATAGTCTTTATTCTTACCCAATATGAGCATAGGCCTATCATTATTTCAAACCGCAGGTAGCTTGACCGCGTATCGGTTTTGAAAACCGTGTTATGTAAAAATATTTCTTACCGAGTTATACCTCATTTGTTATTTGAAAAATCCGATTTTGATATTACATTTATCAAATCACCACGAGTTGAATTAGCAACAGAGTAATTCATTAAAGCCATTATTTTATCTCGCTTTTCTTTATCCGGTTCATCAATAATAATTATTACAGAAAAATAACCGTGTTTTAAATCATCATTTTCTTTTTTGTCATTATAATTGGCTGTATATGCTTTTTCTTCCCACATTCCATCAACAGTATCCGGATTACTATTATTTTCCGAAAAATCAGCTTTGCCAAAAACCCTTTTAGTTATAACTTGTTCGGAAACTGCTCTTTTGGAATATTCTTGTGTTTTTTGATAAATTATCGAAATCGAATATTTATCTTGAAATTCCAGTTCATCAAGAATTTTGGAAATATTATTTTGAAGTAATTTTTTTTCTGTTTCGATTATTTTTTCAAATAATTCTTTTTCACCGTTTTTACAAGATGTTATTCCAATTATAGTGAAAATTATAATAAATAATATAATAACTCTTCTTTTCATAAAACTTTTCTCCAAGCGCCCGAAGTACGGGCGGAAAGCGTTCGGAGGAGCGTCACCGGAGAGGCGTTTTCCACCCGAGCCGATACGGCCGATCCCAGCACGGCATCGGTGTAATTGACGATGCCGCGTATGCCGCAAGAAGCAAGGCGGGCGGCAAGGGACGGAGCGTCTTCGTTGCGCGACGCGAGGATCGCGTATTCGATGCACTCGGTAGCGACGACCGCTTCGATCCGCGATGCCGGATAGAGCGGAAACGCCGATCGGAGGATTTCCGTCCGGTTTACGTTCGGATCGAATCCCGCGACGAGTTTATAGCCCGTGCCGTCGAATATCGCTTCGTCGAGGAGCGCCGTTCCGAGCCTCCCCAAACCGACGATGCAGCACTTCTTTTTGCTCGATGCGGGAACGATTTCGAAAAAACGCAAAATCGCATCGCGGAGACGGCGCACGTCGTAGCCGTTTGAAACGCCGCCGCAAAAACCGATCGACGCTATATCGTGCCTGATGAGCGCGGAGCTCCAATGCACGAAAGATGCGAGCTCGACCGACGTAATGCGCGCTTTGTTCGTGCGCGAAAGCAGTTCTGCCAAGAGCACGAGCCGCTTCTTCGACGGTTCGGAAACGCGCTTTTGCCGCGCGGCAAGCATTTCGTTCATTGCAATCCTCCCGATAGTAACGGATGTCAGGTTTTCCGGTCAACGGAAAATTCGGCCTTTTCCCTTGATTCGAAGCCGAAAAATCGAAAAAAGACGGAAAACCCACATTTACTGTGAAATTTTTAACAGTAATTAAGAAAAATGTAAAGGCGAGTGCGGGAAAGGTAAAGGAAGGCGACGGAAGGATGGGGCAATTCGAAAACGGATATGATGTATGAAAACGGCGGGGGCGTATACAATGCCGCCTCCGCTTTACAGAATATTGTCCGAGCGATGCTTTTTAAGCTTGCGCTTAAAGAGACATGCCGTCAAAATTCAATGTATAAGATTGAGCCGTGCCGCTGTCAATACCTATATCCGCGGTCATCGTACCGGCGGAGGAAACGGTTATATTTGTTATAACAACGGAAATAGAACCTTCTGAACCGGTGAGCGTTATCGAAGTTCCTTCATTGAATGGAACAGGCACATTACCGGTTTCATAACGTTTGTTGTCGTTTTTCCTAAGAGACAGGGACAAGAATATTCCCGAATCGATTTTACAACCCTGAAGTTCAATCCATTTAATCGTTTCGGATTCACCTTCATAATTATAGTCGCCTTTTTGCTCGTACCAACTTTTGCCGCTGTCATAGAGCGCTTTTGCAGAAAATTTTTCATACGTACCGTCGACTTTTTTCATGAGATCGTATGTATAGCGAGCGGAAGAAAATTGCTCACTTGTCAAAAACTCTTGCATACGGAAAAGCTCTTTTAAAACGGAAATACACGATTTAAGCTTTGCGGTCTTTTCCGTTTCCGATAATTTGTCGAAATCGGTTTTATCTCCTAACAAATCGGTCAACGTATCGAGCCATGCAAAGATTTTGTCATCCGTAGCGTCTTTCATCTCTTCCGATATCATCGAAACAAGCGTTTTAAAATCTCCGAGCGTAAGCGGATTTTTATGTTCGAGTCTATTCAGTTCGACTGTCATTTGTTTCAGTAACGATTCATAATCCTGCTTTGTCATCCACTTTCCGTTCATATATGATGCGGTTTGTATAAATACTGCTTTTTTCGACTTCGGTTCTACTTCTGAATATCCGTATTTATAACCGTAACTTATTTTATTATCGTCCTTATTAATTACGGTATATATAAATTCCGTACCGGTAAACTCGTATTTATAAATTGAATGGGATGTCTCGGAACTTATCTCTGCGATATGGTTTACGTTCACATCAAATTCTTTTGTCGCCGTCTCGCTTTTATATTCCACTTTCGCCGTAAGCTTCACTTTTCTGTCGACGATATCCTGTGTAATGACGCCTTTTTCATCGTCTCCTACCGTCTCGATTTTGATAATGTCTTCGTCGGCGCTTTCCCATGTTATCGCCGCATCGGTATAACCGTCTACGGTTTTCGGCAGCGGCATATCGCTTGAAACGGAAGAGGAAATCATCAGGGCATCGGCAAAATCTTGCGCTGAAGGCTCGGTATTTTCAGCGCAAACGATAACCGTAAAAGTTTTTGTTCCGGTTTCGCCGTCTTTTACAGCCGTTGCGGTCAGCGTAATGCTTTTATCTTCCGTATCGCGCTTTTTGATTTTACCTATGTCGGTTCCTGCCGTTTCGATATAGCCTTCCGGGCTTGCCGTCCACGTGATCGTGACTCCCGACACGCTTGTCGTCGTCTGGAGCATAACTTTGTTCGTCTGTTTGAAAACTTTTTTCGGATTGACCGAAAGTTCTTTGAGCGCTTTTTCAACAGGGGTTTTCAGCGCCGGTTCGGTATCGCCGTTCCCTGTATCGGAATTCCCACCGGCCGGCTGCGAACAGGATATAAGCGTAATCGCCAAAGCGGCGATACTTAAACCGATACAATTTTTGATGAAGTTTTTCATCCGAGCCTCCTTGTATAACGGCAATTCATACGCATGAGTAAATAAAAAAGCCGCTTTGCTGCATCTGAAAACGCTTCAAAGCGGCAATTTTCAACATACACACAAAACGTGTTTTTCGAAAACGTCAACCTCATACCGATAATTGTATATTAATAATTTCCTTTGTCAAGCGATCGGATCGTAACTT
The DNA here is from genome assembly GCF_050938355.1 of Treponema sp. SP13. NCBI lineage: Bacteria > Pseudomonadati > Spirochaetota > Spirochaetia > Treponematales > Treponemataceae > Treponema > Treponema sp. SP13. Next base: position 304,445 of record NZ_JADOVM010000004.1, read on the forward strand.
ATATAATCGTCGCCTTTCTTGCCAAGCGCCGCTCTTTTCCGTACAATAGCGCCTATGGAATTTACTCAAGACACAATGGACGCGCTCGCAATCGATGAAGCGCTCATCGTACAAAAAATTGCGGCGGAAATCGGCATCCGCGAAACGCAGGTGCGCGCCGTCATCGACCTCGTAAATGAAGGCTGCACAATTCCGTTTATCGCGCGCTATCGAAAAGAAAAACACGGTTCGCTAGACGAAATGCAGATACGCGACTGCGACCGTCTGTTCAAATCGCATAAAAATCTCGAAGAGCGCCGCCTCGAAATCGCGAGAGGTATTTTTGCTCAAGGAAAACTCACCGAATCTCTGTACGACGCGGTAATGAACGCGCTTACGCTCACGGCGCTTGAAGACTTATGGGCGCCGTTTAAAAAGAAAAAGAAAACGCGCGGCATGATCGCGATCGAACGCGGACTCGAAGCGCTTGCGGATGCGATGCTCACGCTCGACGATACGGCAGTCGAAAAAAAGGCGGAAGAATTTATTAACATAAACGACGACAACCCCGAACTTTCGGTTCCGACTGCAGAGGATGCGATCGCGGGTGCGAAAGACATCATCGCGGAAAGGACGGCTCAGGACAGCGCAAACCGCAAAGCGGTGTACGACCTCTATATGGCGACCGGCTCGATCGTTTCGAAAGGTATAGGAGACGAAGAAAAGCAAAAGACGTCGACGTATCAAATGTATTGGGATTACGCGGAGCCGCTCAATCAGATAAAGCCGCACCGCATTCTCGCGATAAACCGAGGAGAGCGGGAAGAAGCGCTCGAAGTTACCGTAAACGTGGACGTCGATGCGGCCGTAGATATGCTGCAAAAGCGTCAAGCGATCAACAACGCGTATCACGCGGACGCGATCAAAGACGGCGTCGTGAGGCTTCTTTCACCGGCTGTCGTGCGCGAAATCCGCAGCGACGAAACGGATAAAGCGGACGAGCACGGTATCGGCATATTCAGCGAAAACCTCAGAAACCTTTTGATGACGCAGCCGATCAAAGGCAGCCGCGTGCTCGGCGTCGATCCGGGCATACGAACCGGAACGAAGTGCGCCGCTCTCGACGAAACGGGAAAATATCTCGGAAGCTTTTTAATAAAGCAAGTCGCCGACGTTTCGGGTTCCTATGAAGCGCTTAAAGCTGCGATCAAAAAATACGATATTCAAGTCGTCGCCGTCGGAAACGGAACGGGAAGTCCCGAAGTGCGCGAACTCGTAAGCCGCGTCATAAGTGAAAACTATCCCGACGTGCGCTATACGGTCGTAGACGAAAGCGGGGCATCGGTGTATTCCGCAAGCGACATCGCGCGCGAAGAGTTTCCCGACTTGGATTTGACGATCCGCGGAGCGGTGAGTATGGGGCGGCGGCTGCAGGATCCGCTTGCCGAACTCGTCAAAATCGATCCGAAAGCGATAGGCGTCGGACTTTATCAGCACGACGTCAATCAAAAAAAACTTTCCGACATGCTCGACGAAGTGGTGGGTTCCGTCGTAAACAAAGTCGGCGTCAATTTGAATACGGCGAGCAGTTCGCTTTTAAAATACGTTTCGGGCATTACACCTGCGACGGCGAAAAAGATCGTCGCATACCGCGATGCGAACGGAAAGATCACAAGCCGCGACGATTTGAAAAAAGTGAGCGGACTCGGTCCGAAAACTTTCGAGCAGTGCGCGGGATTTTTAAAAATTCCCGAAAGCGGAGAGCCGCTCGACAACACGTGGGTGCATCCCGAAAACTACGAAGCGGCGCGCGAGCTTTTTGCCGTCATCAAATCGGGAGGCGAAGTTTCCGCCGAATTGAAAAAGAAACTCGAAGAAAAATACGGCATCGGGGAAACGACGATTTCGGATATCGCAGAAGAATTGAAAAAGCCGAACCGCGATCCGCGCGACGACTATCCCGCTCCGATCATGCAAAAAGGCGTCGTGCAGTTCGAAGATTTGAAGCCGGGCATGAAAGTTACCGGAAAAATCAAAAACGTCGTCGACTTCGGCGCTTTCGTCGACCTCGGTTTGCACGAAACGGGACTCATCCACATCAGCGAGCTTTCGGACAATTTCGTCAAAGAGCCGATGGAAATCGTCAAGGTCGGCGACGTCAAAGAATTTACGATTCTTGCGCTCGATCCCGACAGAAAACGCATCAGCCTGTCGCTGAAAAGCGACGCAGCATCACGCGCGCTCAATCCGCCGGAAGCGAAATCCGGCGATAAGGGAAACGGAAAAACACCGCATGAAAAAAAACCGAACGGGAGCGCAAAGAGAGCGGTCGTCGTAAAAGCGCTTTCGAAAAATGCGGACGGCACGCGGCAGAAGAACGACGGCAAAAACCGTCAAAGCTCAGGCGCAAAAACGGGCGGCGTGCGAAACGACGGTATGACGTACAATCCCTTTGCGGATCTGCTGAAAAATTGATGAAGCGGGGTTTCGGGGCGTTGCGGGGTGTCCCCGCCGGAAGGGGCAGCGCGCAACGGAGTGCGCGCGAGGGGAAGGCTTTCCCCCTTAAATCCCGAAAAGATCTTACTCGATAAATAATTTTTAAAAACTTTAATTCGATTTACTTTTTTTCCCCTTTCCTATACAATAACGGATATCTATTCTATCGAAGGTATGCTATGTTCAAAATTCTTGAAAAGAGAGAAATTTCCGCCGGCGTCTACTACATGAAATTCGAAGCTCCCGAAATTGCGCGCAACCGCAAAGCGGGGCAATTCGTCATCGTGCAGCTCGACACGGATTACGGAGAACGCGTTCCGCTGACGATCGCGGATGCGAATGCGGAAGAAGGCTGGGTCGTGCTCGTCTTTCAGGCGGTCGGAGCGACGACGTATAAACTCGCGCAAAAAAAGACGGGGGATTCCATCGCTGCGGTGCTCGGCCCGCTCGGAAATCCGTCGGTTATCGAAAAGCGCGACGGGCCGGTCGTCGTCGTAGGCGGCGGTTTCGGAGTTGCGCCGTGTTATCCGATCGTGCAGGCGCTTAAAGCGGTCGGCAATAAAGTAATTATGATCATCGGCGCGAGAAACAAGGATTTGCTCATTTTCGTCGATGAGATGAAAAAGGTTGCGGACGAAGTTATCGTCATGACCGACGACGGAAGCGCAGGCAGGCAGGGGCTTGTCACGGTGCCGCTCGATGAGCTCTGCAAATCCGAAACGCCGCCCGCGGAAGTCATCGCGATCGGGCCTCCCATTATGATGAAGTTCGCCGCAAAGACGACGGAAAAATACAATATCCCGACGGTGGTCTCGCTCAACACGATTATGATCGACGGTACCGGTATGTGCGGCGGCTGCCGCGTTACGGTCGGCGATGAAACGAAATTCGTGTGCGTGGACGGGCCTGATTTCGACGCGCATAAAGTCGATTGGGACAATATGATGATGCGCATGGGCACGTTCAAAGCGCAGGAACAGGAAGATTTCCATAAATGCAAATTGGAAAGCGTGATCGAGCAAAAAGCTCAAGCATAATTTTCAATAGGTCGAAATTGAACCTAATAATTTCCTGCAAAAGTTTTTATAGAGGACGATATCATGACGGAATATATTTCAGCAAATGAATTGGAAGCGCAGGCGAAAAAAGAATTCGATGAAATCGAACAGAAGATAAAAGCGGCACCTCTTTCTCCGAAAGATCGTATGGCGATTCCGCTTCAGGAAATGCCTGTCGCGGAGCCGAAAAAACGCGCGCGCGAAATGGGCGAAGTAGCGCTCGGCTATACAAAAGAGATGGCGATCAACGAAGCGAATCGCTGTCTCCAGTGCAAAAACGAACCCTGTGTTGCGGGCTGCCCCGTCGGCATCGCGATCCCGCAGTTTATTGGAGAAATTCAAAAGGGGGATTTCAAATCTGCAGTCGATACGATTAAATTGACGAACCTTTTACCGGCTATCTGCGGCCGCGTGTGCCCGCAGGAAAAGCAGTGCCAAAAAGAATGTACGGTCGGAAAGATTCATAAAACGGTCGACAAAGCGGTTTCGATCGGACGGCTCGAACGGTTCGTCGCGGATTGGGAACGCACGAACAATAAAACGACGCTGCCGACGGTCGCAAAAGCGACGGGCAAAAAAGTCGCTGTCGTCGGATCGGGTCCCGCGGGGCTTACGGTCGCGGCCGACTGCGCGAGAGCGGGTCACGACGTTACCGTATTCGACGCGTTCCACAAAGCCGGCGGCGTCATGCTTTACGGTATTCCCGAATTCCGTCTTCCGAAAGACATCGTCGCAAAGGAAGTCGAAAATCTGAAAAAGATGGGCGTCAAATTCGAAATGAACTTTCTCGTCGGACGCACCGACACGCTCGATCAGCTTTTGACGGAAAAGGGTTTCGACGCCGCCTTTATCGGCACGGGCGCAGGACTTCCGAAATTTCTCAATATTCCGGGAGAAAATCTCATCGGCGTATTCAGCGCAAACGAATACCTTTCGCGTGCCAATTTGATGAAAGCGTATATGAAGGGTACTGCCGATACGCCGTATTACGAAGCGAAAAACGTCATCGTCGTGGGCGGCGGAAACGTCGCTATGGACGCTGCACGCATGGCGCTCAGGCTCGGCGCGGAACACGTCAGCATCGTGTACCGCAGAACGCGCGATGAAATGCCCGCTCGAAAAGAAGAAGTCGGTCACGCGGAAGAAGAGGGCGTCGAATTCCGCTTCCTCGAAAACCCGATCGAAGTGCTCGGCATCGAAAGCGAAGACAAAGCGCTGAACGGCCGCGTGCGCGGTATCAAAGCGCTGCGATACGAACTCGGCGAACCCGACGCATCGGGCAGACGGAGCCCCGTCGCGATTCCGGGAAGCGAACACGAAATCCCGTGCGATGCGGTCATCGTCGCCCTCGGCAACGGCAGCAATCCCCTGCTCGTGCGCACGACGCCCGGCCTCGATGCGGATAAACACGGTCACATCGTCGTCGACGACAAACAGGCTACAAGCAAAACGAAAGTGTGGGCGGGCGGCGACATCGTGCTCGGAGCGGCAACGGTCATCCTCGCTATGGGTGAAGGCAGAAAAGCGGCTGCGAGCATAAACGAATATCTGGCCGGCTGACGAATCACACGAAACGGCAGGGCTGCTGCCGGGAGGGCTGCCGATTTTTTCGTTATATGTTATTTTTTAGAGAATACAGTTTCGGTGCGGCTGCCCTGCATTCGCCCTAATAGTGCGGGCATCCGCTGCCGATACTATAGATATGGCTGAACGGAATACAAAAAAGAAGAATACGGGATTTGCGTTTGCGTGCTGGCTGCTCGTCGCGCTCATTCTGCTCGTATTCTTTTTTGTTAAAAAAGATACCATACTTTCAAACCTGCAAAACACCGATTTTTTCGGCCGCGTGTTCGGAAAGACACCGGAATTCGTCCAAAACCACGAACAAAAACAAAATCCGAAAAGCGGCGGCGACGCATTTCAAATAGATATTTTACCTGAAGCGAATTCGACCGAGCCGTCCGTCATTGAAAATAACCGCTCGAACTTTGCAAAGCAAAACGAAAGCATTGCACAAAAACCGACATCGGCACCCGACGCACAAAAACCTGCCGATCGGTCGAATGCCGAAAAAAGCGGTGAAACAAAACCTGCTGAAAAACCGAAAGCGGAAAAGGGCAAGGAAACGCGGACGGCGGAAACACCGAAAACGGATACACGGAACGCCGATAAAACGCAAACTCCGAAAAGCGTACCGCAGCCTGCGACAACCATAAACGTGCCGCTCTGCTTCGTCGTCATCGGATCCGACGGGTCGGTAAGCCGTCAAATCGTAACGCGCAAATTGCCGAAGTCGGATTCTCCGCTCACCGATACGCTGAACGCGCTTTTAGCCGGCCCCAGCGCGGAAGAAAAATCGCGCAATACGATGACGCTGATCCCTTCGGGCACAAAGCTACTCGGCGCTTCGGTAAACAACGGCATCGCAACGCTCAATTTCAGCGAAGCTTTTTCGTTCAACAGCGTCGGCGTGCAGGGGTACCTCGCACAGCTCATGCAGATCGTTTACACGGCGACTTCGTTCAGCACCGTCAACAGTGTGCAGTTTATCATCGAAGGGCAGCGCGAAGATTATCTCGGAAGCGAAGGTACGTGGATAGGCTCTCCGCTGTCGCGTTCGAGCTTTCAATAAAGATTTATTAATCGGCGAAACTCAATTTAATTAATAAAAATTATCCGGGCAGATCCGATTCGCTCCCGCTTAAAATGCCGAAACGGTATAAGAATCGACGATGCGGTCGAAATACGATTTGTCCGCCGCGTATGCGTCTTCGAAAACGCTCAGCGTAAAAAACGCGTACGAAGCATCGGATTTTTTTGTCAATTTTCTGACGATTCGCGTCGCCCGCTTTTTTTCGGCATCGTAAAAGACCGCACCGAGCGCATAAGTTCCCGCAGCGCCCTTCACCGAAGCACACCTCCAATCCGCATAAGAAGTGCCGCTCCCTTCGAGCAGGCGCCGAATCATGAGAGCTTCTGCGTTCTGCAAAGCTCCCGCGGGCTTCGGAAGAGAGGCCATGGAAATAACCGCATCGTTTCCGAGCATCCACATATTGTCCATCTTTTGCACCCAGTCTTCGTCGGTGTCAAGTTTTTGTCCGTCAAACGAAAGCGTCGTTTTTTTTGCCGCAGTTTTTTTTCGCTGTGTGCGCTTTTTTTTGTCCGCGTAGGATCCGGGAAAACCCGTAAAATTCGAAAACGCTCCGTCGCTCGAAGACGCAAGCTTTCCGACGCTTACGACATCGAAGAGGATCGTCATATCGCTTCCCCGTGCGATGCGCTTCAGATTGAAAAGCGGGACGAAGTAATCGTATTCGACGACGACATTGCCGCCGAACTGCATGATATCGTCGGGCACGATCCGCCCGCTTTCACGGACGATGCTGCCGGCTTTGATACGGTGCGCATTCAGCGTGTACATCATGTCTTCAAGATAATTGACGATTTCGCCGTCTCGCGGAGAGCCGGATACAATCTGCTTTTCGCCGGTGATCTCCATGTGATCGGATGCGGGATCGAGCATTACAAAAATCGTTACGGAAAGCGGTGCGTCTTTATCCGTTTTCGGCGCATAATAGCGCGCGGCATACGTTGCTTTATCATAGCGCAAAAAGCCGACATAGGATTTCCGCGTAAAAGTTTTATCTTCGTAATAAACGTATTCGCCCGGCGCATCTTCGATATGCGGCGTAAATCCGGGAAGCGCGTGTGCAGCCTGTATACACAAAAAAACTACGGCACAGGCGATCGTCTTATAATAATTATTAATTTTTTTTATCGATTGCATTGCAGTTCCTTAAGATTCGGCAGTCGAATAAAACATCGATTTCAGAGGATGCCGAACGCGAGCGCAGGAGCTCCCGCATCATCTCCCCTTTTTGCACCTTGCGAACCTTGTAGTTCGTCACGCATTGAGCGCAGAGAGCGCATCCCGCACGATCTTTTCCGCCTGCCGCGCCGCATCGCCGGCCGGAACAAGGGACGCTTCGCTTGCGGAACGTTCTTTTATCTCCACGTTCGGAAGATTTTTTTCACCGACGACGATGCGCACCGGAATGCCGATCAAATCCATGTCGGCGAATTTGACGCCCGGCCGCTCGCTTCTGTCGTCGAGCAGCACTTCGATGCCCGCTTTCGTAAGCGCATCGTAAATATCGTCGGACACTTCTTTCATGCGGCCTTCGTATTTTATCGGCACGATCGCGACGTGGTAAGGCGCGGTGCTCATCGTCCAGATGATGCCTTTGTCGTCGTGGTGCTCTTCGATGATCGACGCGAGCGTACGATCGACGCCGATACCGTAGCAGCCCATGAGCGGAGTACGCGATTTGCCGTTTACGTCAAGGTACGAAACGTTCATCGACTTCGTGTATTTTACGCCGAGCTTAAAGATATGGCCGAGCTCGTTGCCTTTTTTCGTATAGAGCGCTTTACCGCAGACCGCACACGCATCGCCTTCTTTTACGGTGCGCACGTCGGCCGTCATAAAAGGCGTAAAATCGCGCAGCGGTTCGACGTGCATATTGTCGATGTCTTTTTCGCCGCCGCCGGTTACCGTATCGTGGACACGCACGTCGTACGAACCGTCGTCCTTTTTTACCATAACGCTTTCGTCGGCGAGGAGCGGCACTTTCGTCAATCCGACCGGCCCGACGAATCCGTGCGGCGCCCCCGAATATTTTATGACGTCTTCTTCCCCTGCAAGTTCGGCGCCGCTCGCTTTAAGGGCAGCAGCGAGTTTCGTTTCGTTTACGTCGAGGTCGCCGCGAATGGCAACGGCAAAAAAACATTCCGGATAATATTCGTTTCCGCCTTCGTCTATTTCGCGCTTGAACACGGCGCCTCCGGGCGCATTTGTCAAATCGAGGGAGGAATTATACGCTTTGTAAATGAGCACTTTGATAAACTGCGAAGCGCTCATTTTAAAAAACGTTTCCATCTTGGCAATGGTTTCGACGCCGGGGCACAAAACTTTTTCGATCGGTTTTTCGGCCGCAACCTGCACCTTACCTGCGGTGTCGAGGGCGGTATCGGCTTTGCACGAAGCTTTTTCGACGTTTGCCGCATAACCGCATGAAGGACAGAGCACGAGCGTATTGTCGCCGACCGAACTTTCGACCATAAACTCTTCCGAGACGTCTCCGCCTATAGCGCCGGCATCGGCTCGTACGCGAATCACGTTGATACCCATACGCTTAAAAATACGGCGGTATGCGCGCGAACATGTTTCGTAGCTTTCATCGAGCGAACGTTCGTCCGCATCGAACGAATACGCATCCATCATGATGAATTCGCGGCCGCGCATGACGCCGTAGCGAGGTCTGATTTCGTCGCGGTACTTCGTATTGATTTGATAGATAAAAATCGGCAGCTGTTTGTACGACGTAAGACCGTCGCGCACGAGAGCCGTAAACGCTTCTTCGGCAGTGGGACTCACGATCATGTCCTGTCCGCCTCTCGTTTTTGCGCGCAGCATTTCCGGCCCCATCGTCTGCCAGCGCCCGCTTTCTTTCCACAAATCGCCAGGTTGAATGACCGGCGGTTTTATTTCAAGCATGCCGGCGGCATCGAGTTCTTCGCGGATGATCGCTTCCGCTTTTCGAAGCGCACGCAAACCGAGGGGCATATACGCGTATAATCCGTTTGCCAATTTTCTGATAAGACCCGCGCGCATCATAAGCTTGTGGCTTTCGATGACGGCATCGGCGGGAGAATCGCGCAGCGTTGAAATAATCGTTTGAGAAGCTTTCATAGCGTTCTATTGTAACGTAAAGGGCGATTCGATTGCAAGCAAAAACGCTCATTCTCATTCGGGCATGCCTCTTGAACGGCATTATATTCCGCGCTCTCATAATCCGTATGAGTTATTACCTTTATTCCACAAAAATCGATTTCCGCGATTGCATACATGCATACTTGACACGGTTTATTTTTTCTACTAATTTTAATATAATCCTGGTTCTCTAAAGACGGTTCTGATAAAGCTTTCTTTCGTATGAATGTATGTTTCTTCAGATTACGGTATTCAGAAAACGCAGATTGCAGCTGGCATCAGCAAATAAAAATGCCGTATTCGGCAAAAGGAACATCGTATATGTCCAAAAAAATTTACGTCGGCAATCTTAACTATGCCACCACGGAGGATACTCTGAAAAACAGCTTCGCCGCATTCGGTGAAGTCACTTCAGCAGTAATTATTAAAGACCGCTTTACGGATCAGTCGAAAGGTTTCGGCTTTATCGAAATGGCGGACGAAGGTGCGGCTGACAAAGCGATTGCCGACATGAACGGCAAAGAGATCGACGGCCGCCGTGTGCGCGTCAATGTCGCCGAAGAGCGCCCGCCACGCCGCCCGAGATTCGATAACGGCGCAGAGCGCCAGTAGTTGTTCACCGCGCTTTACATTTAAAAGATTTTAGAAAGCCGGCTGCGGCGATGCATTCCGGCTTTTTTTATGCTATACTCCGTCTTATGAACGGTATTCCCTCAGGTTTTTCCGATTACGTTACCGACGGCTGCGACAGGTGTTCGTTTATCCGATCCTACCTTGCACGGCGCGGCGTTGAAAGCGTCGTATTGCCCGTCGCGGGGAAAAATCACGTATATGTTAAATTTCCAACGTCGCAGTATAATCCTCAGTTTCGAATAAAAACGGTGATCGCGCATTACGACCGCGTCCCCGGAAGTCCCGGAGCGAACGACAACAGCGCGGCGAATTTTTGTCTCATGGATTGGGCAGAGCGCCTTGCGAGCCGCTTCGATTTTCACAATGTCCGCCTCCTCTTTTCGGACGGTGAAGAGTTCGCATCGGGCAGCGTCGCTTCTCAAGGCGCGTTTTCGCTCGCTTCCCTTTTTAAACGGCTCGGCATCACAAACGATGACGTGTACGTGTTCGATTGTATGGGGCGCGGCACGATTCCGATCCTTCGCAAAACGGTTTTGCCGCTTGCCGTACCCTATACCCTTCGGACGCGTTTTGGCGCACTTGAAGACAGAGCCGAAGCGCTGCTTCGCCGTTCGACTTCACGGCGATGGCTTACGCTTCCGTTCGCATACAGCGACAATGCGGGTTTTATCGCGTGCGGCATTCCCGCCGTCGCTGTGACGATGCTGCCGGAAGACGAAGCGGATAAATACTTCGCCGCGCTCATAAAAGAAAAATCGCTCGAAAACTACATTGTCAATCATACCGTCGATGCAAAAAGCGATGCCGAAGAGAAAGAAAAATTATTAAAATTACAGGCGATGGTGCCTGAAACGTGGAAGCTGATAAACACGGAAAACGATACCGAGCGGACGCTGACTCCCGAAAGCTTTTTCGTTTTCGCATCGATCCTCGATGTGCTCGCCGACGAAAAAACGCTTGTAAGCTGAGATGCCCCGCCGATCGAACGTTCCGTATTATTTGCGAACGAGCGGCGCGCTATTCGTCCATGATGGTGATTTCGACGCGGCGATTTCGCGACCTGCCTTCTTCGGTTTGATTTGTTGCAATCGGTTCCGCCGCTCCTTTTCCCTGCGTAAATACGTGATACGAATCGCGTACCCCGAGGACGATCAAATAATCGGCGACGGATTGGGCGCGCTCTTCGGAAAGTATTTGCCGCGCTTTTTCGCTTCCGCGCAGCGCCGTGTGCCCCGTAACGAGCAAATCGTTTTTATACGCTTTTAAGATGTCGGCTATCTTTTCGAGTTTTCGTTTTTCACTCGCACGGAGAACGGCCGAATCGGGAAGAAATTGAATTTTTTCGAGGCTGATCGTCAATCCTTTTTCGCCTTTTTTTACCGACACGTCTTCGAGTCCGAGTTCCGCGACGCTGTCTTGAATTTTCTGCATCGTGCTGTCGTCGTTGACGCGCTCGAATTCGGTCACTTCAGCTTCCGCTGTCCCTTGAAACGTGAACGTGTCGCCGTAATAGGTTTCGATGACGATTTTGAAATTTTCATGATAGTGATCGATTTCGCCGCGCTCGTTGTCCCAGTAGAGCGTTTGATGCGAATGACCCATCGTGATTTTCGGGCGATTGAGCAGTTCCGCAGTTCGAGCGGAAATATCTCCCTGCCGTACATTGATTTTCGGACTTTCGAAATACAGATTGTACCGGACGTCGATAACGTTGAAAATCCTGCCGTCGGAATTTTTAACAATTCCCTTATAACGGTATGAAGCCGTAAACGGTACTTTAAACGGCTTTTGCAGAGCGAAAGTACGGCGAAGATCGTGCGCTTCATGCCCTTCGGCGCTCCACGTGTCGCCCGGCTTGACGGGCGTTTCGGGAAAGATCGGGCAATCGCGGACGACCGGCATAAAATACACATCGTCCATCGAGTATATGCCGCGCGCACTTCGCGTAAATACGCTTTTGTATTCATCGCCCCACGAAAAATGCGCGCCGTTTGCGCTGCTCGTCGAATCTTCGGAAGACATAAACGTCGCTTCGCACACGCCGCTTCCGTCGTTGTGTACGTCGACGATCTTTGCGGAAATGCGCGTTACGATTTCCGCGTGATGATTTTCTTTGCCGTTGACGAAAACGTCTTCGTGGACTTTTGAAAGCGTGCGGTATGAATCGCCTTTTTTATATTTAAACGATAAAGTTGCAGACGGGACGCTCTGCGTGATAAGCGTTTCGTTTTCAGAAGTTTTGCTTCCCGCCGCCTGCGGAAACAAGAGCGCGCCGGACATAAAGGCGCACCAGATAAAGCAGCGGATTTTTTTATCGATCGAAAAAAAGGACATGGCAACTCCGATAAAAACTTTTGCGCATCCGGTGGGATACGTTGCTATCATTATCGGCGGAAAGAGGACATATTTTTAGAGACTGCGGCGTCGAAAAAAACGGCTGATTGAAATGCCCCACGGAAGCGCACCGCAGCACGGGTGAAAGATTCCGCAGCTATCGATGCGCTTTTAAAATTTCCGAGCAGCCGCCGTTCAATCTGAATCATTTCGCCGAAAAGCGGATTTTCTGCCACAGCTCGTCGTACTTTTCAAGGTTTTCGCCGATATCGAGTTTCAGCTCGCAGTGTGCCGTCTCTTCGGTCGTATACATCGGCGTCGTCGTCATATATTTCGCAGCTTCCGTGTTGACCGAGGGGGGAAAACGGAACCAATCGAGGAATTGCGCATAGATTTCCGGCCGATGGATAAAATCGATAAACTGCATCGCAAGGTCGTAATGCTTTGCGCCTTTTAAGATGACCATCGAATCGATATACATGGGGCCGCCTTCTTTCGGTATAAAAAAGTCGATCGTGTCGGCTTGTTTATCTTCAGGGACTTCCCCGTATACGACTTCGGCGTACCCTTGGCATACCCAAAAATCTCCGGCGGCAAAGGATTTGCCGAATCCTTCCGCATCGAATTTGACAAGATTCGGTTTCCAATCGTTTATTATTAAATTCGCAGCGCTTTTGAGTTCGGCATCGCCCGTCGAATTGACCGAATATCCCCGATACGCGAGCGCATCTCCGATAACTTCGCGCATATCGTCCATCATGGACGCATGACCCCGTATGCGCGCGTCGGAAAAGATATTCCAACTTCGCTCGTAATTTGAAAAGTACAGTTTGTTTACGGCGATGCCCGCCGCTCCCATATAGTACGGAACGCAGAACTTCATCGTCGGGTCGTATACGGCTTTTTCGAGAACGAGCGGGTTGATGTATTTTTTATTTTCAAATCGATTCAAATCGATCTCTTTCAGCATACCCTGTTTGAGCATGATCGACGCGTAGTCCTGCGACGGAAAGGCGATATCGTAGCCGGACGCACCGGCCATGAACTTTGCATACATCACTTCGTTTGAGTCGTAGGTATCGACTTTTACCCGGCAGTCGTATTCGCTTTCGAATCGGCGGAGTGCGGCTTCGGGCACGTAGTACGTCCATGTAAAAAGATAGAGTACGTTCGATCGTTTGCGTCCGCCGCTTTCTTTCGAGCAGGATGCAAAACCGAAAACGCAGCATACAAGCGCTGCAATCAAAATGCCGTCGATGATTTTTTTCATAGTTTCCTCAAAATAATAAAATAGCGCCGCGAAAGGTGCGCCGTCTTTGCATCATGCACCGTACCGTTTGTCATTATGATACGAAATGCCGGCTGCAGCAAAGAAAATATTTAATGAGAAGCCGCTACCGTTTTGAGTCCCTTTCGAAGCGCGAAGGCGATAAGGCAGGTTGCAAGGATCATTACGCACGAAAGCGAATTGATGACGGGAGAGACGCCGAAGCGTATCATCGAATAGACGTACAGCGGCAGCGTCGTCGAACCCGGTCCCGACACGAAAAAGGTGATTACGAAGTCTTCGAGCGACATCGTGATCGCGATGAGAAAGCCCGACAGGATGCCCGGCAAAAGAGAAGGAACGACGACTTTGACGAGCGTCTGCAATTCCGTCGCGCCCAAATCGTGCGCCGCTTCGATGATCGAAAAATCGAATTCGTCGAGCCGTGCCTTTACCATGAGATAGACGAAGGGCAGACAAAATGTCGTATGCGCCGCAAATATCGTAAAGAGTCCGAGCGGTATGTGCACGCGGCTGAAAAAGATGAGCGTGGAGATACCGACGATGACTTCGGGTAAAATCATCGGCAGATACGTAACGCCCTCGACAAATTTCCGTCCGCGAAACTTATACCAGCTGCAGCCGATCGCTGCGAGCGAGCCGAGCAATGTCGAAACGGCGGCCGACGTAAAAGCGACGATGAGGCTGTTTAAAAGCGCCTCCCACAATGATCGGGAATCGAAAATGAGCGCTTTGTACCATCTGAGCGAAAGGCGCGTAAAGTCGGCGCCCTTGCTGTCGTTGAACGAATACGTGATGATAACGACGAGCGGCAAAAACAAAAAAACGAGCGTGAGCGCGAGCATTACATTTGCAAATGAAAATATTGCAGCGCGCTTTTTCCACGATTTTTTCGCGTGCCGCGCGGGTTCGGACTGCCGCCGTTTTTTTACCGCAGGAAATAACAGAAAAAATATATTCGTCATTTTGTCACCCCTCCCGTAAAACCGTGAGCGTTTCCGTTTACCGAATAGACCTCATCTTTTACATTCGAGGATTTGAGTTTGGCGTCGCGTTTGTTTGCGCGGCTGATCCATAAAATACCTGCGACGCTGATAAGCGTTATGATCATGGAAAAAGCGGCGGACAGCGGCCAGTTGCGCGTCTTTTGCACTTGATCGACGATGACGTTTCCGAGCATATACGAATCTTTGCCGCCGACTAAAAGAGGCACGGCATAGGCGCCGAAAATCGGGATAAACGTAAAGATGACGGCCGTTACGATGCCGCTTCTGATTCCGGGAATGAGCACTTTTATCATTGCCTGCACTTTGTTCGCACCCAAATCGCGCGCGGCTTCGAGCAGCGAAAAATCGAAGCGGTCGACTGCGGTAAAGATCGGCAATATGGCGAACGGCAAATACATGTACACGGAAACGAGGATGACCGCGTTTTGATTGTACAAAAATTGTATGTAATCTTTTGTGATGCCGAGAGATATGAGAATTTGATTTAAGATGCCGTCGTTGTTGAGGATCGACATCCACGCGAAAACGCGGATGAGCGAATTCGTCCAAAACGGAATGATTATTAAAAAAAGCAAAAGCGTTTGCCGGCGGCTTCTCGCCATCGCGTATCCGCACGGGATCGAAACGAGTACGGTGAGCGCAGTCGAAACGATCGTGATCTTGAGCGTCCGCAGCACGAGTATGCCGTAATTCGGGTTGAACATCTGACGGTATGCGTTGAGCGAAAACCGCCCTTCGACGCCGCCGTACAATCCCTTTTTCAAAAAACTATAGATGAAGATGATGACCAGCGGCGCGATAAAAAATATAAAAAGCCAAACGCCCATCGGCCATGCGTATGCCGTACCCTGATTGATCGTATCGTCTTTTGCCGCGGAAGGTTTCGTATCCGTCGTTTTCATTTTTGTATGTCCTCGACGATATAGCCGTCTTCCGCCGCCCACGAAATATAGACGTCGTCTTTCCATTGGATGGCCGGTCCGTCATCGAAATAAATCGTATGCTGTTTGAAAACTTTGACGAGCGCGCCGTTTTCGAGCCGCACGTAAAACTTCGATTGAAATCCCGAATACACCGGTTCTTCGACGATACCTTTGAACACGTTGATGTCGGTGCGGCCGTGCGTTTCCGGCGGTTCTTTCGTGATGCGGATTTTTTCCGGGCGGATCGTAAAAGCGACCTTTTGTCCCTTTTGCGTCGGACCGTAGTCGGTTACCTGCATATAGCGGTCGAGGCTCGCCGTCGCTTCGGTATCGCTCGCAAGCGGCGCTTGATGACCGAGCGCGGGAACGGAACAGGTAACCATGTAGTCGGGATCTTTTCCCGGCGTTTGATGCGGCACGCAATCGACGACCTGCGCTTCGAAGAGGTTCGTTTCGCCGATAAACTGTGCAACGAATTGCGTCGCAGGGCTTTCATAAATTTCGAAGGGTGTTCCGACTTGCAGCACGTGCCCCGCATTCATAACGGCGATGTGATCGGATACGGAAAGCGCTTCGCTTTGATCGTGCGTCACGTAGATGAACGTTATGCCGATTTTATCGTGCAGATTGTCGAGATCGATGAGGAGATTTGCGCGAAGCTTTGCGTCGAGTGCGGAAAGCGGTTCGTCGAGCAGGAGCACTTTCGGCTCGTTTATCAGCGCGCGTGCAATCGCAACCCGCTGCTTTTGTCCGCCCGACAGCTGATTCGGTTTTTTATAGATGTGCTGATCGAGCTGTACGAGGTGGATGTAATGCTTCACTTTTTCATCGATCGTTTCTTTCGGCACTTTTTTTAAACGCAGCGGAAACGCGACGTTTTCGTATATTGAAAGATGCGGAAAAAGTGCGTAGGTTTGAAAAACCGTATTCGAATGGCGCTTATCCGGCGGAAGAGGGGCGACGTTCGTTTCATCGAACAGTACCGCGCCTTCGTCGGGATATTCGAAGCCCGCTATGATGCGCAGCAGCGTCGTCTTGCCGCAGCCTGAAGGACCGAGGAGGGAAAAGAATTCTCCCGGCTCGATTGTAATGCTGATGTCGTCGAGAGCGATAAAATCGTTATCGAATCTCTTCGAGACATGCTCGATGGTAACCCGGCTCCCTTTCACTTCAAGCAACCTCGGTATAATGGGATGACAGAGCCGCGCTCAAAACGGCTCAAATGTAGGCACATTATATACAAAGGGAATAGGGTATGCAAGAGCGCATAATTCCGAGCAGTGCGGAGGAATTATGCGCGTCTCCTATAAAAGAAAAACGCTACAGGCGTTTTTCGACTCTCGAGTTAAAAAGAGTAAATCCGAGCAGTGCGCAGGATTTACGAGCGTCTCCTATGAGAGAAAAACGCGTCAAGCGTTTTTCGACTCCCGACTTATCAGAGCGATTTCGAGCAGTGCGGAGAAATCGCGAGCGTCTCCTATAAAAGAAAAACGGCTTGGCCGTTTTTCGACTCCCGACTTCCTCGAGCGATTTCGAGCAGTGCGGGACTTGCAACGAGCGCGTTAGCACGAAGTTCCCTGTGACTCTATATTTATTTTATAATTTTCTAACACCGGTTATTGACCCTTGCCGTTTCATCAGCTATATTTTTTGTTACAATGACGACGAAAGAGAAAATTGAAAAACAGGGACAAAAGGAAATCGATGAAAAAAACGCTGCCCCTAGCTGGCTCGCACCTATACAAAAAGCGAATTTGTCAAAACTTGTTGTAGATAAAATCAAAGAAGGAATAATTAATAAAACTTTAAATCCTGGTGATTTTCTTCCATCGGAGAATGAATTGTCCGAAAAGATCGGAGTCGGAAAGTCAAGTGTAAGAGAAGCGGTCAAGATGCTTGAAGCGCTCGGAGTCGTTAAGATTAGAAAAGGATATGGCAGTCAGATCGTGGACTCCATCGATTCTTCCGTATTGAATCCGCTTGTATTCCAACTATTGCTTATTAACAGCACCGAGAGTCGACAGAAGCTTCTTGAATTTAGAATTATGTTTGAAATATCCGGCAGTATGCTTGCAATAGACAATGCAGTGGATAGTGATATAGAATTGTTAAAAAATAATTTAGACGCTACAAAAAATGCGTTCGCACAAAAAATACCGACGATTGAGTTCGATAAACGATTTCATATGATAATGTATGAAAGTACGCATAATTCTTTTATCGCATACATTGGTAAAACAATAATGGAATTATTTCACAATACGCTTATAACATCAAACACAAAATATCCTGAAACCGTTATCGCGGATCATGAAAAGATCTTAGGTGCGTTGATTGCACGCGATAAACAGGCGATAAAAGATGCGATTGAAAAATCGCTTGATAAATGGTACATCTATTCTCTCGAAAAATAAATTATGCTTTGAAAAGATGCATTATATCTTAAAAACGATTTGGGAGAAGAAACTTATCGATAATTTATTAAGACAACGTCCTCTGTTATAGGTTATATTTTAGATAATCGTATAACCGCCGTCAATATATATTGTTTGTCCTGTTGTATACGGGGATGCATTGGATGCATAATAGATTACCATGCCTGCAATATCAGCTTCGGCATTACCTAGACGGTTCATCGGTATGTGACGAAGTATCTCTTCCTTTATTTTTGAATCTTTGAATAAGACACTTGTGAGTTCTGTTTCAAACCAACCCGGTGCGATTGCGTTAATCCTGATACCGTATTGCGACCATTCGACTGCGAGTGCTTTTGTTAATTGCACAACTGCAGCTTTTGCTGCTACATAGGAAACAATATGCGGTCGGGCAATAGTTTTTGCATTTATTGAGGCAATGTTAATAATTTTTCCGTGGGTCTTATTTTCTATCATATGCTTTGCGATTCTCTGACAAGTAAAAAAAACGCCTTTTAATTGCGTGTTCTGTACTATATCCCAATCTTCCGCCGTATATTCCAAAGCAGGTTTACGTATATTGATGCCGGCGCAATTTACTAAAATGTGAATTTGCCCTGTTTGTTTGATAATAGTATCGATTGCTTGCTGTATTTTTTTTACATGCGTTATATCAAGTGTTGCGGCAAATATAGGTGCGCCTGTCTTTTGAGCGATATCGTTGACGATTTTTTTACACATTGCATAATTTCTGCTGGCAACGATAACGCGTGCACCGGCGTCGATGAGTCCCTCTGCTATACCCTTCCCGATACCTCCGCTTCCTCCGACAACAAGTGCCGTCTTACCTTCTAATGAAAAAGAATGCAGTATGTTCATTTCTTATTATAAAAATAAATTATTAAACAGCCTCACATGGTTTTATGTACGCATGCAAGGCCGTATTCGAAAAAATGCTATGCGATAATCGCTGCGACGAGAACTACAATCATCGTAAAGACGGCGAGGAATACACCGGCGATAGTATACGATTTAAGACCGCCTTTTACGGTATATCCCGACATATTCGTTACAACCCAAAAGCCGCTGTCGTTCACATGTCCGATACTGATACCCCCGGCGAGACAGGCAAGTGCAATGAATACGGGATGCAGCGCTGTAAGTCCGGTAAATCCGGCCATAATATTCATCGTAGTGATGGATGCTACCGTACCGGAACCGAGCGCTACTCTGAATAAAACGGCGATGCCGAATGCGAACAGCACGATTATGACGGGAGATGCGCCGACTGTCGTAAATTGTTGTGCGACAAGTTTTGCGAATCCTGTCTGACTGATCACTTGTCCGAATGAACCGCCGGCACCGGTGATGAGCAATACGATGCCGGATGAAGCGACTGCACTGTCGACAATATCACCGAGCCGATTTTTTAATGCTTTATGTGCGATAATATATGCCGCCAATGTTCCCAAAAGCATGGCGACCACCCGGTTGCTCAAAAAGGAAATGAACACCGATTTGACGCCGAACACACCGCTTACGGTATTTAAGATAATACAGATGACAGGAAGTACCAGCGGAACAAGTGCAGCTGCGAAAGATGGAGCGTTCGGAGGAATCGGTTCGCCCTTTTCAACGGTGATAATACCCGTTTCGTCTTTTTCTTTATTCCAAAATCCTCGATCGAGCATTTTAAAGTAGATAATCAGCCCGAAAAGACAGGCACCGAGACAAACCGCAGCACCGGCGATAAGCATAATACCTAAATCAAAATGGAGTATGGATGCTGCTGCAAGAGGATTCGGCGTCGGCGGTATAAGCGTATGTGCGCCCGCCGCGCAGATTGTGACGGCTCCGACCGCATAGGGCAACGGTTTTTTAAGCGTTTTGCTCATTTCGATTGCGAGCGGTATTAAAATGATAAATGTGATATCAAAGAATACGGGAATCGAAAGTAAAAATGCTGCGAAGCCCAGTGCAAATAGCGCATATTTTTGTCCGGTCTTTTTTATGAGCGTTTCCGCGATGATACGTGCTCCGCCGCTCTCTTCAAGAAGTTTTCCTAAAATGCATCCGAGTCCGATAGGGAGACCGATGGCACCCATCAAATTTCCGAATCCTTTGCCGATCGATTCGACGGTTTCCATCAATCCCATACCGCAGCCAAGTCCCATTACGAGACATCCGAAAATCAAAGCGATCGTCGGATTCAGTTTTAGCTTTACGATCGAAATCAATATTACTGTGATTGCAATAACGAGTACCAGAATGATTTTGGTAATTTCTGACATACAACCTCCAAATGTGCGATTGCACATCGCGGTAATCACTTTAATTTTTTAAGTGTTCTTTCTTCCGCCTTTGTTAATTCACAATTGAGCGCTTTATCGCTCAGTGATTTTAATGTTGCCAATTCCTTTTCTCTTTGTTCCTTTTCCCATTCTTCAGCAAAATTGCCGTTCTTGATGTTGTCGTATTTTTCTTTGAGAAATTTACGGATTTGCGTCGGATCAAATTTTTCGTAATTCGTAAGTTGTCCGTATTGACTCGTATGTGAATGAAAGGGGAGCTGCTTGAACATTCCCATCTCCGCTGCCTTTTCCATCATATACATAGGCTCTCTTGACATATACGCTTCCATCAGAACAGCTTCTTCGGGATGTCCTTCGGCGACATGCAGTTTAAATGCTTCTACGAATACGTGGTAGATAATCGGCCAAATACCTTGTTCGGTCATCAAGTCGAGCATCGTTTCATCGATAAATTTAACTTCGATTGCACCTTTTTTTGTTGCACCGATCGCTTTGCAAAGTGCTTTGCCGTATTCAAGCGCTTTGCCCGACGCGTCCTGAGCGACACCGACGAATGCCGGTGATCCTTGTCCGCGTAAATACAGTTGCCGTACGCCGTCGCCGATCATTCTCGGCGCTGCCATAACGATATCGACGAATTCGGGAGGAGTAATTTTATGAAACGTTATATTGTATGCAGATGCAAAATTAATGATATCGCCTTTTTTCAGTCCGGGAGCAATTTGCTCTTTGAAAATCTCTGGGGCAAATTCATCCGGCAATAAAATAAAAATGATATCTGCTTTTTTACATGCTTCGGCGATTGAAAATACTTCAAAGCCGTCGCTTTTTGCCTGTTCATATGAACTATCTTCCCTGCTTCCGACGATGATGTGCTTGCATCCCGAATCCCTCATATTCAGTGCCTGTGCACGTCCCTGATTTCCATAGCCGATTATCGCGATTGTTTTATCGGCTACCAGCTTCAAATCCGCATCCTTGTCATAGTATATGTTTGTTGCCATGACAAAACCTCCTTCGATAGTTTTTCGATCCATCTTTGTTGACATATGGCATCTGATGTCTGTCATCAGATATATTCAGTATAACACAGATTATCGGGTTGTCAATTGAAATTTCTCAGTTTTTAACAAAAATTCCGTATATTTCCGAAAGCATTTTCCCCTTAGCGATTTCATTTGTTCAATAAAAAAAATTTAAAGTTCTATTGACATTACAATAAGACTATCGTATATTATTTAATGTAACAACAAAAGAACATCACTGCAGTGTTGGTTGACTCGTTTTCGCACTGTACGCGGAAACAGCAAGCGCGACGGACGGCGGACAGTCCGAAGGAGAAAAAGATGGAAACTATGAAAATGGGAAAACGCGACTGCAAGACGGTTCAGCTTTCAAAAGGGACGATGGATGTGTACGATTTCGGCGCGATCAAGCTGCATGCGTTTAAGACGAATGACCCGATGAGCGACGAATGCTTTTTGATCGAAAAAAACGGCAAGGTTTTTATGATCGAATCTCCGTGCTTTTTCGACAACATCGCCGAGCTGACAAAGTATATTGGGGATATCGGCGCGGACTATGCCGGCACCGTCATCGCCTACCATGCCGCAGGCGGAAGCTTTATGCCGGAAAAGCCTGTTTATTCAACAAAAAATGCGGACGCGTACGGTCATACCGGCGGAGGTGCAGCATTGGTGAACAACTTTGCCGCGACTTTCGGCAAAGCCTTCGACAAATCGCTGTATAAGACGACGAACTTTATCGAGGGCGATACGCTTAAAATCGCGGACGTCGAATTGAAAATCGTTCGTACGCAAGATGCCTTCGATATCGAACTGCCGGAAATCAATGCGGTGTATACGCATATGCTCGGTCACGACGTACACTCGATTGTCGCCGGCAGTGCTCACGCCGATGCGATTATCGCCCAGCTTGAAGACTATATCAATCGCGGTGTCGGCTTTATTCTCACGTCGCACTACACGATCGAAGACCTTTCGGACGCAAAGCAAAAGATCGCATACCTTCGCGACCTTAAAAATATCGCGCTGAAAAATAGGGATGCGTCGGCGTTTAAAAAAGCGGTTCAAGAAAAATACGGATCGTACGGCGGACCCAACTACCTCGATATGACCGCGGGTATGTTTTACGCAAAATAAATTTGATCGACGAAGATAGGAGCTGTCAGAACACTCCGGTTTTCGGGCAGCTTTCTTAATGCACGGTGTTACCGTTCGCCGCGGGCGCTTTTTGCCTGCGGCGTTTTTCGGTATACTGTGTGAAGTATGAAAGATCAAACGCTTACTATAGAAGCCGCCGCTTGTCTCAATCGTTTGGGTTTGCAGTATAGGGCGCCGGAGACATTCAGCCTATGAAAATCAGTGTTCGCTTTACGGCGGCGATACACACGCTGCTGTGCATCCGGTATTTTCAAAACGAATGCCGCGTTACTTCGGATTTTATCGCGTCGAGTACGGGCGTGCATCCCGTTATTATACGAAAGATTTTATTGCAGCTGCAAAAGGCGGGACTTGTCGAAACGGCTGCGGGCGTCGGCGGCTCGCGTCTTACAAAAGATGCGAATGCGATCACGCTGCTCGATGTATACCGAGCGATCAACGAAAGCGGAGAAGCGCAAAACGTATTCGCTTTTCATCCGCAGCCGAATAAAAAATGTCCGATAGGGAAAAACATTCACCGTATCCTCGATCCGGTATTGGAAAGCGCGTTCGGCGCGATGGAGGCGGAACTCGGTAAAACAACGCTTTCGAGCTTATTCGTACAATTGCCGAAGTAAACGGTGTTTTTATAGACAAGACGCAAACGATATGCCGCTACCGAGCTTTTTCAAAAACGCGGCACACTTCGTATATGTACGCTTCGTGGTAATCTTTGTCGGGATAGCAGTCCGCGTCGATGGTTTTATCGACAAAAAGTTTCGGGTCGAAAAACTGCGAATACAATTTTTTCCCGACGATGACGAGTTCGGCTTCCGCTACGGCGACGGTGCCGTTTATCGGATAGGGACTGATGCCCGCCTTTTTCCACTTATCCGTATCGCGGCCCGAAATCGTACCGCAGATTTTCAGCGCTTCCCGATATCGTTCCGGCAAAAAAGAGAGCGTTACCAAATCGTACGAATCGATAAAAGTTTTTGTAAAGCGCTGCGGCCGGATAAAAATCTGCACGACGTTTTTTCGCCACAAGCCGCCGAACATACCCCAGCTCGCCGTCATCGTATTGCAGTCTTTTTCGGTTCCGGCGGAGATAAGCATCCATTGTTTTAAAACTTTCGAAAAGGGATTAAACGAAAGATCGTCTGTCGATATTTCGCGAAAGAGTACCATATCCATATTATAATTATTTTAAATCATCACATCTCCGGCGTCAATACGGCTCTCGCCAATCCTCGTCAATACGGCAGCCGAGACAGCGCCATATACAGCAGTGTGCCGCCGAAGATGCTCACCATCGCGTTCCGTTTCCATACGTGTAAAATCGCCGTCGCTCCGAGCGCAATGACGGACGGAAGCCCCCACGGGCGGGACGTAAACTCGATGTCTTTAAAGCAGTATACGACGAGGATCGCTATGATCATCGGCGGGATATATTTTTCGACAAAGGTGATGATGCGCGGCGGATCGCGGTACGAAAACAGTATAAACGGAAAGGCGCGCGTCGCAAAGACGATGAGCGCGGATATGCCGGTCGCGATGAGCACTGCAGCGAGAGTAAGCGGGGTCATAGGGGAGTCTCCGTTTCGGTTTTGAATTTTTTGCCGCGTACTGCGACGAGGGCGGCGAGCGCAAAGGCGATTGCAGCGATGAGTATATGCCCCGACGGAAAAAGACCGCAGCGGGAAAGGACAACGGCGGCGAGCGCGGCAAGGGCTCCGATGAGCGGAGGCGTGGCGTCGCGCGATTTGGCAAGCTGTTCGATGAGCAGCACCATAAAGAGGGCGGTGAGTGCAAAGTCCACGCCCGCGAGCGAAAACGGAATGAATTGCCCCGCAACGGCTCCGATGACGCCGCCCAAAATCCAATACAGGTGGTCGAGCAGGGCGATCGTGCCGTAAAACGCGCCTGCGTTTGCGCCTTCCGGTACGGTACAGTTCGTAAGCAGCGAATAGGTTTCGTCGGTCAGCGCAAAGATCAGATACGGTTTCCATGCACCGACGTTTTTAAAACGCGTGATAAGCGAAAGACCGTACACGATGTGGCGGATATTGACGAGGAGTTCCGTGAACGCGATCGCACCGAGCGGCGCGCTCGACGCAAACAAGCCGACGGCGACGTATTGTCCCGCACCCGCGTACATCGTTATGCTCATAACCGGCGCGATCCACACCGGATAGCCCGCGTTTACGATCATCAAACCGAAGGGGATCCCGATCGCCGTATAACCGAACAAAACCGGAATAGTGATTTTTGCCGCTTCGGCGAAATATCTGCGCTCCATCATATCCTGCCGTATTGTCTCCGATTTCGATATGTATTTTGCAGTATATCGTTTTATAAAAACTAAGTCGAGCATTTTACGGGGCGCTTCTATCGATCGGCAAAATACGCTATACTTATACTCATGCTTTCTCACTATCTGTGGATTTTTTTTATTGCAATGATACCGCTTATCGAACTGCGCGGCGCAATTCCCGTATCGCAGGCGTTTACGCCGCCCTTGCCGCTTTTACAGTCGTACGCCGTCTGCATCGCGGGTAATATGCTTCCCGTGCCGATCATCTACCTTTTTGCGAGAAAATTTCTCGAATGGGGCGCGGACAAAAAAATCATCGGAAGCATCTGTACGTTTTTTCTTATTAAAGGAAAAAAAGCGGGCAAAAAACTGCAGGCAAAAGCGGGACGGGGACTTTTTGTCGCGCTCATGCTCTTCGTCGGCATACCGCTTCCGGGAACGGGCGCATGGACGGGAACGCTTGCCGCGAGCGTCCTCGATATGGATTTTAAAGAAACCGTGCTCGCCGTTACCGCAGGCGTCATCATGGCGGGCGTCATCATGGCGCTCGTGAGCTTGGGCGTGTTCGGTGTTATCCGGTAAACGCGTATCAATACAAACGGTTGGAAAGTATAATGAAAATCGGTATTATATAATTAGAAGAGAATTTATATGAGAATGCAATGTAATTCCTATTTGAAAGTTCTGCTGCTCGCGGCTTCAACCGGTATTTTTTTATCATGTACGGAACTCGTCACCGCACCGACGATGCAGGCATTGGACGGTTCACAGAGCGGAGGAACAAACAATACTATCGCATCTCCGCAAAACCTTTTCGCCTCACAAGGTGAAAAACGTACCATCACACTGAGCTGGACGGAAGTACATAAAGCCGTGCGTTACTATGTGTATGCCTCTCCGACACCCTTCGGTAATTTTCCGAAAGTCGGAGAAACATCCACACGTTTGTATACTTATGACGCTATGCCCGGCGTGACACGGTATTTTAAAGTAACGGCCGTATCCTACGCAGGCACGGAATCGAAACCGAGCTTAACTGTTTCCGGAACAACGCTCGCACAACCCGTCATCAACGACATACAGCAAACCGAAAATACTGACAGCGTAACGATCTCTTGGTATATGGAAAATACCGATGCCTATTGCGATGCGCTGCAATATACGATTACGTGCCGAGGCAATTCCGATGTTATACGGACGGAAACGATTGCGGGCGGAGCAAACGGAATATCCGCACCGACGTCGTATACGTTTACAAATCTGAAGCAAAATACAAAATACAAATACACGGTCGAAGCGTTTTTAAAAACCGCACAGGAAGCCGTTGAAACAAGCGATGCGGTCGATGCGGAAACGGCTGCTTCGTTAAAACCGAGCGCACCGGATAATATGCATGCGACGGGCGGCGTTCTTACAAATATGATTTCGCTGTCGTTTACGCTTCCTGAAAAAGCGAATGTCAAACAGACAACGGATATGGGTACGGGCGGTCAACAGTCAATCTACAGCAAATATCCGCTATATTTCAAAATCGCCCGGCGTATCGCAGCCGGTGATACCGGCACGGAATATTCATGGATGCCGCTGGAAGAAAAAATTTATTATTCTCAGTCAGCGACAAATAAATGGACAAACACGGAACCGACTTCCCTTGAAGCATATAATGCGGCATATACGGAAGGTGCTACCGTCACGTATATCGATACATCGGATCTTGTGCGCGGCATAAAATACGAATATAAAATCCAATCGTATATCTATAAAAAAAATACGACGTCATCTTCATCATCTTCATTTGCGGTAGGTTGGGAAGCTGCCGTTCCGCTGTTCGAATTATCGAATATTACGTCCGTTCCCGATAACGAATCGCATCCGACAAAGAACATCAAAACATCGGTGCGATTTAAAGCGGCTTGGACGTCGCACGGTAAAGAAAGCGATTACGTATTTATCGTCAAAGAAGATCACAACGATATTGCCGATAATTACAGCGGCTCAAAATATATGCTGTACGAATCCCTCGCAGGCGTAAACGCCGCCGTGCTTACTTATGACACCCAAGATGCGGCAAGCACAAACTGCGGGTACTATACGTATACGATGTATATCGTTTCAAAAACTTTTCCTCACGGCGCCGCCGAACTTGAAACCGCGGTACACAATGCGCTCGACTCCGCTCCGGCGCAAAAAAGCGCACTTGTTACATCGGAAATCGATTTACCGAAAGCGTCTATCACAGTCGATGACGGATACGGGGACAAAGCGGTAATTTCGTGGAATTACGACAGCGAAACGGACTATACGCTTAAGCGCTATACCGCCGACGAAAACGGATACAAAATCGAAGGCACGCTCAAAGAAACCGATAACGCGGCACTCGGTACAACGGGCAGCTACACCGATACCACGCTTGAAAACGGAAAAGCATATATCTATGTGCTGTGTGCAAAATACAAGACGGGCACGATTACCATTCTATCCGATCCCGTAACTGCGTATACGCTCGGCGTTCCCTTCGTAACGTTCGATGCCGATTCTCCGGCATACAGCGCGATCACGATTTCATGGAAGCCGGTACAAAAAGCGGATATCTATACCGTCACGTTGACCTGCGGCAGTATAACGGTAACGGGCACGCTCGAAAAAAATACGACGGGGTCTTCATATACGGCGTCCGAACACACTTCATATACGATAGGCGAAACCGGTCAAATCATCTACACGATCGGTAAACCTGCAGGATATGCCGACGCACAGATTTCGGGAAAACCTTTTACCTGTACGGTATCGGCTTCAAACAGTAAAGCCGCAGCAGCGTCGGCTCCGATACAAGTGCGTACGCTCGGGCCTGCCGAAACGAATGTCACGGCAACCCTTGCACAATCCGCCGATCGAATCACGGCAACATGGAATACGGTGCAAGGTGCGGCAGGCTATTTCGTACTGCGCGACCGATGCGATATTTTAAATGACAAGATTCTTTCAAGCGACGTATATTTCGTACCGGCAACTCCGACCGGCAGTACAAATGAAATACAAGCGAATAAAGAAATCATCTCCGGTGCAAGTGCCGTCATAACCGGCAATACAATCACGCTGACCGACACCTATACGGCATCTCCGGCAACGGGTATGACCGTTTGGCAAGACAATCAGGATAAACTCGCATGGGGATACCCGTATCGCTATACCGTATTCCCCGCGAAAAGCGCAGACGATGTCTACGACGTTTCAGCCGTTTCGGAAAACGGAAAGCGTACACAGGTAACGATACGCGATGTCGTCTATCAAAACGTCGATAAGATTTTTGCTGCCGGTTCCACGCTCGGCTGCGGCTTTGCAGTCACCGCAACAAAATCCGAAAGCCCCGATTCCGTTACGATTGTATGGCAAAAGCCGTACGGAATAACGACGCAGGAACCGAAACTGTGGCGAAAACGCATGACGGGAAGCGGGGCGCAATGGGAAAAAACGACGGAACTTGTCGATGCGCACGGCAACTTTGTCGTCGCTCCGACGGGAAACGAACGTACCGTTCCGTACGGCTATGCCGTCGTCTACAGCGACGAAGCGCCGCACGCGACATACCTCACATCGCTTTCCGTCTCCGATCCGAAAAGTCCGTCGGAACCGCTCAACAAGGGCTATGCATTTGCGATCACGTGTACCGCGGATAACATAAAAAACGGCATCGCAGCGGGATTCGGAGAACGGATCGGGTGGACGCTGTGGAATTACGACGAACGCGCGGTCGGACCCGATCCGGGAAAAACGTATGAGCTGTACATCAAAAACAGCGACTATAATGCGAACTGGAATAAAATCGCAACGGTTTCGCAAGACGGAAGCGTTACCCTAAACAATAAATCGGAGTACGCGGTGACGATCACACCGTCAAACGAAAGTTTGAGCATCATCCCCATACTGACAAACGACACGCATTCGGGCTTGCTGCAAGTGCTGCGCGACTATAAACACTATGCAAAGATGGAAATAACGAGAACTCTTTCGGACGGAACGCATATCACCGCATCGTATTCGGACGGAGATCCGTTCGCATACCGTGAAATCACACCGAAAGAATTCGCCCTCGTTTCGGCGCTGTCGCTCGCTACGGCAATGTACCGCGACATGAAAAATGAAACGACGGAGTTTCTCGAATACAGCAAAGAAGGCACGTGGTGGACGAGAAGGATCTTTTATTTTAATAAAAATAAGGGGCCGTTTTTCCAAACGATATCAGGAACGCTGCGCTGTTATGCCAGCGCGGTCGGCCCCAAAATGCCGAAAAAATACGGTCACTACGATAATAAAAACTGGGGTGATCTTGGAGGAGGCGGAGATCCCGATCCCTGTACGCTGACGCTCGCATCGCAAAGCATATACACGGGCTCGGCGACGATTACGTCTATGAAAAACGGAGGCGGAAGCTATACCGTTAAATACCGTTCGGAAGAAAACGGTAAAAATTTCAGAGAATTCGTTTCGTCGATATTCAGCTACGGCGACCTTAAACCTCCCGAAGCGTTAGATTGGTCTGCAACGGAAAACAAATGGAAATGATACTATGAAACATACGACACCTATTCGATTATGTATGGTTTTGTCCGCCCTTGCGTTCGGCTTTACGTCATGCCATCAATTTTTTCAAGGCAAAATAGACATGACGCAAAAGGGCAGGAGCGCAACGCTGACGGATCTTTTGTCGAATGCCAAACCGATTACGCAGCTCGATAAACCGGCACAGATTTTCGTTTCGCACGGCAAAAATGCGGATGCGGTAAAAATTCACATAACATGGAGCGCGGTAACGGGAGCGGCGTCGTACCGGCTTGAACGGGCAGTTGCACAGGCAAACGACGACGGTACTTTTACCCGTCCCGACGAAAGCGAATTTGAAATCATCAAAGCGTCCGGTACAAACCCGATAACATCGAGTTATATTACGGGAACATCCTATACCGATATCATCCTCAATTCCGAAAGTGCAAAATATTCGGATAAAGAATATACATACGGCTTCTTTTACCGTGTAAGCGCAGAAAACGCATACAAAAAATACGATCCGAGCGTATTTACCGAATCTACAGCGGGTACACTGTTTGCGCCGCCCCGCTCTCCTCGTGCGAGTCTCGGCGATTCGGAAAATTACATCATGTTTACATGGGAAAAAAGCGACAGCGTTTCATATTACCGGATCTACCGAAGCGAAAACCGAGACGGAACGAACGGTTTGTATCTCGGCAGGGTTGCGGCAAATCAAAACCAATACAAAGATACTATTCCGTCCTCCCAACAGGGAAAAGAATATTATTATACCGTGTACGCACAAAACGCTGCGGGAAATCTAAGCGTCGCGAGCGCACCGGCGCTCGGTTTTACGCTCATAGCAGGCGCACCTCCGAAAGTACAAAACGTACGCGTTACGGACGGACGGGGCACTGCCGTAGATCACATCACCGTTACATGGGATCCCTCAAGCGGCACCGATATCACATACGCGGTATATCGTACGAGTTCCGTCGACAGCGCGTACTTGCTGTGCAGCAACACCGTAACACAGACATCCTATACCGATACCCAGTCGTTGAAGCCGAACGTGTACTATTATTATCAAGTCCAGGCTGTCAAAACGGTTGTCAACAGCGACGGAACGACGACTGTTACAAAAGGACCGTTTTCGGCGTCGTCGCCGACGGATGCGCATCCCGCAGAAGCGTATCTGCTCAGTCCGCCGGCATCGTTCGAAGTGTCGAAAGTGCGCGGATCAAGCCCGGCAAAAGTGCTGTTTAAATTTCCGGCAGCGCTCGGCTCGTCCGAATGTCTTACCAATTCGAATATCTACCACGATTACAATACCTATACGTATCGCTTGTTCGGCGGCACGACGCCCGATACCGTCAGCACGAAAATACCGGTATCTATGCCGGCGGCGATAAACGGCTATTACGAAGTCGAAGCGGATCCCGGCAGCCATAAATTTTTTACGGTTGCAACGGTGAACGGAACCCAACAAAGCGCAGCGAGCACGGTAGCGGCTCCCGCCCCTTACGAAGCAAAGAACGTAACGGCGACACGGCATAAAGCCATAGAGGGCTTTAGCGATGCCGGCAGCGCTAACTCTTCAGGAGTATACCCCGTACGGATCACGTGGGATACGCCCGATGAAGGAGCCGACGGCGGTTATTATATATATCGTTCGACACAAAAGACAAACGGCTTCAGGCGGATCACCGAAACGCCGGTAACCGAATTGTCCTATATCGATAAAAACGATACGGCAAAGACGGGAACCTATTACTATTATAAAGTGCTCTCGCTCAACAGTCTGCTGCAAGGAATAAATTTTACCGATGCGGTGTGCGGATACGGTGCGCTCACCTACGACCAATATTTTAGGGAATACAACAAAACGATAAAACGTTCGCATCAAAAACTTACCTTGATGCACAAACCGGGAACAAGCGCGCTGGGAAGCGAAACGGTACAAGGCGATATCGGCGGCAAAGTGCAATACGAGGCGAAAATGAGCGGACTCGGTGCGCGCATAACGATGTACTACAACGGCTACTGCGACTATTACATAAGCGGCAGTGTACAACTCGGCATTTATTTTACACTTACCGGAAATACGAACACAAGCGCAAACATAAGTGCCAACGGAAGCATGGACGGAACGGTCACCTGTACGGGTATGTATCCCGGAACGATCGTATACGATAATATCGAAATAAAAGGCGGTAATGCCGGCGGCGGCCATTATGTTGTAACGCCTGAAGGATTTCCTGCAGGCAACGTAAGCTATGCGATCGGTCTTGAATAAATCATAAGGGGCGTAAAAATGAAACGGTGCAAAAAATTATTATTTTTTTCGATTATCTGCTGCATCCAGTTTGTCATACTGTCGTGCTATACGCCTTCTCCGCTGTATGGGACATGGGCAGATAACAAAGGAAACAGAATAACCTTTGTAAACGACGGATCGTATTCCGCATCGATCATCGACGAAACGGGACAAAAAACCTTGTATGAGGGATCGTGGACGGTTTTCGATAATGTGCTTATTTTGACAAAAAATTCCGGCGGAACAATTGATACCGAATGGGATATTCGCGGCGCAATGTTGTATCTCAACTGGGTAGACAACAATAATGAAACGCAGGCATTGACGCTCTTTCATATTTCAAAATAGGATACCTATGAAAAAATATATATTGCTGTTGATGATCATTCCGCTGTTATCGTTGTCTCCGCTTTTCTCCGCAGATCAAGAGGATGTGGGACAGGACGATTCCGTCGAGCTTAACCCGAAAACGAAATTTCCTGCGATCAAAGAAAAGCCGTTTATCGTTTTTAACGAAGGCGTAACGGTATCACAGATAACGCGCCTCATAAAGCAGGACAAGTACAACAGAAGCAATTTCGTATGGCAAAATTATCTTGTCGGATTGTATTGTGAAGCGCAAACCGAAAATATAAAACCCGTTGACAGTCTGCTCCGTATAGCCGTGTATTACCCGTTCAAGCATACTTTCAACGGCATGGATCAAAAAGCGACTCAGCCGATTTTATATGCATTCGATGTATACTACGGACCGTTTTTTCAAACGGATATGTGGAAATACGTCTATATCAATTTTTCTTTCGGACCGCATTTTTTATATGAGCTGTCGGATGAATATCATCATATACAGCTCGGAGGCGCCGTCCTTCTCGGCTTGGAATTGCCGGTCTTAAAACGATGGACTGTCATCAATAACGGGATATTCGCCGTCGATTACGGCAATATCGGTTCAAACCGTGCGATTGCACCCTATGATTTTGTTTGGCAATATCAGCTTGAGCTCGGCTGCAGATACAGCAAGCGAAAACAAAATCGGTATACGTATATCCGCAAACTCGATAAAAAAGCGGCAAACATGAAAAAAACACAGGATCCGCAGGCGGAAAACGACGGTTCCGTCATACCGGAATCGGAACATACGGAAGCGGAATCCTGAAAGACGCGGCCCGCCGCACGAAGTGCGGCGGGAGACGCCCGTATTATTAATTTTCGAATTTTTGTGCAAGCGGCCGGCGAGCGCGTCAATGCAATTACGACGAGATTAAAAAATTCGCGCATTTTATCGGATACCTTTAAAAACTCAGGTTTTCAAAATCCGCCGTTCCGTTGAAGTGCGATTATTTCTTTTTGCCCTGATTCGCGACGCCCGCCATTTTTTCGGCGATCGCTTTTTCGTCGCCGAGGTATTTTTTTCCGATCACTTTGAAGTTGTCGTCGAATTCGTATACGAGGGGAACGCCGGTCGGAATGTTCACTTCCAAAATCTCTTCTTTCGTCAGGTTTTCAAAATATTTTACGAGGGCGCGAAGCGAATTGCCGTGCGCAACGATGAGCACGCGCTCGCCTTTTTGCATGTGCGGTTTGATTTCGCTTTCAAAATAAGGAACGGCGCGTTCGATCGTCGTCGCAAGGCTTTCGGTCAAGGGCAGCACCGATTTGTCTTTTACCGTGCGGTATGCTTCCTGCAATCGGGGACTGCGCTCGTCGTTTTCCGTCAAAGCCGGAGGCGTTACGTCGAAGGAGCGGCGCCAGATTTTTACCTGATCTTCGCCGTATTTTTCGGCGGTCTCGGCTTTGTTCATCCCCTGCAGCGCGCCGTAGTGCCGTTCGTTCAGCTTCCACGTTTTTATAACGGGCAGCCATTCGCGATCCATCGAAGCGAGCGCAAAGTTCAGCGTGTGTATCGCGCGTTTTAAAAACGACGTGTAGCAAATGTCGAAATCGAAGCCTTCTTTTTTCAATGTGACTCCGGCTTGTTTCGCTTCTTCCTGCCCCTTTTCGGACAATTCCACATCCGTCCAGCCGGTAAAAAGATTCAATTTGTTCCATTCGCTTTCACCGTGCCGAATAAGTACCAATTTCATATTTACCTCTTATAAAAAAAATCAATCATGCACACGCCTGCGCGACGAGCGTAAAGTTCAAGCAGCGCACGACTTTACGCTATCATAGCGCATTGCGCCGTGTCGGGCAACCGGAGCGTATACGTTTTTTGGAGAATATATTTTCCGCTGCGGTTACCTTGCCCCATTTTACGGTATGCCGGCACCCTTGCACGACGGCGTCCCGCCCTTCGTCAACGGATGCAACTTAATGTACACCGTCACACACGTATACCGATCGCTTCTCCGTCAGCGGACGCCGAGCGGCGTATAGCCCGCTTCGCTTACGGCATCGGAAAGCGTTTTTTCACCCACATCTTTTGAAAGCGCAACGACCGCGTTTTTGTCTTTTAAACTTACGTCTACTTTCGTCACGCCGTCGATCGCCGAAAGCGCTTTTTCGACATGCCGGCGGCAGTGGTCGCACATCATTCCGTCGATTGCAATCGTCTTTGTCATTTTCGGTTCCTCCGTTATATCGTTGTTTACAGCGCCGTCTGCAGCTGTAAACGTATTTGCCGCTTTGCCGTCCGGTGCAGGCGAAAGCGCAGTTGCCGCTTTGCCGTCCGCCGTAAACGCTTCGTCCGGCAGTTCGACCGGCCGCTTTTTCGTCTTCCGCTTTTTGTATATGTCGAAGAGATTCAAACGCAGGGCGTTTGTGACGACGCAAAAACTCGACAAACTCATCGCCGCCGCGCCGAGCATGGGATTCAACGCGATGCCGAACGCGGGGAACAGCGCTCCCGCCGCGACGGGAATGCCGATGACGTTGTAGCAAAACGCCCAAAAAAGATTTTCTTTGATGTTCGTCAAAACGCCGCGCGACAGGTTTACGGCCGCGCTTACGTCCGTAAGCGTCGACTTCATGAGCACGACGTCGGCCGAATCGAGTGCGACATCGGTTCCGGCTCCGATCGCGATACCGATATCCGCCCGCGTCAAAGCAGGCGCATCGTTTATGCCGTCGCCGACCATCGCGACGCGCCCGTATGTTTGAAGACGCGAAACAACTTCGTCCTTTCCGTCGGGAAGTACGTCCGACACGACCGAGCGTATGCCGACCGTTTTTGCAACCGCCCGCGCTGTACGGCGGTTGTCACCCGTAAGCATGACAACGGCTATGCCTTCATCGTACAGAGTTCGGACCGCTTCGGCGCTGTCGGATTTTGCAACATCGGCTACGGCTATGATGCCGAGCGCTTTTTCGTCTTCGGCAAAATAGAGCGGCGTCTTCCCCTCTTCGGCAAAAGCTTCGCCCTTTTCTTTTAAGCTTGCCGAAAGTACATGATGCTCTTCCATAAGCGCCGCATTCCCGCCGAACGCGCTCTTGCCCGCGACCGTTCCGCGCACTCCGAATCCCGGAAGTGCGGCAAAGTCGTCTGCGGTTTCGTAGGCAATGCGCCGTTCCGCAACGGCTTCCATAACCGCGCGTGAAAGCGGGTGTTCACTCTTCGCTTCGAGGCTTCCGGCAATTTTTAATAATTTTTCTTCGCTCTCGTCGGTGTATATGTCAGTAACGCGCGGCTTCCCCTCCGTCAGCGTCCCCGTTTTATCGAGCACAACGACGTCCGTTTTACCGCAGGCTTCGAGTGCGGCGGCCGTTTTAAACAAAATGCCGTGCTTTGCGCCGAGTCCGCTTCCGACCATGATAGCGACGGGAGTAGCAAGGCCTAACGCACAGGGGCAGCTGATGACAAGCACGCTCACGGCACGAGCAAGGGCAAAGCCTGCTTCCGCGCCCGCAGCGAGCCACACGATCCCCGTACCGACCGCTAAAATAATGACGGAGGGGACGAAGATACCCGACACTTTATCCGCGAGCTTTGCCGCGGGCGCTTTCGTTGCGGCGGCGTTTTCCACCATATCGATAATTTTGCTTAAAGAAGTGTCTCTTCCGACGCGGGTTGCCCGACACGTGAGAAATCCGTTTTGATTCAATGTCGCAGCGCTCACGCCGCTTCCTCGCTCTTTATCGACGGGGAGGCTTTCTCCGGTAAGAGCGGACTCGTTTACCGCGCTCGCTCCCTCGGTCACCGTTCCGTCTACGGGAATGCGCTCTCCCGGCCGCACGATAAACACATCACCGACTTTTACTTCGGACGCGGGAATCGTTACTTCCTTTCCATCACGCATGACGTGCGCTTGTTCCGGCGCCAAATCCATAAGCGATTTGATCGCATTCGTCGTTTTTCCTTTGCTGTAGGATTCAAGCGTTTTGCCGACGGTGATGAGCGTAAGGATCATCGCCGACGATTCGAAATACAGATCGTGCAGGTACGCATGTGCGCTCTTCATATCGCCCGAAGCCATCGCAAAGGTCATCAAAAATAAAACGGTCGTGCTGTATGCGAATGAAGCTCCGCTTCCGAGCGCGACGAGCGTGTCCATATTCGGAGCTCCGTGTACAAAGCTTTTAAAACCGCTCGTAAAAAATCGCCTGTTGATAAGCATGACGGAAAGCGCAAGCAGCATTTCATAGAGCGCGATCGATGCAGGATTGTTGTGCACGGCGAGCGGGACGGGCCACTTCCACATCATGTGTCCCATGGACACATACATGAGCGGCACAAGCAAAACGAGAGACGCAATAAGGCGCTTTACGAGGCGCGGCGTTTCCGTGTCTTCGAGCGACGCGCGTTTGGACGCCGCATCCGCCGAGCGCACATCTTTCGTATCGAGGGAAGCATTATAACCCGCTTTATCGACTGCAATGCAGATCGCCTCGGCACTTGCAGGGGATGCGAAATCGACGTTCATCGAATTCGTCAAAAGACTTACCGAAACGCTTTCGACACCGGGAACTGCGGCGACCGCTTTTTCGACATGGGCGCTGCACGCCGCGCACGTCATGCCGCTTACCGAAAATTTTACCATATACATTGCCTCGTTATTGAAGTCTTTCTATTAGCCGCATCGTTTCATCGATGATTTTCGTATTGCCTTTTTTTATCTCTTCCGTAACGCAGCTTTCCAAGTGGTCGCGCAAAATCATGTAGCCGAAGGTACGAAACGCGCTTTCGGCGGCGGAAACTTGAATGAGCACGTCTCCGCAGTAGCGGTTTTCATCGAGCATCGATTTGATCCCGTTAAGCTGGCCGATGATCCGGTTTAAGCGCGAATGAAGCGCACGGACGGATGCTTCCCCGCGCGGCGTGTGTTTGTATTGGCAGCGTGTACACGTTTTTTTCGACGCCGCCTTTTCCTTACCTTCCTTTGCCATAGTTTCCCCCGTAAAAGACGTTTTCAATATAATACCCCTAGGGGGTATATGTCAAGCAGGATAGTGATCGAACCGGCAACGAAAGGAAAACAGGACGGCACGCAAAGCGGCGGAATGAACGGATATCATAAAAGTATAGAGCAATGAAAGCCCTTTTCACTTTAAGGAGGTAATAAAATGGGCTTCATTGCGAGTGCAACCGCCTTATGAGAATGACACTCGAACGAACGGCAATGTACGGCAGTATGTAGAGTATCATTCCCCGTCAATTAAAAACATATCATCTCGCTATTTCCCGGTCATTACAAAAACGCCTTTCCATTCCTGTTTCGGCGGCGATACCTGATAGCGCTCAATTCTTTTTAAAAATACTTTTGACGGTGCATCGTTGTATTTTTTCGCATTTTCGGAAAAATATTTTTTTGCATGCTGCCATTTTCTCTTTCGGTAATACGACAAACCGGTTTCAAACGTCCGTTTCAGATCGAGAATTTTATCGGTCGTTCCTTCTTTCGATTGCAGCACTTCATAAATACGCACGGGTTTCGTTTTCCCTTTAACCGTTATATAGTCGAGCTCGCGGCACACGAAGTCTTTTCCGAGCTTTTTATAAACGGTTTCCGAGATAATCGATTTCGAACCGTATTCCTTATTCGCACTTTCAAGCCGGGCTGCAAGATTTACGGTATCTCCGATCGATGTAAAATCTTTGCGCGTTTCCGAGCCGACCGAGCCGAATACGACGGATCCGGAATTGATTCCGATACCGACGGCAATAGCGGCCGCACCTTTTTCCAACGCGAGCTGTTTTTCGCGATACATCGCTTTGCGAATTTCCATCGCGGCTTTACAGGCATTGATTTCCTTTTTCGGACCGGAAAAAAACGCCATTATTTCGTCGCCGACATATTTATCGACGTCGCCGTCGTTATCGAAAATGATTTTCGTTTCTATGTCGAGGTAATGATTTAAAAGCCGTATAACTTCTTTCGGCGGTACTTTTTCGCAAAGGCTCGTAAAACCGCGGATATCCGTAAACAAAAAGCACAGTTCCCGCGTCGTACTCAAACGGCCGGCTTTTTTTTCAGCGTTTTGCACCGTGTGAAACGACACATAGGGAAGCATCCCGCGCACAAGCGATACGATATTTTTTATTTCGACGGAAAGATTTTTTATCTCATCGTTCGTATGGACGGTTTCTTCAAAAATCAATTTACCGGATTCGATCTTTGCGTTTCCGGCAAGCATATCGCTGAGGCTGTTCGCCGTTTTTCTGATGTTGCCGCAAAGAAAGAGAACGGGATTTACTATAAAGTCCGCGAGAAACAGCGTGACGATTATGGAAACATAGAAAAAGATCACCGAAATCGAAAGGATAAAAACTTTCGCCTGAAAATACGGCCGGTTTAAGACTTCTTTCAAATACGTAACGACCGAAAATCCCACGAGCTTTTGTCCCTCTCTGCGCGAAAAAGTTACCGGATAGACGTAGATGCACGTGTCCTTTTCCGACTTACAAATCGGCTTACCCCTCGTATTTATATTTTGATAATGCGTTATGTACTGAATGGCTTCCGACGGTAAAATCCTTTTTTCTTCCGCAGGAATTTGATTTATCTGCACGGCAGCCGTCGTATACGAAAAAACGTCGAATTCCGGCAGCTCCGTAGAATAATCGATTTCGTCGAGAAAGACATTCGATTTACTGCTTGTCGTAATAATATCCGCTCTTTGACAAGGAAAAGGAGAAGACGCATTTGTTTTTTTTATGCCTTCGAGAAACGCGCTTATCTTCGTATGCAGCCCGTCGGAAAAATCGTAAATCGCGGCAACCTGCTCCGCAAGATTTTTGCCCGTATTATCAGCGGTCTGCGAAACAAGCATTTTATAATTTTTCAAATCGGTGTAGATAAACGTCGAAAGGATGACAAGGATCGTCAAAAGAATAACGACGGTTATTTTCGTTTTTATGCGCGTTTTGATTTTAAAAGTTCTTACTCTATGCATCCATTCTTTTAACACCGCTTTTACGGTATCAAAACTTTCAAGCGCATCGGCTCCGTTTTTTTTTCGTCTTTTCAATTTTTCCGCCGCCTTTTTCCTAAGGACGGCTTCTTTTTTTTCTTCTTCTTTTAATAATTCTTTATATTCCACATACGATTCGTTTTGCGCTTTTATGGAAATTATTCCGACGGTGATGAGTCGTGAATGCAAAATAAAAGCCGAAAAGAATGCAATATATGCGAGTGGACTCAGCGCGGAAAACCAGCGGGCCGTATCCGCAAATAAAATGATTCCGCAAACCGACGCCGCCAAATAAAACATCAGCGAAACAAGCAAACACAGATACACAATGGGCTTAGTTATTTCTTTTCGAAAAAACGACAGCACGGTGATGATAAACGTTATCGGCAAAAGAAAAAACGAAAGACAGCAAATATAAAAAAAATTAAAACTTTTCGTTACCGTCCCCGACAGCAATACGGTAAACGGGAAAAGCAAGCGCGAAGTTTGTTCGGGATGAAACAAATCCATTCGGTTCATGCTGAAAGGAAACAGCATAAGTTCGGCAAGAACGACAAGGGACAGCACTCTGAAAGTCAGGGGAGAAGCCGCAATTTGTCTCCCGTTTTTTTTGATTTTTTCGAATACGATCTTCATCATAGTTATTTATGGTTATATAATATGCTTCATTGTATAAAATATCAACATAAAGAATAAAGTCAGCTGCTTTTTCCGACCCAAAGTAATTGTAATACGTCATTACAAATACGTCAATCAATATCTTTTTCCGAAATGACCGACACGCGAGAATACCTGCAAGGGATTGTATGCACCGACCGACAATCGACGTCTTCGAAATTCGACATAAAAAATTATAAAGCACTTTACAAAATAAAGTAAATAAGTTATACTGTTCCGGAAATCGAAACCGAGTATAAAAGACTGCAGCTTTTTATCCGGCTTCGACGGCAAGATTTTCAGACACACAAGGAAGTATTTTATGAAAAAGATTTTATGCGGTATATGCCTTCTATGTGCGGCATACGCGTGCACGTTTGCAAAAGAAGGAAGGGAAAAATCGGAAACCGGCATGGGATTCGATTTCGCACTGTCCGGTCTCAAAAGCGATTTCGCTCTATCGACCGCCGTCACGTCTCCGTGGTTTTTCGACAATTCGTTCGCGTTCCGACTAAATGCGGAATACTATTTCCCCGACAGCGAGTACACATACGGATACCCTGTCGTCGATTTTTCGATAATGGGCGGACATCTGATGCAAACGGCAAATATCCGCTTGTACGGCGGCGGCGGGCCCATGGCACGTTTTCCCCTCGACGAAGAGTATACGGTTGCCATAACGGGTCAGGGATTTTTCGGCTTTGAATTCTTTATGACCCAAAAGCCGGTCAACTTCAGCTTTTTTACCGAAATCGGAGGCGGCGGATTCGGCTTTCACGCAAAAGCCGGTATGCGCTACACGCTCCCGATGTACCGATAAAACACACAATCGAATATAAAAGCGCCGATGTGCACTCGACTTTAATCGGCGTTTTCTATATTCTGAGGATGTTGCAAAAAGGTACTGCAGTATGAACGACGAAGAGATAGAAGAACAGCTGTCTTTAATCGGTGCATTGGCGGAAGACGCCGAAGCGGGTTTCGAATCGATGCTCGTGCCGTTTTCGGTATACGGCATTGCCATTCCCGTCGGAACGGGTGCAACGTACGGTTGTTTGTTTTTCGGTTCGGCAAAATACGTGTGGCTCATTTGGCTTTTCGTCATCGGATTTTGCCAGCTTTTTTTACCGCTGTATTTCCGCCGGCAACGGCAGGAAAAAATACAAAGGGCAAGTGACCGCATCTTTGCCGCTCTATGGGGCAGTATCGGTTTTGTCATCGTATTGAATTTTGTACTGTCGTTTTTCGGCAAGCTCGATTTTTCCGCCGTTTTTTTCATCATCGGCATATTGATAGCGGTCGGATGTGTTACGAGCGGAACGCTGATACAAAGGCGCGCAAGGATTATCATGTACGCGGAAGGCGTCCTCTGGCTCTTGTCCGCACTGCCCTGCCTCTTTGTGGGGCCGCACACAGCTCCGCTCATCATAAGCGCGGCAACTTTCGTTTTGCTTGCAATCCCCGCCCTCGCCGCTCTCATCATCATGCGAAAAAAGAAGTCGTCCGATGACCGCTGCTGATCGGCAAGTCGATTTTTTCGATCACCGCCTGCTCGACGAGCAGCTGTCTTCCCGCCTGCGCCTTGCGGTTATGTCCGTTCTCCTCGGCTGCCAAAAAATCGAATTTACCGCGCTGCGCGATACGGTACATGCGACCGACGGCAATCTGACCGTTCACTGCAAAAAATTGGAAAACGCCGGTTATCTGACGGTCGAAAAACGGTTCGTAAATCGAAAGCCCGTGACACTGTACAGCGCAACCCCGCTCGGACGAAGAGCGGTAAAAAAATATGCCCAGCAGCTCGCATCGCTCTTGGAAAAGTGAAGTGCAGATATACACAGAAAGGAAAATGCGCCGTATCCGGGTCAAATGTACGCTCAACACGTTCGTAAAAATAGTTTGACTTCACGCAAAAGCTGTGGTATCTTTATAGAAACAATAACATCGGTATATTTCCGATTCGCTGCGTGTACTTTCGAAAACATACGTTCTTCGAAAGTTTTTATTTATAGGAGAAATGCCATGCAATTTTTTGATACTCACGCCCACATCGGGCTGATCTATGATGACCCTATTGAGCAGCTCCGCGTCATTCAGCAGGCAAAACAGGCCGGCGTTGCCCGCATCATATCCATCAATAACAGTCTCCTCGATTTTACGCGCGTGTACAATACGCTGAAAGCGGTAAACGGCATCTACCATGCAGTCGGAGTCGCTCCGTCCGAAGTGACGAATCCGGGCAAAGACTACGCAAATACGATCGAAGAAAATCTCAAATTGCCGAACGTCGTCGCCGTCGGCGAAACGGGACTCGATTATTATAAGCAATTCGGCGACAAGCGCTCGCAAATCGAATTGTTTATCACACAGCTCGAGATCGCACAAAAGCACAATCTGCCGGTTATCATCCACAACCGAGACGCTGGTAAAGACATATTCGACGTACTTTCCGAACGCATTCCGCAATCGGGTGCGATTTTCCACTGCTATTCGGAAGACGCAGTCTATGCAAAGCGCTGCCTCGATGCGGGCATGAACGTGTGGTTTTCGTTCGCGGGAAATTTAACGTACCGCAATGCGCGCAACCTCCACGAAACGGCGCTCAACGTACCCGTCGACAGGATCCTCATCGAAACGGAAAGTCCCTTTATGATTCCGGCCGAATTCCGCGAAAAAAAGCGTACGATGCCGGCATACATCACGTCGACGGCGCATTTCCTTGCCGATCTGCTCGAAACGGATATCGAACAGCTTGCCGATCAACTTTGGAAAAACAGCTGCAAAGCGTTTAACCTCCCCGAATAATGCCGTATCATCCCGTTGCGATCGGTTCTCTGACGCTCGACGGAAACATATTCCTCGCGCCCGTCGCGGGATACAGCGACCGCTC
Organism: Treponema sp. SP13; assembly: GCF_050938355.1. Classification (NCBI taxonomy): domain Bacteria; kingdom Pseudomonadati; phylum Spirochaetota; class Spirochaetia; order Treponematales; family Treponemataceae; genus Treponema; species Treponema sp. SP13. The sequence continues at coordinate 346,876 of NZ_JADOVM010000004.1, forward strand.
GTTCCGTTCGATCTGCGTCGACTGCGGCGCTTCGTTCACATATACCGAAATGGTATCCGCCGAAGCGCTCGTCCGAGACAACGATAAAACCGAACGTCTTTTGCGGAAAGCTGAAAACGAAACGGCGTATGCTGTACAAATCTTCGGCGGCAATCCGGACGTCATCGCAAAGGCGGCCGCCCTCGTCGCCGAAAAAACCGATTGCGCATGCATCGACATAAACTGCGGCTGCCCCGTTCCGAAAATCGTAAAAACCGGAGCCGGAGCCGCACTTACGAGAGATCCCGAAAAATTATACGCCGTCGTACAAGCGGCCGTCCGTGCAGTCGAACATGCAAAAAGGCGCATCCCCGTCACCGTAAAGATCCGCTCAGGCTGGGACGATAAAACGATCACGTGGAAAGAAGCGGCGGACGCGGCTCTTTCGGCAGGCGTCGCCGCGATTACGATGCACCCGCGGACGAGGGCGCAGGGCTACGAAGGCAAAGCCGATTGGAATGCGCTCGCCGAGCTCGTTTCATTTGTGTCCGGCCGCGTCGGCGTCTTCGGATCGGGCGATCTCTTTTCACCGGAAGACGCACGGGCGATGTTCGAAGCGACCGGCTGCGATGCGGTGATGTTTGCGCGCGGTACGATGGGAAATCCGTTTATCTTTACAAAGACAAAGGCGCTCCTCACGACCGGAAGCTATGAAGACGTCGGCATCAGAGCGCGCATCGATGCGGGTTTCCGAGAACTTAAACTCCTCATCGAAGACGCAGGAGAAGCGAACGCATGCAAAGAAATGCGGAAGCGATTTTGCGCGTATACGAAAGGCATCCCCGGCGGCGCGGAGCTGAGAGCGAAACTCGTTCACGCGGCGAGCGAAGCCGACTACCGCGCGATAATTTCGGGATTGCGAGGATAAAGACCGAAAGTACAGCCGATTTTTTACGGACGGACTAAAGCCGTAAGCAAAACGGAACAAAACCGTCGGCAAACCCCACGGGAATCAATTTTTACCTAAAAAATCTGAATGTCGAGCTTTTTGAAAAGCAAATAATTATTACAGTTTTTTGATTTCCGCTTCGGTGAGACCGGTCATAAGGTGGATCTCAGAGAGCGGGTACTTGCGTTCGGCCATCAGCTTTGCCGTTTCCCGCTTTGCTTGATACGATCCCGCGGCAATGCCGTCGCGGCGGCCTTGTAAGAGTCCGTCTCTCCTGCCTTTGCGTATTCCTGCAGCAACGCCTCGTTCAAAACCAATCTTTTCACCCAGCTGTGAACCCTCTCTTAGTAAATCATCTTTCCAAATATTCAACGACATATACCAGCTCCTGAACTTTTCGTTCCGTTTCGCTTTTTCGACAAGCGCATCGATGTGCTGCGTAAAACCGCTCGTCGCCCGCCTCTCGCAAAGATACTCCAACAAAGCGCTCAATTCAGGCTCATCTTCTTTACCGTAGGCACCCACATTATAAAACACCTTAACGCTTTTGTCATCAAGAAAAAGCGTACCGTCGGCGGTACAGATATTGTAGAACTCGTATACGGGTAAGCCTTTGCCGAAGGGATCCTGCGTACAGATAAAGATGACATAGCTCTCTTTTAATTCCGCATAACTCTGTCCTCTCAAGAGGTTATCGACATCCATAAGGCTTTGGTAATAACGCGTACGCTTGGGAAGAGACGGCGGGATTGACGTTTGTATTTCTATATCGAAGACACGCTCCGAGTCGGAAACATAGACGTCAAGGCGTATACCCTTGCTTTCGTAAAACGGTGCTATCGTTTTTTGCAGGGAGGGATATTCGATTTTACCGACTTTGATGTGCAATAAGCGCTCCAATACGCCTTTACAAATTCCTTTGTTTTTCATGACCGTGCCGAACATAAAGTCGTCGGTAAAGGTAAGTTCTTCGACGGGTTTATGGGTATATTCCATGGGGATATCCTCAGTTGTTGAGATAGTACGGCAAAGAAAGCCGTTGACCTATATATCGTTTACAAAGTGATAAATTACGCGGTTTTTTATGAAAATAAACGGATGTACCGCAAACGGACACTGCTCGCAATCGCTCTGAGGAAGTCGTAAGGCGAAAAACGCTTGACGCGTTTTTCTTTTATCCGTGCGGAGGCTTTCATACTTCATCCGTTCGGATGTAATAAAAAGTATGAAAGCCGACTGCGATTCCTTATGAGGACACAAAGTGCGGCGTTTACGGTGCGCTTTGTGATAGGAGACGCTCGGCGATTGCTGCGCGGGGAACTTCACGC
>NZ_JADOVM010000005.1:0-315791 GCF_050938355.1 Treponema sp. SP13
TTTTGCTCTCGCTTAAGTTTATTCGGGAGACTTGTATATCTCCGCATGCGTCTTGCTTTCTTTCCTTCCCTCTACCTGTCAAACAGCGCACCCGTGATTTGAGCGGGTAGCTAATAATTTACTACTTTTTCCCAAACCCTGTCAAGTACCTATCCTACCGTTTTTTACACTTTTTTTTACCACCGCAGTACACTTTGCACACGAACCCGCGCACAAAAAACAGCCCCCGCACATTCGTAAACTCTCTCCGCATAAAAAAAGACTGCCCTTTATGAAGTGTTTAATAACTTCAAGGACAGTCTTTTAAAATCGTAAATTTAAAGCCCCAAAGAGCCGCTCTTATTTTTTGGCGGGAACAGGCACGCCCATAATTTCGCCGATAGCCTGCGCAACGGGTGCGCGGCCGACAAGGCAGCCGTTTACGGGTGCTTTTCCCGATGCAACGCCGGCCGCAAAACCGTCACAGCCCGGATAGCCGCATGCGCCGCAATTTACACCGGGCAGCACCGCCCGGATTTTTCCGACGCGCTCATCGACCGGAATATAAAATATCTTTTTGAAAATACCGAGCAGCACGCCGATGACAAACGCGAGCACAAACGAAACGATAACGGCCGTAAGTATAGCAATCATAGTCCACCCCTTGCTTTTCAGATCAAGCCTTTAAAGCCTAAAAACGACAGCGAAAGCAAACCCGCAGTGATAAACAGAATCGGCTTTCCTTTAACAAAAAGCGGAACGGGAGCGCTTTTAATCCGTTCGCGCACACCGGACATAATCACGAGCGCAATTAAAAAACCGATCGCCGCACCGAGCGAGTACACGATCGACTCGATATAATTGTAATTTTTGTTAATACACGTAATCGTAACGGCGAGAACCGCACAGTTCGTCGTGATGAGCGCGAGATATACGCCCATCGCACTGTACAATCCCGGAATCGATTTTTTGAGATAAAATTCGACGAGCTGTACGAGCGCGGCGATGACGAGAATGAACATGAGCGTCTGCAAATACTGCAGTTTCAGCGGCACCATGATTCCGTAATAAAGCGGATAGGTAACGGCCGTCGCAAGCACGATAACGAAGGTCGTCGCAATCCCCATGCCGGTCGCTTTATCCGTTTCCGTCGTCATGCCGATAAACGGACAGATTGCAAGATATTGAATAAAAACGACGTTGTCGATGAGCATCGATTTAATAAAAATGCTGAGTAAGTTGTTCATGCCGCGCCTCCTTTTGCTTTCGCTTTCGCTTTTCTGATCTTTGCCGCACGTTCTGCGGCGAGCGTCACTGCGGAAAGCAAACCGAACACGAAAAATCCGCCCGGAGCATCCGACAAAAATTTTACGGTATACGCTTCGGGGATGATGGCTTTGCCGAACAGCGAACCGCTTCCCAAAAGTTCGCGCACGATCGAAATGGCGCAAAGCACCCACGTGTAACCGAAGCCCATGCCGAATGCATCGACTACGGCATTGAGCGGGCCTTCTTTCGACGCGAACGATTCGACGCGCCCCATGATGATGCAGTTGACGACGATGAGCGGCAAAAACACGCCGAGTGATGCGGACAGCGACGGAATGTACGCTTCAAGCAAAAGCTGTACGATCGTCGTAAACGCGGCGATGACTATGATGAAAATGGGCAAGCGTATATCTTCGGGGATGATATTGCGGAAGATCGCGATTATTAATTCGCTCATAACGAGGACGAACATCATCGAAAAGCCCATACCGATGCCGTTAAACACGTTTGTCGTAACGGCAAGCGAAGAACACAAACCGATCGAAATGACGAGCAGCGGATTTTCTTTTACGAGCCCGTTTGTAAAAATCGATAATCTGTTTTGTTTTTTTTGCATTTCGCTTTTACTCCTATTTCGCAGCGAGGCAGGCAAGCGCGCTCTGCGTTCCCTGCGTCAAAAGTTCGGCAACACCTTTGCTTGTAATCGTCGCACCGGATACCGCTTCGAAGGTTTGACCGGAAACGAAACCGTCGTTCGCATTTTTGCCTTCGAACTGACCGTAAAATGTTTTACCGCTCGAAACGGTATAATTCGGATCGCTCGCTTTTAAGCCGAACCCCGCCGTATCGCTCGATGAAAGAAACTGCATACCCGTAAGCACGCCGTCTTTTTTTATACCGAAAATGATCGTCGATCGGTCGTAGGTCGGACCCGTCACTTGCGCGACGGCGCCTATGACGTTCCCGCCTTTTTTGGCAAGATACATTTTGTCGATGCTGATCGCCTGAACCGAGCTCGCCTTAAAATCCGTCACCTCTTCAAAGGAATCGGCGTCGGCGAATACCGTTTTCATGCCGGAACTCGCTTTATCGGCCTGACGCTGCTCGATGACGGGAGCCGTAATATGATTGACGAGCGCAAGGCAAAAACACGAAACGGATGCAAAGATCGCAAGCGTAAGTCCGAGTTTTAAAATATGTTTCATTTTGCCGCCTCCTTTTTCGCCGCTTTGCCCCAGCCGTATTTTCTTGTCGTCAATTTACTAAGGAATGTCGAAAGCGAATTCATAAATAAAATTGAAAACATAACGCCTTCAGGATAGCCGCCGAATCTTCTTATTAAAAACGTGAGAAGTCCGCAGCCCAAGCCGAACACCGCGCGGCCGGCTTTTGAAACCGGCGTCGTCGCATAATCGGTCGCCATAAAGGTTGCACCGAAAAGCAGGCCTCCCGATGTAAGCGCCATGATGACGTCTCCGCCCGAAACAAAGGTCAAAAGAGCAACCGCCCCGACCATCGTAACCGGTGCACGCCAGTCGATCACCTGAGTGAGGGCAAGGAATGCGAATGAAATCAAAATGAGCAATTCATTCGTTTCGCCGATACAGCCGGCCGTATTACCCAAAAAACTTTCGAGATACGTATCCGCGTTTGCGGCGACGGCACCCTCTTTCAGCTTTGACAACACCGTCGCGGCGCTTACCGCATCCGTTCCCGGAGCGAGCCATGACGCGCCGATCGCGGCGGAAAAGCTGACGAATAAAAACGCGCGTCCCGTAAGAGCGGGGTTCCACACATTCGCCCCCAGTCCGCCGAAAAATCCCTTGGCGACGACGACCGCAAAGAGATCTCCGAGCAGCACTTGCCACAGCGGAACCGTCGGCGGCAGTACGAGCGCGAGTAAAAGTCCCGTCACGACGGCCGAACAATCACTCACGGTGATATTCTGTTTTGTCAGTTTTTGAAACGCCGCTTCAAAGACGACGCTTCCCGCAACCGAAACGAGCACGACAAACAGCGCGCGGAAACCGAACAGCATAACGCCGTATATCGTTTCGGGAAGCAGCGCCAAAATAAGCATGCACATAAGAAAACGCGTCGACGTCCCTTCGACAAAATGCGGGGCGGGAGACACGTACATTTCTTTTTTCACCGGTTCGCTCATTATTTTCCTCCAGCTGCTTTACCCGCAGCGTTTTTCTTTGCAGCGCGCGTTTTCACGACGCCTTTACCGAGTTTAAATCGGTGCACCAAACGGACATGCGCAGGGCAAACGTATGCGCAGCTGCCGCATTCGATGCAGTCCGTAAGCCCGAATTTTACGGCGGCATCGTAGTCGTTCGCTTTCAGCGAACGCGCCATCATAACCGGCGACAACCGCATCGGGCAGGACGGAATACATCTGCCGCAGCCGATACACGGCTCTTCTTCGCCGATATGGATTTCTTTTTTTGTTAAAAATAAAACGCCGCTCGTGCCTTTTACGACGGGAAACGCGGCATCCGCCGAAGCGATACCCATCATCGGACCGCCGGAAAGTATCTGCGCGAGGTCGCCGTCTTTTATGCGTATGACATCGCCGAGCAAATCTTCGACAAGCGTGCCGACCGGAACTCGTATGTTTGCAGGATTTTCGCACGCCCCGCCGCTTACGGTAAACGCGCGCTCGATGAGCGGCTTGCCGAGCCGGAACGCATCCGAAATCGCGCAGACCGTACAAACGTTTGAAACGATACAGCCGACGTGTGCCGGAAGCCCTCCCGCGGGTACTTCGCGCTTTAAAATCGCGGCGATAAGATTTTTTTCGCCGCCCTGCGGATACTTCGTTTTAACGATTTTAATTTCGATATCGTTCGTATGATTCGCTTCGGCGATCGCTTCGTTGATGCCGCTCATCAGATCGAGCTTATTGTTTTCAAGCGCGACGATACCGCGGCAGCCGAAAATATGCATTTCGATCGCAAGTCCGTCGATCATCTTTTTGCACGATTCTTTTACGGTATGATAATCTACGGTAAGATAGGGTTCGCATTCGGATGCGTTTACGATGACGTATTCGATCTTCGTGCCGTCCGGAGGCGAAAGTTTTACATAGGTCGGAAACGACGCGCCTCCCATACCGACGATACCGGCAAGTCTGATGCGCTCGAGAACGTCTTTCGCATCGCAGGAAAACGGATCGAGCGGACTCATATACGCCGTCTCATCGCTTCCGTCCGATTCGATTGTAACGCAGGGAACTTGGGCACCGCCTGCGACGGCGTGCGGTGCGATTTGCGCGACTTTTCCCGTGATCGACGCATGTACGGGAACGGACATATATTTGTCGGACGCCGCAATAACCTGACCTTTCACAACACGGTCGCCGACGTTTACGGTACATTCGTTCGGAGAGCCGCCCATCGTGACGGGAATCGTCACTCGCTTAGAGGAAGGAAACGCATCCGTGATGGTTCCGTCGCGAGTGCGCTCCTTTCGGTCGGGTGGATAGACTCCGCCCTTAAATGTAAACATACGCATAAACCGTATTGTATGATATTCTTTCACAACTGTAAACTATGCACTGCAAAAAAAAGTTAGACACAACTTACTTCATTTATACGGAGGGGTTTATGCCGATTATTTTTACGCCTTTACAAAATGCGGCTGCATTCTGAAAAAACATTCTCTGCAAGACATAAAAAAAGACGGACCCGTCTTCCGACAGGCCCGTCTTTCGGTGCTGCGTTTTATCACTTATTTTTGCAAAATAAATTCGACGCGGCGATTTTTCCAATTGTGATCTTTATCGCGCCAATCGGCAACGAGTTCCGTACCGCCCTTACCTTGAGTTGCGAGGCGGGATGAGCTTATGCCTTTATCGACGAGATAGGATTTTACGAATTCCGCACGCTTTTGCGACAGCGGAATGAGCGCAGGCCCCCACAGACGCGGGTTATCCTGCGTTTCTTCGGCTTGGTTTTCAGTCGTACGGTTTGCGTGTCCGACGACGGTTACTTTATACTCCTTGAACTTATTGAGGATTTCCGCGATACGCTTGAGGATGCGCTCGTTGTTTGCAGCCTGTTCGGCCGTAACGCCGTCGCGTTTTCCCGGAGCGGTTTCGACTTTGAAGTCGGCGTTATCGGGGCGGAAGATGATGGACGGAACGGCCATTTTGAGCACGTTGCCGTCGCGGATGACGAGCACGTCCACGGGGATGATCCCTTTGACCGTCGACATCATGCCGAGATTGTCTTTGACGGTAAATGTCCACGGATAATCGACGGCCGACTGCACGCGCTCGGCCGCCCCCGACGCGGTCTTTTGCGTATTGCTTAAACCGTCCCACACGATGCGTTCCGTAATCGCCGATGTTCCGCCCGTCTGCCAAAAGCGGCGTCCGTTCGGATCGTCGATCGTAAACGACCACTCGGTGATTTTTCCCTTTGTCGAACCGTTCAACTTGATAAACAAATCGTCATCGACGCCGTCGTTGTCAGGGCTGAAGTAGGCAGGCGTCGTACGAACGCTGAGTTCGGGAGGAGTAGCCGAGCACACGAACGGAGAAGACGACACGGAGACGTTCCGTCCGTTCCGATACGCGATGCGAAGCTTTCCGGTAAAGGTGCCCTCGCCCGCTTTTCCCGCGGCATCAAAACCGTCCCATGCAATCGATGCGGGAAGGCTTTCCCCGTCTTTCGACGACCGGCTGCGCACCGCCTTTCCGTCTTCTCTGCACACGTCGAAATTCCACGACGAAATCGTATCGCCGACCGACGTGCGGATGTCGAAGCGCTGCGAATCGAGCACGCCGTCACCGTTCGGAGAGATGCCGTCGTACGTCGTCGTCACGTATGCTTTTACATCTCGCGTATCGATCGCGATTCCGTTCAATGCGGTACTGAACGCATTGCCTGCTTCATCCGTCGAAGCGATGACAAGCGTATACGTGCCGTCGGAAACCGTGTTGCCCGATTCGTCGGCGCCGTTCCATGAGAATCCCGCTTTGCCGTCCGTCTGTACGGTGCCCGCCCACGTGTATTTCCGAACAAGGGTACCGCGCGCATTGCGCACTTCGGCAGTCCACAGTTTTTCCGTCGTGCAGTCGCGGACGCCGACCGGCAGTGCGCTCTGGGTCGAATCGCCTGACGGTGAAAAGGATGTCCACGGGATTTCCGCAGCAAGGTACGGCGCTTTCGTATCGAGGGCAAAAGCTTGCGTCGAAGCCGATGCCGTCGAAGCGTTTGCGGACGTTATTTCAAGAGAGGCGATATACTGTCCGTCGGAGCAGAGAGCGCCTTTGTCGTCTCTTCCGTCCCATACAAACGATGCGGGAACGCTTTTATTTTCGCTCATCGTTTTCAATGCGGCGCTCGAACCCGCTGCAGCGATTTTAAACACATATTTTACGATACCGCCGCTTCCCGCGTGGGTAACGGGTGTAAACGAAATCGTATCTTTGACTTTATCGCCGTTCGGCGAAAATGCGGTATCCTGCATTGCAAGAAGCAGCGTCGCCTTCGTCGTGTCGAAATTGAATGCGTCCGAACGGACGGCAACGCTGTTGCCCGCCAAATCGGTTGCCGAAAGCTCGTATACGTATGATCCGTCAGGCACAAGTTTTCCGCTGTCGTCGAGACCGTCCCACGAAATCGTTTCGGGGGGGAATTCGCCGAGCGAATATTCTCGCACCGCCTTTTTCGTATCGCCGGAAGCATATATGCGTCCCGTCCACGCAGGAATCGCCGCCAGCGTTTTCGGTACGATTGCTTCGTTTATCGTAATCGTGCTCTTCGAACCCGCACCGAATACTTTATCGGAAACGCGCAGCTGTGCCTGCGGCTGCTTCGTGTCGATGATGCACACCGGCGACACTATCGGAGTCGTTTCATAGCCGTTGAGATATTTTGCCGTCACGCGCGCTTGATAGCGTCCGTCGGGGAGCGTTTTGCCGTTTGCGCCCGTACCGTCGAACACGATCGTCTCCGGCGGTAAAGCCGACGTCGACTGATCGAACGTGCGGCAAACTTTGCCGTTCGCATCAACAACGGTCACCGCCCATTCGGTGAGCTTGTTGCCGGTGCTCGCCGCAGGAACGGGAATCGTCACGTTGAACGTAACCGCTTTTTGTTTACTTTCAGTATTCGGAGAAAAATAGCGGGAACCCGAAATCGCGATATTCGTCGCAGGTTTTTCCGCAGAAAAGATGATATTCGATATGGAAGCGGCAGGGGAAGTATTTCCCGCTCTGTCCGTCGCCGTAACCGTATACGAATAGACACCGTCCGCGACGGGTTTACCCGAATCATCCGTTCCGTTCCAGCTGAACTCGGGCGGCGTCGTGTCTTTCCACGAATAATTTTTTACCGCCGTTCCGTCCGTACCCGCAAAGATGCCTTTCCACTCGTCTTCTTTCGAGCCGGACTGGCGCACGGCAAAGGTCGCCTTTGACCCTTCACCGAAAATCTTATCGGCCGGCTGAGTAAGCGCGATGGAAGGCGGCGTCGTATCGACGACGACCGTATACTTATCCGTTTTGCCGACGTTGCCGTTATCGTCCGCCGCCGTAAAATAGTAATAATAGGTTCCGTCGGGAGCCGTCTCTCCGTTATCCATAACGCCGTTCCACGAAACGACCGAAGGTATGGGAATCGTTTTTTTCGCGGAAAAAAGCTGTTTCCAAAACGATTTGAACGTCAGCTTTTCGATAAATGCGAGTTTGTTTCCGATTGTGCGCACGACGCTACCGCTCTCGTTTTCGACGACCAAACTCCACGAAACGACGTAGCGTCTGTCGGAAATACGGAGCGGAATGTCGAGCGAATCTTGAACGCCGTCGTTGTTCGGTGAAATATAGTTCGGCTGCCGCTGCGCAAACGCTGAAGCGGCGGAAAACAAAAAAAGTACCGCCGCAATAAGTACAGATATCCGTTTCATTATTTATCCTCCCCTGCCCACAATTCGATTTCCGGCGGATCGGTATCTTTCATGCCGAGATTGAATTTGACATTGCCCGAAACGGCGTGTACCGTTTCGTAAAGCTGCTGCCACCCCGCATTGACCGTCATATCGCTTTCGCCCCAGCCGTTGCGTTTCATATATTCGTTGCGTTTTGTTTTAAACGTAAAGCGATAGCCGATGCTGACTGCCGGCATAAAATTGCCGTACTTATCGTAATCGCCGAGTTTTATCGCTTCGCGGATATTGATCTCTTCCGCTATGCGCAAATAGAGCGCATCGTTTACGGAAAATTGAAAGCCCGTCGCGACGATGAGATTTTGAAATCCCGGCGTTATCAATTCAAACGAAGCGCCGCCCTTTACATAATCGTTTGCGAACAAAAGGGCTGCGATGCCTGCGTGCACCGTACCGAGCATAGGAAATATATCCGCTTCGTTTTTACCGTCGATGCCGATGAGATCCGTCGACGTGTAATTTTTGCCGAGGTTGAGCACCGACACACCGAGCCTGAAATCCTTCATAAAACCGAGATGCGGAATGCGATAGAGCGCGCCGATATTCGCGCCGAACGACCAATCGCTGCCGTGTCCCCAATATAAGCCGCCGTACATACCGACACCGACCGACAGCCGTTCGCTCACCTCTTTTGCGATGCCGACATTTGTACCGAGCGTATTTCCGATGTCGATTTTATCGATCGGTAAAAATACGCCTTTAACGACGCCGCTCGCGACAAAGTATTTCCACGGAACGAGCAATCCTCCCTGTAACGCGCTGCCGAAAGTTTTCGATCCGCCGTCCGAAGAAAAAAGCGCCGTATATGCAGCGTCGAGCGTGATACGCTGCTCATACGCGATAAGCGCAGGATTGAAAACGATCGCATCGGGACCCGCGGTAAAGATTCCGCCGCCCGCGCTCGACGACGCATAGGTGAGCTGCGTCGGACTTACAAGTCTGTCGAGACTTTCTCCGCCGATCGGCGGATTATAGGCAAACATCACAGAGGCAAAACACAGAGCCGCTGTCGTCATCACAATTCTTTTCATCGTACACTCCTTGTCCTTGCTGTTGCAATAAACTCCCGTAAAACACTTCCGATACTTTTATTAATAAATTTAACAGCTGATACTTTCAAAATTCGACATTCAACCTATTAAACAAACGAAACGGCGATAGTTTACAGTTATTTTCACAATAAATTCACAAGCGCTTACATCGAAAAATCTTTGCCGAGATAGATTTCGCGGGCAACGGATGAATCGAGGATTTCCTGTTTCGTGCCCTGCATCATAATTTGTCCGGCGTTGATGATGATTGCGCGATGCGTGATTTCGAGCGTGTCGCGCACGTTGTGATCGGTAATGAGGATGCCGATACCGCGCTCGGAAAGCAGCTTTATCATGCCTTTGATATCTGCAACCGCGATCGGATCGATTCCCGCAAAGGGTTCGTCGAGAAGCAAAAACTTCGGCTCTATTGCGAGCGATCGGGCAATTTCGGTACGCCGCCGTTCTCCTCCCGAAAGCGTAATCGCCTGCTGGCCTCTGATCCTTCCGATATCGAATTCGCTTATGAGCTGTTCGAGCCGCAATTTTTTTTCGCCGGCCGAAAGGTCGCGCCGCGTTTCGAGGATCGCCCAAATGTTTTCTTCGACCGTCAACTTTTTAAATACGGACGGTTCCTGCGGCAGATACGAAATACCGAGCCGCGCGCGAGCGTACATCGGCAGCACCGTAATCCGCTCTCCGTCGAGAAACACATCGCCCGAAGTCGGACGGTAAAATCCGACAATCATATAAAACGTCGTCGTTTTGCCCGAACCGTTCGGTCCGAGAAGCCCGAGCACTTCGCCCGTACGCATCGAAAAATCGATACCTTGCACGACGCGTTTTTTGCCGAACGATTTGTATAAACTTGAAACCCGCAATACATGCCGCATTTCGTCAGTCATCCGTCCCCCGTTTGCCGCCGCCTGTCTTCGCACGCGAAAGTGTATCGGGCGGAGCGTTTGCCCCTTCCGCGCCGCTTGCAGCTTTGCCTTGCCCCGCGTCGGGTGATTTACCGGGAGAGGCCGTTCCGTCCGCCGGCACTTCGTTTTTACCGGATCCATCGTCTTTGCCGGATCCATCGTCCCTTGACGGATCGCTTTCATCGCGTGCCGCCGAATCCTTTTTTATACCTGTATCCTGATCGGCGCTTTTATCGTCGACGACGGAACCTTTGACGCGGCCGTCGAGCCTTATCTCCTGCGTATCGAGATTCAGCGTAATTTCCTGAGCGCGGAACGTGTCTTCGCCCTGCGTAATCTGCGAATTGCCGCTCATTTCGAGCATTTGATTTTTTTTGCGGTATACGGCATACGCACTCGAACAGACATTGTCCTTTTGTTTGATCGTTATACCGATTTGAATTCGCGCGATGTCGGTATTTTGATTGTATTCGATAAGCTGCGCGTCGACCGATACGCCGTTTTCCGTATCGGCAAGATGTACGTTGTCTTTCAGCGTCGCGATCTTCGTTTCGCGATCGTAGGAAAGACGCCCGCACGTGAATTCCATATTCGCTTCGATATTTTTTCCGGTGATGTTTCCGTCGGCTTCGATGTAGCGGAAATTTTTTCCGCTCATCGTAATCGAATCGGCGGCGATTTCCATGGACGACGTGAGCACATAGGCGCTGCCCGAAAGAGTTGTCGTATCGGATGAATTGCCGGCCGTCCCCGTCATGCTGTTCGCGGAAAACGTAATACGCTCGGACCACGCGGGGAGCATAGAAGCGACAACGTATAAAATTAATAATACGATTATACGTATTTTACTGCCGGCTCTGCGCATCGCCGCCTTCCTCCGCATCTTCGTCGGTTTCGACCGTTCCCGACACGGCGCCGGTAAATACAAAACGGTTACTTACGCCGCTTGCGGAAAATCCCGAACCGCGGACGACCGTACCGTTTTTTTTCATCGTGATCGTATCGGTGCGGCGGCTCGTAAGCTGTTCGGTATTTCCGTCCCAGCGCAGTTCGTCCGCTGAAATCGTTACGCCCCTCGGTTCATTCGTAAGTTCGATCCCGTCGTAAAGCGAATAGATTTTTTGCTTCGAATCGAATGCGACCAATCCGCACGAGCCCTCGGTTTCGGCACTCCCGTCGTCCGCATAGGCCGTAAACGAAACCGAATCCGCATAGGTGCTGCCGCCCTTATACTGTTCGAGCGTCCGCGCGCGCATCGAAAGCGTCTTTTTGTTTTTTTCCCACCGAGAAAAGTCTGCATTTGCAAAAACGAATTCGGGCACTTCCGATTCGACGTTTTTTTTTCCGTCGGAATATTTCAGCGAACAACCGGCCGAAAAAAACAGCCAACAGCACAAAACGGCACCGGCCGTAAAAAGGTTCGGCGTCATTGTTTTTTACCGAGCGCCGCTCCGATGAACGAAACGAAAAGCGGATGCGGTTTCATCGGACGGGAAACGAATTCGGGATGATACTGCACGCCGATGCCCCACCTGTGATCTTTCCATTCGAACGCTTCGGTACTGCTGTCCGGTTCGGAAATCGCGGACGTGATGAGACCGTGTTCGGTCATATCGGCGGTGTATTTTTTATCGAACGTGTACTTGTTGCGGTGCCGTTCGGTGATTGTGAGCTTTTTGTAGATGCCCGCAAGCTTCGTATCTTTAATGATACGGACGGTTCCCGCGCCGAGCTTCATCGTGCCGGCAGCCGAAAGCCCCGTCTGCTCTTCCGGCAAACTGATGATCGCGTGAGTGCTGTTTTGTATAAACTCCGTGCTGTCCGCATCCGCCCAGCCGCACAGCGAACGTCCCGTTTCGATCGCCATGAGCTGCATACCCAAATCGATACCCAGATAGGGTATATCGTTTTCGCGCGCATATTTTACCGCAACGAGGAGACCGAGAAATCCGCGCTGCCCGTAATTCGCGGGCACGACGATACCGTCGACATCTTTGAACGCTGCCGCTATCTCTTTTTCGTTTTTGCAGCTTTCGAGCGTTTCCGCGTCGATTTTGCGGAGTTTCAGCTCCGCGCCGTATTGCGTAACCGCGGCATGAAACAGCGATTCGCGTACCGATTTATAGCAATCGTCAAGATAATCTTTTTTGCCGACGACGGCGATGCACACGGCAGGTCCGCTCGTATTGAGTTTTTCAAGGAATGTCGTCCACGGGCGGATATTGCAGCGCTCGGCGGTGAGCGCGAGTTTTTTGAGCACCCGCGCGTCAAAACCTTCTTTGTGAAAGATAACCGGAAGCTCGTACACCGATTTTTGTACGTCGACCGAAGAAAAAACCGCATCGGGGGCAACGTTGCAGAACAGCGCGATTTTTTTTCTGAGCGGCATATCGAGTTCGTTTGCAGTGCGGCACAAAAGGATATCCGGCTGGATACCCGCTTCCTGCAGCTGTTTCACCGAATGCTGCGTCGGCTTCGTTTTCAATTCGCCGCCGATGATCGCAGGCACGAGCGTTATGTGAATGGCACACACTTCGTTTTTTCCGAGTTCGTGAATGAGCTGCCGAGCGGCTTCGAGATACGGAATTGATTCGATATCTCCGACGGTACCGCCGATTTCAACGATAACGACGTCCGCACCCGAGCGCTCGCCGACGGAGAGGATATTGCGTTTTATCTCATCGGTGATGTGCGGGATCACCTGCACCGTGCGCCCGTTGTATCTGCCGGCGCGCTCGTTTTGAATCACTTGGTTGTAGATTTTTCCGATCGTAATGCAGTTGTCTTCGGCAACATTGACACTCGTAAAGCGCGCAAAATTGCCCAAATCCAAATCGGTTTCCGCGCCGTCTTCGGTAACATATACTTCGCCGTGCTGAAACGGACTGATATTGCCTGCGTCGAGGTTGATGTACGGATCGCATTTTATCATGGAAATCGAAAGCCCGCTGCATTCAAGAAGACTTCCGAGCGATGCAGACGCCACCCCTTTGCCGAGACTGGAACACACGCCGCTCGTCACGAGTATATATTTGCTCATGATACGATTTTCCCATTTACTCTGCGCT
This sequence comes from Treponema sp. SP13, assembly GCF_050938355.1. Classification (NCBI taxonomy): domain Bacteria; kingdom Pseudomonadati; phylum Spirochaetota; class Spirochaetia; order Treponematales; family Treponemataceae; genus Treponema; species Treponema sp. SP13. Next base: position 13,228 of record NZ_JADOVM010000005.1, read on the forward strand.
TCGTCAATAGCGGGAAAATCGCTTTCACCCAAACAGATCTTTATTCAGAGCACGGACAACGGCACGGACATCTTTCCTTGCACAGTTTTTTTCACTGCACTATAGTAGACGTATGGCATACACGATCTTTATCGACGGGCAAGAAGGTACGACGGGCTTAAAGATATACAAACGCTTTGCAAAGCGCAGCGACATCGAAATGCTGCGCATAGACGACGACAAAAGAAAAGACGCGGACGAACGAAAAAAATTAATTAATAATTCCGACTTTACGTTTTTATGTCTCCCCGACGCCGCTGCCGTCGAAGCCGCAGAGCTGTGCACGAATCCCGCCGTGCGTATCATCGACGCGTCGACTGCGCACCGTACGGCTCCCGGCTGGGATTACGGCTTTCCCGAACTTTCAAGCGATTTCAGGCGCCGCATCGAAAGATCGAAACGGGTCGCGGTTCCCGGCTGCTATGCGAGCGGCTTTAACGCGATCTGCTTTCCGCTTACGACATCGGGCGTTTTGCCGCGCGATTATCCCGTCGTATGCCACGCGGTTTCAGGCTACAGCGGCGCGGGCAAAAAAGCGATCGCCGAGTACGAATCGGAAAACCGCCCCGAAGAACTCGCCTCCCCGCGCCTCTACGCGCTCACGCAGCATCACAAGCATTTGCCGGAAATGCAAAAGATAAGCGGTTTGGATTTTCCGCCCGCCTTTACTCCGTATATATGCGATTATTTTTCGGGTATGACGGTTACCGTGCCTCTGCACGTGCGGCTGCTTGCAAAAAAAGTTTCCGCCCTTGACGTGCGGGAGATGTTTACGTCGTGCTATGCGGGTTCAAAATTTATTAAGGTTATAGAACTGCAGGATACGATCGACGGCGGATTTATCGCGGCAAATACGCTTTCAGGAACGAACGATATGCAGATATTCGTGTACGGAAACGACGAGCGCATCGTAATCTCCGCACGCTTCGACAATCTCGGCAAGGGAGCGTCGGGAGCTGCGGTGCAGTGTATGAATATCATGATGGGAATCGACGAGGGTACGGGACTGTAACGATGGCCGGCGATATCCGATCCGACGAACGGGGCGATGCTTTTAACAATCTGTATGCCGGCGACTGCGGTTACTTTGAAGGCCGCACGTCGCACGAAACGATTTACCGCATTCCGTCACTGAAAGAAGCGTCAGATATGCTGCTGCACGATGAAGAGCCTGTGCGCACCGAAAACGATCCCGCACTCTGTCAGCGAATTTTGTTCGACATCATCCTCGCCGAAGGTTTCCGCCGGGCAGGATCGTACGTATACCGCGCAGACTGTCCCGATTGCAAAGCGTGTATTCCGATCAGAATTTTTCCGGACGCATTCGAACCGTCGAAATCGCAGCGGCGCGTACTTGAAAAGAACCGCGATCTTGCCGTAACGCTCACGACGAAAGCGGACGAATTCGTCACCGACGAAAAAATTGCGCTTTTCCGCACCTATGACAAGCGGCACAATCCCGACTCGGAAAAAAGTTTTGACGAAGCGAAAAAAACGCTTATCGATATGAACGGCATCTGCCGCACGGCGGAAGACGGCAGATACGAATCGTTTTATTCCGGTACGATAAATATGGATTACAGGTACGGCGGAAAGCTCGTCGGCGTCGGCATCATCGACACGGGAAAAGCGAGCCTGTCGTCGAATTATTTTTACTATGACACGTCGGACGAAACGAAAAAGAGAAGCATCGGCACGTACAGCATATTGAGGGAAATCGAATTGTGCCGAACATTTCATCTGCAACGGTACTATCTCGGCTATTGGCTTAAAGACTGCAAGTCGATGGTATACAAATCGAATTTCAAGCCGCACGAATTGCTGATCGACGGCGAGTGGAAACTGATTACATAATCGAAATACGGAAAAGGCGGAAATATATCGATGAAAACGGGAATCGTAATCGAAGGCGGAGGACACCGCGGTATCTATGCGGCGGGCATACTCGACGTGTTGTGCGAAAACGACATCGAAGCCGACGGAGTGCTCGGCGTGTCGGCGGGAGCCGTTCACGGAGCAAGTTATGCGTCGCACCAAATCGGGCGTTCCGTCCGCTATACGATGAAATACTGCGGCGACAAACGCTATATGAGTTTCCACTCATGGCTTAGGACGGGCGATCTATTCAACGCGGATTTTTGCTGGCGCGAACTGCCGGAAAAACTCGATCCTTACGACAACGACGCGCTCGAATCTTCTCCTGTCGCATTTTACGTAACGTGTACCGACGTCGAAACGGGTGAGCCGGTATATCACCGGTGCAAAACGCTCCGGGGCGATGAAATGAAATGGCTGCAGGCGTCGGCGTCCATGCCGCTCGCTTCGAACATCGTATGCGCGGACGGTCGTAAAATGCTCGACGGAGGCATTGCGGATTCGATTCCGCTCGGCGCATTCGAGCGGCTCGGCTATACGCGAAACATCGTCATTTTGACGCAGCCTGAAGGATACCGTAAAGGAAAAAATCCGCTGCTCCCCGCGCTGCGCATTGCAATGCGGAAATATCCCGCGCTCATCCGTGCGATGGAAATGCGCCATATCGTATACAACGAGGAAGTCGCGGATATCGAACGAAGGGCGGAAGCGGGGTCGGTTTTGCTCATCCGTCCGAAGCACACCGCGGGTGTCGGGCGTACGGAAAAAGACGGTACAAAAATCAAAGCGCTGTACGATATCGGACGAAAAGATGCGCTCGATCGGCTCGATGATATCCGGGAATTTTTCGAAAAGCGGTAACGGAGTTCTAAGCTGTAACGGCGCACGCGTTTACAAAAAGCATAAAAAGCGCCAAAAGGTAAAAATGATAACATTCGCTTCAACTCGCAATATCACCTGCGCTTACGAAAGACTTACGCCCGCGTGGAGCACCGCGCAGCGTCCGCGCCGGGGCGCGGATGAGGGTTACCGAAGTGCGGAAGGCGGGATCTTCCGATCCGCTTCGTCCTAAAAAAAATTAATAATTATTAAAAATTTCCGCCGGCGGCGCTTTCGGCGTGCAAAATCGCAAAATACGACAATTGCACAAAATCCGTAAAAATGTTATTTTTAAATCCGTATGAATACCCTCGTTGCGCTCTGCGCCGTCGGCGCGGATAAAATACTCGGCAATGAAATCAAACATCTCGGCTACAAGCTCGCGGGAAACGCGCCCGGACGGGTTTTTTTTACCGGCGACGACGATGCGCTTTTCCGCGCGAACCTCTGTCTGCGTACGGCCGACCGCATATATTTACAGGCGGCTTCTTTTCAGGCAGCCGATTTCGATTCGCTTTTTGCCGGCACTTATGCGGCCGACTGGCAAGATTTATTAAAAAAGGACGTGCGCGTCGTCGTGGACAAAGTGCGCTCGCATCACTCGAAATTGAACTCGGAACACACGGTTCAAAGCATGGTGCAAAAAGCGATCTACAAAAAACTCGGCGACAAGTGGCGCATGACGACGCTCCCCGAATCGGGAGAGACGGCGGATGTGCGCGTATATATCGACAACGATAAGGTAAACGTCCTGCTCGATCTTTCGGGAGAGCCGCTGTACAAACGCGGTTACCGCACGGGAGGAGGGACGGCGCCGCTTCGCGAAACGGTTGCCGCCGTGCTGCTGCAGGAAATGCTGTGGCGCAGAAGAACGCCGCTGCACGATCCCTTTTGCGGTTCGGGAACGATCGCGATCGAAGCGATGCTTTTTGCGCACAATATCGCACCGGGGGCAGGCAGGCGCTTTGCGCTCGAACACCTTGCCGTTTTTAATAAAAAACGCGCGGACGAAATCCGTGCGCAGGAAGCGGAACGGATTAGAACGGATGTCGAAGTGCGCGTTACCGGAAGCGATATCGACATAGAGGCGGTAAACCGTGCAAAAGCGAACGCCGAACACGCATGCGTTGCGGCCGGCCGCGCTTTGCAGTCCATCGGAAAAGACAACCGCATTCCGCGCCCCGATTTCATACAGTCGGATTTTATCGACTTGGCGGCTCCGTACGATGAAGGGCTTTTGCTGTGCAATCCTCCGTACGGCGAGCGGCTCGGAGACGAGGCGGAAGCGGAAGCGCTCTATAAAAAGATGGGTGCGCTGTGGACGAATTTTCCGAATTGGCAAATCGGCGTCATCACAGCGAGCAGGCAGTTTCAAAAATGCTCGGGGCATTATGCGGACAAACTGAAAAGTTTTAAAGCCGGAAATCTCGATACGCATTTTTATATGTATTCCGGATCTTTCGGCAAAAAAGAAAAAGCGTAGGCGGAGGGCTTTCATGGCGATCATCGTCGAACACGAAAAACGTAAACGAAAGATACTCGAAAAAGCGCTCGACGTTTTCGTTGAAGAAGGCTACGAAGACGTCACCTTTCAAAAGATCGCCGACCGATGCGGTATTACGCGGACGACGCTGTACATCTATTTTAAAAACAAGCGCGAGATTTTTTTATGGAGCATTAAGCAGCTCGTATCGGGAATCGAAACGACGATCATGCAGATCGTCAACAATACGTCGTTCAACACGGAAAACTGTTTTCGCAAAATGCTCATGAGTATCGTCGATGCAATCGGAGAAAATAAAAAGCTGTTCAGTGTTTTGCTTTTGTATTTGATACAGCTGCAAAAATCGGGCGTCGATCCGCGGAAGCGCGTTATGCGTCGAGTCATCAAATTACGGCACATCATGACGACGCTGCTCATCCGCGGCGCGAAATCGGGTGAATTCAAAAAGATAAACGTCAAAGTCGTAAACGATATGTTTTACGGTTTGATCGAATCCGCAATCTTCCGCCTCGCCGTCCTCGCACAGGAAAACATCGGCGACATACGCGACATACTCAATTTTGCCGTCGACGGCATCATCGCAAAGCGGAGCCGCGCTTGAACGTACGGCATACGGGATGCGCGGATTTGCCGCTGCATCGGGGCACGGTTCCGACGTGGCTCGCCGAGCACATGAAAAATCTCGGAACGCTGATTGTCGAATCGATCATTCAAAATTACGGCAAACGGGAAGTGCTCGTGCGATTGAGCGATCCGATGTGGTTTCAGTCCTTCGGTGCGGTGCTCGGCATGGACTGGCATTCGTCGGGCATCACGACGAGCGTCATGTATGCGCTCAAGCGCGGACTGAACAAACGCGGACGGGAACTCGGCATCTGTGTGTGCGGCGGACGCGGAAAATATTCGCGCAATACACCGAACGAATTATTATTTTTATCCGATGCCGCAGGACTCGACGGTGCCTCGCTCGTACGCGCAAGCAAACTTTGCGCAAAGGTCGATAGCAACGCCGTCCAGGACGGATTTCAGCTGTATCAGCATAATTTTATTGTAACCGACGAAGGCGATTGGGCGGTCGTACAGCAGGGCATGAATGCCGCGTCGCGCACGGCGAGGCGATATCACTGGTGTTCACCGAAACTGCGCTCTTTTGTCGAAGAACCGCATACGGGCGTCGTCGGAGAAAAGCGGGACGAAATCTTAAACCTCACCGATCGGGCGGCGCAAAGGACGCGCGCTGCGATCGTCGAAATCGCACATGAAAATCCAGACCGTATCGTGCGCGAACTCTCGCATATCGCATCCCCTTCTGCGGCAATCGTCGTGCCGAGAGAGCCTGAACTTTTTCCCGACCTCACCGAAAACGCAGTCAAAGCTGCGGAAACCGTTTGCCCCTCGCCCGCCCCGCACTCGAACGATGTCGCAAAAACGGCTCGCATTTCGTACTCATCGCGCTCCATAACGATGAGCACGCATCACGACGTACGCGCCGAAGACATCGATTTAAAAAGGCTCGGCGCCGTGCTCGCGCTATCATACGAAAGCCCTCCGGAAGATTTCGAATCGCTTTTACTCACTCCCGGTCTCGGGCCGCGCACGCTGCAGTCGCTTGCGCTCGTAAGCGAAATCGTATACGGAACGCCGTCGCGTTTTACCGATCCCGCGCGATTTTCGTTTGCACACGGAGGAAAAGACGGGCATCCCTTTCCCGTGCCGTGCAGGATTTACGATGAAACGATCCGTGTGCTCGGCGACGGCATCGAAAAATCGAAACTCGGCGACACCGATAAAACCGAATGCCTGCGACGGCTGTATGCGACACAGCTGCAGATCGAACGATTTTGTTCGCCTGAAGCCGACTTTGATAAAGCAGTCGCGTATGAAAAAGCGCATTCGAAATCGTGGGACGGCCGACAAGTGTAATAATCGGAGGATTACGATTATGGAAACGGCGTTATATCTTATTCCGACGACACTGGGTGACACCGACACCGAACGCGTTATACCGGAATACAACCGGAGCATTATCTCGGCGATAAAATATTTTATCGTGGAAAACGTACGGAGCGCACGGCGCTTTCTCAAAAAAATCGACGCTTCGATCGACATAGACGAACTCACGTTTTTTGTGCTCGACGAACACACCGATGTGACGAAAATCGAGCCGTTCCTCGCGCCGCTTAAAGCGGGCTTTGCAACCGGCGTCATTTCGGAAGCGGGCTGCCCCGCAGTTGCCGATCCGGGCGCCGCAATCGTCGCGCTCGCACACAAAAAAGGCTTCCGCGTCACGCCGCTTACAGGCCCTTCTTCGATCATCATGGCACTTATGGCAAGCGGTTTTAACGGACAGAACTTCGCATTCAACGGCTATCTTCCGGCAAAACCCGATGCGCGTGCACAGAGGATCAAGCAGCTTGAAAGCCGCGTTTACAAAGAAAAGCAGACGCAGCTTTTTATCGAAGCGCCGTACCGCAATATGCAGCTTCTTTCATCGCTCCTCTCATCGCTTAAAGGCGAAACGAAACTGTGCATAGCGGCGGGCATTACTTGCAGAGAAGAATACATCCACACGAAGCCCGTTTCCGAATGGAAAAAGTCGCCGCTTCCCGAAATTAATAAAATACCGGCAATCTTTTTGCTGTATGTGTAGAACGATTTCTGCGGCGATTTTTTCGGCGGCATAGAAGTTTAGAAAAACTTCAGTGTTTCGAAGCTTTCCTTAGATTTAAATTACGATGTTTTGCGGTTTGCTTTTTTAAAGGCCGGCAACAATTCAATATGTTTATTAATTAACAAAATTACAACTGCCATAACACGAAACCTTGATACATCCCGCAGAGGATTTTCAAAGCTTCGGCCCCTTGGACTGCCTTTATGCTTTTAAAAAAGCGGCAGCGGCATTTTCCCGTTTCTGCTCGGGACTATACTCCGGTTTTCGGGGGGGGGGGGGGGTAACGGACGGACTGCGAACGGCGCTTGTTTTTATAGAGCATATTATCGGCATTTTTAATAAGTTCAATCGCATCGATTTCTTCGCCGTCGGTTTTTGCATAGCCGATACTCAGCGTAATGTTATACGGAAGCCTTCGCGCCGTGACTTCCGTTTCAAGCGCTTTATTAAAATGATTTATCAACTCGTCGGGATTCGACACGTACAAGGATTCTCCGACCAGCAAAAATTCATCGCCGCCGAACCTCGCGACAAAAGCGCTGTATTTTTGGCTCGTCATCCTCAGCGCCTGTGCAACGGTACGCAACACTTTGTCCCCTTCGATATGGCCGTACGTATCGTTTATCTCTTTAAATGCATCGATATCGAACATAAACAGGTACAACGGCCACTCGGTCAGCGGACTGTTGAATTTCGTTTCGAGGTATTGATTCGCACGTCGTCGGTTATTTAAATCGGTAAGGGCATCGCTGAAAATTTGCGCCTGCTGAAAATTGATAAAGGTAATAAAAAATGCCGAAAAAATTGCAATTCCGATAAGCGGCGTTCCCCGTATAAAAATCTGAAGCGAACCGATAAGAACCGCAATAACAATGGAAAACGCAAGGCTGAATGTAGCGTGCCGGCGCATCGGCAAGCGTTCTTTCGAACCGCAGTACAGCGCACGAAATGCGGCGACGGCAAAATAAAAAAACACGATTGCCAGCTGCCAACAATAATACGATCCGCGCTCGTATTTATTGTCAGGAGTTATGTAATAAATCCATCCCGTATAATACGATGCGATGCACATAAACAGCGAAAATGCCAACGGTATCGCAGAGACAATCCATAGTTCGCGTTTTTTCGTAAACGCCGTTTTTAATCTGATTTCCGTATAGATAAAGGTCATAAAGGCAAGCACGGATATTAAAAAAATTGACAAAAAACAAACGATGCCGTTTACGATGCGTTTATAGTACGGCATATAGTCGTATTCACCCAATATCCATACAACATCGACGAACGAATATGTAAGGAAAATACACAACATCTTTTTTAAAAGGTGTATTTCGAGTTCGCTGCCTATATCCGTCGTTAACTTTCTAATGATAAACACTGAAAATGCAATACAGAGGACATCCACCACGATATAGGTGAGAATGTTATTAATCATCGGTGTCATACGATGCTTCCGTTCCTTGTGTAAAATTCATATAAAACTTTTGTAGGAATGTGCAACGCATTTTCAAAGTAAACTCCTGGTTTCCGAAAAAGTTTCGCGTCATCACGTACATCGTTTGATGCACGTGCATTTCATATCAATAATCGCAAAAATATAACAAATTTTCAAAAGATTTGCTACAGGGAAAATGAAAAATTTTATGGCTTTTTTCAGCGATTTTATTTGACAAGCCATACCCGACATTCTATTATAAATAGCTTGAAACGGATGAAAAATTTTACAAAAGGAGGTACGATAAAAAGCGCCGTCTGCGATAGAACTGTCGCCGTCGTTTTTTATAAAAACGCGTATGTTAAAAAATATCCCTTCGATTATCGGACCGGATCTGTTGAAAACGTTGATGGAAATGGGGCACGGCGATGAAATCGCGATCGTCGACGGAAACTACCCCGCGGCGGCGCGTGCGCGCAGGCTTATCCGCATGGACGGGCACGGCGTATGCGAAGTGCTGAAAGCCGTCCTTTCGCTTTTTCCGCTCGACCGTATGCAGGAAAACGCGCTGCTCATGGAAGTGGCAAAAAATGACCCCGTCGAAACGCCTATTTGGCAGGAATTCGACGCGATATGCCGCGCGGGTGACGCCGCATATACGCGGTACTCGCTTATCGAGCGGAACGAATTTTACAAGCGCACCGAATCGTGTTATGCGATCATCGCGACGGGCGAAAAAGCGCTGTACGCAAACATCATCCTGCGTAAAGGCATCGTACGGTAATAGGTCGAATACCGAGTTCGGAAAGCATTAAATAAAATTGCACCTAATAGAATAGCAAGGAATTAATTATGATTATCGATACGATTGAAAACATCGAAAAGTATGCAGCCGCCTTTCCGCAGCTCAAAACGGTGGCCGCAGTGCTCCGTTCGGGAAAAGCGGAAACGGCAATGACAGGTTCGTATACGACGGACGACGCATCGGTGCGCTATTCCGTAAGCGAATATCAAACGCGGACAAAAGGCACGAAAGGCTACGAAACGCACCGGCACGCGGCTGACGTGCAGTGCATCGTGTCGGGCGAAGAGATCATCGATGTATGCGAAAGTGCCGGCATGAAAGCGCGGAGCGAATACGATGTCGAAAGCGATATTCAATTTTTTGACGGCGAATTGGCAACAACTTATATCGCCAAACCCGGAAAATTCATCGTTTTGTTTCCCGGAGAAGGCCACGAACCCTGCATTTCGGCTAAAAATCCGGAAACCGTGCGAAAAATCGTGTTTAAGCTCGCAATGTAAACATACAGCCGGCACTTCGTCACCGCATACTGTTATTTATGAGCAAGGTTCGCCATGCAGCCATGTAATAGATGCGCAAATAATTGAAAAAATCGGTTCGGTTTTTTGCAAAAAAAATTTGACAGCGCTAAAAACTCGTGCTACCATATTACCTATCAACCTGTTTGACAGGTAATATCTTAAACGAGGTGTTTTTATGAAAAAACTGATTTGCACGTTAACGGCGGTTTTGCTGCTCTGCGGACTTGCGACGGCGGCGGGAAGCAGTGAAGGGGGCAATACCGCGGGCGGTCAAAAAGTAACGATAAAATGGGCATCGGTTCATCCGCCGGCACATCCGGCATCTCAAACGATGATGCGCGTCGCGGAAGAAGTATCGAAGCAGACGAACGGCCGCGTGGAAATCAAAGGTTTCCCCGGCGGACAGCTCGGCGGCAGCATGGATTTGATTCAAGGTACGCAAACCGGCATCGTCGATATGGTCAGCGAAGGAGCGGCGAACTTCGGACAGTATGTGCCGTCGGTGACGATCGCCGAAGCCCCGTATATTTGGCGTAACGTCGAACATCTTGAAAAAGCGATCGACGGTGCATTCGGGCAAAAGATCAACGAAGAGCTGATCAAGGGCAGCGGCATGCGTTTGCTCGGCGCGATGTACTACGGAACGCGCCACCTTTCGACGTCGAAAAAAGAAGTGCGCAAAGTTTCGGACTGCGCGGGCATGAAAATCCGCGTTCCGGAAAACGACGTTTTCGTCGCAATGGCGCGCTCGTGGGGATCGAATCCTACGCCTATCACGTTCAACGAACTGTATCTCGCGCTTCAGCAAAATATCGTCGACGGTCAGGAAAACCCGCTGCCGACTTTTTCATCCGCAAAATTCCAGGAAGTGCAAAAATATATCATCCTCACCGGACACATTATGACACCGATGCTCATCGTCATCAACGAAAAGGTATGGCAGAAAATCGCTCCGGCCGATCAGGAAATCGTCAAAGCGTCGATCGCAAAAAACATCAAATGGCAAAACGACGAAATCATCAAGCAGGAAAAAGATTTGATCGCAAAACTCCAATCGCAGGGCGTCACGGTCATCACGCCCGATGTCGAAAGCTTCCGGCAGGCAACGCTGAAAGTCGTACCGCCGATGTTCGAAGCGAAATGGGGTAAGGGTATGTGGGACAGCATCCAAAACATTAAATAACGAGGGATCGCCGATTGACCGAACTATCGGGGCTGTCCGAAAAACCGACAGTCCCAATGTTCGCCGGATGTTTGCAAAAACATGGGAGAAAAAATGAATCGCGTAGAGAAAAAAGTAACGGCTGCCGTCAACAAATGTGTCGATTGGCTTTCCGTCGTTCTCTTTTTAATCATATTTATTTTAGCGCTGTGTCAAATATGTATGCGCTACGTTTTGAACAAGCCGCTTGTCTGGTCTGAAGAATTAATACGATACGCATTTGTGTGGATCTGTTATCTCGGCTGGGTTCTCGGCACAAGAAACAGAAGCCACATACAGATTACGATTATCGTCAACCTGCTTCCGAAAATACTGCACAAGATGATCGATACGCTCAACAGCCTTATCCTCATCGTGTTTTCGGCATACATGATCGTATACGGCGTTCAGATGACGAAAGCGAGCACGATGCTTCCGGCGATCACCATTCCGATTACGATAAGCTTTGTGTACGCGGTCGTGCCGTTTACCAATACGCTCGTCATCATATACGAGCTGCTGCATCTCAAAAACAGCGTATGGAAACGTGATGCGGACAAAGGGGCTGCCGTATGAACATGGGCATTATCTTCATTCTGTTTATCGTCCTGCTCATCGTCGGAACGAATATCTATGTCAATCTCGGAATCTGCTCCCTGCTCTACTGCCTGACAAACGGATTTACACCGCTTACCGTCGTGCAGCGCATAACGATGGCTGCGAATTCGTTTCCGCTGCTGGCCGCGCCGTTTTTTATCATCATGGGCAATATCATGAATACGTCGGGCGTGACGAAACGCATGTTCAACTTCGCAAACGTGCTCGTCGGACACATGCCAGGCGGTCTCGGTCACGCGAACATCGTCGCATCGGTTTTGTTTGCAGGCATGAGCGGCACTGCGGTTGCGGACGCGGCGGGCTTGGGTACAATCGAAATCAAAGCGATGCGCGACGCCGGATTTGACGATGACTTTTCGTGCGCAGTTACCGGTGCTTCTTCGACGATAGGGCCTATCATTCCGCCGAGCTTGCCGATGGTACTGTACGCGGTTCTCGCCGAAGCGTCCGTCGGGCGGCTCTTTATGGGCGGGCTTTTGCCGGGCGTCATAATGGCGGGAACGCTCATGATTATGGTCTTTTGGTACGCAAAGCGCAGAGACTATCCGCGTTCTCCGCGCCCGACAAAAAAAGTTTTGTGGCAGGCGTTTAAAGACGCATTTTGGGCGCTCATGGCTCCGGTGCTGCTGTTCGGCGGCATCGTGTCGGGAGTATTTACGCCGACTGAAGCGGCCGTATTTGCGGCGTTCTATTCGCTCATCCTCGGTCTCTTTGTCTACAAAGAATTCAGCATTAAAGATTTACCGCGCATCATCCTTGCGACGGTGGAAACGAACGGTGTCGTCCTCGCACTCGTCATGACGGCGGTTATGTTCGGCTGGTCGCTTTCGGTCGCAAACGTGCCGCAGATCCTCGCATCGGGTATCATGTCCGTTTCGAATCATCCCGTCGTCATTTTGCTGCTCATCAACGCGTTCCTGCTTTTCGTCGGCATGTTCATGGAAGCGAATGCCGCCATCATGATCCTAACGCCGATCTTTATTCCGCTCATGCACGCGCTCGGCGTCAGCCCGACGCAGTTCGGCATCATGATGATCTTGAATTTGATGATCGGATTATTGACGCCGCCGGTCGGAATCGTTTTGTACGTCGTTTCAAATGTCGCAAAAGTTTCGTTCGAACGCGTTACAAAAGCGACGATTCCGTTTCTCATCCCGCTCATCGCGGTTTTGCTTTTGATTACGCTCATCCCGGGCATCACGACATGGATTCCGAACCTGCTGTTCGGGCCGGAATTGTAAACTGTGGAAACAAACCGGTGCGTATGCTGCCGGCGCATATAACGCTATGAGGTCGTAACGTTCAACATGATGATCGGACTTTCCACACCGCCTTTCGGTATGCTCTTGTTTATTACAAGCGGCATATGTGTAATCCGATTATTAATTAATAAAGAGGAATTATATGAAAGAATATCACGGCTGCTGGCCAACGATGATCACGCCGTTTATGGAAAACAATACGGTCGATTTCGACGCGATTAAAAAACTCGTCGAATGGTATATCGCTCACGGCGCCGACGGAATTTTTGCCGTCTGCCAATCGAGCGAAATGTTTTTTCTCTCAAAGCAGGAAAAACTCGACATAGCGAAAGCCGTCGTCGACGCCAACGCCGGCAGGATCAAAGTGATCGCGTCGGGACACACGTCTGACGACCATGCGGAACAAATCGACGAACTCGGTGCCATGGCGAAGACGGGCGTCGATGCGGTCGTTCTCGTCGCAAACCGCATGGCAAAACAAAACGAAGAAGAAGCCGTCTTCAACAAAAATGCCGAAGATATTTTCCGCCAGCTTTCGGGCGTTACGCTCGGTCTCTACGAGTGTCCGTATCCGTACTTGCGCCTGCTTACCGACGACTTCCTCGCCGACTGCGCGCGCACGGGCAAACTCGTCTTTTTAAAAGACGTAAGTTGTTCGAACGAAATAGAAGCGCGCCGCGTCAAACTTACCGCCGGCACAAAGCTTTCGCTGTTCAACGCAAATACGTCGACGCTGCTCGATTCACTCATCGCGGGCTACGACGGCTACAACGGCGTCATGGCGAATTTCCACATCGACATCTACAAATGGATGTACGATCACTTTAAAACCGAGCCGGAAAAGGCGCGCAAAATCAGCGACTTTTTAACGGTCGCGGCGGTATCGGAAGCGCGCGCGTATCCGGTAAACGCGAAGTTCCACTACAGTCTTACCGGCCTTCCCATGTCGCTTGTGACGAGGAGCAAAGACGTTTCCGTATTGAACGAAAATGCGCGGCACGAAATCGAAAGCCTTATCCGCATGGAAAAAGACATCCGTGCGGAACTCGGTCTTGCAGGATAATGCAATATGACTGACAATAGTTTCACCTTGGTAAGAGACAACTTAAGCGTACAGATTGCCGATCGCTTGGAAGACACTATTGTTAATTCGGATGCGTTTCCCGTAAACGAAAAACTTCCGTCGGAACAGCAGCTCGCCGAGCAGTATCGCGTGTCCCGTCCCGTAGTCCGTGAAGCGCTGAAAGTTTTGCAGGAACGCGGGCTCGTCGCATTGAAAAACGGACTCGGCGCTTTTGTCACAAAGCCGAAAAATTCAACGGTGTTTTCCGCGGTAAGCAGAATCATGCAGATGAACAATATCTCCGACGACGATCTGACGCAGATGCGCGCCATGCTCGAAGTAAACGCCGCGCGCCTTGCAGCCGCGAATATCACCGACGACATACTGGAAGCGCTGCGGAGCAACATCGAAGAGTTTTCGGACAAAACGCTTTCGCCGAAAGAGCGTGTCACATTGGACTGCAGCTTTCACAATCTCATAGCGAAAGCGTCCGGCAACGCCTTGCTTGAAATATTCAACGACGTGCTGATTTCGCTGCTTACCGATTACATGGGAAAAGGCGTCCTCGTCGCAGGCGGCATAGACGATGCGATTACACGGCACAAAAAAATATTGCACGCTCTCGAAGCGCACAATACGACCGACGCCGTCGTCGCGATGAACGAACACATCGCCGCATCGAAACGCAACGTGGAAATATTTGCGGCGAACAAAACAGAGGTTACAATTAATATATGATCGTATCGATCAGGAGGATTATGCAATGGCAAAATCAAGGTTAATCGGCGAGTATCCGATCATCGGTATCCGCCCCATCATCGACGCGAGAGAAGGCATGCTCAACGTCCGCGCTTCGCTGGAAGAACTGACGATGCGCATGGCGCATCAGGCAAAAGAGCTGCTCGAACAAAACGTGTTCTACACAAACGGAGAGCCGGTAAAAGTGCTCATCGCGGACAGCACGATCGGGCGCGTTGCCGAATCGGCCGCATGTGCGGAAAAATTCAAAAAAGCCGGTGTCGATATCACGCTGTCGGTTTCACCGTGCTGGTGCTACGGTTCCGAAACGATGGATAACGATCCCATGACGATAAAAGGCGTGTGGGGCTTAAACGCGACGGAACGCCCGGGTGCCGTATACCTTGCAAGCGTGCTCGCCGGCTACGCGCGCAAAGGCCTTCCCGCGTTCGGCATCTACGGCAGCACCGTACAGAAATTCGACGACAAAACGATCCCCGACGACGTAAAAGAAAAATTGATACGTTTCGGAAAAGCATCCGTAGCCGCAGCCACGATGCGCGGCAAATCCTATCTGCAGATCGGAGCGACGTGCATGGGGATATCCGGTTCGCAAATCGATCCCGACTTTTTTGAAGAATATCTCGGTATGAGAGTCGAGTCCGTCGATGAAGTCGAAGTGTATCGCCGCATCGAAAAAGAGATCTACGACAAAGACGAATACAAGCGTGCGCTCGAATGGACGCGCAAAAATTGTCCGACGGGATTCGATAAAAATCCTAAAGAAGCGCAAAAAACTCCCGCGCAGATCGACGCGGATTGGGAGTTTACCGTCAAGTGCGCGCTTATCATTAAAGATTTGATGAACGGCAATCCGAAACTCAGAGAAATCGGCTGGGGCGAAGAAGCGCTCGGACACAACGCGATCGCGGCGGGCTTTCAAGGACAGCGCCAGTGGACGGATATATTCCCCGACACCGATTTCCCCGAAGCGATTTTGAACACGCCCTTCGATTGGAACGGCGCGCGCGAACCCTACGTCTTCGCAACGGAAAACGATACGTTGAACGGAGCGACGATGCTGCTTTTAAAACTGCTCACGAACCGCTCTCAAATGTTTGCGGACGTGCGCACGTGCTGGACAACCGAAAGCGTCAAAAACGAAACGGGCTATGCGCTCGAAGGAAAGGCAAAAGATGCCGGCGGTTTTATCCACTTGATAAACAGCGGCGCGTGTACGATCGATGCGTGCGGCGAAGTCAAAGATAAAAACGGAAACGCGGTTATGAAGCCGTTTTGGGAGATGACCGAAGCGGACATCGACGCGTGTCTCAAAGCGACCGAATGGTGTACGTCGGATCAGGGGTATTTCCGCGGCGGCGGATTTTCCTCCCGCTTTATCACAAAAGCCGAAATGCCTATGACGATGGCCCGAATCAATATCGTCAAAGGAATCGGTCCCGTGCTGCAGCTCGTCGAAGGCTGGTCGATAAAACTGCCGGACGACGTCGCCGATGCGATTTGGAAACGCACCGACTACACGTGGCCGTGCACGTGGTTCGCTCCGCGTCCGACGGGCAGAGCTCCGTTTACAAACGCGTACGACGTTATGAACAACTGGGGCGCAAATCACGGTGCGATTTCGTACGGACACATCGGTGCGGATATAATCACGCTCTGCTCCATACTGCGCATCCCCGTGTGCATGCACAACGTCGACGAAAGCAAAATCTTCCGTCCGGCGTGCTGGAATGCGTACGGCATGGACAAAGAAGGACAGGATTACCGCGCGTGCAAAGCGTACGGCCCGATGTATAAATAAGGTCAGGTGCAAGCGGTCGGATAACCGCAGCGGAATCGACATACCCCGATGCAAAACATCGGGGTATGTCGTTCTTAAGTAAAAAATTATCGAAAAAAATCATCAAAAAAAATTTGACAGCTCTAAAAACTCGTGCTACTATACTGATAAAAATTATATACAAAACAATATTTCAAATTGGGGAAACGACATGAAAAAAGTAGTCTCTACGGTAGTATCGGTTTTGTTGCTTTGTACACTCGCAGCGGCAAAAATAAACAAAAACGGTTCCAAAAAACTTGCAAACGGTAAAACCGTAACGATACGGTGGGCGTCGGTTCACCCGACCGCTCATCCCGCATCGCAAATGATGGCGCGGATCGCAGAAGAAGTATCGGAGCAGACAAACGGTCGCGTAGAAATCAAAGGATTTCCCGCCGCTCAGCTCGGTGCGAGTATGGATTTGATTCGCGGTACGCAGGCTGGCAGCATCGACATGGTCAGCGAAGGAGCCGCAAACTTCGGGCTCTATGCGCCGTCGGTGACGATCGCCGAAGCGCCGTATATTTGGCGTAATATCGACCATTTCGAAAAAGCGCTCAACGGCCCGTTCGGACAAAAAATAAGCGAAGAACTCGCGGGCAGCGGTATGCGATTGCTCGGTGCAATGTATTACGGAACGCGCCATCTGTCGACGTCTACGAAAGCGGTGCATTCGGTCGCCGACTGCGCGGGCATGAAAATCCGTGTCCCGGAAAACGATATCTTCGTCGCGATGGCGCACTCATGGGGCTCGAATTCACGGCCGATTACGTTCAGCGAACTCTACATCGCGCTGCAGTACAATATCGTCGATGCACAGGAAAACCCGCTGCCGACGTTTGCATCCGCAAAATTTCAAGAAGTGCAAAAATACGTCATCCTCACCGGGCACGTTATGACGCCGCTGCTCATCGTTATCAACGAAAACACGTGGCAAAAGCTCGATCCGGCCGACAGGGAAATCGTCCAAGCGTCGCTCGCAAAAAACATCGAATGGCAAAACGACGAAATCATCAAACAGGAAAACGAATTGATCGCGACGCTGAAATTGCAGGGCATTACGATTATCACGCCCGATGTCGAAAGCTTTCGGGTGGCAACGCTGAAAACGCTGCCACCTATGTTCGAAGCGAAATGGGGCAAGGGCACGTGGGAAAGCATACAAAGCATTCAATAGCTTACCTTTAAAAGCTGCAATTTTCAGAGGTAACTTTGAGAATGCGATGTGCTCGAACCAAGACGCTTTATTCGAGCGTGAGCTGCGTTTCTTTTTCTTTTTGATTTTTCAAATAGCAGTCGCGGCAAAGGCACGTGTATTCGCTGTCGCCGACGACGATATCGCTTGTCTTTGCGCCCTGCATATAATACGAATAGTTGCCGACTTGGCTCGCGCACTGCGTGCACACGCCGTTCAATTTGATGATCGAATCGCAATACGGCAAGAGCTGCGCCGCTTCGGTAAAAAGCGTACATTCCGATGTCGCGAGCAAGCCGGCGAAATAAATGTCTTGATCTTTTCGGCACTCGATCGCAAGCGCGGCGCAGTTTTTTATCATAAAATATTCGTCGACGAACACGGCGTCGTATTCATCGAAACGCGTGCCGCCGTCAAACGAGGAAAGCGAAACCGTGTCGATCTTTTTCGATTCTGCGAGCCGGCGCAAGCCGTTTTCGAGCGGCGAATGCGAAAAAAAACTCCGCGTATCGCGGTCGGGACGGACGAGGATGATTTTTTTATGCGCGTATACGTAACGCTCCATCTTTTGAAACAATAGCGTCGACTTTCCCGAAAACATCGGCCCCGTAATCAGCTCAACCATGAACACCCCGCTTGCACGCTACTGTAACGCAAAAACGGAAGCGTGACAATGGAAAGTATACCGTATACACGGAAATCAAGTTTTACTTAAAAGCGGTAATAACTCATGAGGACTCATAAGAGCGCGGAATATAATACCGTTCAAAGGCAGCTTCGATAAATCACGATGATAACCGCGCCTTTTATGCTGCAAAAATATCCGTCGTATTCCCGTTTTGTTTCAAGTTCATCGCTTGTGTAATGTCCCGATAGTCGGTATCCTTGTATACGTCGTTTTCCCTACTGAAGCGGGATATGTGAACAGAATCGATGCACGCGCATCGCATTCGGGAGTACGGTATGAATAAAATAAAAATCATCGCCGCTTTTGTGCTCGTCTTTGCGGCGGCAGGCATACTACAGGCGCAGCCGAAAGAACGCAAATCGCTCGTCGTCTATTTTTCCCGCGCGGATGAAAATTCCAAAGTCGGCTACGTCGCCGAAGGCAATACCGCGATCATCGCAAAGCTCATCGCACAAAAAATGCATGCCGACATATTCGAAATCGTACCGGAAAAACCGTATCCCGCCGATTATGCAAGCTGCATCGCCTACGTGAAAGAAGAGCAACGGAAAAACGTACGTCCGGCGTATAAGGGTGGCATCGACATCTCTCCGTACGATACGATCTTTATCGGCTATCCGATTTGGTGGGGCGATTTGCCGCCGGTCGTGTATACGTTTATCGAAGAGCACGATATGGACGGCAAGATGATCATTCCGTTTTGTACGCATGAAGGGAGCGGCATGGCAGGAACCGCCCGCGTATTCCGCCGTATGTTTAAGCATTCGACGGTAAACAGCGGCATTTCGATACTCGGTCATATCGCGCAAAACGACAGACACAAAGCGGATATCGCGGTGACGACGTGGCTGAAGCTGACACTGCGCTTTATCTAATAAATTGTTAAAATTCGTTTTTTCGACAACCTCATGTTGATTCGCCTTGCTGTTTTAAATCGTTTCGTATTTTTGCTTGCCGAAAAATCATCAAAAAAAATTTGTTGACAGATGCTCAAAATGTTGTATACTTACATATATAGTAAAATGTATAAATAAAGTTTTGGATTGTAGCACTTACGTAAACGTTTACGTAGGCATATCACCCGAATGCTTTGAACGATGGATTTTCTCTTGCGTACATCCGGGAAAAACGATACGGCGGCATTTCGAGCGGGATAATAAATGGCTGAAAAGAAAAACTCCATCGTTGAAATAGCGAAACGGACAAATGTTTCGATCGCTACCGTTTCCCGCGTCATCAATCGCGCCGAAGGATACAGCGAAAAGACAAAACAAAAAGTTTTAAAAGCCATACGGGAATCCGGTTATTCCCCTAACCTCAACGCCGTTTCGCTTCGCACGCACAAAAGTATGTGCATCGGCGTCATCGTGCCGGACATAACGAACGAATATTTTGCGCGGCTCATCCGCGAATTGGATGATTTTTTCGTTACGCAAAAATATACGCTGCTTATCTGCGATACGAACGAAGACGAAAAAAAAGAACAAACGCAATTGCGAAATTTGATTTCGAGGAACGTCGATGCGATCATCTATATTTCGGGGCAAGACCGTATTCCGAAAATAAATGCATCTTCGTGTCCGTTCATCGTATACATAGACCGCTGTCCGAAAAATGCGTCCGTCTTAGTGCAATCGGATAACGTAAGCGGCGGCTACCTTGCGACGAAAGAGCTTTTGGATAAAGGCTGCAAAAAAATTCTTTTTGCACGCGACAGGAGGGACGTTTCGATCGTCGTCGAACGGAGGGAGGGCTATTTAAAAGCGCTCGGAGAATACGGCGTTCCGTATGTACCAACGATGGAACTGTATACATCTCCCGAATACGAGGCGGCACACAGGTCGCTGAAAAAGCGGCTTACGGCAAAAGCACTCGACTTCGACGGCATCTTTTGCTCAACCGATATGATAGCACTCGGCTGCGTCAACGCATTGCAGGAAACCGGCTATCGTGTTCCCGACGACGTAAAGATCGTCGGCTTCGACAACGTTTCCCTCAGCAAATTCTGCAACCCGCCGATAACGACGATAACGCAGGATTCGCACGCGATCGCATACACGGCAGGCGCGCTTATCATAGATAAGCTGCACCGTAAATTTATTAAAAATACGCATATATTGATTCCCGTCACGCTGGAAAGACGGAAGACGACATAGCGCATTTTGCCGCCGCACACTAGGAGGACGTATGAGAAATTATACAGGACGGATAACATGGAAACGCTAGTTCAAATCGAGCACGTTACAAAAATTTTTCCGGGTGTCAAAGCGCTGAGCGATATAACTTTTGACATCCGTGCCGGTGAAGTACACGTTCTGCTCGGAGAAAACGGCGCGGGTAAATCGACGCTCATGAAAATATTGAGCGGCGTATTTCAGCCGACGAGCGGCAAAATCGATATCGACGGAAAATCCTATGAAAAGCTGACGCCGAAAGAATCGCAGGATTTGGGAATCAGCATCATCTATCAGGAACTGAGTCTTATAGGCGAGCTTTCCATTATGGAAAATATGTTCGTCGGAAAGCTTCCTACGATAAAAAAATTCGGCGTACCGGTCGTCGATTACGAACTCATACTCAAAAAAGCTTCCGAAGCGCTTGCGACGGTCGGGTTAAACCGAAGCCCGAAAGAATATGTTGAAAATTTAAGCATTTCGGAAAAACAGCAGTGCGAAATCGCAAAAGCGATCGTCGCCGATTCCCGCGTCATCATCATGGACGAGCCGACGACATCGCTGACATTATCCGAAACGGCAAAACTTTTCGACATCGTCCGCAATTTGAAAAAACAAGGTAAAGGTATCGTCTACATATCTCACAAGATGGAAGAAATCAAACGGATCGGCGACCGTGTTACGGTTTTAAAAGACGGAAAATCGGTCGGTACGCGCAGCGTCGAAGACGTTACCGTCGACGATCTTATTAAAATGATGGTCGGTAGGGAAATATACGGCACATACTTGGATAAAAGCGGTGCGGATTTATCGAAAGAGCCGGTAGTCTTTGAAGCGCGTCACATTTCGCGGAAAGACAAAAAAGCGGACGATGTGTCGTTTCAAGTTCACAAAAAAGAAATACTCGGTTTTTTCGGTCTCATCGGTTCGGGCAGAAGCGAATTGATGAATGCGATTTTCGGAGCGGATAAGCGCGAATCGGGGGAAATTTTTATCAACGGAAAAGAGGTTTCGATCCGAACTCCTTACGACTCGATAAAAAACGGGCTTGCAATGGTTACGGAAAACAGACGGGAAACGGGTTTTATGCACAACTTCGACATAAAACAAAATATTTCCATCGTGCCGTTTATAAAGACGTCGGAACTGCGCGGGCTCTGGGGCTTAATCGATTTGAAACTCGAACTCGACGATGCGGCCGTGCAAAAAGAAAAGCTTTCGATAAAATGCAGCAGCATACACGAAAACATCACCGAGCTTTCAGGCGGCAATCAGCAAAAAGTTATTTTGGGAAAATGGATGGCCGCCGATTCGAAAGCGCTCATATTCGACGAGCCGACAAAGGGTATCGACGTCGGGAGTAAAAGCGAAATCTATATCCTCATGCGCCGACTTGCCGAAGAAGGCAAAGGCGTCATCATGGTTTCTTCGGATTTGACGGAGCTGCTTTCCGTGTGCGACCGGATCTGCGTGTTCCGCGGCGGGAAAATACGAAAAGAGTTTACAAACAAAGATGCGACGCAGGAAAATATCATGAAGGTCGCGACGGGCGAATAATACAAGGTGCATAAGGGAGCATACAATATGAAAGACAATACGAAAAACGAAAAGTCTTTGCAGCATTTTAAAATGCTGTGGCAGCGGTACGGCACGATCGGAATATTTTTGCTTTTGATTATAATCCTGACGATTATAAAACCGAGCGCAGTATTTACTCCGTCGAGTATCGTACAGATTTTGCGGCAAAGCGCGGTAAACATATTATTAAGTCTCGGAGAATTTTTTGCGATTTTGATTGCGGGCATCGATCTGTCGGTCGGCGCGGTTGCGGGATTGACAGGCATGATCGCGGCGAAGCTCATGGTCGCAGGGATCCCCGTAGGAGCGGCGATCTTCGTGTGCATCCTTGCAGGGACTGCAATCGGATGGATCAACGGTACGCTCGTCAATAAAACGGGGCTGCATCCGTTTATCATCACGCTCGGCACGCAATCGATCTTTTTCGGCATCATGCTCGTCGTATCGAATTCGAGAAACGTGTTCGGCTTTCCGGCTTCTTTCAGCACGCTGATGAATGCGAGCCTCCTCTTCGTACCGGTGCCGGTCGTCATTGCACTCGTCGTCGCGCTTTTTTGCTGGTTTTTTACGACAAAGACGAAAGCCGGCAGAAATATTTACGCGCTCGGCGGCGACATACAGAGCGCATGGTTTTCAGGCGTCAACGTCGATCTGCACCGTCTCATCGTGTTTATGATTTCCGGCACCTGCTCCGGCATCGCGGGTATCGTACTGCTCGGAAGGCTCGGCGCTGCAGCTCCGACGGCCGGAACGGGATACGAAACCTACGCGATCGCCGCTGCGATTATCGGCGGAACGAGTTTTTTCGGCGGCAAGGGAAAAGTGCTCGGCGTCGTGATCGGCGGTTTGATCATCGGCGTGATCAATTACGGAATGACAGCGCTGACGATTCCGAGCAGCTATCAAAAAATCGTCATGGGTATGCTGATCATTATCGCGGTGACGATAGATCATTTTGTCGGCGCGAAAAACAACCGATAACCGCAAAACGGTCGGAAAGCACGGCTGCAAAAATATAAAGAGAACCGGCAGCATACAATTTTTATTCGATTTGGAGGAAATATGAAAGTCTTATTCAATCCGTCGCTCATGTGTATGAATCTCATGGAATTGAAAGCGCAGCTTGAAATCATCAACGAAAAAGCGGATTTGGTTCATGTCGATATCATGGACGGACACTACGTAAAAAACATTACGCTCTCTCCGTTTTTCGTGGAATCGATCCGTGCAGCGTGCAAACTGCCGATCGACTGTCATCTCATGGTGACGAACCCCGAAGACTTCGTCGCCGTTCTTGCAAAAGCCGGAGCCGACTACATCGTGCCGCATACGGAAACCATTAACGCTCAAGCGTTTCGGATCATCGACATGATTCATTCGCATAAGTGCAAGGCGGGTGTTGCGATCAATCCCGCGACTCCCGTTTCCGTGTTGCTGCCCTACATTCACCGGCTCGATAAAATCACGGTGATGAGCGTCGATCCGGGATTTGCCGGACAGCCGTTTATTCCCGAAGTGCTTCCCAAAATAACGGAACTTAAAAATTTAAAAGCCGAAAAAGGATATTCGTATCTCATAGAAGTGGACGGTTCGTGCAATTCGAAAACTTTTAAACGGCTGTACGACGCGGGCGCGGAAGTGTACATCGTCGGCTCATCGGGGCTTTTCAACAACGATCCCGATTTGGCAAAAGCGTGGGATATCATGACGGATGCTTTTTATAAAGAGACGGGGTGCAAAGCGTAAATGGATACGGTCATCGGCATCGATATAGGCGGAACGAATTTACGGATCGGGTACGTCGATGAAGCGGGAACGATTTTCGGATTCGAAAAAAAATTCATCGGTGCGGTCGTAAAAGAAGATATCGTTTCCGACTTGGAACAAAAAATCGCCGCATATATACGGCAGCACGATTTGCAAAAAAGCTGCCGCGCCGTCGCGATCGGCGTACCGTCTTCGGTCAGCAAAAACAAAAGCTTTATCTATTCGACGCCGAACTTGCCGGGCTTAAACAATATCGATTTGGGCGGGATTTTGCACGAGCGTTTACGGCTTCCCGTATTTATCGACAGGGACGTAAATTATCTGCTGAACAACGACATCCGGGAATACAAGCTCGATGAAGCAAAAGAAAAAAACATTATCGGTATCTATGTCGGAACCGGCATCGGAAACGCGCTGTATATCAACGGCGGATTTTACACGGGAAAAAACGGCGTCGCGGGAGAATTGGGACATATTCCGATGCTCGGCTCACAGGCCGTCTGCGGCTGCGGAAATATCGGCTGTTCGGAAACGGTCGCATCGGGACGATACCTTGAAAAAATGTGCAAAGAAAATTTCCCCGAAATCGATATAAAAGAAATTTTTGTTAAGCGAAATGCTCACCCGCTCGTACAGGATTTTCTAAAAACGCTTGCGTATGTCATCGCAACGGAAATCAATATCATCGATCCCGATTACGTGATTCTTTCAGGGGGAGTGCTTGCGATGCAGGGGTTTCCGATGGAAACGCTCATGACCTTTATGCGCCGGCACATACGTGCTCCGTATCCGCATGACAATATCGAATTTATTTACCCTGAGCATACGCAGGAAAGCGGCGTAAGAGGAGGCGCGCTGCTCGCGTTTGAAAAATTAAAGAGTAATTTAAAGTTCGTGTGAACTTTAAAAATATAAAATGTGATATACGGCAATGTCGGGAATATCGCCGCTGCCGTGTATCTCGAAATGCAGTTAGGAGGTTATATGAAAAAATTAACGGCTTTTTTGGCGGCGGCTCTGATCGCCGTGTCGTTTGCGGCCGCAGCCGGCTCGAACGAAAATCAGGAACGCGCCGATTACGCGGTCATCCTTAAAACGCAAGCGAGCGACTTTTGGGTAAAGATGTGGAAGGGCGTGGAAGCCGAATCCGCAAAGCTCGGCATAAAAGTCGATCTGTATTCGGCACAGTCGGAAGACGATCTGGAAGGTCAGCTTTCGATCCTCGAACAGTGCATCAACCGCGGATACAAAGGCATCGGTATTGCGCCTCTTTCCGGCGTAAACGTATTGTCGGGCATCGGCAAAGCGACGGCGAAGGGTATCACGATCGTAAATATCGACGAAATGTTCAATGAAAAAGAACTCGCCAACAACAAAGGCGCCTGTGTCGCATACGTTGCAACGGACAATGTCGCGGTCGGAAAAAAGGGCGCGGAATATATCGTCAAAAACGTTCCTGCCGGCGCGAAAGTGCTGATCATCGAAGGCAAATCGGGAAACCAATCGAGCGAAGACAGAAAGAACGGTGCTCGTGCGGCGTTTACCGCAGGCAAATTGAATATCGTCGGAAGCCAGGCGGCCGATTGGGATCGCCAGACGGCGCTCGATGTCGCAACGACGTACATTCAACAAAACCCCGACCTCGCCGGCATCTACGCGTGCAACGACGGTATGGCGCTCGGCGTCGTGCAGGCAGTCATAAACGCAAATAAGCTCGGCAAAATCATGGTCGTCGGAACGGACGGCGACAGCGAAGCCGTGCGTTCGGTTGCAAACGGACAGCTGAGTGCGACCGTCGCACAAGACTCGGCTCAAATCGGCGCGACGAGTTTTAACCTGCTCGTAAAAGCGGTACAAAACGGTACGAAAGGCGTCGTCGGCAAAATCCCTGCGAAAACGCCCGTCGAATCGGTTTTGATTACGAAAGATAATGTCAAATCGTTTTTGAAGTAAATTTATTGTACGAGCGGATCCGTTCCGCTATAATCAACTTACCCCGACGCAAGCATCGGGGTAAGTTGTTATCAATACATGCCCAAAAGGAGGCGTATATGAAAGTCGGTTTCGGATGCGATCACACGGCGATCGAATTGAAACGTATTTTAATGGAACACTTGCAAAAGCGAGGATTCGAATGCGTCGATTACGGCGCGTCCGATCCGAATGTCAGAGTGAATTATCCCGACTTCGGTTTGAAAGTTGCCGAAGCGATAAAATCGAATGAAATCGAAAAAGGCGTGCTCGTCTGCGGAACGGGCGTCGGCATTTCGCTTGCGGCAAACAAAGTGCCGGGCATCAGAGCCGCGGTGTGCAGCGAACCGTACACGGCAAAGCTCACCGTCGAGCACAACGACGCGAATATCATCGCGATGGGCGCGCGCGTCGTCGGGTCGGAATTGGCAAAGATGATCGTCGACTCTTTTTTCGATGCGAAGTTCGAAGGCGGCCGGCACGCCGAGCGCGTGCGGATGATTTCGGACATAGAAAAAAAATACTGCAAATAACGCTGGCGCGCGTTCGCACGACAAGTTTGCGGCGATGTTTTTATACACCGAATAGCTTATTCTACGTCGAGCGGCATTTTGTGCGAAGGCGGCGGAAAAGTTTTATCCAAATTAATAAAATCTTCTTCGTCAAGCTTCAGTGCGTCCGCTCCCGAGTTTAAAAGCGTGTGTTCTTTTTTCGAACTGCGCGGAATCGCGATCGTGCTGCCGTCGCGGATGCACCATGAAAGCAGTACCTGCGTCGCATCGCAGCCGTGTTTTTCCGCAACGGCGGCGACCGTTTTGTTTTCAAATAAACCGCGGCGCAAAGTTCCTGCCTGTGCAAGCGGGCAATACGCCATAAGTGCGACGCCGTGCCGCCGCATCCACGGCAATAAATCGAATTCGATGCCGCGCGAACCCAAGTGATAGAGCACTTGATTGACGGCGCAATTTTTCCCCGACGGAAGCGCAAAAAGTTCTTCCATATCGCTCGTGTCGAAATTCGAAACGCCCCACGCGCGGATTTTTCCTTTTGTCTTCAGTTCTTCCAAGCATGCGACCGTTTCTGCAAGCGGCACGCTTCCCCGCCAATGATAGAGATACAGATCGAGATAATCCGTATCGAGCCGTTTGAGCGTCGCATCGCACGAGCGCTCCATATTTTTTTTGCCGGCATTCGACGGCAGCACTTTCGATACGATAAAAAGTTTTTTCCGATCCGTCGAAGAAATCGCTTCTCCGACGAGTTTTTCGCTTAAACCGCTGCCGTACATTTCCGCCGTATCGACGAGCGTCATACCCGCTTCTATGCCCGCACGTATCGCATCGATCTCCTGTGCGCGTTTCGATGCCGTCTCTCCGATATACCACGTACCCTGTCCGATCGCCGGCACAACCGCACCGTTCGATAACTTTACCCTATGATTCATCTCTTACCTCGCTTATAGATTGTATAGCGATGCTCCTGTCTTTGTCTACGATACCGACCCGGGCAAAAGACAAACCGAACAGAGCACAACAACCATACGGGCAGATCTGGCTGCCCCTGCCCAGCCGTTTTTAACCTTGCCCTTTCATCGATATATGTGTATAGTATAATCATGGCCGATAAGAAATTCACCGTTCTTGATTTGCTTGAACTTGATCTGCCCGGACACGATGCGCTGTATCTGACGTGCATCGCCGGAAGGCGCGGTTTGCCCCGCGCGATGACGGCCCCCGACATCAACCGGCCGGGTCTTGCGCTTACCGGCTTTTACGAATCCTTCGCCTATCAGCGCGTACAGCTTTTCGGCCGCGGTGAAAGCGCGTATTTGCAAAAGCTCCATACGGAACATAATCTTTCATCGCTGAAAGCGATTTTCAAATACGATATTCCATGCTGCGTCTTTTCGTACGGTATACAGCCGCCTGCGGATTTTCTTTCGATAGCGGAAGAAGCCTTTTGCCCCGTTTTGCAGACGTCGCTCGAATCGACGGAATTTTCAAGCCGTCTCATCCGTGTCTTATCGAACACGTTCGCGCCGAAAAAAACGATGCACGGTGTTCTCGTCGAAGTGTACGGTATCGGCATTCTGCTCGTCGGACACTCCGGTGTCGGCAAAAGCGAAACGGCGCTCGAACTCATCGAACGGAGTCACCGCCTCGTCGCAGACGACATTATCGAACTGCGGTGCGTCAACGGCAACATCCTGCTCGGACAGGGCGCAAATCGATTTATCAGCCACCACATGGAAATACGAGGACTCGGCATTATCAACGTATCGCAGCTCTACGGTGTCGGCGCCATCCGCGATCAAAAAGAAGTGCAGCTCGTCGTCGAACTCGAAGATTGGGATCCCGATAAAGTGTACGATCGACTCGGCACGGATCAAAAATACATGGACATCCTCGGCGTCAAAATCCCGGTGCTCGAAATACCGGTGCGCCCGGGGCGAAATCTGCCGATCATCATCGAAGCGGCGGCGATGAACGAACGCTTAAAGCGCATGGGCTACAATTCCGCGCGCGACTTCAATCAAAACGTACTCAAATGGATCGAAACGGGAGAAGCGCAGACTGCGTACAACAGCAGCGATGATTCCTATTAATTATTAATTTTGTTTTTATTAAAGGATGACAATATGATTGAAAAAACGCTGATCGTAAAAAATAGAGCGGGCATTCACGCGCGTCCGGCGGCGCTCATCGCGCAGACCGCGAACAAATTCAACTGCGAGCTCACGCTCATTCTCGGCGATACGGAAGTGAATGCAAAATCGATTATGGGCGTCATCACGATGGCGGCGGGTTACAATACGGGCATTACGCTGAAAGCGGACGGCTCCGACGAAAAAGAAGCGGCGCAGGCGATCGAAGCGCTGTTCGATTCGAAATTTGCGGAAGAATAACATGAAGGAAATCACCGACAGACAAAAGCAGGTTTTAGCGTTTATCTCAGGTTTTACGGAAGAGAATTCGTATCCGCCGACCGTACGCGAAATAAGCGATCACTTCGGCATAGGGCTGCGCGCCGTGCAGGATCACATCGCCGCATTGCAGCGCAAAGGATTTTTATCGCTGTGTGAAAAACGCTCGCGCTCGATCCGCGTGCTCGTCGACGGCGAGCCCAAAGCTTCGCGCCCCTACATCGACAAAGTACCGCTCCTCGGAACGGTCGCCGCGGGAAAGCCGCTTCTCGCAGCGGAAAATCTCGACGGCTACGTCAATTTGACCGAACCGTTCGTACATCCCGGAAAGCGGTATTTTGCGCTTCGCGTGCGCGGGCAGAGCATGATCGACGCGGGCATTCTCGAAGGCGATTTGGCGGTCGTCGAGCAGACGTCGGATGCGGAAAACGGACAGATCGTCGTCGCCGTCATCGATGAAGCGATTACATTAAAACGGTATTATAAAGAAAAAAACCGCATCCGATTGCAGCCGGAAAACCCCGCATTCAAAGCGATCTACAGTCAGGATGTCCGCGTCGTCGGAATCTTATCGAATATCGTCCGCACGTATTGATATGGATGCTCCGATTTATCTCTACACGGGCCCCGAATTCGGCGAACGGAACGACGCGGTTTCCGCCGTAAAAGACGCGATGCGCAAAGCGCACGGTGCGCTCGACGAATACCTTTTTTATGCGAACGAAACGCCCGTTTCGGAGATAGTGACGATTTTACAAAGCGGCTCCCTCTTTACAAATGCAACGTGCGTCGTCGTGCGTTCCGCGGAATCGATCAAAAAAAAGGAAGACGTCGGTACGATATCCGCATGGGTAAAGACGGCCGAGGAAGGGACGAGCGCGCTCGTCCTCGTGTCGGATGAAATCGCAGTCGACGCAAAGCTCGAAAAAGTCGTACCGGCCGTGCACAAAAAAATATTTTGGGAAATGTTCGAAGACCGGAAAGTGCCGTGGCTCATAAACTTTTTCGGCAAAAACGGATACCGCATAGGCGAAGAAGCCGCCGAAGATATCCTCGACATGATCGAAAACAACACGCAGGCGCTCCGTTCCGAATGCGCACGATTTTTTTTGCTCTTTCCGAAATCGCACGAAATCACATCCGCCGACGTCGAAGCGGTACTTTCGCACAACAGAGCCGAAAGCGCCTTTACGCTGTTTGCAGCGATGGCATCAAGTGAGAGCGCATCGCGAAGGCTCGAACTTTCCCTCGATGTACTGCAAAAAATCCGCCTTTCAAAAGATTCTTCTCCGGTGATGATACTCGCGGGACTTGCTTCGTGTTTCCGCCGACTTGCGCTGTGGCACGCACTCGCGTCGTCGGGACAAAGCGATGATTTTACGTTAAAGACGCACGGCTTTTCGAGCAAAAAAGCGAAAGCCCAGTACAGCCGCGCCTCTTCGATTTGGACGGCGGGACAGACTGCGGCGATCCTCGCCGGTATCGCGGCCGCCGACATGGAAATCCGCTCAAGCGGCGCACTTTTCGAAGACGTTCTCCTGCAGCGCGTCGTCTACGAAGCGGTCGTCAAAAAAGGCGCGTCATGTGCCGCGTATGAAAGTGCGGTATAATTATTAATTAATGCGGTAGTAACGAATTGGCCTAATAATTAAAAAGCCGCCTGAAAAAGCGATTGCCTTTTCAGGCAGCTTATGCGTATATTACAAACGCGGGAGTTTTACAACGCCTCCCGCAATTTTGCGGCAAACGTATTTACATATCTTGCACAGCTTCTTTTATTTCAGTGTGCGTATTCGTTGTTGTAAGCTTTTCCCTTCTTTAAGGGCGCTGTTGTACACTTCATCGGTATAATGGTCGCCTTAGCGATGAACGGAGATGCTTTCGTGTCGACTGAAACAGTTGTATGTTTCGTAGGTTTCGTCGTATCTTCTCCATCACCGTAACAGCCGATCGTCCATGTTCCGTTGCCCTCGTCTTTATATGTTACGAGAGTATAAGGCATCCCCATCACATCGCTGTGCAGCGCAACTTTATCGGCTTCTATGACGAGGCACAGAGGGAAGGTGCCTGTCCCGGGCATCGTCAACGTCCCCCAATACGAGCCGTACAGATCGCTATGCTGATCGGACGGTGCCCCACCACCACCGTTGTCATCCGACGAGCCGTTGCTGCATGCGCTGAACCCGATAAAGACGACCGCCAAAGCCGCCAACACAAACAATGTTTTTTTCATAAAACACTCCTAAAAAAATATTTTTAAACATATTTATTAATCATTCCATGTTAAAAGCACCGCGCTATTTTAGCGGCGCTTTTAACCTACCGTAAAATTGCCCGGCGAGTAAATCTTCAGATTTAGGAGCCGGGCAATTAGTGCGCGTGCGCGCACACGTATATGAGCGAGTTTTCGAAGAAAACTCGAAGTTAAAAGCACCGCGCTATTTCAGCGGCGCTTTTAACCTACTTATTCCGCTGCAAACCAGTTCTCGTTCGCACCCATCGTTCCTGCACCGGCTTTATACGCAGCCACCTGTGCCGCAGGAACTTTTACGCTGTTGTTTTTTAAGCTTGTACAGCCTTTGAACATGTCTTTAAAAGCCTTCACCTCATTACCTTCCTCGTCCTTATACAGCACTGCAGGATTGTAATTGCACTTGAGCGTTGCAGCTGTAAGCTTTGTGCAGCCTGCAAAGCAGCTGGGCATCGCCGTAATGTCCTTCGGTATTACAGGCGCCTGCGTCAGGCTTGTGCAGCCTTCAAAGCAGTTGTACATCGTCGTAACCTTTGCCGGTATTACAGGAGCCTGTGTCAGGCTTGTGCAGCCTTTAAAACAGCTGCTTATTTGCTCAACCTTTGTCGGCAGTACCGGCGCTTGAGTCAGGCTTGTACAGCCTTCAAAGCACCATCCCATATATATAACGTTTGCGGGTATTACCGGAGCTTGCGTAAGCTTTGTGCAGCCTTTAAAGCAGCCGATCATACTCGTAACGGTTGTCGGTATCTCAGGAGCTTGAGTCAGGCTTGTGCAGCCTTCAAAAGTGCCGCCTACCATAGTAGCGTTTGTCGGCAGCACCGGCGCTTGCGTAAGGCTTGTGCAGCCGAGGAAGGTATCCTCCATAGCCTTAACGCTGGCCGGTATCACAGGCGCTTGAGTCAAGCTTGTGCAGTTTTTAAAGGTGGCCTTCATCTGCTCAACGTTTGCCAGTATCTCAGGAGCGTGCGTAAGACTTGTGCAGTCTTCAAAGCAGCCGTCTATGCCCCCGATGCCCTTAATGCTGGCCGGTATCTTAGGCGCCTGCGTCAGGCTTGTGCAGCCTTTAAAGCACTCGTACATATTCGTAACGCCCTCCGGTATCACAGGCGCCTGCGTCAGGCTTGTGCAGTCTTCAAAGCAGCCCTCGAGATTCTTAACGCTCGCCGGTATCACAGGCGCTTGCGTAAGACCTTTACAGAGATTAAAGCAGAAGCTCATATCCGTAACGCCTTCCGGTATCTCCGGAGCTTTTTTAATATTTTTGCAGCCGTATAAGAAGAACTGCATAGTCTTGACACCGGCCGGTATTCCGGACACATGCACAAGATTTTTGCACTCGATAAAGCAGTAACTCATATCCGTAACACCGGTGAGGCCGTTGCCGAATTTGAACGCAACCTTTTTTGTTTCATTGGCGCTCAATATCTTGCTGAGCATGTTGGCACCATCTGCGGTAATTGCAATGTCTGCTGCAGTCAGACCGGTCACTTCCAGGTAGTTTATGCTGGCAGCCGACGCCTTCGTTTCGAGGTAGTTTTTTAAACCCTCGCCGTTCGTGCCGAAAGCAACCTTCGTGTATTCCGCAGACGGTATATCGTCGCCGCTGTCTCCGCCTGCATTCGTATTGCAGCCCGTCGTAAAGGCCGCAGCAGCGAGCAAAACCGCCGCCGATCCGAGGAAAGCAATCGCTTTCCGTCTCAAAATAGCTGTCTTCATTGTTTTTCTCCTACATTATTGGATCAGTATTTGAATCTGCCGTCATACGGCTCGCCTTTTATGCAGTCGCCGAATTTCGTAAAATCCCCCATCGGCACGACGTACGGTTTACAGGAAAACGGATTCTTTGTCGTATCGACGGTAATACGTACATGCTTTGACGGCTGTGACGTGTCTTCGCCTTTTTCATAACAGCCGACAAGCCATGTTCCGTCTTTGTTGTCCGTAAAGGTTATCACGTGATACGGAAAACCCATTTCATCGCTGTGTATACCGGCAAAGTCTTTTTTTATCTCCATACACATGTCGAATTTTGCCCCTGCGACCGACAACGAACCCCAATACGAACCGTACAGATCGCTCTGCTGAACGACTGTCGGCGTATTGTTGTCCGACGAGCCGTTGCTGCATGCGCTGAACCCGACGAGGACGGCCGCCAAAGCCGCCAACACAAACAATGTTTTTTTCATAAAAACCTCCTAAAAAAATATTTTTTAAACATTTCCCATTGTCTTAAATTACAAAGGGCTTGTCTTACTGTACACGCCTGTACGATTTTCCGCCGGTTACAAAACTTATCGCTTTACCAAACGCAATCCCGTAAGAGGAGTCATATCGTCCGAATACGGCGCAAAGCGATATGCGCAGGACATCGCATTCGATTCGAGCACCCAACAACCGCCGCGGGCGATGCGTTTTTCGCGATAGCTGCTCTCGGCCGGAACTTCTCCGGTCGGATCGGTTAAACCGCCTGCAGGCGTTTCGGTTGTCATCCAATCCCAGCACCACTCGAACACGTTTCCGCTCATATCGAATAAACCGTAGCCGTTCGGTTTTTTCTTTTTGACTTCATGGGTTTTCATGCCGGCATCGCCGCCGCTATCATTGTTATACCATGCATATTCTTTCAGCTTGTCTTCGTCATTCGTTCCCGCCCATTTGTCGTCAACACCGCCTTTTGCAGCCCATTCCCATTCGGCTTCGGTCGGCAGGCGGAAACCGTTTTTGCTCATATCCAATACGGCATCGTTCCAAGCTGCGGATGCAAGGTTGTTTGCCTTCGGAATATCGTCATACGCGAGGGTTGCAAAATCGACTGGAATACCGCCCACCGTTACCGTATAGCAGGGTTCCAGACCGAGTTTAATGCTGAGCTTATTGCAAAACGATATCGCCTGATACCAATTTATCCTTTCTACCGGACGATTTTTTTGTACTTCGCCCGAAGCGGGATCCGTATCAAATTTCAGATCATCTTCTTCGTGGGGTTCCTCTGCATACTGCATTCCGGTATTGTTAAAAAGACTTGGGTTTTTGCCCATGACCGCTTTCCACAGTTCCTGCGTCACTTCGGTTTCACCTATACTGTACGCGGTCAAACTCACCGTATGCACATCGTTATCTCCGAAATCGGCATGGCCGATACTGCCGTTTGTTACGGAATCTATCGGTATCATTTTAAAGCTCGCCTCACCGTTTATCGACCCTACGCCGGTTGTAGCGTCATAAGTTATAACCTGTTCTTTTACCTCATCTTCGGCTGCATTATTGCAGCCGGCAAAATACAGTACGGCAAACGCAAGCAAGACAAAGCCGAATAATTTCACTTTCCGTGTCATATAAATCGTCTTCATTGTATTCTCCTAATTCCAAATTCTACAAGCTGCCGAAAAAGCAATCGCCTTTTGAGACAGCCCTTTAATGTGCGTATTCGTTGTTATAGGGTTTCCCTTTCGTACAGTTTAAAAACTGCGCTATGGCGCCCATTGGAATGATATTCGGCTTACAGCTGAACGGCAGCGTTTTCGTATTGATCCGAATTCTGACATGAGTCGAAGGCTTTGTTGTATCGTCTCCCGGATGATAGCATCCTACCATCCATATTCCGTTGCCTTCGTTTTCATACGTTACGACTTCATAGGTAAATCCCATCATATCGCTGTGCACTTCGGCTCCGTCTGCCTTTACGACGATGCACATATCATGGTAGGCACCGGCAACCGACGCCCGTCCCCAGTACGAGCCGCACAGATCGGTCTGCTTCGTAAAACGCCCGTCATAGTCGACCCCTTTTGTACAGGAAAGCGCTCCCATTGCGGCGATCGCAACATTTGCAGTATACGGCTCTGTCGTCTTGCTGACGGTTACCGTCACATTCGCAGCATCCGTACCGGGCGTCTTTCCCTCCTCATACGCGGATACGAGCCACGTTCCGTCGCCATTGTCGGCATAGGTTACTTGCGGATACGAAAACGACTTCGGATCGCTGTATACTGCAAGACCTTTTTCAGCCAGCATTACACACGTCTCATACTGTGTCCCTCCGACGGTACACGTTCCCCAGTACGAACCGTACAGATCGCTATGCGGAACGACTGTCGGCGTATTGTCGTCCGATGAGCTGTTGCTGCATCCGGCAAATCCGACAAGAGCGATTACCAAAACCGTCAGAACAAACAATGTTTTTTTCATAAAAACCTCCTTTCACTTTTTATGAAGTTCTTATACGATTATGCAAACGGAAAGTCCGACCGCCCGATTCCTTGTACGGTAAGCATCATTCGCTTTTAAATCTTTCAATAACGGGAAGCGGCATCGCTCCCGGATTAAACGAAACGCGCAGCATCAGTTTTCCGCCTGTAAGTTTTCCGCGGACCGACAGCTTCATTAATTTGATAATCGTTCCGTCGGCCTTCTTTACAGGAAGACCTCCGCCCTCTTCGGGCTTAGGTTCGGGATCAGGCGCATCGTACTTGAGATAATAATCGCTCCCGTCTTTAAACACTTGCACGTCGGGAATATCATAAGCTTCGATCGTCATCACCGCCCCGTTGGCAAAGCGGTGCATGCCGAGCGTTACCGTATGCGTACCGGCGGCACCAGGCTTAACGGTAATTGTCGGCTTACTTCCGTCGCCGCAGGTTCCGTGCCCGCGTGCGACATTTCCCCCCTCCCCGACCAAATAGTCGAACGTTCCGGTATACGAAGTTGTCCCGTTCCAGTCCGCTTGCGGTGCACCGGACGGAACTTCAATAACCGGTTCATCTTTAATATTCGGATCAAACGCTATTGTAGGCGCATCGGTATTGTGCGGAATATTCTTTTTCTTTTTCATGGTAACACGTGTGTTTTGCATAGGTCCGATGCCGGTAAGTGCGTCGCCGGTAAGCAAAATGACCACTTCATCCAAAGAGTTTATGCCGAGCTGAACGGTCATCGCAGCTTTTGACTTGTCGTGAGATTCCGCCGCCGCCAGATCCGCGCCGCCGAACCAATACATCGTGTAGTTGCTTTTGGAATTCTTAACGGTATAATAATAAAATTGAACGACAGTCATTCCGTTGATGCTCATATTCCAATCGGCCCGCTTATCGTTATATAAAATAAGCGACGGCACTAAAGTCTCGCCGCTTGAAGCGGTAATGGTTCCGTGGTACGTATAACCGTACAGCTCGCTGATGTCGTGATCTTTAAGCTCATCCGCGCTTTGCGAGCAGGAAACCGACAGCAAAATCAGCGCCGCCGAAATTGCCGCAGTCCCTCCCTTAAAAAAATATCGCATGTTTTTTTTCATAAAACCTCCTATAAAAACTTTTTCAGGAAATCGACAAGCGACGCTTACCTCACTTCCCGAAATTATATTTACCGCCGATACGCACACCGATACCGTCGGCAAGCCCGTAATATTTTTT
This sequence comes from Treponema sp. SP13, assembly GCF_050938355.1. Classification (NCBI taxonomy): domain Bacteria; kingdom Pseudomonadati; phylum Spirochaetota; class Spirochaetia; order Treponematales; family Treponemataceae; genus Treponema; species Treponema sp. SP13. Next base: position 49,640 of record NZ_JADOVM010000005.1, read on the forward strand.
TTGCGTTTCTCCGTTCGTCCCTTTTACAAAGTGAATATTGTTCAGCATATTGTCCACGCCGACATATACTTCGAGTTTTTCATCCAAAAACTTTTTCGAAACGTCGAAGCCGACCATACAGTAATCGGGCGTGTAGTAACCGCTTTTCGCCGTCAAAAGCTGCGGCGAATTCCACTGCACGTTCAAAGAGGCCGTCGTTTCGATGACGGGAATGCGGTAGGCGACGTGTGCGGTGAGGCGGTGCGGAACGCGCAGCGCGAGGTTTTCCCATCCGGCGGTATCTTTATCAAAAAACTTCGCTCCGGTGTATGCGTAGCCGACTTTTACGTTGAGCCTGTCCATATCCGAGCTTATTGAAATATCGCCTCCGTAAGTCATCGCCTTATCCACGTTTCGATATTCGCGTTTCTGCGGAGACGAAGACGCATCGGTGACGACGCTGTCGATGAGGTCGAGTATGTAATTGAAATAGCCGCCGGCGGAAACTTTAAAAAGATTTTTTACGTTTTGCTCGACGCCGATATTGAAACTGTGCGATTTTTCCGGAACGAGATTCGGATTTCCGTAGAGGATAAAGTTTCCGGCGCCGGGTGCGTAGCTGTGTCTGAAAATCCAGTGTTTTTCTTTCAGCGAAGGAATTTTATACCCCATGCCGTAGCTGAGCCTGAGCGCCGTCTTTTCGGTCGGATTGTATTTTATGCCGAACTTCGGCGTCGCCATAAAAAGCGCGCTGCTTCCCTGAACGCTCGGTGAAACGTCGAAGCGGACGCCGGGAACGAGCGTCAGCTTTGCGTCGAAAAGTGCAATGCTGTCCTGTGCGAAGAGCGCGGTTTCCAAAGCATATTTTCGCTTTTCGAACGACGTACCGCTCATCGATTCGAGGTCTGCGTTTGCACCCAACGTGATATCGTTTATCGTATTCGGCTTCCAGTGCGCCCTCGTATCGCTTTCCACGTCGAAAGAATTCGAATGCGTCCCCGTCGACGAAGAGTGTGCACCGGCCTTTACGTTGTAAACGGTATCCATAAAATACAGTTTTCCCGCAAGGAAGCCGTCGACGTAGAACTTTTCGCTGCAGATATATTTTCCCGTAAAACCGAACTCCCCGCGGTGAGCGGTGTACGTCATATCCGCGCCTTTATCGAGCCCCGTTTTCGTATAATTGCTTATTTGATGCGAAATCGTATACAGCCCGTATGTGCCGACGGAACCCCATGCATCGTTCCACGCAAACGTATCCCGCACAAAGCCGAGTATTTTTTTTGTATTTTCGTAATACTTGATTTTTCCGGCAAGAGCGTCCTCCGTCATCCTTTCCTTGCCCGGATTAAAATCGAAACTGCCGATCAGCGTATTCGAAAGATGCTTTCCCGAAACAGTGAGATTCCCCGCCGCATAATTTTTCCATCCCAGTATCAACGGCATGAACCCGACTTCTTCGGTTACGCCGCCGCCGATTTTAAGCTTCGTTTTTTCCGTACCCTGCGTGTCTTCCTTTTCCGAATCCGCCGCCCCCCGCTTCGTTACGATGTTGATGACGCCGCCCATCGCATCGCTTCCGTACAAAACGGAATCCGCGCCCTTGATAACTTCGATTCGTTCGATGTTTTCGACGGGAATCTGAAAGATCGGAGTCGAGCCGGATATATCGGTCGAAACGCTCACACCGTCTATCATGATCTTCACGTAACCGTTTCCGAGTCCCTGCATTGTGACGGATTCGTTGGCGTTTCCGGCCGTAGCGGTGCTGACTGCAACATCGGGAAGCGTTTTCAAAGCTTCGCCGACGGTCTTCGAACCGGACTTCCGTATGTCTTCTCCGGTGATTGTCTTTTTTTGTTCGACGGCGTCGTCGATAGTCTGTTCGATCTTTTCCGCATCGACGACGATAACATCGTCTTCCGTTTCCTGTGAAAACAAAAGCTGTGCCGAAAAGAATATGATGCAGAAAAAAATATACCGTTTCAAAAATATGCCTCGATTTTAGTTAGATGTAGCTAACCCACTATGTAAAGGATTTTCTTATTTTATGCAATAAAATTTCGACCTTATTGAGAAAAAATATCAATAAGGCATGCTTTTAATAAAATTTACCGCTCGTTCCGCTTGCACTCAGTGCAGCGAAAAATCCATAACGAATGAGAGCGTCATCGCGTTCGCCCCGCTCGTCATTTTTCTGAACGGAGCCGATTTTTTTATCGCGGCGAGACATGCACTGTTTAAAAGCTCGTATTCCGACGGCTCGAGAATGACGGCTTCCGCAAGCGTTCCGTCGGGATTGACAGTGATGCGCGCGCGCACTTTGCCTTCCAAGCCGCTTGAACGAGCGGCATAAGGATATGTCTTTTTCGATGCGATACGCCCGAGCACATAGGATTTATACGTTGCCGCCGCCTTCGCTCCCTGCGTATGAGAAAACGAATCTACGGCGCCGCCCGCATTCGCCGTGTCACTTACCGTACTTTCGCTCGCATCCGCCGACGGGCTTTCATCGACCGCTTCGGCTTGCTCGAGTTCTTCGGCCGGCGTTTCCGGTTTCGGAGAAGGGATCGTTTCGGCGGGTTTTGCCGGAACTGCGGGAACGCTTTTATTGTGCACGGCTGCCGGCGCTTTTTTTGCCGGCCGCTGTACGATGCGCACGTTCGACACCGTCGTATCCGATACGATCGACGCTTGAGACGACGAAGCGCTCCGTATACCCCAAAAGGGCAGGCAAAACAGCACTGCGACGATTGCGAGCGTACACAGAGCGGAGCTAATCCAGCGGCTCATGCACGATACCTATGCGGCTGATCCCCGCGGCCTGCACTTTTGTCAATATCTGCACGATCCGTTCGAACTCGACCGTCCGCTCGCATTCGAGCGAAAGCGCAAGCTCCGGTTCCCGCGCATACATGGACGAAAGCGTATCCTCGAGCGCTTCAAGCGTTACGGCGTCTCCGTCCAATTCCATCCTGTCGGCAGTGACGGCAAGCACCTTCGTCGTATTGCGCTCCTGCGTCGCGTCTTCGCTTCTCGGCAAGTCGAGCGGAAGCGAGCTTCTTTTAAATTGGGTCGATACCATAAAAAAAATGAGCAAAATAAAGATGACGTCGATGAGCGACGTGATGTTTACGACAAGCTCTTCGTCGTAACGGGAAAAAGAATCGGGAGCAAACATTATTTACCCTCCGACGTTTTCCGATCGGTTTCTTCGCCGTACAGCTGCATAAACATCATGCGCTTTTCGATAATGCGCTTAAACGTACGATAACACAAAAGCGCGGGTATCGAAATGATCATGCCGAACGCCGTCGTGAGCATCGCTTCCCAAATGCCTCCGGACAGATCCTGAATATTCACCGCAGCGCCCACTTCCGCCATCTTGGAAAACGAACCGATAAGACCGGTAACCGTACCGAGCAGCCCTATCGAAGGCGACACCGCGCTGATAAAATTGAGCAGCCACAGTCCGCGGTTCATTTCGTAATACAAAAGCGTGCTTTCCTTTGTAAGTTCGGTACGGCGCTGCCCCTCCGGCAATGCGGCGACTGCCGCCGCCTTTTCCTGCAGGCGCTTGAGCACATCGTTTTTCGAACCCTTTCGCGTTTGAAAAAAATACATGCTGCGTTCAAGGCATTGGCAAAAACAAAAGCACAAGATCACGGCGAGTACCCAATTGATAGGCCCGCCCAAATTAATAAATTCAATCAATCTCATACTGCTACCTGATATTCCTTATTGTTAAATTTGCTTATGTACACTGCGTTTTAAGGAGAGCTCGATACGGCGATCTGAGTATCTGCGCTTCGCCGTTTCGGTATTATTTTAACATACTGCTGCCGAACATATCCGAGCTCTTGCAGCGAACGTACCATTCTGTATACGGTCGCCCGCCCGATTGAAGTATCTTTTTTATGCGCGATGTATAATATCTCTTTCGGCGATACATCGGGGTTTTGCAGTATGATCGAAAGCAGCCGTTTGCGCTGATTCGTTATGCGCATCCCCTTTTCTTTGAAAGATGCAAGTATTTCGTCAAACAGATATTTCATAGCGGTTTCAAATAAACATAACGGCAGAAGATAAAAAATCTATACGGTTATCACATACTAATCATAGTTAGCTTATGCTATTATTTAAATCGGGATATGTCAATAGGAAATATTGATTGACGCGGAAACGTTTATCCGCTAGTATCGTTAGCAATGGGTAACTCCATCGAAACGAAAACGGCGCACGAAAAGAAAATCGTCGGCGAGATGATACGGCTGTACTGCCGGAAAAAGCACGGGGTGAAAAACTCGCTGTGCGCCGAGTGCGCCGCGCTTTATGCGTATGCGCTCGGAAAAATCGACAAGTGTCCGTTTATGAAAGAAAAAACGTTTTGCTCGGCATGTAAAGTTCATTGCTACGGACAGGAAATGGGAAATAAAATCAAAACGGTTATGCGCTTTTCAGGACCGCGGATGCTGTTATATCATCCGATCCTCGTTATAAAGCATATAATCGTCGGTATGCAAACTAAGGAAAACGCATGATTAAAATTCGATTGATACGATTACTGTCGCACGCAAAAAAATTCGTACTTTTGCAAGTGCTTTGCCAATGGGTTTCGCTGCTCTGCCAAACAGCGATCGTCTTTTTTATAAGCGATATCGTGCAGAAACTATTCGTTCATGAGTCGATCGCCCCTCTCGCCCCGCTGTACGCCGGTGCGGCACTGTGCTGCTTTGCCGTACGATTCGTATCCGACCGCTTCTACGTCGCCGCATCGTACAATGCGAGTGCCGATGTCAAAATAACGCTGCGCAAGCACATGTACGAAAAACTCCTGCGCTTGGGCGCCTCATACCGGAGCTCCGCGCCTACTGCGGAAATCGTACAGCTCGCTTCCGACGGCGTCGAACAGCTTGAAATCTATTTCGGAAAATATCTTTCACAGTTTGCATACAGTCTGCTTGCGCCTTTAACGCTGTTTGCCTTTTTGTCGTTCGTGAGTATAAAAGCGTGCGCCGTCCTTTTGCTGTGCGTACCGCTTATTCCCCTTTCGATCGTACTCATCATGAAGATCGCAAAATTCCTTTTGCGAAAATACTGGGCGCTCTATGCAAAGCTCGGCGACGGCTTTTTGGAAAATTTGCAGGGACTGACCACTTTAAAAATCTACCGCGCAGATGAACAAAAGGCGGCAGAAATGGACAGGGAGGCCGAAAACTTCCGACGGATTACGATGAAAGTGCTTTCCATGCAGCTGAACAGCACGAGCGTTATGGACATTATGGCGTACGGCGGAGCGGCAATCGGCATGATCATCGCTCTCGGCGAATTCGCGCGCGGAGAAGTTACGCTCGGCGGCTGCCTTATGATCGTATTGCTCGCTGCAGAATTTTTTATTCCGTTGAGACTGCTCGGCTCTTTTTTTCACGTTGCGATGAACGGTATGGCGGCATCCGATAAAATATTCGCGCTGCTCGATCTGCCGGAAAAAGAGGAAGGTCCCGCCGTCCTTTCAGGCCCTTCCGTTGCCGTCGAGTTTTCGGACGTTTCGTTCGCATATTCTCCCGAGCGGAACATATTGAAAGATGTTTCGCTTTCATGCAAGCCGAAGTCGCTCACGGCGATCGTCGGAAAATCGGGATGCGGCAAAAGCACGATCGCTTCTCTCATCATGACGCGGAACAAGGGGTATTCCGGCAGCATCAGCTTTAATAAAACGGAACTCGCTTCGATACACGAAGACGCCGTTATGAACGCGGCGACGCTCGTCACTCATGAAAGTTATCTGTTTAAGGGAACTGTCGAATATAACCTCCGCATGGGAAACGCGGATGCTTCGGAAAAGGATATGCAGCGCGCATTGCAAAAAGTCAATTTGTGGAATTTTTTGCAAACGCAAAACGGGCTCGAAACGAAGCTTGCGGAAAAAGGCAGCAATCTTTCGGGCGGACAGTGCCAGCGGCTTGCGCTCGCCCGCGCATTGCTTCACGACAGCGCCGTCTACGTATTCGATGAAGCCACTTCGAATGTCGATGCGGAAAGCGAAGCGATGATCATGGACGTCGTCAAAGCTTTGGCAAAAAATAAAACCGTTATCGTCATTTCGCACAAGCTGTCGAATATCACCGGCGCTTCGTGCATATACATGCTCGACGGCGGACATGTCATTGAATCGGGTACGCATGACGAATTGATAAAAGCGAAGGGTAACTATGCTGCCATGTACAACGCACAGCATAAACTCGAAACCTATGCGGAGGAGGCAAAACGATGAAGTGCAACACAGCGCAGCGAAAAGTCGAAAAGAAAAACGCATTTTTAATTATGGCGCGCCTCATCGTCCTCATACGCACGCTCATCCCCGTCATGCTGCTTGCGATTTTTTTCGGCAGTATCGGACACTTGTGCGCGATCGCCGTAACGGTATCGGCGGCTTCCGGAATCGCGGGCATCGCCGGACAAAGCGCGCCCTTGCTGCCGCTTCGGATTTTGCCGTACTTTTTGATCGCGTTTGCAGTGTGCCGCGGTATCTTCCATTATGCGGAACAGTACTGCAATCATCTTATCGCATTCAAACTGCTCGCGGTCATCAGGCACCGCATCTTTGCAAAACTCCGCGAACTCTGCCCCGCAAAGCTCGAAGGCAGAGACAAAGGCAATCTCATTTCGATAATAACATCGGACATCGAACTGCTCGAAGTCTTTTACGCGCACACGATTTCTCCGGTCGCGATCGCGCTCATCGTGTCGGCGTGCATGACCGTCTTTATATGGCACGGAAGCGCCGCGGCCGGCATCATCGCTTTATGCGCGTATATAACGGTCGGCGCCGTCATCCCGCTTGTAAATGCAAAGCTCGGAGGTGCGGAGGGTCTCAAGTTTCGAAACGCGTTCGGAAATTTGAGCGCCTTCGTGCTCGATTCGCTTCGCGGCCTCGACGAAACGATACAATACGGCTGCGGCAAAAAACGCTTATCCGAATTGGAAATGAAATCGCAGGAACTGACAGCTACGCAAAAAAAACTTTCAGCGCTTGAATCCTATCAGCGCGCCATTACCAATCTCGTCATCATCGCTTTCGACGCCGCGGTTTTTTACCTGATGCTCCGCTCTTTTTTTGCCGGCAGCGTTTCACTCGGAAGCGTCATCGTAACGACGACCGCTTTGATGAGCTCATTCGGGCCGGTCGTCGCCCTGTCGAATCTTTCGAACAATTTGATGCAGACGCTTGCAAGCGGAGAAAGAGTCCTCTCCCTGCTCGATGAAAAGCCTGTCGTCGAAGAAGTGACAAGCGGCAATATGAACGATGAAACCGCCGAAAAAGCTTTTGCCGTAAACGGCATCGATATTGCAAACGCCGATTTTTCTTACGGCGCGGAAAACATCCTGACGAATTTTTCGCTCAAAATTCCCGGACGGAAAATATTCGGCATTCACGGGCCGTCCGGCTGCGGCAAATCGACGCTTTTAAAATTGCTCATGCGCTTTTGGGATCTGCAGTCGGGAAGCATTTCGCTTTCGAAAAAAGACATACGGACGATCGATACGGCATCCCTCCGCCGAGCAGAATCCTACGTAACGCAGGAAACGTCCCTCTTCCGCGACACGATCGCAAACAATATCGCAATCGGCAAAATCGGCGCGACGCGCAAAGAGATAATCGACGCGGCGAAAAAAGCGTCGCTCGACGAATTCGTCTCTTCGCTTCCCGACGGATACGACACGGAAGTCGGCGAACTGGGGAGCACGTTGTCAGGCGGAGAGCGGCAGCGCATAGGACTTGCCCGCGCCTTTTTGCACGATGCGCCGATCATGTTTTTGGACGAACCGACGAGCAACCTCGATTCGCTGAACGAAGGCATCATCTTAAAATCGCTCAACGAAAAATCAAAACGTAAAACCGTCGTCATCGTATCGCATCGAATGTCGACGCTGAATATCGCACATACCGTTTTTGAAATGGAAAAGTTTTTATAGGAGTTGATAGGAGTTGAAATGAAAAACCCGATTCGCATCTTGTGGATAATACTCGGTTTTATCTCACTGGGATTAGGTACCGTCGGCATCGCGCTGCCGATTCTTCCGACCGTACCCTTTTATTTGGCAACCGTTTTTTGCTTTGCCAAAAGTTCGAAGAGATTGCACGACTGGTTTATAGGCACATCGCTGTATAAAAAGCATTTGGAAAGTTTTGTCGAGCATAAAGCGATGACGCTGAAAACGAAAATTTCGGTTATCGCTACGGTGACGGCGGTAATGCTTACGGGCTTTATCATGATGAAGCGGGTTCCTGTCGGCAGAATTTGTCTTGCTGTCGTGTGGATATGCCACATCGTCTATTTCGTTTTCGGCGTCAAAACGCTGCGTAACAAAACGCAAAATCAATGCGGCGATATCGATACGGCACAAGATTCGGAAAACGACAGAGCCGTTTCAAATTGAACGAAACGCAGCGGACACGAAGGCCGACGCCGCTTTCGTTCGTCGTGCGTGAGGGATTGGAGGCGCGGCGAAGCCGTTCCGAAGCGAGCGATGAGCGAGCGGAGGAATGGAGCGCATGAGCGCGGAACGCCGAAAAGCCCGGCCCGAGCGGAGCGAGGGACACGCCCTAACGATTAATAATTATTAATTGTTAATCGTGTTTTGTCCCGGGCGATCGGAATCGCGGACTCCGAACGGGCACGCGAGCTTTCGAACCGCGTTTATTTTTTCATCAGATCGGCGCCGCTCTTCCACGCCTGCCCGACTTTTTCACCGATGCGGTAATAGCCGTTTTGGAATTGGTCGAATACGAACGCGTTGAGTTTTTCAGGATCGATTTTATCTTTTGCGTCGAGAATTTTTTCGTCTGCGATGACGTTGACGATTTCACCGACGACGCGAAAACCGCCGACACCGTGTTCGATCGCCGCAACTTTGCATTCGAGCGTGAGCGGGAATTCTTCGACGACGGGAGCGTCCACTTTCCGGCTTTTATACGCGTGAAGTCCCGTACGTTCGAATTTGTCGGGCATCGTATTGCACGACGCGATGCCGAAAAAATCCGCCGCTTCAATGTTGTCGAGATCCGCCACGCTCAACGTAAAGGCGTTTCTCTTTTTAATATTTTCGGACGTTTTGTGCGATTCGTCGAGATTGAGCGCGACCATATTTTCCGCGCACATGCCGCCCCACGCCATATTCATAACGTCGACGCTGTCGTCTTCGTTGTACGTCGCAACCATGAGCACCGGCATGGGAAACACATAGGGATGAACGCCTAAATCTTTTTTCATACTAAGCCTCTGTAATTTTTGCGGAAAATCGCAAGCTTTGATAAAAGCGACGGCAGCCTCTCGAATGCCGTCGTTTACCGTATCTCACCGGATAAAAACACTATCACCGAAAGGAAGCTTTGTCAACGAAGGGGGAATCGGGTATCGAGGATATTATCTGAAAATTTGATGAATTTATTCTTCGTCTTGCAGCATGAACGCCTGTTCGACGATAGCCATTACATCATCAAGTTCATCCAAACTGCTTAAACTGACTTCGACATCACCATTACCCCATTTGCCGACATTTGATAAGTCTTTACAAATTCCTTTCGGATCGATGACATCGGAAAATTTCATATTCACTGTTAGAGTGAGTCGCGCTTTTTGAATAATCACATCTACAAAATTGGTATCGAGTTTGTATGCGATATACATTTTTTTAAATTCTCTTCTCACATAGGTACTGAGATTGAGAATTCGGATGTTAACTTTTTCAAAAAGCATACGGTTAAACGCATTCAAGTGCTGATAACTTTCAAGGGTATATTCCGATACGCTATCTTTTTGCTTACGGTAAGGAGCAAGTTCAACCTCCGTGAGTGTCGGGTAAGGCCACACCTTTTTGGCAATTTCGCCGAGCAGAACCGCGCGCTCATTGATCTGTCTTTCGCCCCAAGAGGTCTGAGCGACGACATACTTATTCAGACGGAGTGCGCTCTGTCTGAAACCGCCGTCTATTGTCAGTTTGTCGGTAAACGGTAAATCGCTCATTTCGGAATTGTATGCCGTCAATGTAAGATTACCGATTGTATGCAGATACTTTTTTTGAATTTCATTCCATCTATCGCCAAGCGCGGATACCCACTCTGCACAAAGGTGAGGGTTTTGCGGGATGATATGCTCAATGCTCAAATTTTCCGGAACAACGGCCGACTTGTTATCCCAATTTTCAAGTCGTCCAAGGATATAGCGGCAGCGACTCATATTGTAAATATCGCGTTTTAGGAAAGCATCAAAGAAGTGCTCGTCGTCCGGAAACTCTTTGTAGGAGTCGAGCAAAATAAAAAACGCTTTTACCGAGTTCAAGTAGTCGTCCGATTTGATGTCATTTTTCATTGTGGCGAAGGTTTTATTCAGCGAATTCGTCGGAATGTCGCAAACTGCGCGGCGTAAGACGTAGCTCACGCAAAGCTGTAGAATCTCTCGCAGTTCTTCAATTGTTATTAAACCATTGTCACAGTCTTCATGTACTTTCAGCAAAAACGGATAAGCAACTTCCATGCGAATCGATTTTATATCGCCGTACAACGATTTCAGTACGGGATCGTCGCTTTTGACAAAATACATATCCGTATAGTATTTTGCGAATCTGTAAATATCTCGGCACAGATCGCGAACACTCAGCTTATCGGCATGATGGTAGGCACGGAACTCCTTGTATACTTCGTTTTTCCGGGGAATTCTGCCTAATTTTATTGTAAGATAGTCGCGAAAAAAATTATCCAGCAATTCACTCTGGTGTTCGTAATCGAAAAGCTGCTCAATCGGCTGCCAGATGTTATTGTAAATATCCGACTGAGTGATAGAATCAACCCCCATCAGCAAGTGATTACGGATGAGATCGGAATCTTTCAAATCCATACCGGTAGAATTCAAGCTCTCGAAAATCGCCTGCGGATCATCGTACTGACGATCGAGAACGATATCTACGATTTGCAGTTTCCCGATAGCGTTGTAGAGGTCGGCCGGTGCAACCTCAGCTTTGTTAATTCTGTCGAAGAAAAAAGTGTAATTATCCACTACGCGGGATTTGAGTGAGTCGGGAATCGGGGAGCCCTCGATCTTTTTTATTAGGGTTTTCCTGTCGGTTTGTGTGAGAAGCAGCTTGTATTTAGCGTCGCCCGTTTCATATTGATTTATGAGCAGCGTGTCCGTTATTTTGTTGGGATTTGTCCCGCAGTCCGGGTGTTCCGCCGCGTAGTCACGCAAGGCGACAAGAAGAAGCGTTACCGTTGTAAGCCGCTGTTGTCCGTCAATAAGCATCGCCCGGGTAGAACCTGCTGCCGCATCTTCATCGATACGGACAATCGAGCCCAAAAAGTGTCCCTCTTTGTGTGTAGTATGAAGATTTACGATATCGTTCCAGAGACGGGTACATTGTTCGCGTTCCCAATTGTATGTTCTTTGATATAGCGGTATCAGGTATTGGCATGTTCCGCCAAGATATTTGTAGATAGTGCTTTTAAAAGCATTCATTGTTCAATTCTCCCTTAATTATCCGCCCACAGTTCGCATTGGCCGATAACGGTTGCGATTGCATCTTCCATACCTTCGGGCGGATATTTATATTTTTTTAATAATTTTTTTACCATCCGGCGCATACCGGCGCGTGCGGATTCTTTTTTCTGCCAGTCGATAGTGCGGTTTTTACGGAGCATATCCGTAAGTTCGCGGGTCATCGCAACGAGTTCTTCGTTGGCATAGAAATCTTTAACGGCTTCGGGGCGGGTCAGGGCATCATAAAACGCCGACTCTTCTTCGGTCAGCCCAATTGCTTTCCCTTCGGCCGAAGCTTCCGCCATCTCTTTCGCCATTTGCATCAGTTCGGCTATAACTTCTTCGTTTGAGAGCATTCCGTTGAGGTACGCTTTCATCGCGCGCGAGAGCATCTCGGAGAACTTTTCACTTTTGACGAGATTCGTTTTGCGGTAGAGAGATACTTGCTCGGCCAGCAGTTTTTTCAAAATCTCGACAGCGAGATTTTTTTCTTTCATTTTGGCGATTTCTTCAAGGAATTTGGGATCAAAGAGAGAAAAATCCGTATCGGCGCCCGAAAACAAATTGATAACACCTTCACTCCGAATACTTGCCTTTAATAGTTCGTTGATGCGGGCATTTATTTCTTTTAGAGATAAAGGTGTGTTTTCTCCGGTGATACGGGTAAGTAAGGTACGCACCGCTTCAAAGTAAGCTGCTTCAAACCGCTGTGAAGACGTAAGAAGCGATCGGCAAAGTGATAAAGCTTGTCGGAGGAGCATTGCCTCTTTGATAAAAGTATCTTTGCGATTCGTTACATTGCCGTAAGCGATTGGGGGCTCAGCAACCATTAAAGCCGCTTTACGGCCGTCTTCATTCAACTCGGCGGGATGCAAAGGAATATTTACAGCGGTCAAAAAGTTTACTCCACCGCTGATCAATTTTGCGCGGGTGAGGTCGGTTGCGGATTCCTTTATAAAGCCGGAATAGTCAAAACCGTGAAAAAGGTCACGACAAATCTCGAGCTTTTCGATAAATTTGGGCAATGCGGTTTTTGCAATATCCTGTTCGCCGTAATTTTGCTTGTCGCGATTGGTATAGTCATTCATTGCCTGTTTTAATGCCCCTGCAATACCGACGTAATCGACTACCAGGCCGCCCTCTTTATTTTTGTAAACCCGGTTGACACGAGCGATTGCCTGCATAAGATTGTGCCCTGCCATCGGTTTATAGACGTACATCGTAGCAAGAGACGGCACATCAAAACCGGTCAGCCACATGTCCACCACGATGACAATTTTGAAAGGATCATTATCGTCTTTGAACTTTTTCGCCATCTCATCTTTATGACGTTTGTTTCCGATTAGTTCGTGCCATTGTTCAGGATCGTTATTACTCGAAGTCATCACTATGCCGAGTTTTTCGATCCATTCGGGGCGTATTTCAAGCAGTTTTCGATAAATACGTATCGCAATCGGGCGAGAATAAGCGACAATCATCGCCTTGCCCGTAAGTTCGTGCTGCCGGTTTTCCTCATAGTGTTTAACAATATCTTCGCATAAAGCGGTAACGGTCTGCTCCGCACCGAGAATGCTGTCCATTCTGCCGAGTTCTTTTTTGCTCTTTTCGATGGCATACGGTTCGGCATGTTCGGACATGATTTCGTATTCCGCATCGATAAGGTGCAGAACATCTTCGTCCAGTTTTAAATGGATAACGCGGCTTTCATAATAGACAGGACGGGTCGCACCGTCTTCTACGGCTTGGGTCATATCGTAGACATCAATGTAGTTGCCGAAAACTTCGATAGTGGAACGGTCTTTAGCGGATATAGGCGTTCCCGTAAAGCCTATATAAGTCGCATTAGGCAGACTGTTGCGGATTATCCGTGCGGTACCGCGGATAATTCGGCCTGTTGTCGTATCGATTTTTTCTTCCAAGCTGTACTGACCGCGGTGAGCTTCATCAGCCATTACAATAATGTTGCGGCGCACGGAAAGAGGTTCGGAAGATTCTTCAAACTTCTGCATTGTGGTAAAGATAATGCCGTTTGCAGCCCGTGCAGCAAGCAGGTTTTTCAGATGTTTGCGGCTTTCAGCCTGTTCGGGCTTCTGGCGTAAAAAATCGGAACATTTGGCAAACTGCCCGAAAAGTTGATTGTCCAAGTCGTTGCGATCGGTAAGCACTACGATCGTCGGCGATTTTAAAGATTCTTGCAGCAAGTGTGCATAAAATACCATCGATAAAGATTTTCCACTGCCTTGAGTATGCCAAAACACACCGGCGCGTCCGTCCGTTTTGATTGCTTTGTCGGTAGAGATGACAGCCTTTTTTACGGCAAAATATTGATGGTAGGCTCCGAGGATTTTTCTGTCGCCTGAAAAGCAAATAAAGTTTTTAATGATATCCGACAGGCGTGTCTTATCGAATATTCCTTCAATAAAAGTGTCGAATTGGGCATATCGGGTGTTTTCGTAGCTGCCGTCTTTTGTTTTCCACTCCATAAAGCGATCTTCGTCGGCGGTGATTGTCCCTGCTTTTGACGTTGCAAGGTCGCTCATTACACAAAAGGCATTATAGGCGAACAAGCACGGTATTTCGTTCATGTAATTGCGAAGTTGCCGAAATGCTTCCGAAGCGTCGGTTTCTTCTCGACTGGGTGACTTCAACTCGAATACTACAACGGGTAAACCGTTCAAAAATACGATAACATCCAGCCTTTTTTCGCTGTTTTCGGTGATTGTCCACTGATTGGCGACGGTAAAAGCGTTGCGATTCTCATTTTCGTAATCGACAAGATGTACCAAAGCGGATAGCCGTTCGCCTTCATGGAAGTAATTTACGCTTACGCCGTTTTGGAGGTAGTCCATAAATCGTATATTTTTTTGTACTATCGTACCGCTTTCAAGACTCCGCAGCTTATAAACCGCTTCGCCAAGGGCATTTTCAGGCAATCTGGGATTTATGCGCCGTAAAGCGGGCATAAGCTCGTCTACATATAAAGGGTCGGCATAGTTGCGTTCGATATCGGGACCGTAAACATAGTTGTAACCCAATATGTCGCGGAACACCGCGATTACCGCCTTTTCATAGTCTGCCTCTGTGTACGACATAGAAATACCCCTTTTTCACATTCTATATCGAAACCCCTCAAGAAGTAAACAATCATTTAGAGCAGATAGCGCAAGCGATTTTTAAATCGTGGTTTGTGGATTTTGAGCCTTTTGGCGGAAAGATGCCGAAGGATTGGCGGGAAGGTACTTTTAGTGACCTTCTTTCTACGATCATTGGCGGAGATTGGGGCAAGGACACTTCGACAAGTAATAACACACAAAAAGTATATTGTATTCGTGGTACCGATATTGACAACATTAATGCTGGTAATAAAGGCAAAATGCCTATTCGTTATATCTTTCCTAAAAATTATGCTGATAAACAGTTAAGCGTTGGAGATATTGTAGTTGAAATTTCTGGTGGAAGTCCTACACAATCAACTGGACGCTGTGCACTGATAACACAGTCTCTTCTTGACCGATACGATTTCGGAATGGTATGTACCAATTTCTGCCGAGCTATCAAACCACTGCAAGGGTATTCATCCTTCGTCTACTTTTACTGGAAGTACCTTTATGACCGGGGTATAATGTTTTCCTATGAAAATGGTACGACTGGTATTAAAAACCTTAATATTTCTGATTTCCTTAAAATAGAGCCGATTATTATCCCTCCTATAAAAGTTGCCTTTTATTTTACCGAAGCAGTCGGTATTCTTATTGACATGATCTTTTCGAATAGTCTTGCGAATGAAAACCTCGCAGTAATTCGCGATACTCTCTTACCTCATCTAATGTCCGGCGAATTATCGGTAACTGACCTTGAGGATGATAAATGATTGTTTATCTTTCCCCTTGCTGTCATTATAAATCAATTACTTACCGAAAGACAGGGGGAATACATGAAGGACAAACTGATTACGGCGATACAAATGCGTATGGCACCGCTGCTCGACACAGCACAGCAGGCAGAACTGCAGCGGGTGCTGGCATACTACTTTCACGATGTGGATGTTATTGAGCGGCAAGCTTCCGATCAACAGGAAAAAGAAGGGTTGCTTGAAATGTTTATTGCGGCAAAGGGGGTAGAGGGCTGTTCGGAAAAATCATTGAAATATTATGATTCAACTATACGACAAATGCAAAACAGCGTCAAAAAACCCGTACGGGAGATTACTACCGACGATCTGCGAGTCTATCTTGCCGACTATCAAAAAGAACGAAAATCAAGTAAAGTAACAATAGACAATATGCGGCGGATTTTCAGCAGCTTTTTCGGATGGTTGGAGGACGAGGATTATATCCTCAAAAGCCCCGTCCGTCGAATCCATAAGATAAAGGCGGATAAAATAATCAAAGATACTTTTTCCGACGAAGGATTGGAACTGCTTCGTGATGCCTGTGACGAAGTTCGCGATTTGGCAATGATCGACTTGCTTGCTTCTACGGGGATGCGTGTCGGCGAGTTGGTCGGTTTGAATCGGGAAGACATCAGTTTTCATGAAAGGGAATGCGTCGTGTTCGGCAAAGGCAAAACTGAACGATTGGTCTACTTCGATGCGCGAACAAAAATTCATCTGCAAAACTACCTCGATTGCCGTGCCGATAACAATCCTGCGCTTTTTGTATCGCTTGCCCTGCCGTATAAGCGCTTATTAATAGGCGGTGTAGAGACAAGGCTTCGCGAAATCGGTAAGCGTGCGGATATACAAAAGGTTCATCCACACAAATTCCGGCGCACCCTTGCCACGCGGGCAATCGATAAAGGCATGCCCATTGAACAAGTACAACGTTTACTCGGCCATGTGAAAATAGATACGACAATGACCTATGCAATGGTCAATCAGGCGAATGTAAAAAATTCGCATAGAAAATTTATCGGCTGAGGAGAGGGATGATATGAGTAATTGGAAACTTGTAAGAGCTGCAGATTTTATCGATTTCAATCCGTACGAACATATTGAAAAAGGTGCTATGACAAAAAAAGTAGGAATGGAGCAGCTGCAGCCATTTGCAAGAGATATTCTTTCTTATGAGATTGTACCATTTACCGGGGGATCCAAATTTCGTAATGGTGACACACTGATGGCCAGAATTACTCCATGTCTTGAAAATGGAAAGACAGCACAAGTCAATATTCTTAATGACGGTGAAGTTGGCTTTGGCTCAACAGAGTTTATTGTTCTTCGGGCAATACCTGATGTAAGCGATAAAAACTTTATCTATTATTTAACTATAAGTTCGATTTTACGCGAGAAAGCTATAAAATCGATGGTCGGCAGTTCTGGGCGGCAACGTGTTCAGCAAGGCGTCATAAACGATATGGAGTTCTTTGCACCGCCTCTTGCAGAGCAAATCAAAATCGGGCGAATTCTTCAGACGTTGGACAATAAAATTGCTATCAATACAAAGATAAACAATCATTTAGAGCAGATAGCGCAGGCGATTTTTAAAGAAATGTTTATAAAAAAAGAAGGGGATCGTATTTCATTATTAAATTTTTGTAAGTTTATAAAAGGAAAGAAACCTGCTATACTAATTGATAATTATCAAAATAGAAGTGAGCCTTATTTAACCATAGATAGTCTTACAGGTACCCAAAAAACATATGCGGTGTCTAAAAATTCATTAATAGCACATACAAGAGATATCCTAATGGTAATGGATGGTGCCAGTTCTGGTACTGTATATTTTGGAAAAAGGGGAATAGTAGGATCTACACTTGCAAAGATTACCGTTTCAAATCTATCAATGCAGGAAATTATATATCAAACATTAAAATATTTCGAAAATAATATTAGAGATCATATAACGGGTTCCGCAATTCCTCATGTTGATAAACAATATGTATTGCAATTATCAATATGTGTGCCCGATGATTATCAAAGATATTCTATATATTTTGAAATTATACGAAATCTATTAATTGAAAATCGAGAGCAAAATATATATCTATCTGCTCTCCGAGACGCTTTATTACCCCGCCTTATGTCGGGAGAAATTGATGTTTCACATCTCAAAACGGATTAAAACGGACAAAACTAACCTGCTGCATCGTCATTACAATGTACTTGCAAAAATAGAGTTTTGTGATATAATACTATAATAGAGGTTGAGTATGGCAAGTACATTGGTTCAAATCCGTGTTGATGAAAAACTGAAAGACGATGCGGCTGCCGTCTATGAAAATCTGGGGCTTGATTTATCGACAGCGGTACGTATTTTTTTTAAGCGCAGCGTTGCCGAAAACGGTATTCCGTTCAGTATGAAATTGGGAAACTATGATCGGGATGCCGTAAGAGCACGGATTCCGCAAAACGTACTATCGGCAATGCAGGCAATGGCACAAAGCGCAGCTTCAAACGGCATTTCCGACATGAGTCTTGAAGAAATCAATACCGAAATCGATGCCGCTCGCAAGCGATAGTGAGGGTGCCTTTGTACGCCGTCATTGATACGAATGTTCTTGTTTCCGCATTCTTAAAAGAAAATTCCGTTCCCCGTTATATTATTGACTATATGTACGCCGGAAAAATTATCCCTGTCTACAATGAGGAAATCATTGCCGAATATTCCGCCGTGTTGCATCGTTCGAAATTTTGCTTTCCAACGGAATCGGTCGATATTGCAGTGAATGCGATACAAGAAATAGGCTTAAAATTTGACGGCATAAGTATAACAGAGCCGATACCCGATCCGAAAGATATTGTTTTTTATGCAGTTACATTGAATGCACGGAAGCAGTTTGAAACCTATTTGATTACGGGTAATATAAAACATTTTCCTGCAAATCCTTTTGTCGTAACGCCGCGTCAATTTTTGGATATATTCACACAATAAGCCGATAAATGATTGTTTATTGCTTTATTGTTGGAAATTTGAGCATCCAATGCGGATAGTATATCCGCAATTTTAATTTGTATACCAATCGGTAGATTGGGAACTTCATACTTCATTATTGCATCTTTATCGCCGCGCGGCATTTTTGTTCCCTTTGCCGTGGCTGTAGCGTAATTAAAAAAAGCATTATCCGAAAGTAAATAATAAAGAAATCCGGGATACGTATTTTCCTTTGCCCGCAATATCAGTATGTCATTTGAACATCCGCCGCTGCGGTCGGCATACCATATCTTTTTAAAATATGGTCTGATATTGGAAATCAGCACGTCTCCCGGTTGATAGGCTTGTATTTGATTGACGGTCGGTAATCGGGCCGAACGAATAACGCCTTCTTTATTCTGAAGCATATTTTCCGTAGAAATATAATTATTTAAATCCAAATCGGTGACAACAATTTGCTCATCAGTAAAAGTACAAATATCGGAAAGTTTATATTTCATACCCGAGCGCTCCCAGCTTTTTACGGACTTCATCTTCCAATTCGCGTGAATGTTTGAACAACTCCGAGAGCTCGCCGGTCAATCGTGTCATCTTTTCTTCAAACGGCTCGCCGTCATCTTCTTGCGCTTCGATGCCCACATAGCGTCCCGGGGTAAGAATATAATTCTGATTAGCTATTTCGGCAGTAGTGACGGCGGAACAAAAACCTTGTACATTTTCAAGTGTCCCGGCATTAAAAGCTTGAAAGGCAGCGTTTATCCTGCCGATATCTTCAGCGGTTAATTCGCGCAGACGCCGGCTGACCATCGTTCCCATTTTGCGAGCGTCGATGAACAGTGTCTTTCCTTTTTGTTTTTTGTTACGGTTGATAAACCAAAGCGATACCGGAATCTGCGTCGTATAAAACAGCTGTGTAGGCATAGCGATAATGCCCTCTACGAGATCGTCTTCAATTATTCTTTTGCGAATCTCACCTTCTCCGCCTGTTTGGGAAGAAAGCGAACCGTTGGCAAGCACCATGCCGATTTTTCCGTTCGGCGAAAGATGTGAAATCATATGCTGGAGCCACGCGAAATTGGCGTTTCCGGAAGGCGGCAAACCGAACTTCCAGCGCGGATCATCGTTTAAACTGCCGTCGTTCCAATCCGAAAGATTGAAAGGCGGATTGGCGAGGATAAAATCCGCTTTAAGCGTCTTATGCAAGTCGTGGTGGAATGTATCGGCATTGTAATCGCCGAGGTCGGCTTCGATCCCTCGGATAGCGAGATTCATCAATGCCATTTTGCGCGTAGTCGGATTGGCGTCCTGTCCGAAGATTGAGAGGTTGTTGATATTACCGGAGTGATGTTTTACAAAATCGGCGGACTGTACGAACATCCCGCCGGAACCGCAACACGGATCGTATACGCGTCCTTTAAACGGCTGCAACACTTCAACGAGTGTCCGTACTACGCAGGCCGGCGTATAGAATTCTCCCGCGCGTTTACCTTCCTTCTCGGCGAATTTTGCAAGACAATATTCATAGGTACGGCCTAAAATATCTTTATCGGTGCCGTGTTCGGCCATTTGAACATTGGTGAACAAGTCTACCACGTTTCCCAAACGCCGCTTATCCAATTCGCTGCGGGCATAATTTTTGGGAAGGATATCTTTCAGCCGTTTGTTTTCTTTTTCAATTGCTCGCATTGCATCATCAATAACCGTGCCGATTTCCTCTTTATGTGCCGCTTCGGAAATAACGCTCCAGCGTGCCGACGGCGGCACGAAGAATACGTTCACCTCGGTGTAGGCGTCTTTATCTTCCGCATCGTCGTCGGCCGCAAGCAACTCTTGCCGCCGTGCATCAAATTTATCCGAGATGAATTTCAAAAAGATAAGCCCGAGAACGACATGCTTATAGAGTCCCGCATCCATATTGCCGCGCAAAATATCGGCAGCGGCCCAAATCTGTTGTTCGAAACCGATAGTCGCCGTATTGTTTTTGTTTCCTTTAGCCATGTATTATTTTTCTCCTTGTCTATTTTAAATCTATTATCATTATGTATCAATCCGAGTATTATCGATAATATCCGTTTTTTGTTTAAATATTAACAGGTATCGTACTCCCTTTAGAGTGATATTTTCATCATAGCGTTCGCCCCCGCACAATCCCGCATCGAAGAGCGGACGAGCAACGCGCGTCCTTTACTCCACTTCGCTCAATTCCGCACCGAAGCGGATGTTCCGCTCGGTTTGCATCGAATCGAACGCGATGCCGTAACAGCCGGCTTTTTTGTTTACCGAAACGACGGTGCCGCAGCCGAAAATAGGATGACGCACGCGTGTGCCTTCTTCGTACGGCGTGCCGATCCGTTTGAGCTGCGCTTCGCTGTAATCGATGAGCGTTTTCGTCTGCACGACAAGCGATTCGTCGAGTTCTCTTTCAAGCGTGAGGTTTTCGAGTCCCGCGTCGAAAATAAAACGCGACGGCTGTTTAAAGAGGTTGTCGTTCGCCGTCCCTTCCGCATCCGACAAAAAGAGCGCATCTTTCGCGCGTGTCATCGCGACATACGCGATCCTTCGTTCCTCTTCCATATCGTCGAGCGAGAGCGTTTTGCGCGATGGAAACACGCCTTCGTTCAGACCGCAGACAAACACATACGGGAACTCCATACCTTTCGCCGCGTGGATCGTCATGAGTTTGACATTGCTTCGATTTTCTTCTCTGTCCAAATCGGTAAAGAGCGCTATGTGCGCGAGAAAGTCTTCCAGATTCGCGTCGTCGTCCTGTCCCGCTTTTTCTACCGCACGGCGGAATTCGGCGACATTGTCGAGCCTGTCCTGGTCGTTTTGCAAACGCAAGTACGCTTCGTAGCCAGACCTGTCCATAACCGCCTGCAGCAGCGTACCGAGCGGAAGGGCGGTATACGATGCGCGAAGCGTTTCTATCGCTTCGACGTATGCGCGCGCTCCGGTACCTGCAAAAAGCGGCGTATCGATATTTTTTTTGAGTTCGTCGTAGAGCGCCGTACCGTTTTGTTCGGCAAGAGTCCGCAGCGCATCTATTTTCGCTTTGCCGATTTTCCTCGACGGCATATTGACCGTGCGCAAAAACGCGACGTCGTCGCCGGACGTGATCATGCGGAGGTAGCACACGATATCTTTGACTTCTCTGCGGCTGTAAAATTCTATACCGCTGTAAAATTTATAGGGTACGCGTTTATCGATAAACGTTTCTTCGATCGCACGGGAAAGATAGTGCGCGCGATATAAAACCGCGATGTCGCCGTAGGGTACGCCGCGTTTTGCAAGCTCATCGATTTTATTAAAAATCCAAAGCGCTTCTTCGCCTTCGCTTTTACAATGGCAAAAAATCGGTTTGACGCTCGCCGCCTTTTCCGCCGTAAGCGTCTTTTGATACCGCACGGTATTTTTTGCGATCAGCGTATCGGCCGTCTTGATGATTTCCGGCGTCGAGCGGTAATTTTTTGAAAGCAAAAACGTTTTCGCGCCGGGATAAGTTTTATCGAAATCGAAAAAGAGTTTTACGTGCGAACCGCGCCACGAATAGATCGTTTGATCGGGATCGCCGACGATGTAGAGATTCTCGTGCTTTGCGGAAAGTATCTGTGCGATTTTGTACTGCTTTTTGCTCACGTCCTGAAATTCGTCGACCATGACGTACTGCATGCGTGCCTGCCATTTTTCGCGCACGGCGGGAAAACGGTCGAGGATGTACGTCGTAAAATTTATTAAATCATTGAAGTCGAGACCGAAGATTTTTTTCTGCTCGTAGATATAGCGTGCAAAAATTTCATCGCGGCGGTCTTTGATAAAATTGAAACGTTCGCGGAGCTGTTCGTTGTTCATGCGGTAGATATCGTCGATATACGTATCGGCACGCATTTTTTTCGCTTCGAGCACTTCGTCGATCGCGCTTTGCACCGTCATCTCCCGCATCGTAATGTGCATATCGGAAAAGATGCGCAGCAAAATATCGCGCTCATCTTCCGTATCCATGATGACGAAATTTTTCGGGTAGTTTAAAACGCTGATGTCTTCTTTGAGCAGCTGAACGCAAAACGCGTGGAACGTGCAGATATATCCCAAATCGACATCTCCGAGCCGCTTACGCACGCGCTGTTTCATTTCGTTTGCGGCACGGTTCGTAAAAGTCGCGCACAAAATATTGCCGGGAGCGATGCCCGCTTCGTCGACGAGGTAGCAGTAGCGCGACGTCAGCGCTCTCGTTTTGCCCGTACCCGCTCCCGCGATGACGCGCACGCGCCCTTCCGTCTGCATGACGGATGCCTTCTGTTCGTCGTTGAGCGATAAAAGAATCGATTCCATACTGTCGGTATGCAGTCTAAATCAAAAGCGCTCCCGTGACAACCGGCGATAAATACTGCTCGACAATGGATGTGCAACGGCAAAATGCTGCCCTACACCGTATCCAACTCCTGCATCGTTGCAGAACGCTTTCGATATGCGTTGCTAAATTCTTTTATACCTTGTCTGCATAATATTTACGGATTCCTCTTAAACGGATATATTTTTACAATAATTATCAATTTTTTCTTAGTGAAAAAGGCATCGACCCGTATCTCTGAAAATGTTAATTTATCACGTAAAAATTCGTCTTCCGTAAAATCGAAAAAGCAGCTCTTTAATATAATCCTGTAAATAGTCAAACATATCGCTCAA
Source organism: Treponema sp. SP13 (assembly GCF_050938355.1). NCBI lineage: Bacteria > Pseudomonadati > Spirochaetota > Spirochaetia > Treponematales > Treponemataceae > Treponema > Treponema sp. SP13. The sequence continues at coordinate 72,708 of NZ_JADOVM010000005.1, forward strand.
AACGGATTGCCGCCGGAAGGTCGCCTACGTACAATTTTATTTGTGCTCAAAACCCGAAATTGAACCTATTATATAACTTCCATCATTTCAAAATCCGTCATTCAATTTTCTCAAAAAAATATTTTTAAATCCGCGTAAAAAATGCATTTGCACGCGATATATAGGTCGAACGATATGTTTCCGAATTTGCACGAAGAGTACATCTTATGATTGCAAAGCCGTGCGACCAGTACGCGGAACGCGCCGCATCGGGCGAAACGCGGGGCATTTCGTTTGAGGTGCAGTATGAAAAAATTAATAATCTTTTTGCCGTTTTTTGCGGCGCTCCTAAGCGGTTGTCCGGTAAAAAAAACCGACGCTTATGCGGCGATTAAAAATTCCGGTTTGGCGGGAAACGCGCTGTATGAAAAACTCGTCGCGTTTGAAAAAGAACATCCCGAACACTTCGAGTCGAAGCTCGATTTGGGCTCGTATTGCTTTGTGTCCGAACACTACGGAGAGGCATGGAAGTATTTATTAAAAGCGGAATCGCTGCTTGCGTCCGAAAAAGGCGTTTCCGCGCAGCACAAAGCGCTGCTGTGCGCGCTGCTTTCGGGCTTGTATGCGGCGGACGGCGATGAAGAGCGCGCGGCGGATTATGCGAAAAAAGCCTACGAAACGCCCGAACGCGGTGCGGAATACGGCTATCTGTACGCAAAGATACGGCTTCTGCAGGACGACAAAAGCGAAGCGCTCGCCCTCTTCGATAAAACTTACGCGCTCTATCCCGAACGCATTTCCGTGGACGAATTGCGCGCGTACGTATATCTCCTCGCCGATGCGGGGCAATTTCAAAAATGCAGCGAATTGGTCGAACGCTGTTTTGAAACCGGCGGTTTTTTCCCGGGGTTCGGCGTATTCGCGTCGGGCGTGTATGAAAAAATCGGCGATACCGAAAAAGCGGTGTTGTGCGCTTTTCTCGATTACGAATATGCGGCTGACGGCAAAGAAAAAGACGATGCGTTTTTAACGAATCTGCAATCGGTTGAAGCCTTACTTCCCACAGGCGGCGATTCTCCTGCTTTGGAAAGCATCAGAGCTTTATTCGATATGAAGCGTGAAGTGCCGGAGACTTCTTCATTTTTCGTTTCCGACTACATCCGGTGCAAAGCGAAACTGCTGCGCGGCGATATTTCGTCCGGCGATCTTTCATCTCTTTTGCAGCTCGAAAAATATTTTTCACGCTTTCCTTCGTACTATTGGTCGGTGTGGCTTGCCGTCCGCGCGCTGCAGCGGGACGGATTAAACGATTGGATCCCTGTACTCGAAAAGACGATCGCGCTCGCTCCTTCGTCTTTTTACGCATCGCGCGCAAAAAGCGAGTTGGCCTCTTGTATCGGTTTGCCGGCCGGGGAGGCCGAAAACGTGCTCGTTCCTGCGGAAGTAAAAGCCGCGATCGAGGGTTTTATGTCGAGCGGAGACGATGAAAAACTTTCGCCGCTCTACGCCTTGTTAAATCTTCCCGACTGCGCATACGTGTATGCAGGCGTAGACATGGCAAAGCGTTCGGCCGAAGATCCGATCGTCCGCGCCGCATTTACGAAAAAAAAGCTGCACGCTACCGGAAGATTACAGGACCGGCTCGCATTTATTTTATCGTGAGGTACTATGCGCTGCGGTTTTATATTGTTTTTGCTGAGTACGGGTTTCCTCGCTCTTTCCTGCAGCGATTCCGCGGCGGCGGAGCGGCTGTATGCGCGTGCGTCTGATGCGTACATACGCGAAGATTTTTCGAATGCGCTTTCACTTGCGGATGAGGCCGTCCGTGCCGACGGCGATTTTTTCCAAGCGCGGCTCCTCAAAGCGAAGCTGTTGATCTTTACGGGAAAAACAGGAGATGCGGAAAAGATTTTGCGCGCGCTGTGCAAACGCTATCCCGAATTTACCGAAGCGCGGCTGTGGTATGTACGCGCTTTGATTATGACGGAGCGATACGATAAGGCGGAAACGCTGCTCGAACGGGAACTCGCGCTCAATCAAACGGACTGGCGTTTTTATTATCAATATGCGCTTTTGGCGCAAAAGCAAAACGCGGCCGACAAACGTCTCTCGCTGTGCAGAAAGGCGGAACAGGCGCTCTGCGACAGCGAAAAAGTGTACATCGAAACGGCGGATATATGGCTCACGCTCGGCGTCCGATCGAATGCGCTCGACGCACTCGATAAAGCCTATGCCGTTTCCGCGCATCCAGATGCGGTTGCGGAAATAATACATTTTGTTAAGCGGGGGGATGACATACGATGAAACGCATAGCCTGCACTTTAGCGGCGATATCGCTTTTCTTTTCATGCAATATGATTTCGTTCGACGAATATGAAGTCGTCTGCAGTCAAAGTCCGGCAGAGGAATACTTCTACGGCGAGTACATCGGTTTTTCGTTCAACTGCGATGTCGTCCGTCATTATGCCGAGCAAGCCGTGACGATAAAATCGGGTACGCATCAGTGTGAAGCCGAATATATGTGGGACGGACGATCGCTGTACGTAAAGCCCTCAGGCGGATGGATTCGGGGAAAGCCGTATCAGGTAAGCATCGACGGTCTCATGCATACGGAAAACAGTGCGGCCTTTCACGCATATACGATATGCACGTTTATATACGGCAGCGAAGGAGAACGCTTTTATGCGCTTGCGCTTCCCGAAAAACGCATCGGCGCCGATGTACGGCAAAAGCTCGTGTTTTCATTTAATAAAAAAATCGAAGCGGCACGGTTTGAAAAAGCGTTTTCGATTTTTCCGTCGGCGGAGTATTCGATTGCGCTCTCGGAGGATGAGCGGACGATTACCGTTTCGCCGAGTCCTAAGTGGAAGCTGAACACGACCTATGCGTGGACGGTACAACGGCTTTTGTCGTCGGACGACCGGGAAATGCAGGATGTTCTTTCAAATACGTTTTCGACGAGGGAAGATGCGGAAAACCCCGCGCTCGTGAGCCTCTGTCCCGTAAGCGATACGTCGCCCGATGCGCACTGGTTTACCGATATCGCGCTCGATAAAAATATTTCCGGAAAGCAGCCGATCGGTTTTGTGTTTTCAAAGCCGATGGATTTCGATGCGGTAAAAGACGCCGTTTCGATTTCGCCTTCGTTGTCCGGCTATATGGTGCCGTACGGCGACGGGCGTACGCACTTTTTATTTGTGCCGGAAGAATACTACAAAGTCGCAGCCGAATATACGCTCGCCGTCTCAACGGCAGCTGCGGATGAAAACGGTACGCCGCTTTTCGAAAAGATCGTCAAGCGCTTTTACGCGGCAGATGCATGGCTTTCGGTTGCCGGTTTATCGCTCGATGCCGATGTCGTTCCCGATTTGTCGGCGCCGTGCATAGAACACTCACTGCATAAAGATGCGGACGGCAACTACGAATTGACCGCGCGGATTTTATTTTCGCATACGATCGCCGACGGCGCTCTTACAACAGCTGCGAACGCGGTAACGGCATCATTGCTTTTTCCGCTTACGTCGGCGAGCCCCGTAAAGACGGGCGTCTTTTGGAACGAAGAGAAAACGAGACTTACGGTAACGTGGACGCGCTTTACGGTGAGCACGGACGATGTGCGCTCGTACTATCGATTAAAAATTGCCGGCGGACCTGCGGGGATAAACGACGGGGAGGGAAGCTATATGGAGAAAGACCTATGTATAACCGTTTTGGCAAAACAATGATCTGTGTCTTAATAATTTTTTGCCTCTTGTATGTCGGCTGCGCTTCCGAGCTGTTCTCCGAAATGAGCGTCGATTCGTGTACGTGGGATGACGACGGCGTTTCGATCGTGTTTTCACTCGAACCCGATATGATGTCGGTTGAAAAAGCGTTTACGCTGACCGAAGACGATCATCCCGCATCGGGAATTTTTTTGTGCGCCGGAAAACAAGTGCGCTTTTTTCCGACCGGCGGCATCAAAATAAATTACGATTACGTCGTCACCGTCACTTCGTCCGCCGAAAGCAAAAACGGATATTCGCTTGCAGGCGATTACTGCAAAACGTTTTCGACACGGAACGACAAAGTGCGGCCGGAAATAATTTCCGTCGTACCGCAAAACGCCAGCGCCGTCGATGAAGCGTCCGCCATAACGATTCGCTTTTCCGAACCGGTTACGCGCGAATCTTTCGAAGCCGCCGTTTCCGTCAGTCCGCCTTTTTCGTACGCGCGCGTTTTTTCAGACGGAGACCGAATCGTGCGCATCGTGCCGATGGAAAGCCTCAAAGCGAATACGCTGTATAAAATTACGCTGTCCGAAAGCCTCGAAGATTATGCGCGGAACGCGCTCGCAAAAGAATACCTCTCATCGTTTTATTATCGATACGATACGGAGATGCCGGACTGTACGTTTATTATTAAAAATAAAAACGGCTTTCAAACCGCGGCGGAAAATGGCAAAAGCTATCAAGCCGTTCCGAAAGACTGCGCTGTCGATATCGATTTTTCAAAAGAGATGAATATCGATACGTTGTCGTCGTATATCTCCGTCGTACCGACGGTATCGTATTCGGTAAAGACAAACGCGTTCGATAAAACGCATGCATCGGTCATTTTCGACGCGCCGGCGTGGGGGAAGACATACACGTTTCGGATGCGCAAAGGCGTGCAGTCCGTGGCGGGAAACGGGACTGAACGCGATACGGTATTCGATATCCGCTTCGACGCCGAAAGTGACAGACCGGTCGAATTTGTTAAAGGATTTTTGCAGACGGGCGAGTGGAGCGAGGGAAATCTCTCCGACGGCGTAAACTATAAGACGATAGCGGCGGAAACGAATTTTTCGGCGCTGCTTTTCGACCCGGTGTTTTTCCCGCCTTCATCCGATACCGCTGCCGCGCTCTATCTCGCGTTTGCCGTTTCGCGAGAGGCGGCAGGCCTCGATATTTTTTCGCTCTTCGATTCCCTTGCGTTTTCGGCGACAAACGGATGCTGCTCTATCGTGATAAAAACGCTTTTTGCCGTACCGCCGGAAAGTTCTGCGGCTTTTCCGCTGAACGAATTGATCGTGCTTGAGGAGGGTATGTGTATCGTCCGAGCGGGGCTCGAAATCACGAATAACAGCAATCCGGGCATCGTGACGATGACGGTCGGAGACGGCGTAAAAGATTCGCTCGGAAATGCGATTCGATCGAAAAACGTTTTTACGTTTACGAAATGATGAGGATACGGCGATGAAATCGATCGGCAAAAAAACCGTTATACCGCTTCTTTTTTGCTGCGCGGCGCTTGCGTTTTCGGAAACCGTTTTTCGTTCGCCGGAAGAAGCTGCAACCTTCGCCGTTTCGAATTCGAAAGAATACCGGTTGAAAAAATTGCACGTCGAAGCGTCTTACAAAGCGGCCCGTTTTGCGCTGCAGGAATTTTTACCGTCGTTCAATGCGTCGTGGTCGGAAAACGATGCGATTAAAATCGGCGGAGCGGATTCGCACAGTAAATCGCTGCAGTTTTCCGCGCGTCAAGTCATTGGCGACGGCGGCAAGCGTATCGTTGCGTACAAGATGAATAAGACGAATGCGTACTATGCGGTAAAAACCTACGAACAGGAATTGCAGGCTTTTCAATCGTCCGTCATAAATCAATATTGTCTTTGCCTGCGGCAACAGGAAATTATTAAAATAAAAAACGATTTGGAAAAGAATGCTGCGGCGCAGCTTGAAATTATTAAAGAAGAATATCGTCTCGGCCTTGCGCTTGAAAACGATTATTTGGAATACCTTATTTCGTTTAGGAAAATTCAAAACGATAAAAAGAAAGCCGAACGGGAACTGCGGACGCAGATGCGCGTACTGAAATCGATCATCGATATGGCCGCCGATGAAGAACTGCGTCTCGAAAACGCGCTTACGGGCGGTACCGATATTCCGTATCTTGAACCGCACATCGCCGATCTGCAGCGCATGACGGACGAACGCAATCCTGCGATAAAAAAATCGGAAGCGGCGCTGCAGTATGCCGAACAGCGCTATAAGTACACGAAATTGTTTTTTCTCCCGGAAGTCGCCGTCGAGGGCGGCGTATCCTTTTCCGGTACGGCCTACCCGTTGAACAAGCCCTCGTATTCGCTGAAGCTGTCGTTGAATTTTCAGAACGTACCTTTCGTGCCGACGACGATCGGAAACGGTTACGGTTTTAACAAAAAACAGCTCGTCGGCCTCGACAATTCACTTTCGGCGGGCATCGTACCCGATACGAATTATTTTATTAAACGTAACGTCGATAAAATTGCGCTGGAGCGGGAAGGAGAGCAGCTCCGTCTGCAAAAAAACGCAGTGCACGAACAATTGTTTGAAAGAGCCGCCGCGTATGATGACGGCAAAGATTCGATCGAGCGGATTTCGGAATCGATTTTGCTGCGCGAAAAGCGTCTTGCCGTCAGCGCCGAACAAGTCGAAAAAGGCGAGATGAAGCGGATCGATTACCTCGTCGAATTGATAAAACTCGCGGAAGAAAAGATAGACCGCATCGCTACGGAAACGGCGGTACGGGCGGCTCTCCGCGATATCGAAATATTGCTGTGCGTTCCGTTCGGAGGTTTACAAAAATGTTTTTAATAAAACCGTTGATGAAATATTCGTGCGTCGTATTGCTTGCCGCCCTCTTTTGTGCGTGCGCTCCTTCCGGCGGAAAAAACGAAGGGGAGCTTTTGCCGGTCGAAGTGAGCGCGGTACGGGCGGAAAACCGAGCGCTCGACGACGTGCTTAAAAGCTTCGGTTCCATTTCATATAAAACGAAAACCGACGTTACGTGTACGGTCAGCGGAACGGTGACGGCGTTTTTCGTAAAAGAAGGGGATACCGTAACAAAGGGACAAAAGCTCGCGCAGCTGCGCAACGTGCAGCTCGAACTGCAGAGAGAACAATGTATGAACGCGCTCGATTCGGCAAACGCATCGCTCGAGCTTGCCCGCGTAAAGCTCCGCGAAGAAACGCTCGCAGCCGAAGGCCGTCTGCTCGCCGTAGAAAAATCGAAAATACATATCGTGCAAAAAGAGCTCGAATTGGAATTGTTAAAAGATATGTTTTCGAATAAGTCGCGGCTGCACGAACTCGGCGGCGTTACCGATTCGTCGCTCGAACAGCTGAAACTGCAAGTGCGTTCGGCGGAAACGGAAATTGCAATGATGAAAAAAGAACTCGATACGCTGCTGCTCGGTTTTCGCGATGAAGATTTATTAAAAGAAGGAATCACTCCTTCACGCGATCCCGACGTGCGCAAAAAGCAGTTCACAGCGCTCAACACGAAATCGGGGGTAGCCGAGCTTGCTTCCGTACAGGCGCAAGTACAGGCGGCGGACAGGCAGCTCGCGTCGGTACGTAAGCTCATTGACGAACTTACGATACGTGCTCCTTCCGGCGGCATCGTCGGAGCGCGCTATTACGAAAACGGCGAATATGTAAAAGAAAACGAAAAGATCGCGACGCTCATGGATACGTCGTCGGTGTATGCGGTGCTCCACGTGCAGGAACAGGATGCGGTCGGCTTTGCGCAGGGTACGCGCGTTTCGCTTTTTTTGCCGTCGCTCGGCGCGTCGTATCGATCCGTTATCGCCGAAATATCGCCGGCAGCGGATCCGCAGAGCGGAAATTTTTCCGTCAAAACGGAAATCGGCAATAAAAACGGCGCGATAAAACCGGGTATGTTCGTGCGCTGCGAAATCGAACGCGCGGCGGCAAAAGACGTTCCGTGTATACCCGACAGCGCGCTGCTTTTATCGGACGAAAAAACCGGAAAAGTTTTTTGCATCGTAAACGGATGCGCGGTACAAAAAGCCGTTTTAATAAAAGCGCATCGCGACGGTTTTGTGTGGATCGAAGACGGGCTCTCGGCCGGAGACCTCATCGTCGATAAGCCTTCGCCGTTTTTGCGCGAAGGGCAGGCGGTAAGACTGAGGACACTATGATAAAGAAAATCGTTTCGTTTTCGGTTTATCATCCCGTCTCCGCATTGATGCTGCACCTTGCGCTGCTGCTCTGTTGCTGTATCGCTCTGTACACGGTTCAGCTCGATTTTATGCCGAAAATGAGCGAACGCTTTTTGCTCATTTCAGCCGACTTTACCGGAGTGAGCGCGCAGGATATGCGGAAGCTCGTTACGATCCCCGTCGAAGACGCAGCCGCCTCGCTCAAGGGCATAAAAAATATTTCATCGGTGACGCGCTACGGTCTTTCGCTCGTCGTTGTCGAACTGCACTGGAATGTCGACGCCGACATTGCGATCGTCGAATGCCGGCAGATCATCGATCAGTGTTACGAAGCGCTGCCGAACGGCTGCGCAAAACCGAACGTCGCTTTTTTCAATCCGGTACACAGAGAAACGCTGACCCTTGTCGTTTTTCCGAACGATAACGATTTGGAGTACGGCCGTCATATCGTCGACACGGACATACGGCCGCATCTGCAGCGCGTCAAAGGTGTCGGTTCCGTTTCGGTTACGGGCGGCGAAAAACCTGAAGTGAAAGTCGTACTCGATAAAGCGAAGCTCGAATCGATTCCCGTATCTTTGCAGAGCGTTGCGGAAATTTTATCGCAGGCGAATTTCGAATACCCGTCGGGAAGCGTAAGCGACGGCGGCAAGGAATTGCTTTTTCGAACCTCCGGTTTATTTACGACGCTCGGCGATATCGAAGATGTGCCGTTTTTGTACGGCAGCGGCGGCGTGCTGAAAATCAAAGACGTCGGAACGGTGTCGCTCGGTACCGAAAAAAAGGAAAGCTTTTTTACGTACAACGGTCGCGAAGCGATATGCGTGAAAATCTATAAAAAAACCGACGCGAGTCCGCTCGCCGTATCGAAAAAATTAACAAGAGAGATAGACCTGCTGCGCAATTCGTACGGCGGAAATTTTACGTTTAAAATCGTGTTCGATTTGTCGGACGAACTTACGGCATCGATACGAAATCTGTGCGTGTCGGCCGCAGTCGGAGCCGTGATAACGGCGATCGTGCTGTTTTTGTTTTTGCGCACATTGCGCGTATCGCTTTTGGCCGCGAGTGTTATGCCGCTTTCGATACTCTTTTCCGTATTCGTCCTCGCGCTGTGCGGCAAAACGGTCAACATTTTGTCGGTGTCGGGCATAACGATCGGAATCGGCATGGTGATCGATCCGGCAGCCGTAGCGATAGAAAACGTATTGGAAAAACTGAAGCGGCAGCCGGATGTTTCCGCTGCGGAATCGATTGTCGACGGCGCGGCGGAAACATCCCTTTCTTCCTCCGGTTCGGCCGTAACGACGATAGCCGCCTTCGTTCCGTTTTTCTTTTTCCCCGGACTCTTCGGCAAACTCTTTTCCGATATGGCGCTCGCCGTCATCGCTTCGATCGCGTTTTCTTTTGTGCTTGCGATGACGTATATTCCCGCAGCGATGTCGCTGCAATCGAAAAAATTGATCGACAACTTCGCCGGAAGCTCGAAGCGAAGCTTTAAACGGCAGCGGGGCATTGAACGCTCAACACGAATCGAATCATACGCCCGTGTACCTGCCCTTTCGTGCGGCGAAAAACTCTACGGCGATTGTTTAAAAACGATATTCGAAAAAAAATATGCGGTTCCCGTTTTGCTCGCCGCTTGCCTATGCGTCGGAACGCTGTACGTACTGCTTTTAAAAAAAGAGCTGCTGCCGGTATCTCCGAGCGGCACGGTCGGCGCGACCATACGTTACGGCACTGCGCCTTCGCTCGATGCGCTGTTCTCCGACGCGGATTTTATAAACCGTGCTTTGTCGGCGGAGGATTTTATCGATGCGGTGTGCATATCGGGCGGCATAGAAAAAGACGATTACGAACAGCTCGCCGCTCCGGAAGCGAAAAAAGAAACGATGCGCATCACGTGCAGCGGGAAGAATCCCGAAAAAATCGCGGCCGCACTCGATGCGATTTTGCAAAATACGGATATGCGATATACGCTTGAAACGAGCCGCAATCTGCTCGAAGAGATGCTTGCTTCCGATGCAGCGCCTCTCATCGTGACCGCTTCTTCGCCCGAAGCGGCAGCGGAAACGGCGCTTGCCCTCTGCGATGAGCGGGATATCGCGCCGTACGATATTTTACAGGAAGCGGCGTTTATCCCCGACAGAAGCGCATGCGCGCGGTTTGCCGTTTCCGCATCGCAGACTGCCGCCGCCGCTTACGCTGCCCTCGAAGGTGTCGAGTCGAATGCCTTTTATACGGGCGGGCGAAAGATACCGCTTCGCGTGTCGTTTGCCGACGGGACCTTTACCGCCGTAGAACAGCTTATGCGCACGGGCGTCGTTGCGGGTAAAACCGATATACCGCTGTCCTCTCTCGGTACGGTCGAAGCGGTTGAAAACGAAAAGACGCTGCATCGTTGGAACAGAAAAGACGCAAAAAAAATAAGCGGCGTACTGAAAGAAAAATCAGTAAATTCCGGCGGCATCGTTTCGCTTCGCGATATACAGATGAAAGAGTTTTTCAAAAGCGCGGCGGTGCTGCTTGCCGTCGTGTTTTTGCTGCTCTACTGCATTATGGGTGCTCAGTTCGAATCCTTCGTTATCCCGCTGCTCATGTTCGTTTCTATACCGCCTGCGTTTGCCGGAGCCTTTGCACTGCTTCTCTTGTGCAATCGCTCGCTCAATATACACAGCGTGATCGCCCTTGTCGTACTGTTCGGTACGGCCGTCAACAACGCGATCATTTTATACGAGAGTATAACAAGGCAAAACGATATCACGGAGCAAAACGTCATCGCCGCAAGCGTCGCAAAACTCCGTCCGATTTTAATAACGACGTTGACAACCGTATTCGCCGTCCTTCCCTTTGCCGTCGATCCGCTGCGCAAAAATCAGCAGTCGTCGATGGCAATTGCGATCGTCGGCGGGCTTGTTGCGTCGTTTGTCGTTGTGCTTGTCCTTATGCCGCCGCTGCTCTTTTCCGTTTTGAAAAGGAGGCGTTTGTCGTGACCTTGCGTTCTTGGTATGAGCGTCCGAAGCTCGCGTTTTTCGTATTCGCTGCCGTTACGGTTTGCCTTATCACGTGTGCGCTCCGTATAGAGATCGGCGAATCGTACGACGGACGCTATACGGTGTTCAGCGTCGAGTTCGATTATTACGGAGTCGATGCCGACAAAATCGAACGGCTCATAACGATCCCGCTCGAAGAAAAAATTTTACCGCTTGCGGGGCTCGTTGAACTCGACTCTTCTGCGGAAAACGGCAAATCGACGACGACGGCATATTTTAATAAAAAGGTCGACACAAAAAACGTCTACCTTTCGATCGGAAACGTCGTCGATACTCTGTATGCGCTTCTTCCGCGCGATGTGCAAAAACCGCGCATATACGCGTCCGACGCGCATTCCGGCAGCGTCCTGTGCGTCGCCTTTGAAAAAAAGGACGAGCGCACACGCGAGACGATAGAATCGGCTTTAAAGAAAAAAATCGAAAGCGTGCGAGGCGTCTCCGAAGCGATCGTTACGGGCGGCGCACAAAACGAAGTCTTCGTATCCTTCGATCCGGAAAAAGCATCGAGCGCGATTCAAAATCCGTCCGACTTTTCGGCAGCCGTGCGCGACGGCAACACGGCGAGTCCCGCGTGTACGATACGGACTTCGCGGTACAACAAATCGATCGTATTCGACACGAAGCTGAAAAATCTCGACGATCTTCGCGCGCTTCCGATAAAGACGGGAGAAAATTATTCGACGCTCGGCTATGTGGCGGACGTAGAAATGCGGCCGCGGAAACAGGACGGGATCGTGCGCATCGACGGGAAGGAGTGCATTGCGCTGAACGTCAAGTGTTCATCGGACGGGAACAGCATCGCCGTTTCATCCGCGTGCAAGAAGATTCTTTCAGCCGCCGATCTACAAGGCATCCCGTATACGATTTTATACGACACCGGCGGCGAACAGCTGAAACTCATCCGTTCGGTCGCCTTTGCATTCGTGCAGAGCTTTATCTGTGTCGCCGTCATCGTGCCGTTTTTTTACGAATCCTTTTCGGCGGCCGTCCTTATTTTACTCCTGTTGATTGCCGACAGCGTATGGACGGTCGGGCTTTTGCAGCTTTTCGGATTTACGCTGAACCGCCGCACGATTGCGGGTATGTCGATCGCGCTCGGTCTCATTGCGGATTCGGCGCTGATTATCGTCGCGTGCGCCGAAACGAGTCCGTCGAACGGCGTATTTTTTGATCGGGTCGGGCGGCTGCACGCGTCTCTTACGGCGGCGGGCTGTACGACGCTGCTTGCGGTGATCCCGCTTTTTTTTCTCGATGCCGTCGTACCCGGTACGAAAAATACGGCCGCCGCTATGAGCATAATGATTTCGGCATCCGTCGTTTTGTCGGCGGTATCCGTTCCGTGCTGCATCCGCTGCGGATCACAGGCAAGGCAAAAACGGAAGCTGTATAAAAAAATCGAATCGCTGTATGTGCGCTTTTCGTACAGGGCGGCATCTTCGAGCATTGCTCACGGCCGCGTCGTTTTTGCATTGTATGCGTGCTGTACGGCACTTCCGCCGCTGTTGTTTTTGATGAGCGGAAAAAATCTTTTACCCGACGAAAAAAGCCGCATCATCTTCGCCTCGGTCGATTACGAACCCGAAACGAGTGCGGCGTACATCGATGAAAACGTAGGGCGGCTTGCGCTGCGATTAAAAGAAGACTCCGGAGTTTCGTTTGTACGCACCGAAGCGAAGCGCGGTTCGGCGGATATCGAAATCGGCTGTGTGCGCGAGGCCGACGTCGGACGCGTTCGGAAAATCGCCGCATCTTCGGCGCATATCGTACCCGACGGATTTTTATACGTACCCGGTTTGCAAAAAAAGAAGCGGAAAAAATTCGCGCGTTTTCGGCTCGCCGCCTCGGGCGACGATTCAACGCAGTGCAGGATATATGCGGAACGGGCGGCAGCTGCGCTTGCTCCGTTAAAGCATATCGATTCCGTCGTACTCAATTTTAAAAAAGCGGAAAAAGAATATGCGTTTGTCCCCGATAAAACGATGCTTATCAAAAACGGATTGACCGTCGAGTCAGTCGCATCGAATCTGCGCTGGCTCATGTTCGGTCCCGTTGCGGACAAGTGGCTGCAGGACGGCAGGGAATACGATATCCGTATCGCAGGAAAAAATCTGCAAAACGCCTCCCTTTCGCAGATACAAAACATTCATCTGCCGGTTCCGTCGGGCAGCATTGCGCTGACCGCGCTCGGCGAAATACGGCTGGCGGAAAAGATTAATAAAATTTACAGAAAGGACGGAAGGCGATGCGCGTATTTTACTGCGGAAACGAGCGGCTTGAGTACAAGCGAAGCGGCGGACTTTGTGCGCGGCCGGCTCGCGGAGATCCCGCTTGAAAAAGGCTATTGTTTTTCGTTTGAACGGGATATCGCCGAACTGCGTACCGATTATACGCTTGCCGTCTCCGCTCTTGTGCTCTGCGTTGCGGGGATATTTATCCTGCTTGCGGCGCTGAACGAACGGCTGAAGCTTGCGGCGCTCATCGTCTCCGTCATTCCGGCGTCTTTTGTACTGCCGCTTGCGATACGTTTCGCGTCCGGCGTGCCGCTCGAACTCGGCGACCTTACGGGGATGGTCGTGCTGTCGGGGATCACCGTCAACAACGCGATCTATATAACGGAATCGAAAAAAAGCCGCATCGAATTTTGTATACGGGAAAAAGCGCGCAGCATCCTCGTTACCTCTTTCACGACGGCGGCCGGCGCCGTGCCGCTCTACCTGTTCGGCGGGGATTCGTTTTCGAGAGGTCTTTCGTTTTTTATGATTTTCGGAATCATCGATGCGCTCGTCGTATCGTTTGTATTGTTTCCGGGCTGTATGGCACGGAGTTTAAAAAAATCGCATTTCGGAGGTATGGTATGAATGAAAAATTAACAAGAGTGATGGCCGCCGTGCTCATGTTCGCGTACGGCGTGAGCATCGTTCCGGCGCAGGAGATCGCATCCGGTCTCGCATCGGGAAAGATCCGCATCGATTATTATTTGAATCGCGCGGAAAAAGCCCGCGACGAAAACGAATGGAAGCGGATCGCCGACGAGGGTATGCTTACGGCGCTTTCGGCGTGGGAGTACGCGATGACAGCGCTGAAAGAACAGGATGCCGATGCGTGGAGCGCTTCGCGTGCGGATGCGAAAGCGTATTATGAAAATACGATCGCAAAAAAATACGCGGATTGGATCTGTACACGCTATACGAGGGCGCACGAAAAAAAAGCGGCGTCGGAACTCGCTCTCAAACTCAAAGAAAAAATGAACGATTTTGACACGTCGCAGTATACGCTTGCCGAAGCGAGTGCGCTTTACGATGCGTGGCTTACGGAAAGCCGGAATGTCATCGACCGGTATCTCGACGAATACGATGCGGGAGCATCACGCGAAGCGATGCGGCGCGAATCGGAAATGCTTTCGCAGATTGAAGGAAAACGCTTTGTTGCCCATTTTATAAAAGATACGTATTCGCTTAAAGCGGAAAAAGCGAAAGAAGCGGCGAGCGCGATCGCGGACGATTTGACGAAAAAAACGTATACGGAAACGGAACGGGATATGAACGAACTGTTCGCATCGCTTGAAAAAACGATTGACTCTCCCGTCGATAACGAAATTAACAAAGATGCGTTTTTGTCGCGCTTTAAAGAAGTGTTTACCAAAGGTCTTGCAAAGTGGGAAGATGCGGAACGTGAATTTTTACGCGACAGGCTTGCATGGGAAAACGAAGCGCAGCGGACGTATGAAGAGAGCGAACGGATTTGGGAAGCGGCGAAAAAAACGCTTTCCGATAAGCGTGCTGAATGGGAAAAGAGCATCGATGCGCGCATCAAAAAACTTGAGCGGGAAATCGCGAAAAAAAACAAAGATTATGAAAACGAGATAAACGGCTTGCTCGAAAATTATCGGGCGGTGCTTAATGAAAATGCATCGTACCGTTACGATGCGGCGCGGATGCAGGAGACCGTATACAACGATATACGCGATATGTTTGCGATGTCACGGGAAGGCATCGAAAATTGGATCGCATTATGGGGCTCCAAGTACAAGGGTGTGTATTCGTATTGGAAGACGGAAGATCCGAACAATATTTTATACGATATGGTAAACGGAAAAGGCGATATAAAAATCGATGCGGAAACGTTGAAGATTATTCGTGCGAATATATACGATTGGCAGGATAAATACATACGGCAGATCATACGGGAATACGATGCCGTCTTGCAGCAGTACGTGTCCGAAATTCTGCGATTGCAGAATATAATTAATAAAAATATAATGTCTTTCGGTAAACTCGATTATACAAAATCAAGAGAATATAACAAAGCTGTCCTTACTTGTACATCGTATGAGTCGGGTCGGGAAAAAAGAATTGTCGAACGCAATAGAGACGATTTTTTTTCTTATTACGATAAAATCGCTGTGTTGAAAAAATATGAAGATGTGGGGAAAAAATTATCTGCGCTTGTCGCTGCGGAAAATGTCAAGAATTTGGAACGAGAGCTTCAGGCGTATGTTAACGGCGATGAATTTTCATCCGACAAAGCGATAAAAGCGTATATCGCGGATTTGAAAAAGCAGCTTGCGGCACAAAAGGAAAAAGCTGCCGGCGGCAATTTTACAGGCGACGATTATACGGCGCAGCTGAAAGCGTATCTCACTGCATTGAAAGAAAGCGATGACGTTTTGCTGCAAAACGATAATTTTGTCGTGCTTACCGATGCACTTTCGGCGGGTGAAACGATGCTGGAGTGGCATCGGATTGCCCTATACGATAAAGTCCGCCTCGACAAATCGATTAAAAATCTTTTTCAACTTGCAATAGCAGGAGAATACGGGTACGGTGAAGCGGAGCTTGAACTGTTCAAAGCGAAAGTATTTGCTGCGGCAGCGGATGAAAATTATGAAATTGCAAAAGCGGTCGACGAATATGCATCGGTCACGGACGCTTCTCGTGAAGCAAAGGCGGAAACGGAAAAACGCTTGCAGGATGCGGAGTACGCGTATAAAATCGCATACGATGCATACCGCGTTTTATGCGGCGAACTTACGGATGTCGACATAACGCGTGCAAAAGAAAAACTGCATGCCGCGTATAAAAATCTACAACGTGCAAAAGAGGCGTTTGCCGATGCCGATAAGGAAAACGCTACGCTGATATCCATACAGCCGACGGTACAGCGTGAAACGATCGAAAGAACGATTTTGTTGTTTGCCGGCACGCATTCCGAAAAAAACGATGCGATATCCCGGTCGGCCTACGATTACTATATAGCAAAATTTTCGGAGTTTGAAAAGCGGGATTTTGAGAATATAGACGGAGATGATACAAATGCGATACTGCAGCAGTATGCGGATGCAAAGGCTGCGATTGCAAAAACGATACGGGAAAACGATACATCGCCGGTACGAGCGGGAAAAAATTCATACGATAATGTTATCGATTATATAAAAAAGTTTACGCCGTTTTCGACGGGACTTTTGGATGGAGCAAGCAAGGCGCTTGCAGCATATATTCAGACGTATTTGGATACGGAAGCCTACCGTTATGCCGCGCTTTCGGATACCGACGGAAAAATAGAGGCGGAAAGACTTGCGCTATGCCGTGAAAAACTTGCGCTGTATGAAAACGAAGCAACACTTGAAACGCTTACCGAAGAGCAGGAAGCGGAATTGAGCACGTTTGCTCTTGAGTATCGGTTTTTGCAAAGTGTCATACAATATGCAAAAAAAACGAACTGTGTTTGGAGTGAAAAATTATTAAAAAACGGCTATTTAAATTCGTCGATATTCGCTTCGTCGGAAGAAAAAGAAAAAATACGGAATGTATTTACCGGTGCGGACGCCGCCGAAATGCGCACGAGAGAGGGTATGGTAACGGCAGCGGCGCGATTCTTTTTACAAGAGGGTTATACTGCGGGCGAAAAAACGTCGAGCGAATTATACGCCGTGCTGGCGCAGGCGCTTGAAAACAAAAACGAATCGACGAAAAAACTTGATCTGTATGCGGAATTGTTTTTGTTGTCCGATGCCGACGGCATAGCTGCGCGGATTGCAGAAAATAATAAAAAAGCGGCGGCCTTGCAGCGCGATATCGAAGCGGCAACCGTCGCCTATGCGGAATCGATCGGCGAATTGAAAGCCGCCGAAGACGCGTATATGCAAAAAGTCGATACGTGCAATGCCGCGTATACGGAACTTGAGCAGCTCCGTATTGCCAAGCGCTGTGCACAAGCCGTGTTCGATTGGGCGTCGAGCGTATATCTTGAAAATATCGGAATAAATGCGAACGAACACTATGTAACGCCGAAAGAAAAACTTTCGGAAGCGGCATATACAAGAGAGCGGGCACTGCTTTCCGTACGGGTGCTGGAAAATTTGATTGCCGAAAAACAAAATGTAAATGCGACGCTTGCCGAAAACGCGGAACTTGAAGCGTATAAAAAAATCGATCGCGCTTATTATGAAACGCTCGTTATACAGCATGAAATATCGATGATGTATCGCGAAAAAGAAAAAATGCTTGCGGCCGCGGAATCCGCTGAACGGAATGCGCGCATCACGTTGACTATGCCGTTCGATTACACTGCAGCGGAACAACTTGTACATATCGAAAAAAACGGAGACGACAGTTGGAATTACGTGCTGACGCAAAAAGTCGTTGCGGATCATAAAAGCGAAACATATTATGAAACGGATGAACAAGGCAATACGATTGCCAAAACGCGGGAATGGACGGAGTATAACGTATATCCGGGCGAATACACGGGCGTCGACAATACTGCCGAGCAAAAAAATTATTTTACCGATGACGATGCCGCGGTACTGCAGACGATAACGCAGGGAAAGATTAAACGGACTGCGGCGGAAAAAGAGGCGGAAGACTGGCTCGATTCGCTGTGGAAGAAAAAAAACTCATACAGAGAAAACGTCATACTCGCCGCTATGTATTTGCAGTACCGGTGCAGCGACGATAAAATCAAAAGCCTGCAAGCCGATGCCGAAGCTGTTTTTCAGATGCCGAACGTCAACAGCGAACACGGAATCGACGTTTATGCAAAATATAAACAGTACCGTGAAGCCGTTCTGTGGGATGCATACGAGGCGGTTATTAAAGCCGGCGGAGAAAACGATATTGCGAAGTGCATTATCTTTAGGAACGGCGGCAATATACTCGGTGCGGAACTCGAGGGATTTGAAGTCGATATTTTAAAAACCCGTGCCCTCGAACGGCTTGCCGACGAGATGGATCGGATCGAAAGCCGGCATACGTATTTCAAGCGCATTTTTTGGGGCTGGTTTAAACGTACCGACGCGACGGGAAAATATGCCGGAGCGGTTTGCGATAAATGTCATGCGTATCGAAAAAATGCGGCAGCCTCTGCTTTAAATAGAGACGAAAAAATTCGACTCGTGCTCGATACGCTCAGTAAAGCGAAGTCCGCGCGGGAAAACGCGGTACACGATTACACTGCGCTGTTCGGCGATACCGAGCGAAGCGGAACGGAGATTGCGGCAAACCTGCGGACTGCGCTTATTGATAACAGCCTTATATCGAAATCGCTGCTCAATGAAATTATCGGTACGGCGGACGGCGGCAAAACGTATGTAAATACGCGCAGTTTTATCGATGAAGCGGCGGACGTATATAAAGCAAAACGCGATAAAGCCGCCGATGCGCTCGATGCAAAACGAAAAGCACTTTTTGCCGCACAGCGGAACGCTGCTGCCGCGTATCACGTATATGTTGAAAAGAGCAAAATACTCGATGAAAGTGTACGCGTCGAATTGCGAAAGCTTGCCCTTGAATCGTCTGACGTGACGGCAAGTACGGAAGCCCGGAAAAAAGCGGCTGAAAAATATACGGAATTATACAATGAAAACTTCGGCATTTCCGCCGCCGAAAAACGTTTGTTTGCAGAGTATGCGGAAAGCGCATGGGGAAACGGTACCTACGATACCGTACAATTTATTAAAAGTATGGGAGCGTATTACGGAGATTACTACAACGGAAACAGCTGCAGCGATTTTACCCGTTCGACGGAAACCTATGACGCGTATGTACAGGAACAGCTGCTGAATTTTATCGGAGAAAAGACAAAAGTAAAGAATACGAGTTTGTACGACGCGTATAAAATCGAATTGATGAAAAATATGAATGCGGCAAAGACGGAACATGAAAACGCATTGCGGCAGCTTAACGATATTGCGTTGTTGTCGGCGGTGGAGTGGAGAAAAGCGCAGGAAAAGATGAATGTCCGGCACAACACGTGGCGGCGCGAATTCGTTGAAGAATACGCGCTGCAGCAAAGCGAATGGGAATCGAATTACGGCGTATTTTTGACGCAAAAGCAGGAATGGATAAACGGTATGTATCTTGACGCGGCGGCGGAAACCGAATTGCGTCAAGATGCGGGGGAACGCGAAGCGGCCGAAAAACTTATGGAAGCCAGAAGCGTTGCCCGAAAAACGCTTCCGAAAGCGATTATCGACAACGAAAAATATACGGAAGCCTTGCTCGGCGAAACGCTGTTGGGAAAACTCGAAAAGCAAAGCAGCGTTTTGCAAAATCGTATCGAATCCGCCGTATTTGCCGCCGTTCGTCACGATTCGATACGATCGGATATCGAAATCGCACATCGGGCGGCTGAAGTGCTCGCTGTGACGAACAAAGATTTGCAGGATCGGGCTGTGAGGATTGCAGTGCAACAGGCGGAACAAAGTCTTATTAACAGCCGCGATCGATACTATGCGCTCGTGGGGGAACAAAATCAAAGCATCGAAGATTATGTAAAAGAAACGGTACTCGGTTCCGGATACACGTGGAGTCAAAAAATTATTAAACGACGCGTTGTCGTCGATTCGAATTTTTGGAAAGTCACACGTAAAACACAAACCGTACACCCGTATGAATGGTATGTAACGACAGCACCTGATATCGGCATAGATGTGAAGGCGCTCGCCGTTGCGAATCAAGATACCGCAGATTATTTGATGGCGACGGCACAGAGAAATTTGTCGCTGTGGTATGAGCGTGTGTTCGGTACGGGCGGTGAATTTGAAAAACACACAGGTGAAGCGCCGGAATTGAAAAGCGGCGGTGATATCAATATAAAACGGGGACGAGAGGGAAATGTAAAAAAACAAGGCAGCGGCGAAATCGGACTTGTCATGCTCGACGTATTATGGAATGATGTAGAAGAAAGCTACGGATGGGCCGAGCTCGCAAAGCCCGATTGGGATCAAAAGCTGTGGAGCGGTTCTTCGCTTTTCGGCATGGACCCGCCGAGTATACGAACGGTGACAACTGTGGCGGCAGCCGTCGTCGCTACTGTCGTAAGTGCCGTATGTACGTGGGGTTCTGCGGCGCCAGTAGTCGCGGCTCTGTGTTCCGCTGCAGTTGCAAGTACGATAACGATGAGCAACGAATTGCTGTTTGCGGCACTCGATTTAAGCGGCGGCTATAAAACGGCCGAAGACATTGGAAAGAGCCTTGCGATGAGCGCACTTACAAGTGCGCTGAGTATGGCGAGCGGAGCAGCGGGAGCAGCCGCCGGATTATTGGGCGGTGCGGCGGGCGCGGTTTTGAAAACGGGCATCGGCGTATCGAGCGGACTCACGGGAAAATTTCTTACCGGCGGAATCGCGTCGGGCTGGAATTGGAGCGAGATGGGAAAACAGTGGGATGATTGGGACGATTGGAAAGAGACGGTAATAGATACGGCCGGAAGTGCGGTGACGAACACTATGGAAACGGCGATGCTCGGAAACACGATGACAAGGGACGGAAGAATAAGCGGCTATACGAAAGTGTCGGGATTCAACAGCGCCCAGATCGGACAGATCAAAACGCTTGCAGGGACGGCAGGCAATATTACCGCAAGCGCGATAGAACTCGGCATAAACGGCGAAACGACGATAAATATATTGAATACGAGCGACTTGTTCAGGAATACGAAATTAGCAGGAGCATCGAGCGGCTTGTTTGCATTGACGTTCGGGAACAACGGTGTTCATACGGAAATAAGTACGGCAGGACGCAATTACAGTATTACGGAAATAGCGAATACGATAGGCGGTACAAAAGCGGCAGGCATTGCGCTGCGAACGAATGCGTATGAACGGAAAAACGGAAGCGGTACCGGAACGGCACTTCGCAGTCAATACGGATTCGGAGATAAAAAAGCGCAGCAACAAGCGGATGACATTCTGCACGGCAGAGCCGAATTGATACGAGATAACGCCGATACCGTAACGGCCGGAGGCCGTGCAAAAACCGTGTTTGACGGCAAACGCAAAATATATATAAACGGGAACAATTT
The DNA here is from genome assembly GCF_050938355.1 of Treponema sp. SP13. Lineage (NCBI taxonomy): Bacteria > Pseudomonadati > Spirochaetota > Spirochaetia > Treponematales > Treponemataceae > Treponema > Treponema sp. SP13. The sequence continues at coordinate 94,008 of NZ_JADOVM010000005.1, forward strand.
TGACGGAACAATAGAAAGCGCGCTTGCGATGGGCATAACGTTGCAGCACGAAGCGTATCGGGACGGGATTACGGGACCGAGTGCGGCACAACAAGCGGAAACAGTGCAGTCCGTCTACAAGCACACGGAGATGGCGCTTCGAATGGCGAGTGACGGTATGGCCGGCAGAATGATGAACGATGTAGTGTCATATATGCCGGAACTGAAAAGCGATATCGCAAACTACAATCGATATGTGCTTGCGATGGCGCGAGCCGGAGGAGACGAGGCGAAACAGAGGAAAGCGTACGAGCAATATGCGGCATATACGGATGCGGCGTATGATTCGAGCGGGGATTATTGGAAGCTGAAAATGTACGCGAACGGTTCGCATCAAATTATATTCGACGGCAAAAAAGAATTAAGTATCGATTATTTAAATGAAAAAGAAGAAGTAATCAGTACGATGAAACCCGACGGCCAGGATATGAGCGATGTCGGCATGGCAGGTTCGTTGGTAAAGATATTGGGTATAGAGCGTACGGAACAGCTGCTCGGCAGTAATTATCTTAATTCCGACTTATACAGTACGCAGACATTGAAAGACATTGTAAATCTTTCCGATGCTCAAATAGCGCGCATACGCCGAAGCGGATCACTCAAGGCGATAAAACTGACGGATTCGCAAAAACAAAATCTCCTCGGGGAGGTGTTGATGAAAAATGCCGGCGTGTCATGGGAAGCGGGTAAAGGCTGGCAAAACACGTCGAATATAGCGATAACGATTGTAGACGGCAAGGTCGGCGGCAATATTATGGCGGAGGTACGAAACGGAAAATATCTGTATTCTACAATAAATGCTACCGTATACCGCGATCCCGCTTCATGGGGATCCGTTACAAAAAACGACGAAGGAAAATGGCAAACGCATACGGAATTGTACGGACGCGATTATATTTTATACGAAAAGCAAGGCATAAATTACGACGGATACGATTCGTTGCTTTTGGGACATTATCAGACCGTCGATAATTTGACAAGTGAAGATAATAATAGAAACCAATCGTATTATGATACTGCGACACAGAGGTGGATTCAAGGCAATACGGTAAATTCTTCGTTTAATATGGGTTATTATACCGATTGGAGAAGTATGTCATGTTTTGAAAACAATGTGCTCGTATTAAACAATGCGACTACGATTTCCGGTATAGCGATCGGCAATAACGGCGGCAGGGACAACTCATACGAAGACAGATGGCTTGGGCACGATAATTCTAAAAAGGATAAAACAACAAATAACTGGATTACAACAACTTTCTTTACTAATCATAAATATATTCCTACTCAATATTCCGACGGCTGTTTTGTAACTACGCGTGAAAATCAAAGGAGGCTTTTGGAAAAATTACAAAGATGGGGTCTGGCAGGAGGTTACCAAATAGCCGGTACCATAGTGGAACGAAAATACAGAAGATATAACGGGGTGAAATAACATGAAAAGATTTATATGTATATTGTACGGATTTATAATTTTTCTTCCAATATGGACGAGTGAAAATTCGAGTATTGAGAAATTAAATGCTGAGTTTGATAAATGTTCCCAATGCTATCATTTCTCCGAACAGGTTGCGATCGCCAAAAGCGATGATTTTATCATAATCAAAGATTGGTTTAATCACGATGCGATAATAAAACTGTATTCTAATGATATAAAAACGGATGACTACGGGTTCAGATATTTTTTATTTGATCGTCAAAAAGTATTGATGATCGGCGGCAGCATATTTTTTTGTACTTTTGGATATTCCGATGCATCAAAACAAAGCTATCCGTTCGGCGCAATGATGTATGAAAAGATTCCAAAAAATTTTAATGTATTTCTACAGCAGATTCTAGGCTTTATACCTGATGCAAAAGAAAGTATAAACAGCATTCCATCATTTTCAATTGCAAATATAAATGCATCATCATATTACACAGAAACATTAAGGAATGGAACAAAGATATCATATGAAGCACAATATTTGAATATGATTTTTCATTTTTGTGATATCGATACTACACATTTCCTTCTCCGCAATCCGTGGGTTCCGGGAAAGGAAAAAGATGCTGCCGGTATCGGAGAATCGCTTACGATCGAATTTGCCGAACCGAAAGATAATATCGTCGTTTTGAACGGATACGTCGATTTGGAAAAGCGCTATCTTTACAAAGCGAACAACCGCGTCAAAACCGCCGTTATCGCATCGCTCGATGAAGGCAATCCGTTCGAATTTGAATATCGATTTGAAGATTTCGTGCATTTTGCGGAGATCGATTTTCCTGCGAAAGTTTCCAAAGTGAGCTTTACGATTAAAGACGTGTATAACGGCGAAAAGTGGAACGACACGTGTGTTACCGCCGTCATTACGCGGCGCGATTAACGCAACCGAACGGCGTATCCACTCGCCGCTCGGTTGCTTTCTTCGGATTTTGATCGGCATATCCGCCGCATTCGTTTGCCGCGCAATTAGCGCCGCCTATTTCAATGCGCCGTACCTGCACCGTGTGCGGCATTCCCCGCAGCGGATGCATTCGCGGTCGTTTACTGTGCACGTATCCATTTTGCACGAAGCGACGCATGCGTTGCAGTGTACGCATTTCGATTCGTCTACGCGGATTCCGAAAATCGCGAATTTATTAAAAAAAGAATAGACGGCGCCGAGCGGACAAAAAAATCTGCAAAAGGGGCGGAACATAAAAACCGACCACGCGATAAATACGGCGGCGACTGCAGCTTTCCACGTAAAAAGCATGCCGGCCGCGCTTCGAAGCTGTTCGTTCAGCAAAACGAGCGGTGCGCCGGCTCCGACCGTTCCCGCGGGGCACACGAGTTTGCAAAAAAAAGGCGCGCCGAGTCCGTCTTTAAAATAAAACGCGAGCGGCAGCGCAATGCACAAAACGAGCAAAAGCGCGTATTTGAAAAGCGAGAGCTTTCTCGTAAGCGCGAACGTTCGTTTTGTCTTTTTTATTTTTTTTGACGGGATTTTATACAACAGTTCCTGCACCAATCCTGCGGGGCAGATAAATCCGCACACGACGCGCCCGAAAAGCGTTCCGATGAGCAAAAAAAAGCCGGTAATAAAAAACGGCAGTTGTCCGTTTGCAAGCGTGTTTTGCAGGGACCCGAGCGGACAGGCTGCGATCGCGCCGGGGCACGAATAGCAGTTTAAACCGGGTACGCATACGGTTTTCAACGGCGAATGCGAAATGCCGCCTGAAAACCAGCGTTTGACATCCGCGTTGTATATAAGCATCGCGATAAATTGAATCGCCTTTCTGCGTCTCGTCTGTTTTTTATCCAATGCCGATACACTCCATGCAGATAAAAACGGCTTTGCGGAAAATCGAATCGTTGTCTCCGCGAAAAACGCCGACGGTAATAAATACGACCGCCGCGGCTATCAGAGCGATGCACAGCAGCGTATGTTTTTTTTCGGAGCGGCCGTCTTTTACGGAAAGCTTTTTTTCAGTTTGCATATTTTCCGACAAAACGCTGTAATTCCGCGGGGGACATCGCACCGACGCGGATTTTTTCGATTTTTCCGTCCGGCGAAATCAATATGCTCGTCGGAATACCTTGAATAAAATACGAACCTGCGATGGAACCGTCTTTGTCGAGACCGCCGGGAAACGTATAATTATTCTTTTTCATAAAAGCACTCTGCGATTTTTCCGTGTCGGAAATGCACACTGCAAGGAATGCGATGCGCGAAGACGAGTCGAGTTTTGAAGCGAATGCGTTCATTTCAGGCAATTCGACGCGGCAGGGTCCGCACCACGTCGCCCAAAAATGAAGCAACACCGCTTTTCCTTTGTAGTCGGAGAGCTTTACCTGTTGTCCCGTCGAGAGCGTGAGCGAAAAATCGGGAGCCGTTTTGCCTTCTTTGACGCTTTGCGCAAAGATCGGAGATGCTGCGGCGATCGCAATCGCCGATGCGATTAAAAAAGATTTTAAATGTTTCATGTATGAAAAGATAACAAATATGGAACGAAAAAGCAAGTTTAAAATATCGTTTTTTAAAATTATGCGGCAGTCGGATGTATGCGGCAGGGGCGGCTTTTTTCGATTGCATCGAAAAAACCGGGCTTTTCGGAGTTCCGCCTTTCGGCTCCATTCCTTCGGAACGGCTCCGCCGCTCCTTCAATCCCTGCTGCTTTTACCGGCTTTTGTAAAAGCGGAAAAAAAATTATAATCGCACCGATGGCAAATGTAAAAATCGCTTCCGAAATACACAATCTTGCCGCAGACTCGCAGCGAAGTTTCAAGCGGCAGCGAAGTATTGAAGTTTCCGCTCGAATAAAAAAACTTTTGCGCGAACTGGCGGACACATACGAAACCCGCGAATTTTCCGCAGGCGATCCGAGCCGCATAGTGCGGCAGTACCGTTCCGCGCGAGATGTGGAAGTCGCCGCGTTTATCACGGCAATGCTGTCCTTCGGAAAGCGCGAACAGTTTTTGCAAAAAGTGCAGACGATTTTTGTGCTTGCCGGAAAGCATCCTGCGCAGTGGATACGAAGCGGCTCGTGGCAAAGCGATTTTCCGCGCGGTACTCGGAAATTTTATCGATTTTTTTCATACGACGATATGCGCGATCTTTTCGCCGCGCTGCAAAACATATTGGAAAAGCACTCATCGTTCGGTGCGTATGTAAAAAAAGCGTACGAAGCGGAATGTGCCGTTCGGCGGGAAATCTTCCGAGTAAACGGCATCGGCATAAAAGCCGCAAATCGCAAAACCCGTCAAGCCGAATCCGTTTCCGCTTCTTCCGCGCTTTTATACGTTATCGCCGACGGGTTTCCGCAGTGCCGCGCCGTTCCGCGAAAAGGCGCTTCGGCGAACAAACGTACGAATATGTTTTTGCGCTGGATGGTGCGCACGGGGTCTCCCGTCGATGCCGGACTGTGGACGTGGTTTTCGCCTGCAGATCTGCTCATTCCGCTCGACACGCACGTGCTCCGCCAAGCGAAAAAGCTCGGTCTCATCTCCGAACGGAGCACCGCAACGGAAAAGACTGCGCGCGAACTGACCGATGCGCTGAAACGGATTTGGCCGGACGATCCCTGCCGCGGCGATTTTGCGTTGTTCGGACTCGGCGTATCGGGGAAGGCGAATTTCGAATAAACGATATCGCTTCTATTGTCGTCCCGATACAATCGATATTCAGTCTAAATATAATTTTTTGTTATATTTGTGTAATTATTTATAATACAATGAATTGAATATTAAAAAATTTATTTGACAGATCGAAATTCTCGTGCTAGCATTCCATTAACGAAAGAAATCGAAAGCAATCGGAAAAAAATGAAACCATGCTGTACGAAGAAAGACTTACAAAGATCGTCGAGTTTGTAAACAAAAAGAAATCCGCATCCGTTTCCGAAATCAAAGATTTGGTACAGGTTTCCGAAGTGACGGTGCGCAAAGAACTCGCAGCCCTCGACAAAAAAGGCGTGATCAGACGGACGAGGGGCGGCGCGGTGAGTCTTTCTTCGCTCGTTCTCGAGTATACGGAAATCGAAAAGGAGCAGCTCAACAGCGCACAAAAACGCGCGATCGCAGAGCGCGCATACGAGATGATTCAGGATTCGCAGACGGTGTTTTTGGACGCGGGTTCTACGACGTTTGAACTTGCGCGCTGCATTTGCCGGGGTACGAGGCGCGGCATCATCGTCGTGACGAATTCATTTAAAATTATCAACGAACTGCTGCGCCGTCCCGATATCGAACTCGTGTTCGCCGGCGGCTGCGTACGCAACAAAATGATGTCGTGCGTCGGCTCCATTACGGAAGATATCATCACATCGCTGTGCTACGATATTTCGTTTATCGGAGCGAACGCGGTGAGCATCGAAGACGGAATTTCGACGCCGAATTTATTCGAAGCGACGATTAAAAAAAAGATGGTCGATTCCGCCAAACGGGCCATTTTGCTGTGTGATTCGTCGAAATTCGATTCCACGTCGATGGCGAAAATTTGTCCGCTCGGCAGATTCGAATTGCTGATCACCGACGACGGGATTTCCTCATCGTTTGCAAAGCGATGCAAAGCGATCGGTTTGGACGTCGTCGTTGTCGAAACGGGGAAACATGAATAAGCTTATCAATAAGCCGGAAGATATGATTTCGGAAATGCTCGACGGATATCTTGCCGTGTACCCGGGTTTGTACGAAAAGATACCCGACAATTCCGGCCGCTATTTGGGATTGACCGTAAAAGAGCGCAAAGATAAAGTTTCCGTCGTCACGGGCGGCGGCAGCGGCAACGAACCGTGGATCATCGGCTACGTCGGGCCGGGTCTTGCGGACGGTGCGGCGCTCGGTCAAGTGTATACGGCTCCTGCGGCAAATGCGGTTTTGGCGGTGTCGCGCTGCGTGCCGAATGCGAAAGGTATCGTGTACGTTGCGACGAATCACGCAGGCGACGTGCTCAATTTCGAACTCGTCCGCGAACTTGCCGGCATGGAGGGTATCGATGCGAAGTGCGTGTTTGTCTGCGACGACGTGACGACGGCTCCGAAAGAAAAGCGGGATGAAAGGCGCGGCGTTGCCGGAGTCGCGCTTGCGGTAAAGATCGCGGGTGCGGCTTCCGAAAGCGGCGCGCCGCTCGACGATGTGTACCGCGTTGCCGAAAAAGCGGTACGCAATCTGTCGACGTGCAGTTTAACGACGTCCCCGGGCTATATGCCTTCGACCGGCAAAGCGATGTGCGATTTGCCCGACGGAGAAGTCGCGTACGGCATGGGATTCAACGGGGAATCTCCCGTGCTGCAGACGCCGCTTCCGACGGCCGACGAAGCCGCTCGTACGCTGATGTCGTACCTTACGGGTGAAATCGAAGCTGGCGATGAAGTTGCGGTGATGGTCAACGGTTTCGGTTTTACGTCGCGCCTTGAATTGTGCATTGCGGGGCGGGCGATCAAGCGGCTTTTGGACGAGCACGGCGTGCGCATATACGATATATTCATCGACGAATTGTTTTGCCCGCAGGGGACGGGCGGTTTTTCGGTGAGTATTTTAAAACTCGACGACGAGTTGAAAGCGCTGTATGCGATGCCTGCCTGTTCGCCGTTTTATAAAGCATTTGCACGGAGCCGGTAATATGAAAAACGATTTGAACGCGGCCGATCTCAAAAAGATGTTCCTCTTTACGGCGCAAAAGATCGTGGACAGCGAACCGTATTTGACGGAAATCGATTCGGTCATCGGCGACGGTGATCACGGCACGGGCATGGCGCTCGGTTTTTCGTACGTCATCAAAGAGCTGCCGCAAAAAAAATGCGAGAGCGCGGAAGACGTCGTTTCCTCCGTAGGTTTGATTTTGATCGATACGATGGGCGGCGCCTCGGGCGTGTTGTTCGGCACGATGTTCATCAGCGGGATTGTCGATCGCGAAAAACACGAAACGCTCGATCTCTGCGATTTTGCAGAAATTTTCAGAAAGTCGCTCGACGCGCTCAAAAAGCGAGGCAAAGCGAAGGTCGGCGACAAAACGATGATCGACGCGTTCGAACCCGCCGTCTGCGGATTGGAAGAAGCGGCGGCAAAACGGCGGAGCCTCGCCGACGGATTTGCGCTTGCGGCACAAAAAGCGGAAGCGGGTGCCGAATACACGAAAACCGTTCGAGCGAAATTCGGCCGCGCAAAATATTACGGCGACAAATCGATAGGCTTACAGGATCCGGGCGCCGTGTCCGTTCGGATAATTTTTCAAGCGATGAGCGAGTGGATACAAAACTATGCAGCGTAAACCGATTATCACAGTTACCTTAAATCCGTGTTACGACAGAACGGTGAACATCGCACGATTCGAATACGGCGGAACGAATGCGGTGCTGTCCGTTCAGCGGGATACGTCGGGCAAGGGAATCAACGTGAGTACCGTCTTAAATCACTTGGGCTACGATACTGTATGCATGGGACTCATGTATTCGAAAGGCAAAGAGGATTTTAATAAATTTTTTGCCGACGAAAAACTCCGAAGCGATTTTGTCGAAGTGCCGGGCAGCGTTCGGGAAAACATAAAGATATTCGACGAAAGCGCAAAAACGATGACCGAGTTCAACGAAAAAGGAAGCGTCGCCGCCGAAGAAACCGTGCGGGCGGTTATGAAAAAAATCGAAAGCGCCGTTGCGTCGTCATCCCTTGTCGTGCTGAGCGGCAGCGTTCCGCCGGGCTTTCCGAAAACGATATACGCGGAGCTTATACGAAAGTGCGGCGATGCGGGAGTGCGCGTTATCCTTGATGCGTCGAAAGAATTTTTGCTCGAAGGGATACGCGAAAAACCCTTTTTAATAAAACCGAATATCGACGAATTGCAGACTATCGCGGCAAAAAAAATCGAAAGCGAAAACGAGGTCATCGCCGAAGCGAAAAAGATAAGCGAAGCGGGGATAGCCTATGTGTGCGTTTCGCTCGGAAAAGAGGGCTGCATCCTCGTGAGCGGAAATCGCGCGTTTAAAGCTCCTGCGATGGATATCGAAGAAGCGGGGATCCAAGGCGCGGGCGACTCCCTTGTGGCGGGACTGTGCGCGGCGATCACGGACGGAGCCGCCGAAGAGGACTATCTCCGTTATGCGACGGCTGCTGCGAGCGCTTCGATCATGCTGCCGGGTACGCAGTTGTGTTTGAAAAAAGATTTCGACGAGCTGTTTCCGCGCGCAGCGGTACAGCGGCTTTGATGAACGGTGATAAATCGGCAGCGGTGCCGAATTTATAGGCGGATAACGTATGTTATCCCCAGATTATTTTCAGGAGGAAAGAATATGAAAAACGCAGTAAAAGTTTTTTTTGTTCTTTTAGGATTAACCCTTGCCTCTTCCTCTGTCTTTGCATCAGGCGGCAGCGATAAGCAAAAGGTAGGGTTTATCGTCGGTTCTCGCCAGCACGTTTTTTATACCCTGATCGAAAAAGGTATAAAAGCCGAAGCTCAGGCGCAGGGTATCAATGCGATCGTCCTCGACGGCGAATTGGACGGAAACGTTACGTCGGATCACATCAACAATCTCGTCGCCGAAGGCTGCAAAGCGATCGCGCTTTCGTGCAACGATCCGGGCGGAACGACGCCGGCGATGGAAGCGGCCGATAAAGACGGAGTGCCGGTATTTACGTTCGACTGCACAAGCCGGACGACGAAAGTCATCAAATGTTTTGTCGGTACCGACAACGTCGAAGGCGGACGGCTCGGCGGCAAAGAAACGGTGCGCCTTGCGAACAAGGGCGATAAAGTCGGCCTTATCAATTTCGACGAACCGCAGTCGTGCATCGATCGGCGAAAGGGCTGGGAAGAAATCGTCAAAGCTTCGGATAAAAAACTTAAAATCGTTGAAATCGGAAATTACGCCGGCGATGCGTCGAAAGCGGAACAGCTGATGACGGACGCTTTGACGGCGAATCCCGATTTGGCGGTCGTGTTCTGCGTCGGCGATCCTGCCGCTGCGGGCGCGCTTGCCGCAATCAAAGTTGCCGGTGCTTCGACGAAGATCATCGGATTCGACGGAAATCCCGAAGCGAAAGACGCGATCCGCGATGCGACCAACGGAAAATTCTGGGTGTCCGAAATTGCGCAAAATCCCGAAAAAATCGGTTCCGAAATAACGAAACAGATTACGAAGTATTTGACGACGGGCAAAGTCGATCAGCCGGTTATCATGATCGCTCCGTATATCATTACCAAAGAAAATGTCGGTAAATAAGGGAACGTGTGCGTTCTCGCATATCATAACCGTATAGCGGAATATTGATTTTTTTGCAAAGCCGGACGAATGCGATCCGTCCGGCTTGCAAGGGAGAAAATGTATGGCGCCTTTTTTACAGGTAAAAAACATTTCGAAAGAATTTGCCGGTGTTAAAGCCCTGACCGATATTTCGATCGATTTTAATAAAGGCGAAGTTCACGCGCTGCTCGGCGAAAACGGAGCGGGAAAATCGACACTGATAAAGATAATTTCCGGCGTATACGCGCCGACCTCCGGTTCCGTTTTGCTCGACGGCAAAGCGTGCCGCTTTCACAATCCGCGCCAAGCGCTCGATCGGGGCATCGTCGTCATACATCAGGAACTGAGCATCGCAAACGATTTAACCGTCGCCGAAAATATCTATCTCGGCTGCGAACCGCGGATACAAAACGGTTTTTTTCTCGACAGGAAAAAAATGGAAGCCGATGCGCAAGCCATCCTCGATTTTATGGAAGTCGATATCCGCTCGACGGCAGTCGCCCGGCATTTGACCGCCGCACAGCAGCAGATGGTCGAAATAGCAAAAGTCATTTCAAAAAATGCGCAAGTCGTCATCATGGATGAACCGACTTCATCGCTTTCCGAACACGAAATCAACGCGCTATTTAAGCAGATACGGATTCTGCAAAAAAACAATATCGCGATCATATATATAACGCACCGCCTGAAAGAGCTGTTTGAAATCGCCGACCGCGTAACCGTCCTGCGCGACGGCTGCAAAGTAAACACGTTTTCGATGAAAGACGTCGATGAAAAAACGCTCGTGACGAGTATGGTCGGGCGCGAAATGAAAGATTACTACAACCGGCAAAAGCATACGCCGGGAAAAGAACTTTTGAGGATCGAACACTTGTCGCGCGACGGAGAGTTTTCCGATATTTCGTTTACCGTGCATGCCGGAGAGATACTCGGCATTTCGGGGCTTATCGGCGCGGGGCGTACTGAAGTGATGGAAACGATTTTCGGCGCGCGAAAACCTACATCGGGGAAAATATTCGTCGAAGGAAAAGAGTGCGCGTTTACTTCGCCGAAACAGGCGATCGATGCGAAGATCGGCATGGTTACCGAAGACCGCCGCAGGACGGGTTTGATGCTCAACGCGATGATAAAGGACAACACGGTGCTGCCGAGTTTGCCCGCGCACCACAAAAAATTCGGCATCCTCGATTTGAAGTGGGAAACGGAATCGAGTAAAAAATACGTCGACAAACTTGCCGTCAAAACACCCGGCATTCATACGGTCATATCGACGCTCTCCGGCGGCAATCAGCAAAAAGTCATTTTGGCAAAATGGCTGCTTGCCAATTCGAAAATTCTTATTCTCGACGAACCGACGCGCGGCATCGACGTAAACGCGAAGTCGGAATTCTACGGCTTGATGAACGAATTCGTTGCGCAGGGCGGCGCGATCATCATGGTTTCTTCAGAGCTGCCGGAGATCATCGGCATCAGCGACAGAATCTTGGTGATGTGCGAGGGGCATGTGAGCGGCGAACTCGATTATACGGAAGCGACGGAAGAAAAGATCATGACTTTTGCGAGCGTAAAAGGCGGTATGCAAACCGCATAAAAAACCGTACAGACGTATCGGCTGCAATACAAAGTTTTTAATAAGGGGCAAAAGATGGATAAGGTCAAAGTGCAATCGTGGATAAAAAAGAATATCGTTTTTATATTTTTGATTTTTATGTGTACGGTGTTCGGTCTGTTGAATAAAACGTTTTTGACGTCGAAAAACATATTTAACTTAACGTCGCAGATGTCAATCAACGCGCTGCTTGCGACGGGTCTAACCTATGTCATCATCTTAGGCGGTATTGATATTTCCGTCGGTTCCGTCGCCGCTCTCGCCGGCGTATGCGCTGCGATGATAGGTCTGCGGATTCCGAACTTGAACACCGCTTCGGGTGTCATCGTTCTGCTCGGTTCGGCGATCGTTATCGGCGGTGTTTGCGGCACATTCAACGGCATCATGATAACGAGATTCAAAGTCGTGCCGATGATCGCAACCCTTGCGATGATGACGATTGCGCGCGGTATTACATACATCATCACCGGAGGAGTCGCTGTGTTCGGTTTGCCAGCGTCTTTTTCGTGGCTCGGCGCGGGGCGGTTGTTTAAATCGATCGGCAACCCGAACGGTATCATCCCTATCGTTTCGATTTTTACGATTGTCGTCGTCGTCATCTTTCACTTGCTGTTGTCGAAAACCGTTTTCGGCCGCCACGTCTATGCCGTCGGCTCGAACGTGAACGTCGCGCATTTGAGCGGCATCAATATCGCGCGGGTAACGCTGACAGGCTATATCCTGTGTTCCGTCACGGCGGCGCTCGGCGGCGTACTCGTCGCCTCCAAACTGCAAAACGGTCAGCCGGCCGCGTGCGAAGGCTACGAAATGTATGCGATCGCATCGACCGTGTTGGGCGGTACGAGTCTAACCGGAGGCAGCGGTTCCGTCGGACGCGCCATGTTCGGAGTTGCCATCATCGCCGTCATCAACAACGGCATGAACCTGCTGCACATTTCGTCGTATTGGCAAAAAGTCGTTATCGGCTCGATCATCCTGCTCGCCGTCATCCTCGATATGGCGCAGAAGAAAAAGAACGCGTAAGCTTATGAGCGCGTATTTTCTTGCACTCGATATCGGCGGTACGAAAACGTCGGGCGCGCTGTTTACCGAAAACTGCGAACTCGTAGACGACTATGTATACACCGCTCCGTCCCAAACGTTTAAGGGCGAAGAAGCCGTCTATCAAAATACGAAAAACGTTTTGGAAACGGTACTCGAACATTTTTCACTGTCCGTAAACGACGTCCGCGGCATCGGCGTCGGAAGTCCCGGCCCGCTCGATTCGAAGCGCGGTATCATTATCCATGCGCCGCTGATGGGTTGGAAAAATTTTCCGATCGTCGCTCGATTAAAAAACGATTTTCATACGGATGTCTTGATCGATAACGACGGCAACTTGGGTGCGTTCGCCGAACAGCGCTGCGGCGTCGCAAAGGGACTGCAAAACGTCGCCTATATGACCGTGAGCACCGGCTGCGGCGGCGGGCTTGTTATCGGAGGAAAAATCCATCACGGCAAACACGACGGTGCCGGAGAAGTGGGACACGTTTCTATCGACAAGAACGGCCTACCCTGTCCCTGCGGCAGCAGAGGATGCTTTGAACTGTATGCATCGGGGAGCGCGATGAATCGGATCATGAGAGAAGATATGCGCAAGGGTATACGGAGCCGCGTTTTCGAATTTGCCGAATACGATGAAAACGCAGTCAACGGAAAAATCCTCGACCGGGCTGCAGCCGAAAACGATGAGTATGCGCTGTCACTGTTCGAAAAAGAAGGGGAACTGCTCGGCTTCGGCATCGCTCATATCTTCAACCTTTTCGATCCCGACGTTTTCGTTTTGGGCGGCGGCGTCACAAAATCAAAACGCTATTTTCACGAAGCTCTGATGCGGACTTTGCGCGCGTATTCCATCCAGCCGATAGACGACGAGTCGGTACGCTATTCGATTATGAACGACCGCGTCGTTTTGTTCGGCGCCTGTTATATGATACGGGAAGCGCTCGGTTGACGGCCGCCGGCCGCGGCTGCCGCGCGTATTTGAAAAACGCGCCGCCTTATTTAGAAATATGGATATCAATAATATTGCTTAATCAACAACCCCGACGCAAAGCATCGGGTACAGTGCTCAACATTTCGCACTGTATGTTCTCATAAAGTGGTTACAGTCGGCTTACAGTTTTTCGACTTCTTCTTTTGAGAGACCGGTAGCTTCCGTGATAATACTTACGGAAACACCGAGCCGCTTGAAGTTCCGTGCATCTTCGAGCGCTTTTTGATGCGCACCGGCGGAAAATCCTTGTGCTTCGCCTTCTTTCAATGCGATTTCCCGCTCTTCTTCTCGCTGTACGGCGATGTCCACGTCGTAATCGTATTCGGCAATTAACATATTCACCACCTCCCTGCTTTTTCTTTGCAAGTATTCCCGCAGGATGTCGTTTTGTATGCATTCTTTGATCGCGTTCTTAAAACCGTTTTCGCTGTCGAGCTTCGTATGTTTCCGCACGGTTTCTACGAACAGCGTGTACTCTTTCAGCGGTTTACAGGCACTCAGCAATTTACTGCTTTTATTATAATTGATATTTATCACGCTGACAACGAGTTCGAGGCTCGGTTTTGCAGGCTGTACGAAAGCATCTGACAGTTTTAATGTCACCCGTTCGGGATACTCTTCTTCGCCGTTGTAGAACACGTAAAACTCAGGTGTCGGAATCTTTTTCAGACGCCTCAGATAGCGGTCGCGCGGGTTTTGGATGCGCTCGTAGAGGCGTACAACGTACTGCAAAAATCTTAGCGGCATATTTGCGTTGATTGTAGACTGGTGCTCCGCAAGTATGATGATTTTACCGTCGACGAGGCAGGCGACATCGTTGCAAAATGCCATGTACATGACCTGTTCGAGACGAAGCGGTTCGAGTTTTGTAGCCGCATCAAACGTTGTGCCGTGAAGCGCATTGTAGAGCGAAAGGAACTTTTCTTTCGCATTTTTGTCTTCTCCGAAGAGATCGACAAAGACCGAGTCTTTATACCGGCGATTGTATTTTGGCATGAAATACCTCCGTATATATATCGCGGAAATGTTGCAATTTCGGAGTTTTTATTTTGTGCGGCCGGTACCGCCTTTAGTTATAATGCAATGATAATTATTTTTATGACAAAATTCGACACTGCGCCCATTCAGTGCTGTCGTATTCTCTTCCATTTTTTTCACTTTTCCCTCTTGACAAAACTCAATTTATAGCCTATATTTCATTTATGTAATTATTACAATTATATAATTACTTTAATTTATATTATCATAATTTTAGGAGATTTTATGGAACAAACGACAATGCACATGCCCCTCTTGGGCGATGATTTTCCCGAATTGAGCGTAACGACGACGCTGGGCAAAATGAATATTCCCGGCGATTTGAAAGGCAGCTGGTTTGTGCTGTTCAGCCACCCCGCCGATTTTACACCCGTCTGCACGACCGAATTTGCCGCGTTTCAAAAGCTCGTTCCCGAGTTTGAAAAGCTCGGCGTCAAATTGATCGGCCTTTCAATCGATCAGCTGCAAAGCCATCTGAAGTGGATCGAATGGATCAAAGAAAAACTCGGAATCGAAATCACCTTCCCCGTCATCGCGGCGAACGATACGGTTGCGAATAAACTCGGACTCCTGCATCCCGGAAAAGGCACGAACACCGTGCGCGCGGTCTTTATCGGCGATCCCAACGGCAAAGTGCGCCTCGTCCTCTATTATCCGCAGGAAGTCGGCCGCAATATGAAAGAAGTTTTGCGCGCCGTCAAAGTGCTCCAGATTTCCGATGCGAACGGTGTCGCGATGCCTGCCGATTGGCCTGAAAACGGTTTGATCGGCGACAGCGTCATCATTCCGCCGCCGGGAAGCAAAGCCGAAGCCGACAAGCGCCTTTCCGAATACGACGGCTACGACTTCTGGTTTTGCCACAAAAAACTTCATTAAAATCGTACGGCGAGTAAATCTTCGGATTAAAGAACGCTATGCAGAAAGGGCGCCGGCAGCTGAAAGGGAAGCCGACGCTTTTTTATTATAATAAATACATTCTTTTTTCGGACGGAGCTTATCGGAAGAACCCGCCTTCCGCACTTCGGTAACCCTCATCCGCGCTCTCGCGCGGACGCTTCGCGGTGCTCCACGCGGGCGTACGCGGATCGCGTACAATAAATATATTTTTTAGGTCGAATGTCGAGTTTTGAAAGTATGCGTGAATAAAGCTATGCTTTCGGCGAGAACCCGTCCGCTTAGCCGCGGTCGAGCTTTTAGAGCAGGCTTCCGCAAGCCTAACGCTCGAAACGGCACGCAGCCGGAACCTCGCCTTCGCACATTTTTATTCGTTTTTCAAAACTCGCCATTCCGGTATTACACGAAACTGATGGAAAATTTCGAGTTTTAAAAAACTCGAAATTGAACCTTTTAATAATTTTTCACAACGCATAATGTGTTTTCCCTTGCCCGCAAGTGCGCTTTCCGGCATTCTTCGCCGGTGCTCGTTTTTACGTACCCTGTCGTAAAACTTGTCGATGGACATGTGCTCGTTATCGTGATATTTTATTCGTGCGGAGGGTTTAATACCCCGACGCTTGCGTCGGGGGTGTTGATTATACGGTTTCCATAAGAGTGCCGTATTGTTTGGTCGGGCACACATTCTATTAATAAAATCGCTGCGGGAGATACAATGAAAACGATCGGATTATTGGGCGGAATGAGTTGGGAAAGTACGGTAACGTATTACCGTATAATCAACGAAACCGTCAAAGAAAAACTCGGAGGCCTCCATTCGGCAAAAATCGTCATGTACAGCGTCGACTTTGCGGAAATCGAAGCGTGTCAGGCGAACGGGGATTGGGAAAAAAGCGGTCGAATACTTGCCGAAGCCGCTGCGTCGCTTGAAAAAGCGGGCGCGAATTTTATTGTCATCTGTACCAATACGATGCACAAAACAGCTCCCGCGATTCAAGCGCGTATTTCCGTTCCGATTTTGCATATCGCCGACGCGACGGCGGAAGCGCTGATTCGAAACGGAATAAAACGAACCGGCCTTCTCGGCACGAAATACACCCTTACGCAGGATTTTTATAAAGACCGCATCGCTGAAAAAGGTTTGGATGTGCTTGTTCCCGAGCCGGCGCAAATCGAGCAGGTCAATGCGGTCATCTACGATGAACTGTGTCTCGGCATCGTTTCCGAAAAATCGAAAAAAGAGTATCTCCATATCATAGCCGATTTGAAATCGCGCGGAGCCGAAGCCGTTATCCTCGGCTGCACCGAAATAGGCTTGCTTATTTCGCAGGAAGATTCGGATATTCCCGTTTTCGATACCGCGAAAATTCACGCGCAGCTTGCGGCACAAAAGGCCGTTGAATCAACATACCCCGACGCAGAGCATCGGGGTATGTTGTTCTCATAAGGTGGTTGCAGTCGGCTTTAATACCCTTTATTACGACGCAAGGCGCCGGGGTATTAAAGCCTCCGCACGAATAAATCTCGCACATTCATCCAATAAAACGTATAAAAAAACGCTTGCTCTAATCGCTGCGCGGTGCTATACTGATTGTATATTTATGTACTAGGAGTGTATAAATATGCAATCAAACCAACCGAGCGATATGTGTTTTGTCGACGGCGGAGTGACCGCTCCGCAGGGTTTTACGGCAAACGGCGTTTTGTGCGGCATAAAAGCGAGCCGCAAAACTCCCGATACGGCGCTTATCTTTTCCGAAACGCGCTGCACTGCCGCCGCCGTTTTTACGCAAAACCGCGTGCAGGCCGAATGTGTAAAATTAACAAAAGAACATATCGCTTCGGGGTTTGCGCAGGCGGTGATCGCAAACAGCGGAAACGCGAACGCGTGCACGGGCGATCAGGGTGCGAGAGCCGCGCAGTGCATGGCTTCAGCCGCCGCAAATGCGCTCGGCATTGAGGTGCGCGACGTGATCGTGTGTTCGACCGGCGTTATCGGCAGGCAGCTTCCCGTCGAAAAAATCGAAGCGAAAATCGATGAGCTGAAAAACGGTCTTTCGAAAAAAAATCACGAAAAGGCGCGCGAAGCGATTATGACGACCGACACGCAGTATAAAGAATGTGCCGTACAATTTACACTCGGCGGAAAAACGGTGACGATCGGCGCCATGTGTAAAGGCAGCGGCATGATTCATATCAATATGGGAACGATGCTCGGCTTTATCACGACCGACTGCGCCGTCTCTCAAGCGATGCTTCATAAAGCGCTTTTCGAAAGCGCGAACGCAACGTATAATTGCGTGTCCGTCGACGGAGACACGAGTACGAACGACACGCTTGCGATTTTGGCAAACGGTATGGCGGGCAACGCTCCGATCGAACGGGAGGGCGGCGATTACGACGTATTTTATTCGGCGCTCACCGCATTGAACACGGTTATGGCAAAAAAGATTGCAGCCGACGGCGAAGGGGCGAGCCGGCTCATCGAATGCACGGTTACAGGCGCAAAAGATGTCGATACGGCGCGCACGCTCGCAAAGAGCGTGATTTCATCGAATCTCGTAAAAGCTGCGATGTTCGGCCGCGATGCGAATTGGGGGCGGGTTTTGTGCGCGCTCGGCTATTCGGGCGCGGAATTTACGGCGGAAAAAACGTCGGTATATTTTTCGAGCGCGCCCGGCGCAAAATCCTCATCGAATCCGCGCGAATGTGATGCGGCGGGCGGCGAAGCGGGGGGCAGCCGAAAGATCGCCGTATTTGAAAACGGCGTTCCCTTAAACTTCGACGAAGCGCTCGCAAAAAAAATACTCGGTGAAAAAGAAGTCGAAATCCTCGTCGAACTGCAAGACGGAAAAGCCGAAGGCCGCGCGTGGGGATGCGACTTAACTTACGATTATGTTAAAATAAACGGCGATTATCGGACATGAGCGAAAATGCGCGGTACAGTTCAAACGCCGCAAACGAAAGCGCGGTGCACCCGACGGTGCGCACGCGAGGTGAAAGAGAGGAAGCTATGACGACCGATACGGCAAACAATTCGACAGATGAACGACAGTACGGTGAAAATCGCGAGCGCCCGCTCGACAATGCGCACTGGGCGGATGTGCTCGTACAGGCTATGCCGTATTTTAAAAAGTGGGTCGGCAAAGTCGTCGTCGTAAAGTACGGCGGCAACGCGATGCTCAACGACGAACTGAAAGCAGCGGTTATGAAAGACCTTGTGCTGCTCAATACGATCGGCGTACACGTCGTACTCGTACACGGCGGCGGTCCCGAAATCAACAAAATGCTCGATCGCGTCGGAAAAGAAAGCAAATTTGTCGACGGCTTGCGCTGTACCGACGCCGACACGATGGAAATCGTCGAAATGGTTCTGTCCGGAAAACTCAATAAAGAGATCGTCGGTATGCTGCTGCGCGAAGGCGGTAAAGCCGTCGGTTTGAGCGGCGTTGACGGCGGTTTGATCCGCGCAAAAAAAATCAATAACGATAAAATCGATTACGGCTATACTGGCGAAGTGACGGAAGTGCGTCCCGACATCGTCGCTTCCCTTTTGTCTCAAGGATTTATCCCCGTCATTTCGACCGTCGCGGTCGGAGAAGACGGGGACACGATTCGATACAATATCAACGCGGATACCGCCGCCGCCAAAATCGCCGTCGCGCTGCATGCGGAAAAATTCGTACAGCTTACGAACGTGCCCGGCATTTTGCGCGACACCGGCGACTCGTCTTCTCTCATCGCCCGCGTATCGAGGGCGGAAGTCGAAGCACTTGTAAATGAGGGCACCGTCGCCGGCGGCATGATACCGAAAGTGGAGTGCTGCATAACGGCGCTCGCGGGAGGAGTAAAACGGACGCATATCATCGACGGACGGGTGCCGCATTCGCTCCTCATCGAAATGTTCAGCGACCGCGGTATCGGCACAATGATTTATTGATAATAGTAAATTGAGGAGCGGATTATGGAGAAAAAAATTGTTAATAATTACGGAAGCTTTGACGTCGTCTTTGTAAAAGGCGAAGGGGCGGTTCTCTTCGACGCGGAAGGAAAGCGATATATCGACTTTATCGCAGGCATCGGCGTAAACTCTCTCGGGCACAACTACGCGCCGCTCGTCGAAGCCGTGCAAAAACAGGCTGCGCGTGAAATCCATATTTCGAATTATTATCTGTCGGATGCGGGTGTCGCATTTGCGGACGAACTGCTTTCGGCAACGGGATTTTCCGGAGGCTTTTTCGGCAACAGCGGCGCGGAAGCGAACGAAGCTGCGATCAAGCTTGCGCGGAAATACGGCTATATGAACGGCGGGGAGAAGCGCCGCACGATCTATACGCTTGAACAATCGTTTCACGGCAGAACGCTTGCGACGCTCACTGCGACGGGACAGGAAAAATTTCATCCGCCGTATTTTGCTCCCTATGTCGCCGATTTTAAAACGATCAAAGCGAACGATTGGAGCGCGGTCGAAACGACGTTCGACGATACGACAGCCGCGCTGCTCATAGAATGCGTGCAGGGCGAAGGCGGCGTAAACCTCGTCGATGCCGAATGGGCGTGTGCAGCATCCGACGCCGCGCGCAAAGCAGGAGCGATCGTTATGGCCGACGAAGTGCAAACCGGCATGGGAAGATGCGGTACGCTTTTGGCAAGCGAACGGCTCGGCTTTTGTCCCGACGTCGTCACGCTTGCAAAGGGAATCGCAGGCGGTATTCCTATGGGTGCCTGTCTTTTCCGCGGTAAAGCCGACAAAGTGTTTTCCGCAGGCGACCATCAATCGACCTTTGCGGGAAATCCGCTTGCGTGCAGTGCAGGCCGTGTCGTGCTCAAAACGCTTTCCGCTCCCGGATTTTTGGACGACGTAAATCGGAAAGGCGATTATATCAGAAACAGTATTTCCGGCTGGAAGATTCCGATCGTCACCGACGTGCGCGGGCTCGGCCTCATGATCGGCACGGAAATTGCGGGAACGATAAAACCCTTCGATGTGGAAAAGCGCTGCCTTGAAAAAGGATTGTGCGTATCGACGGCGGGTGCAAACGTGATCCGTTTTTTGCCGCCGCTTACGATCACGGACGAAGAGATGGACGCAGGGCTTGCAATATTCCAAAGCGTGCTCAAAGAGTATGTGTAAATTCCGTCCGATATGGCGTCTCAGCTGAAAATACTATATAGTAACAGTATGATTGTATCACACACGAAACTGCTTGTGTTCTTCGTGCTCTTTATCGGAGCGGGAGCGGCGTTTACCGTAACCGGAGCCTATATGCTTTCGAAAAAATACCTCGCGTCCCTCGGCGACAAAAAGCGGCTCGGAAAAGCTGCGGGACGCGCATCGCTCGCGCTCGGGGTTCTCACTATCGCAACGGGTATCATGTTCTTTATTGCACCCGACGCGGCGGCATACATCGTCGTCATCTATCTTGCGCTTTTATTTGTACTCGCATGCGGTGCGATGATCGCCTCGAAAATAAAAAAATAAAATACATGGAGGAAATATGTATATGTTTATAAAAAAGATGCGAACTGCGTATATCGTAAAAATTATTAAAATTTCTACTGCCGCTTTGCTGCTCGCGGCGATATCGGTATCGTGCGGAAATATGGCGGAATATAATTTTGATGATTTGGGAACCTATAATGAAGCAACTGCATGGAACTTAAATACTGTCGACACCGCCCGTACGGTAGATTATCTTTCTACTTTGGAAAAAGATGTCCTTCTTGAAATCAATAAAGCTCGTACCGATCCGCGCGCCTATGCCGCGCTGTATTTGCTGCCTTCTGTTAAAGACGGCAGCGCAAGCGAAGCTATGAAAGAATGCATCATTGAAATGAAAGATACGAAAGCACTAAAAGCGCTGCAACCCAGCAAAAAACTAACGCTTGCGGCAAAAGAATGGGTTAACGTACAAGGACCGGGCGGCGGGGTCGGACACGGGAATACAGGAGAACGAATCCATAAACAGGGCTTGTATCCTCATACTTGGAGTGAAAACATCTCCTACGGTTACAACGATGCAAGAAAAATCGTCATCCAACTTTTGGAAGACGATAAAGTGCCGGGACGCGAACACCGGAAAACTATTTTGAGCCGTGCTTATACGCACGTCGGTATCGGCTGCGGTCCGCATAAAATATATCGTTTTATGTGTGTGCAGGATTTTACCGGCTGAACGGACGGCTTTTCGTCGAAAGCACAGCTTTATACGGCCTAGAGCGCCGGGATATTAAACCCTCCGCACGAATAAATTATTAAGCTGATTTTCACACAACCTATTCAGGCCGCCGCTCTGTCAGCCGTATGAGCCGCTCGTGAGAAGCGATCATGAGAGCGCAAAAGAACAGCACGTATACCGGCAAAAGCGAGATGCCGAATCTGTTCGCGATAAAACCGAAGAGCGGCGGCAGCGAGCAAGTGCCGATATACGCGCTTGCCATTTGTACACCGATAACCGCCTGCGATTTATTTGCCCCGAAATGATGCGGCGTTGCATGGATGAGGCTCGGAAAAACGGGCGCACAGCCGAGCCCTATAAGCGCGAAACCCGAAAGTGTAAACGCATTTCCGAACGGCACAAAGAGCAAAATCACTCCGGCAAGGATAACGATTTCGCCCGTTCGCACCATCTGCGTGTCGCTCAAATACATCGAAAGAAAACCGCCGAGCGCTCGGCCGACGGTAATGCCGAGGTAGACGAGACTTGCATAGCGCGCCGCGACGTCCGTCGAAACACCGTTGTACAAAACCGCGTAGCTTGCAGCCCAAAGGCCGCTCGTCTGTTCCACCGCGGAATAACAAAAGAATGAAAGCATCACCGCTTTTGCGCCGGGTAAATTAATAATTTCTTCAAGCGAAAGCGGACGGGTATTTGCCGAATCGAATGCGGAAGCCTCCGTCGTCTTCGGCACGGATGGGCGTATATCGAATACGGAAGCTTGCGCTGCTCCGGATATCCGTTCGGCTGCATCGTTTTTATCGTTTCGCTTCCAAAGCGGCAAACTGAAAACGAGAAGCGCCGTGAGTGCAGTTTGCAGTACCGCAATCGTGCGATAACCCGCATTCCACGTGTTCCCGTGCGCAAGCATAAAACCCATAACGTGGGGACCGGCGGCCGCTCCTACTCCCCACATACAGTGCAGCCAGCTCATATGGCGGCTTTTATAATGCAGCGCGACGTAATTATTCAGCGACGCATCCACGCTGCCCGCACCGAGTCCGTACGGAAGGGCCAAAAAAACGAGCGCATAAAACGAATGCGAGAGCGAAAAACCGAAAAGCGCGAACGCGGTCAGCGCAACGCTCGCGGCGGTCACTCGTCCGGTTCCGAATTTTTTCGTCAATCGATCGCTCTGCAAACTCGAAACGACGGTTCCCAAAGCTATGATCATCGAAATGATACCGGCATAAGAAACCTTCACTCCGAATTCGCGGTACATAACCGGCCATGCGGATCCGAGCAGCGCATCCGGCAAACCGAGACTGATAAAGGCGGTATAGATGATGGCGAGCAATAATTGAAACATGGAAAAAGTATAGCAAGATTTTAAAGATAATAACAGCGGAAAATTGCTATGTTTCGATCATGTCGGAAATTTTTGCGTGAAGTGTTTACATACGTCAACACATAAAAAAACCGCCCGGTATTTCGCTTTCGCGTTTTACCGGACGGTTTTCGCTGTCAAACAGAACCGCTTACATTATTTTTTTGCTTTTTTCGCGGTTTTTTTTGCAACCGGTTTTTTCGCGGCGGCTTTTTTTGCAACGGGCTTTTTGGCTGCCGCTTTCTTTGCTGAAGCTTTCGCTGTCGTTTTTCCGACGGCTTTTTTCTGCGCGGCTTTTTTTACCGTTTTTGCGGCGATTTTTTTTGCCGGAGCTTTTTTCGCAGCCGTTTTTTTTGCGGCGGTCTTTTTCGCTTTTACCGCACGGATAACCGCTTGCGCCGCCGAAAGACGTGCGATCGGTACGCGATAGGGCGAGCACGAAACGTAATCGAGACCGACGCGGTAGCAGAAGTCGATCGTCGCAGGATCGCCTCCGTGTTCACCGCAGATACCGAGGTGCATTTCCGGTTTGACTTCGCGCGCAGCCGCAACCGCCATATCCATGAGTTTACCGACACCCTTTTCGTCGAGCGTCTTAAACGGATCGTCGTCGAGGATGTTGCGGTGGTAGTACGCGTCGAGGAATTTGCCCGCATCGTCGCGGCTGAAGCCGAAAGTCAACTGCGTCAAATCGTTCGAACCGAAGCTGTAGAAATCCGCAACCTTCGCAATCTCTCCGGAAAGGAGCGCGGCGCGCGGAACTTCGATCATCGTACCGATTTCGATTGCGACTTTCATGCCGCTCTCTTTTTCGATTTTCGCGATGACTTCTTCACATTCTTTGCGGATCGTCGCAAGCTCTGTCGGTTCGCACACGATCGGAATCATAATCATCGGGCGGACGGGGACGCCGCGCTTTTTGCATTCGATCGCTGCAAGCGTAACCGCTTCCGTCTGCATTTTGTAGATTTCGGGATAGGTGATCGTGAGGCGGCAGCCGCGGTGGCCGAGCATCGGGTTAAACTCTTTCAAGGAGTTGAAGCGCGCGGTGAGCGTTTCAACCGACACGTCGATACCTTCTTCTTTCAGCACTTGCTGCACTTTGCGCGTTCCCTCTTCGTCTTTCGGAATAAATTCATGGAGCGGCGGATCGAGGAAGCGGATGATGACAGGTCTGCCCTTCATCGCGTCGAAGATGCCGGAAAAATCTTTTTTCTGCAGCGGCATAATCTTTGCAAGCGCTTTTTCGCGCGCAGCAGTCGTATCGGACGCGATCATCGCCTGGAAGTATACGAGCTTTGCAGGATCAAAGAACATGTGTTCCGTACGGCACAGTCCGACACCTTCCGCACCGAAGTTGAACGCAGCCTGCGCCTGATCCGGCTGGTCGGCATTTGCGCGCACTCCGAAACCTTTGATCGTCGACTTACCGACTTTGCGGACGGATCCGTTACGGATTTCATCGCACCACTTCATAAAGGTGCCGAAGTCTCCGGTGATCTGCGGTTCTTTTGTCGGAATCTGTCCGGCGTATACGTTGCCCGTCGAACCGTCGATCGTAAGCCAATCGCCCTGCCGGTACGATTTACCGTTAACGGTAATGCCGCCTGCGGAAAACTGAATCGCTTCGACACCCGAAACGCAGGGCTTACCCATCTGGCGTGCGACGACAGCCGCGTGTGACGTGCGTCCGCCCGTTGCAGTGAGGATACCCTGAGCGGCCGCCATACCGGCGATATCGTCCGGACTCGTCTCTTTGCGGACGAGGAGCACTTTTTTGCCTTCTTTTGCAAGCTTTTCCGCTTCGTCTGCCGTAAACACGATTTGACCGCAGCCCGCTCCCGGAGAAGCGTTCAAACCGCTCGCGATGACGCCGGAGCGCTTTGCGGCATCTTTATCGATCATCGGGTGGAGCAGCTGGTCGATCTGCTCCGCATCGACGCGGAGAATCGCCTCTTCTTTCGTGATGAGTTTTTCGCCGACCATATCGACGGCCATTTTGACCGCCGCAGGACCGGTACGTTTGCCGTTGCGGCACTGGAGCATGTAGAGTTTACCCTGCTGAACGGTAAATTCCATGTCCTGCATATCGTGATAGTGCTTTTCGAGATTGTTGCGGATTTTGATGAGTTCGTCGTATATTTTCGGATTGTCTTTTTTCAGCTGACTGATTTCCTCAGGCGTACGGATGCCGGCGACGACGTCTTCGCCCTGCGCATTTATCAAATATTCGCCGAAGAATTTATTTTCACCGGTCGAAGGACTGCGGCTGAAGCATACACCCGTACCGGAATCGTTGCCCATATTACCGAACACCATCGCCATAACGGTGACGGCCGTTCCTTTCAAGCCTTTAATATTGTTGAGTTCGCGGTACTTGATGGCGCGTGCGTTCATCCACGAACCGAAAACCGCGTTGATCGCGTGCCACATCTGTTTTTCGGGATCCTGCGGAAATTCCGTTCCCGTCGTCTTTTGGTACAACGCTTTATACTTTCCGACGATTTCCTGAAGTTCGGACGTATCGAGTTCGTTGTCGAGTTTTTTGCCCGCGCGCGCTTTCGCTTCCGAAAGGATTTTTTCGAATTCATCGTGCGGAACGCCCATCGCGACGTCACCGAACATCTGGATAAAGCGGCGGTACGCATCCCACGCAAAGCGCGGATTGTTCGTTTTTTTTGCAAGGCCGAGCACCGATTTGTCATTGAGGCCGAGGTTCAGGATCGTGTCCATCATACCGGGCATAGAAATTGCAGCGCCCGAGCGGACGGAAACGAGCAGCGGATCGTCCTCTGCGCCGAGTTTTTTGCCGAACGCGCGCTCGAGTTTTACAAGATTTGCCGAAACGTCGGAATACAGCTCTTTAGGATATTTTCTGTCATTATCGTAATACATCTTGCACACATCGGTTGAAATGGTAAATCCCGGCGGAACCGGAACACCAATGTTCGTCATTTCGGCAAGGTTTGCACCTTTGCCTCCGAGTTCGGCACGCATATCGGCGTTGCCCTCGGCTTTTTTGTTACCGAAAAAATAAACGAGTTTTGTCTTTGCCATGTAATAACTCCATATAAGGATTGAGAGATAAGATAATAAAATAATACAAAGAATCGACCGCCCTGTCAATGCGGTTACCGTGCGATAATTATTAACACATCGTTATTGTGCCGCCGCATTTGATCGGAGATACGAACCTGTCCTCTGATGACGTTTTTACGCATTCCGTTTACAATGGAAAGCGCAATACTCATAGGAGCAAATCATGAAAACCGAACGATCGCCGAAAGAAATTTCGGTCGATAAAAAAATCATATCCGCGCTTGAAAAGCTGATTGCGCTTACGCCGGAAAAAGACGGTTTACCGCTCACCGTCGCAAAAGCGCTCATGCGCGACCAGGAAATCGAAGCGGTGCAAAATTATGCCAACAACGTTTCGATCGTACGGCTCGGCTACAACGATCACGGGCCGGTACACATGCGCACGGTTACGCACAACGCGATCAAAATGACGGAGATATTGTACAAAGCGGGCGTACAGTTGAGCCTGCAAAAAGAAAAAGCGGGCACCTTTGCCGACAGTTTGACCGCCGTCATATTCGCTTCGTTTTTGCACGACTTCGGTATGTCGATCGGCCGGCAGGATCACGAATTGTACAGCGTTTTTCTCGCGCTTCCCGTCATCGAACGGCTTCTCAACAAATTCATTCCCGGAGGCGAAAACATCGTACGGCGCGTAACCGTCCGCTCGCTCGCGATGGAAGGCATCATCGGCCACATGGGTACGCACAAAATCCATTCGCTCGAAGCCGGCATCATCCTCATCGCCGACGGCTGCGATATGACAAAGGGCAGAGCACGTATTCCCCTCGGACTCGACAACGCTCCGACGATCGGCGATATCCATAAGTATTCGGCGAACTCGATCGAACGCGTCGAAATCGGCGCAGGCAGCGAAAAACCCGTGCGCATTCAAATATACATGTCGGCGGAAGTCGGCTTTTTCCAAATCGAAGAAGTGTTGCTGCAAAAGATAAACGCAAGCCCCGCAAAACCCTACATCGAACTGCTCGCCGGCGTCGAAGGCGAAGCGATGAAACAATACCTCTAAAGCGCGCAGGTTTCGGAGACGTCGTTTTCGGACGAAACCTTTTTGCCATCCGCCCTTCCGCCGCTTGCTCGCGCGCGGCGTCCTCGCTCCGCTCCGGTCGCTGCCTTCGGCACGGCTCCACGGCGGCGTAGGCGGTGTCGTAATGCGGGCGCTTTATCCGCAGGCATATTGCGCAAACAGCGCGGCGCGAAAGTGCAAACCAGGGATTCCGCATGAAAAATGTATACACAGAAAAGAGACGTATAATAAAATAAAAAAAGGCGGAACGCGAGGCAGCGGCAATGCCGCCGAGCCGCTCTGACCGATGGCAAGCAAAATTTCGAAGAAATTTTGCGCAGTCCGATTCCAATCACGGTCAGCCGCGGTGAACGGCAGGGCTGCTGCCGGGAGTGCAGCCGATTTTTACGGTAACGCTTATTTTTTGAGGAATACAGATTTTCATGCGGAAGCCCCGAATACAAACTGCCAAACATTGACAAAGCGATAAAAACACATTAGCGTTATTTGCAGCCGATATGAAAGCAAACACAGCAAAATCCGAACTCGGAAAAACGAAAACTCATACGAAATCGCCGTCGCAATCGGAACAAGCATCGGAGCATACAAAGATAAAATCGCCGATACAATCGAAGCGATCGACGAAACACGCAAAGACAAAAGCGCCGAATTCCAAAGAGCGCATTTTGCAGTGCGCCGCTTCCGAATTTTTGCAAAAGGGCTGGGCGAAAAGTTCGATGCGAGAGGTTGCAAAACTTGCCGGCCTTACGACCGGTTCTCTGTACTTTCATTTTAAAAATAAAGAAGCGCTTTTCGACGCGCTTGTAAAAGACGTGTACGATTCTCTTTTGGCGAACCACCGCGCAATGTACGACACTTTTTTTACGATACCGCCCGACATAGAAAAGCGGCGCGCCTTCCGTTTTGAAAGCCGCAAAAAAACGATCGACTTTGTGTACGAAAATTACCGGGCGGTAAAACTGCTCGTGTGCGGTTCGGCCGGTACCCGCTATGCCGATTTTTTTTCACTGATGATGGAAGATACGTACAAAGCCGATGTGCGCGCTTTGTCGTCGCTCAAAGACTGCGGCGGTGTACTGCGTCCCGGCATAGATTTGCGTCTGTATTCTGCGATCGACAAAAGCTTTTGGAACTGCCTGTTCGAAACCGTCCGCTTGGACATTCCCTACGAAGGCGCGCTCAAGTATGTTGCCCTGCTCGACGAGTTTTACGAAGCCGGCTGGTACAAAATCCTGTGCGATAATTGCCTCATCGGAAAATGAAAACCTGCGTTTTACGCCTTACTGCACAAGGGGTTATTATGAACGATGAAAAACAAAAACAGCGTATTTTAAATGACGGTTTGTGGAAGCTTATTTTCGATTTTTCATGGCCGGCCGTAGTCGCCATGGCGCTTTTGGGCGCGAACAATGTGCTCGACGGTGTCTTTGTAGGCCGCCTTGTAGGGCCGGAAGCGCTCGCCGGTATTTCCGTAGTTCTTCCGCCCCTGCTTGTATTAATCGGCTTTGCCCTTTTGTGCGGAACGGGTGCGGGTTCTCTTTTGAGCATTGCGATCGGGGCCGGCGATAAGGATATTCAAAAAAAACTCTTGGGTAATATGAATACGCTCATGCTTATGAGCGCGCTCTTTTTGATGTGCATCGGTTTTGCATTTTCGCACCGCATCGTTTTTTTGATGGGAGGGCGCGGCGAAGCTTTGGCGCTCGGCGAAACATATTATCGGACTTTGCTGTACGGCGCTCCGTTTTGGATTTACGCAATCGCTTCCAATGCGCTTATCCGCTCGGAAGGTAAGATGAAAACCGGAGCGCTGATTATGGCATGCGGTCTTGCGTGCAATGCGTGTGCGAATTATGTTTTGATGGTGATTTTCGGCATGGGCATCCGCGGGGCTGCATTGGGAACGAATATCGGCATGGCCCTACAATCGTTTATCAGCATTGCGTACTTTTTGCGCAAACCGCTCGCCGGCGAATTCGGTTTGTTCCGGCAAACCTTTGCATTCCGTTTCGACAAAAATATTATCGCAAAAATTTCCGGCATGGGACTGTCCGCTTTTATTATACAGATTATGATGGGCGTGCAAAGCGTGCTTGTTTTGAATGTGCTGAGCGCCTACGGCGGTGAAGCCGATATAGCGTTTTACGGCGTCGTTACGCGGCTTTTCAGCTTTGTTGTGCAGCCGCTTTCGGGACTTATGATTGCCCTGCCGCCGATTATCGGAATCAATTTCGGGGCGGCAAAAATCGATCGGGTTATCGCGGGCTTTAAATGCTTTTTGGCGGCTGCACTTGCGCTCATTATACCGTTTTGGTTGTGCATGCTTATCTTTCCCGAAGGCGCCGTATCGATTATGATGAAAAATTCTTCGCTGAGCGCATCCGATATGTTTAACTTCAGGCTCTACATGGCCTTGCTGCCCGTCATGCCGCTCAGCTTTTTGACGCTTGCGTTTTTTCCGGTAATCAACAAGGGACACATCGCGTCAATCATCGGTATTTTGCAGCAAATTGTGTTATACGTTCCGGCCATGCTTGTTTTGCCGATCTTTACCGGAGTTACGGGCGTATATTACGGCACCTTTTTGATCGAATTGACGACGGCACTTCCCATCGTCATATTGCTCAAACGCGAATTCCGCTTGCTGCGCTCGGGTCTTACCAAGTGGGAAGGATGATTGCTTTTGCGACCCGGTGCGCCGTTTTCGATTTGCCTATAGGAGTACCCGAGCAGACATCGTACGGTTGATACGATTTTCGGTTTTGTTTTTAAGAACTTTAGCGTTTCGCCGCTTTTTTCCTTGACAAATTTCTTTGCGGTCTGTATTATAACAATGTTATGTTAGCCAAAGCTAATTTACGGGGGTTTTATGCTGCAAAGATTTTTCGCGTTGTCTGACGCGGGGACGCGGAACTTGCGTTCGGCGGTTACGTTCGGCACTATTATCAATTTGTTTTTGATGGTTCCATTGGGGCTTTCGCTGTATGTGCTGCAGTATTTTTTGGCGCGCATTATGCAACAAGGTTTTCAAGTGCCGAATGTATGGGCGGTGTCGGCGGCCGCTCTCGCGATGATTGCCGTACTGTTCATCCTCGAAAAGCTGAAGTACGGCAGAATGTACAACGGTGCGTATGAAGAAGCGGCAAACGTACGCATTTCGCTTGCCGAATCGCTTCGGAAACTCCCGCTGTCGTATTTCGGCAGGCGGGATTTGTCGTATTTGACTTCGACGCTTTTGAACGACGTTACTCTGATTGAAGAATCGCTTTCGCACGCCGTACCGGAGCTGTTCGGCGGCGTCATTTCGATTTTGATTGCTGCCGCACTGTTGGCGTTTTTGGATTGGCGGATGACGATTGCGCTTTTTATCTTCGCTTTTGCAGGATTTTTTATCATCGTCGCCGCCCGATCAGTGCTGGATAAAAAAGCAAAGCAGGTGTTTGCGCGAAAAGATTTGATCTACGATTCCTTTCAGCAGATGATCGACAATATCAAAGTGCTGAAATCTTCCGATAAAAAAGCGGTGTATGTGCAAAAACTCAAAGACGATATTACCGAGTCAACGTACGTAACGCTCAAAGCGGAAGCAGTGGGCGGAGCGTTTATTTTCGGTTCGGCGGCGATTGTCCGATTCGGCTTTCCGCTGGTGATTTCATACGGCGCGTACCTCTTGTCGCAGGGAGGAATCGAACTGTTGACGTATATCGTCTTTTTGCTCGTTTCCTGCCGTATTTTCGATCCGCTGACGACGGTGTTTATGATGCTCGGCGAATTCTTTTTAATGATGATTGCCGTTGAACGCAAACAGGCGATTGTCAACTATCCCAAGCAGACGGGAAGCGAAACCTTCAAGCCGAACGGTTACGACATCCGCTACGATAATGTTTCATTCTCATATAATGAACCGAACGGCAAAGATGCGGACAGCGATACCGAAGAAAACACGGTAAGCGGAATCGACTTTACCGCAAAGCAGGGCGAAATTACCGCCCTCGTCGGGCACTCCGGCTGCGGCAAGTCCACGATTGCACGCTTGGCGGCTCGCTTTTGGGACGCTTCATCGGGCACGGTGAGCGTCGGCGGCGTCGATGTTTCCACCGTAGATCCGGAAACCCTGCTCGCAGCCTTTTCGATTGTGTTTCAGGACGTCGTGCTTTTTAACGATACGGTATACAACAATATCTTAATCGGCAACCGAAACGCTACAAGGGAACAAGTGCTTGCCGCTGCAAAAGCCGCCCGGTGCGATTCGTTTATCGAAAAACTGCCGCAAGGCTATGACACGGAAATCGGCGAAAACGGTTATACCCTTTCAGGCGGAGAACGTCAGCGGCTTTCCATTGCCCGCGCCCTCTTAAAAGACGCGCCGATCATCCTTTTGGATGAGGCGACCGCCGCCCTCGACCCTGAAAACGAAACGCTCATCCAACACGCTATCGGCACACTTATAAAGGGCAAAACCGTTATCGTCATCGCTCACCGCCTGCGCACCGTCGAAAACGCCGACAAGATTATCGTACTCAACAAGGGTATGATTGCCGAAACCGGCACCCACTCCGAGTTGATGGAAAAGGACGGCATTTATCGACAGATGTATCGGCTGCAGCGGGAAAGCGAGCAGTGGTCGGCTTAATAATTGGTAATGCGTAATTGATAAGTAGGGGGATTTCTCTATGAATAATAAACAAAACCGGCCGGCGGAAAATCCGGCAAAAGAACAGCCGGCACAGCAAACGGCTGAACGCAATCCCGCAAAGCAGCAGACTATCAAGCGGCTTTTAAGCTATGCGGGAAAGAGCAGAGGGCTTTTGTCGCTGTCGCTTGTGCTTTCCGGTTTGAGCGCCCTCATCGGTTTTGTGCCGTACATTATGGTGTTCTTTGTAATGCGCGACGTGATTTCCTCAGTTGCGGCAAAAGAGGTGGTAAACGCCGCCGCCCTTGCACGTTACGGACTGTGGGCAGTCGGTTCGGCTGCAACAGGCTTTGTGCTCTATTATGCGGCGCTTATGCTTTCGCACGCGACCGCGTTTACCATTCAGGAAAACCTTTCGATTCGGATGACTGAAACGCTTGCGGAACTTCCCATCGGCTGGCATATCACGCATGTGAGCGGTAAAGTGCGCAAAGTGTTTGAAAAAAACGTCAACCAGCTTGAAACGCTGATCGCTCATAGCCTGCCGGATACCGCGCAAAATACGGTTTCTCCCTTTGCGATACTCGTTCTCATGCTCGCCTTCGATTGGCGGCAGGGGCTGGTGTCCCTGCTGCCGCTCGTGCTTGCGTTCGTGCTGCAAATGCTTTTAATGCGCATCAGTTCAAGCTCGGGCTTTATGCAAAAGTACGAAGACGCGCTTGAGCAAATGAATAATGCCGGCACCGAATATGTGCGCGGTATTTCGGTTATTAAAACCTTTAATCAGTCCGTCTACTATTTTAAAAACTTCTACACGTCGATTATGAACTACAAAGAGTTCGTGCACAAATATTCGATATCGTGGGAAAACGGGTATTCGATTTTTCTCGCGCTCATTAAAGCGGGCTTTTTATTCCTGCTGCCTGCCGCGCTTTTGATAGCCGGAACGGCAACGCTCGATGCGCGTTTCTTTTACAGCTTTGTGTTTTACCTTGCCTTTGCACCGGTTACTTACACCATGCTGATAAAAATCATGTACTCAAATACCTTTCATCAGCGGTCGAACGATGCGCTCAACCGTATTGAAGATATTTTACAGGCACCGCTGACCGAAGAACCGGAAAAGTCCGTGCTGCCGGAAAGATACGATATTGCATTTAAGGATGTGGTGTTTTCCTATAAAACGGAAACGGCGGGATCTGCGGAAACGGAGAACACAAACCCCGGCGGCGATAAAATGCCGCAAACCGCCGGCCGCCCCGCAGTAAACGGCATCAGTTTGCACATCCCCGAACATTCGCTGACCGCGCTGGTCGGTCCCTCAGGCGGCGGCAAAACTACCCTTGTCAATTTGCTCGGCCGCTTTTGGGAAGTTGATTCGGGTACAATCAGTATCGGCGGCGTCGATATCCGCGATATTAAAACAAGCGACCTTTTGCACACCGTCGGCTTCGTGTTTCAGGAAAACAAGCTTTTTAAAGA
This sequence comes from Treponema sp. SP13, assembly GCF_050938355.1. Classification (NCBI taxonomy): domain Bacteria; kingdom Pseudomonadati; phylum Spirochaetota; class Spirochaetia; order Treponematales; family Treponemataceae; genus Treponema; species Treponema sp. SP13. Next base: position 127,108 of record NZ_JADOVM010000005.1, read on the forward strand.
AAGCATTTTCGAAAATATCCGCTACGGCAAAAAAGACGCAAGCCGCGAAGAAGTGACGGAAGCACTCCGTAAAGCCGAGTGCATGGATATCATCGAAAAACTGCCTGCCGGTATAGACACCGTCTACGGCACCAAGGGCACATACGTATCCGGCGGAGAAGCGCAGCGGCTTGCCATTGCCCGCGCGCTTTTGCAGGACGCACCGATTATTGTACTTGACGAAGCGACCGCCTTTGCCGACGCCGAAAACGAATACAAAATCAAAAAAACATTCGACGTGCTGCTCAAAGACAAAACCGTCATTATGATCGCTCACCGTCTTTCGTCGGTCGTCAACGCCGATACAATCTGTGTCATCGATGAAGGCAAGCTTGCCGAAACGGGAACGCATGCCGAGCTGCTCGAACGCAAAGGTCTTTATGCCGGTATGTGGGACAACTTCCAAAAAAGCATCGAATGGAAGGTGTAAAAAGCGACGCACGGCTCAACACGTGGTAAACATTATTATTTTGCGGGAGAACAGGCGATATGGTTATACACGAATACGGAAACATTGAGGCGGAAAAAATACTGGTTTTGCACCCGATGTTGCTGACCGGTGCCTTTGCGGCAAAGCTGTTTGCGCCGCTAAGCGATCGGTACTGTATTATTGCGCCGGATTTGTCGGCTCACGGGCAAGCATCTTCGAGCGAGTTTGTTTCCGCCGAAAACGAAGCTGCGCAAATCCTTTGCTATCTGAAAGAAAAAGGCTATACGGATATTGCATTGACGCTCGGTATTTCCCTGGGAGCGCGGATTGTGCTGGAACTGTTGAAGGATGACGACATACACTGGAAATGCATTGTTTTGGACGGTGCGCCGGTATACAAAAATGCCCGCTTTTTGCGCTTTGTGTATACCGCCGTCTTTTTAAGCAAATGGAAAAAGGCGCGAAAATGCAAGGGGTTTGCTCAAAAGAAAATGACCGCATTGTTCGGTGAAGCGGGCGAAGTAATGGGAAGCACGTTTGAAAGCATGTGTGAAAAAAGCCTGCGAAATATCATAGCGGCATGCAGCCGCTTCGATTTTTATCCGTATCCGAAAGATGTGCAGCAGCGTATGTATTTTGAATTCGGCAGTAAAGAAATAGATGCACGGCAAGCAAAGACGATTTTGCGCCGCTACCCTTTTGTGCATATCGTACTGCATAAAGGGTACGGGCACTGTCAGTATATGGCAGCGGAAAAAAAGGCATACCTTGCGATACTTGAAGAGCGCATGAAGCAGAAGGTTTAAATAAATTGATAATCGATAATGCGATGATATCGGTTCAAACGAGCATACAATTTACAAATTAACAATTTAAATCCCGCGTCATATCTGAAGCAGTTTCATCGGTTTGTTTTTACTTCGGACGAACCCCGTTTGCAATCCGCCCTGCAAATATCCCATCCATAAACGGATACAGACCGATAACCAGCATTCCGATTATTCCCGGGATAGCTAACTTGAATAACAATTCTTTAGGACTTTTAGTTAATAGCTGTGTTTTCATATCTTGTTTCATTGCAACTCACCTCTTAAAATATTATTTCTTATTTTTAAATTTCCTTATTGGTTTAGTTATTTTTTTTCAAGATCAATAATGTATTGTATCATTGTTTCTTTTATATACTTCTTATGCGCGTCAAAAGAATTCCGTGCATTAAGCACTTCCGAACTCACTATTAAACTGTTAATGTAATGAACTAAAAAACCATCCTTAAAAATATGTGCCGTAATTCCCAGTTTCTTTGCAATGAGATCAAGTTCTTTAGCTGTGTGCAATTTTAGTTCTTGATATAAATCTTCCAAATCTTGATTATAATTTTTTGCTTGCAAAAGAAGTGCGTACAGCTTCATTAAATCGGTTTTCGCTAATGCCTTACTTGTTAAAATATCACCCATTTGCCGATATTTATCTTTGCTCCGATTATGCGCTAAATATTCGGTTATCAAGCTATTTCTGTATTCATTTCCATCAAGCATTAAGTCTTTCAACATTTCCGTTGTACTTGCATAATGATGATACACGCCGCCTCTACTCATACCTATTTCCGTAATGACATCTTCCATTGTTGTATTCTGAAAGCCTTTATCTAACAACAGTATAGACAAATAATAGTTAAAAACAGTAGATTAAGGAAATCAGCAATCTGAAATGTATGGAGTGAGAAATGAATCAACATACCCCGACGCAGAGCATCGGGGTATGTTGTTCTCATAAGGTGGTTGCAGTCGGGCTTTAATACCCCTTGTTACGACGCAAAGCGTCGGGGTATTAAACCCTCCGCACGAATAAAATAACATGTATTTGTTTAGGCGTGCGAAATTCGGTAAGAAAAGCCGGAGGAACTATTGTTAAAGAGCCGCAAAAAGTATTTTGGGGCGGATATCATGCATATTTTTCCGATTTAGATGGATACTATTGGGAAGTATCTTGGGGTCCCAATTTTCAATTTGACGAAGATGGCCTATTGAAATTTTAGAGCGAATAGAATGGATAATTATGGCATCGAGTAAAACATATTTAGATTTTATTTTGGAGCAGTTATCGGAATAATAACACTGCTCGATGTTTCCTTTTCATATCCGGATTTTGCATTATGATAATTATCCATACTTGACATTTCCAGCTCTTTTTAGTAACATTGTTATCAATTAATAGAAATGTTATGACAAATATGGATAACTATTATGGAAAAAATATTAGCCGATAAAGATGAACTGAACACACGGGCAAAGATTTTACGCGCTGCAAAACAGGAGTTTTTTGCCAACGGCTTTGCAGATACCAATGTGCGCACTATCGCCGAAAAGGCAGGGGTTACGACGGGGGCACTGTATAACCTTTTTGATAACAAGGACGGCATATTCGAAGCTCTTGTAAGCGGTGTGTTCGACGAATTTTTAGACATAGTAGCGCATCGCAATGTATTCGACGCTGAAAATTTCGGTATGAAAACAAGCGAGCTTTCAGCAATTATCGAACTATCGCAACGCCGGTTCTTAAAAATGGTGGATTTTTTTTACGATAATTGGGATGCGATGAAACTGATTGTCTGCTGTTCGAAGGGAAGCTCCTATGAGCGCATTTTTGATAAAGCAATCGATTTAATCGACCGTGAAACACTTCGATGGCTGAAACAAGACGGTGTTAAGATGTCGCGCCGCATACGATTTTTTATTCACGTCATGGTAACGTCCCACTGTGAAAATTTAAAAGAGATTTTTTATCATAATTTAAAAAAATCGGAAGCGGTGGAATATGTGCTCGATTTTAACGTATACCATTGTGCCGGCTGGAAACAATATTGGATGGAGCAAGTGAAGAGTTAATGGGTAATGTTTAATTGGTAATTAAAGCGTACGCAATTACTCATTACAAATTAACAATTACACATTAAATTAAACATTACAAATTATCAATTACTAATTAATAAGTATAGGAGGTCTGAATGGACACATATAAAAGATTGTTTAAATATACGCCGGAAAAAATACATTGCGTGTATATTTCGGCGTTATGCGCCATGCTGGGAGTCGCTTCTCAGATGGGGGCATTTTGGTTTTTATGGAAGTTTTTGTACGCGCTTTTGGTTACAAAAAACGTTACGGACGGCTCGATGTACGCAACGGTGATCGTTTCACTGTTGGCGGGCTATTCGATTGTATACTTTGCCGCTTTGTGGGCATCGCACGTGCTCGGCTTTCGGCTTGAATCGAATTTGCGCAAAACCGCGATCAAACATTTGATGAACGCATCGTTTGCGTTTTTCGATCTGAACCCGTCGGGAAAAATCCGGAAGCTCATAGACGACAATGCGCAGGAAACGCATATGCTGGTTGCGCATTTAATTCCCGACAATATTTCCGCATTGTTTACGCCGATTTTTATGTTTATCATCGTATTTGCGGTCGATGTAAAGCTCGGTCTTTTGCTGGTTGCCGTTGCCCTTATCGGCGGTGTACAGATGATGTTTATGATGGGCAATAAAAACTTTATGCAGAAGTATCAAGCGGCGTTGGAGCGGATGAATGCCGAAGCGGTCGAATATGTGCGCGGTATGCAGATTGTAAAAATCTTTAGAAGCACCGTTGAATCTTTCAAAGCGTTTTACGAAGCGATTACCGGTTATTCGGATTTGGCATACAAGTACACGCTCAGCTGCCGTTCTCCGTATGTGATGTTTCAAGTGTTGTTTAACCTGTTCGCGGTATTCACCATTCCTGCCGCCATTTATTTTATGAATAAGGGCGCTGACGGAAATCTCATCATTGCAAAAATCGTCTTTTTTGTGTGCATTGCCGGCATTCTTTTTTCGGCGTTTATGCGCGTGATGTATGTCGGAATGTACAACTTTCAGGCAAAAAGCGTTGTGGATAAACTTGAAAATCTTTTTGCAGACATGGAAAAGGATAACCTTGAACACGGCACGGAAGAAACGTTTGACAACTTCGGAATCGAATTTAAAAACGTTTCGTTCGGCTATACCGACGAAAAGATTTTAAAAGACGTCAGCTTTACTTTGGCTCCGAATAAAACCTACGCGCTTGTCGGCTCTTCAGGCGGCGGAAAGAGTACAATAGCAAAATTGATTTCGGGTTTTTATAAAATAAATTCGGGTGAAATTTTAATCGGCGGAAAAAATATTTCGTCATATTCACGGAATGCGCTCATGCACAGTATCGCCTTTGTGTTCCAAACATCGAAGCTCTTTAAAACAAGCATTTTTGAAAACGTCAAAATGGGTAATAAACATGCAAGCGATGAAGAAGTGATGAATGCGCTTCGGCTTGCCCGCTGCGAAGACATTTTGGCAAAATTCCCCGAACGTGAAAAAACGGTTATCGGTTCAAAGGGCGTACACTTATCCGGCGGAGAAATTCAGCGCGTTGCGATCGCCCGCGCTATTTTGAAAAACGCGGACATCATCATTTTGGACGAAGCCTCCGCGGCCGCCGACCCCGAAAATGAATACGAAATTCAGCAGGCATTTTCCAATTTGATGAAAAACAAAACGGTTATTATGATTGCCCACCGCCTCAGCTCGATTAAAAATGTCGATGAAATTTTGGTTGTCGAAGACGGAAACATCGTCGAGCGCGGCAGCGATGCCGAACTTATGCAAAAAGGCGGAAAGTACAGCCGGCTGCAAAAGCTGTATTCTAAGGCAAATGACTGGAGGGTGTAATATGACTAAATTACAAAAATGGTTCGGGGTTACCGAATCGGGAGCAAAAGGAATAGTTACGGCGTCGGTATGGTCGATGCTTGCGGATATTTCGTTTATTTTACCGATGTTTTTGACAATGTTTTTCCTGCAAAGTTATTTTGACGGAACACTGCGGCCGGCGGGATTTTATATCGGTATTATCGCTGCCCTTGCGTTTGTGATGTATGTGCTCGTGCATATCAATTACAACACGCTCTACACGGCGACGTTCAAAGAATGCACGGAACTGCGCGTCAACATTGCCGACCGGCTCAAAGCCCTGCCGCTTGCGTATTTTTCGAAGCACGACGTTTCCGATTTGTCGCAAACGGTGATGACCGACGTTGCCGCAATCGAACATGCCCTCAGCCACGCAATTCCGCAAACAATCGGTCTTGTGTTGTATTTGATTGTAATCGGCGCGATGATGATTGCCGCACACCCGGGATTGGGCTTGTGCGTGTTTGTTCCGATTATCATCAGTTTTATTCTGTTAATCTTGTCGAAAAAAATTCAAATACGGGAAACGACGCGCGACTTTCATAAGCAGCGTGAACGTTCTGAGTTTTTTCAGGAAACGATAGAACTGCAACAGGAAATTAAAAGCTATGGTCTTACGGAAGACACGGCGACAAAATTGAATCGCAATGTCGACGAAGCGGAAAAACTGCATTTGGTTGTGGAAGCGCATCAAGCGATTCCCCTCAATATTGCACTGCTGTTTTTAAAGTTTTCCATCGGCGTTACCGTATTTTTCGGACTAAAAATGTATTTGGCTGGCACGGCACCGCTTTTGTATCTTATCGGCTATATTATCGCCGCTTCCCGTGTTACGGATGCGGTTGCAGGCGTTGAAGCGAATCTTGCCGAAATGATGTATATCGATTCGCGCGTTAAACGCATTAACGAGCTGCGCGAAACGGAAACGCAGGACGGCGAGCCCGCTTCGTTGCAGCATTACGGCATTCAATTTGAAAACGTCGAGTTTTCCTATAACAGCGGGCAAAAGGTTATCGACGGTATTTCGTTTACGGCCGAACAAAACCGCGTTACCGCCCTTGTCGGTCCTTCAGGCTGCGGAAAAACAACCGTGCTCCGCCTTGCATCCCGCCTCTACGATTACGACAAAGGACAAATCCTCATCGACGGCAAAGACATTGCAACGATCGACACCGACAGCCTCTTCGACAAAATTTCGATTGTGTTTCAGGATGTCGGACTTTTTAATACGTCGATTATGGAAAACATCCGCGTCGGAAACAAAAACGCAAACGACGACGAAGTAAAAGAAGCCGCGCGCCTTGCAAACTGCACCGAGTTTATCGAAGCGCTGCCGGACGGCTATAATACGGTCATCGGTGAAAACGGCAGCAGGCTTTCCGGCGGAGAGCGTCAGCGTCTTTCCATTGCCCGCGCCCTTTTGAAAAATGCGCCGATTATCATCCTCGACGAAATCAGCGCTTCGCTCGATGTGGAAAACGAAATGAACATTCAGGAAAGCCTCAACACGCTCATAAAGGGCAAAACCGTGATTATCATTTCACATCGCTTAAAGTCGATCGAAAACGTCGATAAAATCATCGTAATGAATAAGGGCAAAATCGATGCGGAAGGTACACACGCTGAACTCCTAAAAACCTCACCGCTCTACCGCGACATGATTGAAAAGTCGGGTTTGACGGAGACGTATGTTTATTAAACGGAAGGATAAAATTTTACCGCCTGCTCCGCAAGAGCATCTTCCGGTGATGGGCATCGGACCGGTGTGCATTGCGATTATGATTGCATTTACGGCTGCGGGCATTGCGCTTGTCAAATTCGATATGTTTGCCGGCGGAAAAGTGAACGGCACGCCGGCCGCGATTCTTTTTATCATTGCCGGAATCCTGTGTATTGCAGGCGGCGTTGCGTTGTGGTGCGCCGCGGTATTCGGCGCGCGCATCGACATCAAGATAAAATCGAATCGGCTTGCAACCGACGGCGTATATGCCCTTGTGCGCAATCCCATTTATTCGGCATTTTTATTTATTTGTACCGGCGCACTGCTGTTTTGCCGAAATCGGTACGTGTTGATTTTACCGCCGCTTTTTTGGCTGTACCTTACCGTGTTTATGAAGCTGACGGAAGAAAAATGGCTTATCGAACGCTTCGGCGATGAATATGCGGCGTATTGCAAACGAGTCAACCGCTTTATTCCGTGGAAAAGAGGATGAACGGGTAATTGATAATCGGGAGAATTATTATATGAATGAAACAAAAAAAGGGCATCGGAAAATCGGACGGAAAACCGAAAGCAGACGGAGCCGCGCGCGGAACGCAATCCCGCAAAGTAGCAGACTATCAAGCGGCTTTTAAGCTATGCGGGAAAGAGCAGAGGGCTTTTGTCGCTGCCGCTCGTGCTTTCCGGCTTGAGCGCTCTCGTCGGTTCGGCTGCAACAGGCTTTGTGCTCTATTATGCGGCGCTTATGCTTTCGCATACGACCGCGTTTACCATTCAGGAAAACCTTTCGATTCGGATGACGGAATCCCACACCGAGCTGCTCGAACGCAAAGGTCTTTATGCCGGCATGTGGGACAACTTCCAAAAAGGCATCGAGTGGAAGGTGTAAAAAGCGACGCACGGCTCAACACGTGGTAAACATTATTATTTTGCGGGAGAACAGGCGATATGGTTATACACGAATACGGAAACATTGAGGCGGAAAAAATACTGGTTTTGCACCCGATGTTGCTGACCGGTGCCTTTGCGGCAAAGCTGTTTGCGCCGCTAAGCGATCGGTACTGTATTATTGCGCCGGATTTGTCGGCTCACGGGCAAGCATCTTCGAGCGAGTTTGTTTCCGCCGAAAACGAAGCTGCGCAAATCCTTTGCTATCTGAAAGAAAAAGGCTATACGGATATTGCATTGACGCTCGGTATTTCCCTGGGAGCGCGGATTGTGCTGGAACTGTTGAAGGATGACGACATACACTGGAAATGCATTGTTTTGGACGGTGCGCCGGTATACAAAAATGCCCGCTTTTTGCGCTTTGTGTATACCGCCGTCTTTTTAAGCAAATGGAAAAAGGCGCGAAAATGCAAGGGGTTTGCTCAAAAGAAAATGACCGCATTGTTCGGTGAAGCGGGCGAAGTAATGGGAAGCACGTTTGAAAGCATGTGTGAAAAAAGCCTGCGAAATATCATAGCGGCATGCAGCCGCTTCGATTTTTATCCGTATCCGAAAGATGTGCAGCAGCGTATGTATTTTGAATTCGGCAGTAAAGAAATAGATGCACGGCAAGCAAAGACGATTTTGCGCCGCTACCCTTTTGTGCATATCGTACTGCATAAAGGGTACGGGCACTGTCAGTATATGGCAGCGGAAAAAAAGGCATACCTTGCGATACTTGAAGAGCGCATGAAGCAGAAGGTTTAAATAAATTGATAATCGATAATGCGATGATATCGGTTCAAACGAGCATACAATTTACAAATTAACAATTTAAATCCCGCGTCATATCTGAAGCAGTTTCATCGGTTTGTCTTCGGGACGAAACTTTTTTGCTGTCCGCCCTTCCGCCGCTTGCTTTCGCGCGGCGTCCTCGCTCCGCTCCGGTCGCTGCCTTCGGCACGGCTCCACGGCGGCGTAAGCCGTATCGTATTGCGAGCGTCTGTCGGCAAGTGCTATAATCTAAAGCGATGAAGCGTAATTATCAATCGGAACTCGACGGCATCCTCGACCGCATCTCAGCGGAAGAAAGAGCGGGAGCGCCTGCAGCAAAGCCTTCGCTGCTCCTCCATGCGTGCTGCGCGCCGTGCTCATCTTATGTCATCGAATATCTCGCATCCTATTTCGACATTTCGATTTATTATTACAATCCGAATATCCATCCGCAAAAAGAATACGAGCGGCGCTTACACGAACTCGAAGTTTTTTTGCCGCAATTTCCGCCGGCGCTCGAAAACCGCGTTCGGCTCATACGTGCGGATTACGATGTACGCGAATTCGAAGAGGCCGTGCGCGTAGCCGAAAATCCCGAACTCGCTTCCGAAGCCGAACGCGGAGAGCGATGCAGACGATGCTACGAACTGCGTATGAAGCGCGCATACGAATACGCGCGCGCTCACTCTTTCGATTGGTTTACGACGACGCTTTCGATCAGCCCGTTTAAAGACGCGGATAAAATCAACGGTATCGGTGCGATGCTCGAAGCTTCCGGCGGACCGCGTTTTCTCACAAGCGATTTTAAAAAGCGAAACGGTTTTAAACGCAGTCTCGAAATCAGCAAAGAATACGGCATGTATCGGCAGGACTATTGCGGCTGTAAGTATTCGCTCGAAAATACAAAGGCGCATTAAACGGGCGTGTCCCGGTAAGGAGTGTTATGATAATATATACGACATTTTATTCGTCGCCGTTCGGCGATATGCTCTTGGCGCAAAAGGACGGAGCGCTCGTCGGACTGTGGTTCGAAGGGCAAAAATATTACGGCGCGGCGATTTCGGAGGCGGTGCCGAAAGACGACGATAAAATATTGGTCAAAGTAAAACGTTGGCTCGATCGATATTTTGCGGGACAAAAACCGGATGCAGCGGAACTCGCGCTCGCTCCGGCAGGAAGCGATTTTCGGCAGGCGGTATGGGCCGTTCTCCGAAAGATTCCGTACGGTAAAACGCTTTCCTACGGCGACATCGCCCGAACGCTTGCAAAACGCAAAGGGTTTGAACAGGTATCGGCGCGCGCGGTCGGAGGAGCGGTTGCGCATAATCCCGTTTCCGTAATCATTCCGTGTCACAGAGTCGTCGGATCGGACGGAAAGCTGACCGGATATGCCGGCGGTATCGATAAAAAAATAAAACTTCTTGAGCTGGAAGGTGTCAACATGGCGATGTTTAAAGATGTCCGGAGCACTTCCAAGGGAGCAGTATGAAACAAAACGACAGAAGACGATGTACAATTTTAATAATTATTAATTTTATGTTTGCCGCGGCCGCTTTTTGCAGCGACAATTCACCCTGTATCGCACACGATGTGCCGCCGCGTTACCGCGAAGAAATGCGCGCGTTTATTAAAAAAATATCCGCCTATGCAAAGGCGCAGAACCCGCACTTTGTCGTCATTCCGCAAAACGGGCAGACGGTCGCGTGGGACAGCGATGTCCCAACCGACGAAAACGGCGTGCCGCTTACGGAAGCCGATACGTCGTACATGGATGCAATCGACGGATGCGGCCGCGAAGATACGTTTTACGGCGAAAGGGGAGCGGGCAAAGCGACATCTTCGAGGGCGTCCGCATATTTTGTCGGTACGTGCAAAAAATTTTCGGAAAAAGGTAAGACCGTCTTTTCGATCGATTATTGTTCTTCCGGAGCCGCGATCGCCGACTCTTACGCGAAAAACGCCGCGGCGGGCTTTATCGGTTTTGCCGCGCCCGACAGAAATCTCGCCCTTATTCCGGAACAAAGCGGATACGGGCGAGAGTATTATCCGTACCGTAAAAACCGAAACGACGTGACGAAACTTTCCGACGCGAAAAATTTTTTATTTTTGCTCGGCATGTCTTCAGGCGACGCGGACGGAAGTGCGCTCATCAAAAAAATACGGGCGACGGATTACGACGCCGTGATCATGGACGCCTTTGTAGACGGCGGCAATGTGCCGTTTTCCCGTGCGGCTGTCGAATCGATTAAGAAAAAAGCTTCCGGAGGAGCGCGCTTTGTCATCGCATATATGAGTATCGGCGAAGCGGAAGACTATCGCTGGTATTGGGATGAGCGCTGGATACGCGGAAAAAAATTGACAAAAAATGCGCCCGCGTGGCTCGACAAATTGAATCCCGATTGGAAAGGAAATTACAAAGTGCAATACTGGAACGAAGATTGGCAAACTATCATCTGCGGCGGCAAGGATTCGTATATTCAAAAAATTATCGATGCGGGATTCGACGGCGTTTACCTCGACATCGTCGATGCATACGAATATTTCGAAGAGCGATAAACCGCATCTTACAAGGAGTTGTTTACGGATATCGAAACCGAAAAGCGCATCGTCGCGCTCGAAACGAAACTTGCCTATCTCGAAGATTTTGTAAATCAGCTGCAGGGCGTTTCCGTCGTTCACACGAAATCGATCGACGGGATTACGGCGCAGTGCAAAGAGATGTCGGAAAAACTGCGCGAATTGGCCGATGCGGCGGAAGAGATTCCCAACCGCATGCCGCCGCATTATTGATGCTTATCGAAAGACAGCCGTATGGAAAAGCCGAGCACACAATACAAGCGCGAACATAAAATCGATTTCGGCCGCGAGCGAATCGATGTCCTCTATGAAGACGCATACATCGTCGTCATACATAAACCGTCGGGCATGCTTTCCGTTCCGTATCCGGGCAGCAAAGCTCGGACGGCGCTCGACGTGCTCTGCCGCATCATGAGGAGTAAGGGTACGTATTCGCAGCGGCATCGTCCCTTCGTCGTACACCGCCTCGACCGCGACACGTCCGGCGTCATGCTCTTTGCGCTGAGCGAGCAGGTACAGCGCTCGCTTATGCGTTCTTGGAAAAAAGTCGTCAGTAAGCGGATATATCGCGCCGTTGCCGAAAATCCGAAGGGGCCTGCGCTTCCCGATTTCGGCGTCATCGACGCGCCTCTTGCGTACAACGCGTACAATATCGGCTTCGTTCCGAAAGCGGACGATAAGCCTTCCGACAAAGCGTACCGGATAAAACGATCCGATAAAAATAAAACGACTTACGTGAAGCATCTGGATTTTTCCGGCGGAAAGGCGAAGTTTAAAACGGTCGAAGCGCGTACACGCTATCGCATCGTAGAGCGGGGGCAGACGCATACGCTTTTCGAGCTCGACCTCGATACCGGCAAAAAAAATCAAATACGCGCGCACCTCGCGTCGAAAGGCTGTCCGATTGCGGGAGATGAAACGCACCGCGCTCGTACCGATCCGTTTTGCCGCCTTGCGCTTCACGCGCGTACTATCGAATTCGTCCATCCCGCAACGCACAAAACCGTACGCTTCGAAGTTCCCGAACCCGAAGCTTGGCTCGAATATGTCCGTCGCGGCGATGAAATACCTGAGCTTCCGGTATGGCGGAAAGAAAGAGAAATGCGCGGTAAGACGGCTTTGCCGCGCGATTTTGCCGCTTCGCAAAACGGCGGCAAGAGCAGTATAGTGTATGAAAAAAATAATAATTAATTTTTTTATCGTCTCGATTTTCGTATCGCTTTCGCTCAGCGCCGCCGACGGTGTCATGTGGGGCGAAAAAGATATCCGCGTCGTAAAGACGCAGTGGTTCGATATCATCTATGCTCCGGATTCCGCTGAAAGCGCCGAACATCTCGCGCGTCATGCGGATGCGATATACGAAGACGTATGCGCGTATCTTGAAACCGAGCAATGGAAGCGTTTTCCCGTCGTCATAACGCCTGCACAGGACGAATTCAACGCATACTATTCGCCTGCGTGTTACGACACGATCGTCATGTACGATACGCCGGTGACGAAAAAAATCGCCGTCGCATCGGACGATTTTTTGTCGACGTTCCGACACGAGCTCACGCACGCCGTTTCGTACAATATGAAAAATGCATTTTGGCGCGGAGTCGGCGCGGTCTTCGGCGACGTCGTAAATCCTGCATACCTGTTTATCACGCGGTCGCGAACAGAAGGCGTTGCCGTCGCATCGGAAAGTGCCGGCGGCGAAGGACGGTTGAACGACCCGTACAGCGCGCAAACGGTGCGGCAGGCAAAGATCGAAAGCGCTTTTCCGTCGCATGCCGATATCTACGGTTCACGCGATATCTATCCGTACGATACGAATTATCATTTCGGTGCGGCATTTGAAAACTGGATTCAAAAAACGTACGGTATGAAAAACTACGCGCGGTTTTTATACAAGTGCGTCAACTTTCAAACGGTACACGCATCCGCCGCATTCAAATCGGTGTATGGGATTTCCGTCAAAGAAGCGTGGAAACATTTTTACGATTCGGTCGCCGTGCCCGCTTCCGCCGCGCAGTATCCCGACCCGCTCGTTAAAGGCGGATGCAAGGATTATTTTTCCGGCACCGATAAACGCTCGAAAGAAAACGCGCGCGCCTCACGATATGCGTCGCTCGTTTCGTGCAGCTCAGGCTTCGGCTTTGTCGACGACGCAGCCGGAAGTTTTTATTTTTCAAAATGGGATGCCGAACGAAGATGCTACGATCGCGCAAAAAAAATATGTACCGTCAAAAATCTGCGGCACACATCTCTTTCGACTGACGGCGAATATGCGGCCTTCAGCGTGATGAGCGAAAGGCATGCCGTTCCGAAAAGCGAAGTGCATATCTTTAATATGAAAAACCGCTCGCGATATACGATGAGCGAAACGAGTCTGCGCGATGCAGCCGTCGTTTTATGGAATGATTCATATTATCTCGCGGCGGTAAAAACGAAGTCGCAGCAAAGCACGCTCACTGTCTACAAACTCGACAAAAGAGCGGACGGCAAAGTGCGCGGCGCTTCGCTTATCGCATCCCGTCCCCTCGCTCGAGGAGACGTCGCATTTACGCCGAGCGATGCGGGCGGCGGTGAGATCGTATACGTATGCAAAAGCGGTATGCACCGGTCGATTCGATTGTATTCGATTGCGGACGGTACGGAAAAGGTATACGATGCGCCGTACGATCGCATGGTTATCGGCGATGTCTCTCTTGCAAACTCGGCTAACGCTGAAAAAGTATTTACGTTTTCGTGGGCTGCCGAAGATACGATGCCGCGCTTCGGAAAATTAATAATTAATAATTCTGATGACGAACGAAGAGATTCCGCCGTAATGCTTTTACAGACGGACGATGTGTCAGGCGGTGTATATAATCCCGTCATGCTGCAAAACGGTAGTATCGCGTATACGGGACATTTTTTCCGAGACAATCGCCTTTTGACTGCGGAAAGCGACAGTATGACGATGCGGGAAATCGCGCTCGACGCAAAACGCGAAAGAGTTGAAAATTCCGATGCAGACAAAGCGCGATCGGTGGAAACTGCCGACAATGTGCAAAGCGGAGAGCAGGCGGCCGGCAATCGAGACGTACAAACGATTTTTGCCCGATCGAAAAAATACAATCCGTTCGATTATTATAAACGCGGCATCTTTTTGCCGGTCGGCATCGCATCGACATACGGACATAATGCGCGCGGCGATGTGACAAGTATGCTTTTGCCGTTGGGACTTACCTATGCGTCCAATAATCCGTGGTCGTCGAAAATTGCAATCGTGAGCGGCGGCTACAGTATTCTTTCAAACAGCGGAGCGATCGAAACGCGCTTCCAAAGCGGAACGGCGACTTCGCTTTTCAAATATTCGCTCAGCGATCAAATCGAATTCGATCGTCGCGGCTTTAAGCAGACGGCTCACACGGTGAATCTTTCATCGGCGATTCCCGTCGGCAGGATATCGCGCCTTACGTTCGGGAACGATGCACATATTTTTGCCGGCAGGCAAAGCCGCACGGAATTCCCAAAGGACGGCACATCGCTTTTCGGCATCCTTAAAGATGACGATGCTTTACCGATGTTTATCGCAATTAATAAATTATCCGTCGGTTATTCGAATATTTATAAAACCGGTGCGGGTGTATATGAGAGAGCGGGCTTTGCCGCAGGCGCGTTATATATTGCCAAATACGAATCCGAGCCGGGAACGCCTTTTTCGCAGGATAAGGTATATCAGAACATTTCCGTCAACGCCGCTCTGCGTTCGCCGCGTCTTTTGCCGTATGTATGCCGCTGTGATTATACGTATAATTTTCCGTTTGCGCTCGGCACACAGCTTTTTCCGAACAAATCGACTTTTATTAAAAATACCGCCGAAATCATCCTGTTTGCGGGCGAAGTGCAAAAAGCGATTCCGCTTTTCTACGTAAACCGCTGGGCACTGCGTGCATCGTATACCGGCCGCTTCGATTATACGGGCGGCACATCGTGGGATTTTTTTGATACGCCGCATCTTGTACGGAATCTTTTTTCGGGCGAAATGCGCTATTGCGATTCGGCCGTACTGTCCGCGTCGCTGACCTTTACACCGAACTTCGGTGCCGCAGCGACGCCGCTTTTGACATCGACCCTGCGCGCGGGTTTGCGTTATGTCATTCATGAAACTAAAAAGCAAAATTATTTTGCATTCGAATTCGGATGGAATCTTGCTTATTAAATTATGCTGAACGCTCCCTTACGCATCCGCCGTTTTTACAACACCATGACGAGCGTACCTGCAGTGAGAAGGAACGCACCGGCGATCGATTTTACCGAAACCTTTTCGTGCAGGAAAATAAAGGCGAGCGCGATCGTGATCACGACGCTCATTTTGTCGATGGGGACGACTTTCGAAGCTTCTCCCGTCTGCAGCGCACGGTAATAGCAAAGCCACGATGCGCCAGTCGCAAGTCCCGACAAAATTAAAAAGATCCAGCTCTTTTTTGAAATCGTCGTGATGCCGCTCTGTTCGTGTGTGATGAAAACCATAAGCCACGCCATCGCGAGTACGACAAAAGTTCGAATAGCAGTGGCGAGATTCGAATTGACTCCTTCGATTCCGATTTTGGCGAGGATCGAAGTGAGCGCGGCGAACACTGCTGAACAGACGGCAAACGACAGCCACATTATACGCCTCCGTACAACGATACCGATATTATTTTTCAAGCGATAAAAATATTTTATAGCAATTATATGCCGTGCAGATGTCTTCTTTGTTCGTCAATTCCCACGGTGCATGCATACTTAAAACCGAAACGCCCGCGTCGAGCACGTCCATGCCGTACTTTGCCGCAAGATAGGCGATCGTACCGCCGCCGCCTTGATCGACTTTTCCGAGCTCGGCCATTTGAAACGGGATATCGTTCTTTTCCATAAGTGCGCGCACCTTTGCGATGAATTCGGGATTCGCGTCGCTTGCGGAATATTTGCCGCGGCTTCCGGTGTATTTATTAAAGACGATTCCGCCGCCGAGAAACGATGAATTATCTTTGTCGTAGAGATTACCGTTCATCGGATCGAAGGCGGCGTTGACATCGCTTGAAAGCATCGCCGAATGTGCGAGGCAGCGCCTGAGCGTCAGATCGCTGTAGCCGCCGCTCATACGCGAAATGATTTCGGCGACCGCATTTTCGAGCAAGTGCGAACCCATGCCCGTAGCTCCTACGCTTCCGATCTCTTCTTTATCGACGCAGAGGCAGCAGTTCGTACGCGCTTTAGCCGAGCTGTCGAAAAGCGCCTGCACCGATGTAAATGCGCACGCGCGGTCGTCCTGTCCGTAAGCGAGGATGAGTGACCGGTCGATGCCGCAATCGCGCGATAAGCCTGCCGGAACGATTTCAAGTTCGGCGGATGCAAAGTCGTCTTCGTCGATATTGTATTTCGATTTTAATAATTTTAAAACGGCTTTTTTATATTTTTCTTTATTCTTCGAAGATTTTTCATCGCTTTGTTCTTTTTGTTTGTCTTTTTTTTGCGGAATGCCGGAACTCAAAATGAGGTCGAGATTTTCGCCGGGGATAAAATCCGACGCCTTTTCTTTCATCTGCTCCTGTGCGAGGTGCGGCAGAATATCCGATACGCAAAACACCGGATCGTTCGCAGCTTCGCCGATTGTTACGTGAATGACGCTGCCGTCGGTTTTGCATACGACGCCGTGAATCGCAAGCGGCAGCGTTACCCATTGGTATTTTTTAATGCCGCCGTAGTAGTGCGTATTCAAATACACGATGCAGTCTTTTTCATAGACGGGATTTTGCTTTACGTCGAGACGCGGCGAATCGATATGCGCACCGAGGATGTTCATGCCGTCTTCAAGGCTCGCCGTTCCGATGTCGAACAGGGCGACGGTTTTATTCATCTTTTGCACGTAAACTTTATCGCCCGCTTTCAGCGTCGTATATTTCGCAATGTCTTTATAACCGTGCTTTTCCGCCGCTGCGATGATTTGTGCAGCACATTCGCGTTCGGTTTTTCCACCGTCCAAAAATTTTTTGTAAGCGTTGATAAATTTTTCGTCCATATATGCTCCTCATTATAATTATATGCGTACTTATAAAAACCTGATCGATATTATTTAAAACATACGTCGACTTCAAACGGTCCGTATTGCGTCGCAAACGGGATGCCGATAATCGGATAATTTTTCGGCCATGAAAGCGTGTGATCTTTCCCCGCTACAACGACGGGTGGCGACACTTGTATATCCCGGTTTTTGATTTCCGAAATCGCGTTCCCGGCGATGATATTCGTAAACTCGCTTACGAGCTGTTTTGCGAGCTCTTCCCGCTCCGATTCTATGACGATCTCTATACCCGAACGCTCGAGCATTTTGTCTGCAAGGATTTTATGCAGACGAAACGCGACGACGCCGTTGCAATCGCCCGTGAGGCCGAGCAGTCCGGAAATTTCCCACGCATGGCCGGCATTCGGGTCGAGCAGGTACGGATCTTTATGCTGCGGCGGCATATCGAACATATTTTTAAATGCATTTTCACACGATATTAAAAACGGATTAATAATTTTTACGTCCATTTGAAATTCAGTATATCGCAATGTGAAATTTGGGGCAAGGCGCGCGGAAATATGTACGGCGCCGGAGTTTTTTACGATCTTTAATAGGGAAAAGGATTTTATTTCCGATATTTATTCATGTTCGTGCGAAAGCTTCGTCAAAGCGAAAACGGCATATTGCCTGAATTCGACGAAAAACGAGACATCGGTTTTGGATAGGTAACAGGTTTTTCAAAAAGGACTGTCGAAAAAGTAACCGACTTTTGAGACAGCCCCTTCCCACAAATCAATCGAATATCTTGTTTTGAGCTTGCCGTATAGTAGCAAGTTCTTTTTTTGCTCCGCTTACTATATGCAGATAATCTGTCCCTGCACTGATAAAATTGATCCCGAGTGCAACCCATCGTTTTATAATTTCAGGATCATTAGAACCGGTAGAAACTCCAATCGATTTATGTGCCGCTTTTTTTAATATTTTTATTGCCCGTTTTATTAAATTTTGTGTTTTATCTTCAAAAACGCGATTCAGTTGTCCTATAGAACCCGAAAGATCGCACGGGCCGAAAATGAAACAATCAACATAGGGATTTTTTGCCATCGCTTCAAGATTGTCGACCGCTGTTTCGGTTTCAATTTGTACTGCGCGTACTATGTCAAGGCTTGCTTTATGTATATATTCATCGATATCATCCAATCCGTACCGTACCGCCCGCATCGGCCCGAATCCCCGCGTTCCAAGCGGAGGATACAATGTCGAATTCATTGCTTTGTCAAGTTCTTCAGTTGTATTTATCATAGGAAAAATAATACCAGTCGGCCCCATTTCCAGTACATGTTTTGCCATAACGGGATCGTTCCAAGGAATACGTACCAATGAACACACATCTGCCGCTTTTGCGCTAATAATATGCTCTTCCAAACAATGTAAATCGATAGCACTATGTTCGGTATCGATCCATAAAAAATCGTAACCGATGTTACCGCACAGTTCCGTACAACAGCAATCGGTAAGCGAAATATGCATTCCTGCGACCGGTTCGCAATTATGTAATTTTTCTTTTAAATTAATCATTTTAGCGTCTATTCCTTTTCAATGAATTTAATATTGTATCGATAATATTTCTCCCGAACAAGGATAAGATTATTAAAATGATAAGAATAAAAGAAATGGGACGTACAAAAAACGTAGCATATGTTCCCGGCGGTAACATCATAGAGCGTACAAAATTCGATTCGAGCATATCACCGAGAATCAATGCAAGTACAAGCGGTCCGGATGAAATACCTGCTTTCGCCAAAGTAAAACCGAGCAAGCCTGCCGCAAAACATACGAAAACATCGAAAGTGCTGTTTTGGATAGCATAGGATCCGACAAACGAAAATAAAACGATTGTTGTAGAAATCCATGCGCGCGGTAATTTGGTAAATTTTGCAAATATCCTTGAACTCAAATTACCGAGAAATAAAATCATAGCATTACAGATAATCAACAGCAAAAAAATGACATATACCATATCGGCATGATCTCTAAACAACAATGGGCCGGGTGTATAATTATACATCATCAATGCACCGATTAAAATCGCAGTAACGGAATCTCCCGGAATACCGAGCGAAAGCATTGTTGTCATAGCACCTCCGATACTTGCGTTATTTGCCGTACAGGTAACCGCTAAGGCTTCTTCGGATCCGTTGCCATATTTTTCACGTTCTTTAGAAAAATTTCTGCATTGCGTCCAGCTAACAAGCGATGCGATGTCGCCGCCTGTACCGGGCACTGCTCCGATAAATACGCTTATTATCGCGGTTAAGAAAAATGCCCATTTATATGCAAACATTTCTTTTATCGTTAATCGCTTTTTTACTTCGGGAGTTTCTTTAATAAAATCCGACTGTGTACTTTTTTTATCTACCTTTTTATAATTCGGTATCGGACTTTCAGATAACTGTTTAAGTGCTTCACCAATACCGAAAAGCCCAATCATAATCGGTACAAAAGAAAAACCGTCAAGCAAAATCGGTAATCCGAATGTATACCGCTTTACTCCCTGCATGGAATCCATACCGACCATTGCAAGTCCGAGACCGAAAAATCCTATCATGAGTCCCTTTGATATGTTTTTACCAGAAACCGCAACTATCATGGAAAGACCGAATAATGCCGTCATCGCGTATTCAGGCGCGCCGAATCGCAACGCAAAGCGCGCAATAGGAAAAGAAGCTGCCATTAAAATAATAATACCGAAAATACCGCCGGATGCCGAATATACTGTATTTATCCAGAGTGCAAGCGTTGGTTGGCCTCGTTTGGAAATCGCAGGGCCGTCGAATGTCGATGCAATTGATGCCGGCGTACCCGGAATACCGAGTAGGACAGCAGAAATACCGCCCGCATAAATTGCAGAATTATAAATTCCGAATAACATACCGAGTCCGGCTCGCGGTTCAAGCCAAAACGTAATCGGTAATAAGATGGCAACGCCCATTGTTGCCGATAATCCGGGCATTGCTCCGATAAACATACCGAGTATTACGCCGGCAAATGTATAAATTAATATCGGTCCCGTAAATACCGTAGAAAATGCGCTATGTATCGCTTCCGGCATATATACCTCCTACCAAAGTTTCACTCTCAATAACAAAGTAAAAAATAAATAGATAAATATGATGAGACAGATTGTATATATTGTACTTTTGTACCAAGCGACCTCATTTCCAAGCAAAATGGAAACGGGAATAAAAGCTGCAAATGAATTTAAAAGAAAATGCCCGATATGTAATTGCCATAAGACCGCGTATGCGAATAACAGCAAAATAATTTCAAGGATTTGAAAAATCTTTGCTTTCGCTATAGTGTTTTTTTCTGCAGAAAACGATTTTTTATTTTTGCGTAATACAAAAATGACACGTATAAAATTATATACACTGAGGCACAATAAAATACTGCCGACAATACGCGGAAAGAAAGAAGCGCTGGGAATATTCTGCTTCATTGATACGGGAAAGAAACAGGACACGATCAGCAAAAATAAACTAAACGCTATATTTATTATACAAACGATTATATTCGACATAGCCTCCTCCTGTAATATTTTCATTCTTATAAAGCTACCCGTTATATTTTAAGGTAGCTTTATACAATCTTTCTTTCTTTTCAGTAATTAATAATTTATTTAAGCGGAGGGACTTCCTTATAGCCGAGTACGCGTGGTATTAATTTACGATACACTTCATATTCATCGCGTGCAAATTTTTGGATTTCCGCCGGTTCCATCCAACCGGGAACAAATCCGTTTTGGCGGAGCATTTTTTGATATGTATCGGATTTATATGATTTTTTCATGGCGTTATATAAAATGGAAAAAATGTCATCTGGAGTATTTTTCGGTACGCCGAAAGCAAGCCATGCCTGGATATTGATGTCATATCCCAAATCTTTTGCCGTCGGAACATCGGGAAACAAGCCAAACTTTTCATCGCTCATCACAATTAACAAGCGTAAATCACCGTTTTGTACATAAGAACGAACTTCTGCTGCCGAAGCGCAAATCGAATCGATATGACCTCCCATAACTGCAGTAATAGCTGGCGCCGCTCCTTCAAATGGAATATGGTTAAACGTAGCACCGCATACTTGTTCAAGTTGTGATGCCGCAAGATGCCAAACGGCGCCGGTCCCGGAGTTGCCGACAGAAATTTTCCCTGGTTTTGTTTTTGCTGCGACGATAAAATCATTAAAATTTTTGTATGGAGAATTTTTCAGAACTGCGATGGAAGCAGGATGAGTTACGACGCGACATAGAAAACGAAAATCATCAGGCGTGACATCGGCATTACCCGCAGGCTTTATTTGGGCAATATCATTCGGCAAGTGAACAATCGTATAACCGTCCGGTGCAGCCGCTGCGCCGTATGAAATACCAACACCACCGCCCGCACCCGGTCTATTTTCAACTGTTACTGGTACTTCAAGACTTTCCGAAATGCCGGGTGCAATAGTCCGGCAATTTAAATCGGAAGATCCTCCTGGATTAGCCTGACAAATAATAGTGATTTGCCGTGTCGGAAATTTTGTTTCATTTATCCCTGTTGCAAACAATGAAGCCCATACACCGCATACCATTGCAATCAATGCCGAAATCTTTTTCATAAGGACCTCCTAAAAATTCGGATAATAATACAATTATCATATTATCAGACAATATGATAATACCCTATTTTATGGATTTGTCAAGTATTTTTTAGAGTTAACATAATTTTTATTACATTGACAAATAAAGACCATATAAAGTATTATTTAAATTTGTATGGCAGTAGAACAAATTTGGCAAATCGATACATCAAATATCCGTTACAGAACGCTTTCGGAGCAAATATCAGACGAATTAGAACATATCATTATTCAAAAAGGCGATAATTTAACGCGTTTTCCAACCGAACGCGAATTATCGGAAAAATATGGAGTAAGCCGATCCGTTATTCGTGAAGCTTTAAAATTATTGCAAGAACGAGGATTAATTGTAATGCGGGCAGGCGACGGAACATATACTGTGCGTCCCGGTTCGACATTAATCAGTCAAACTTTAAGGCGAGTTATTCAATTTAATCGTTACTCCGACGACAATATTACTGAAATTAGAATCGCATTGGAAGTTACTGCAGTCCGAGATGCGGCAAAGAATGCCACGGACAAACAAATCGCCGAGTTGGAAGCAATTCTAGATAGAATGAAGCAGTATAAAGACAATACTGATACCGAAAAACGTACCCAAATAGATTGTGAATTTCATCGATACATAGCGGAATGCAGCGGCAATATGCTGCTTGCCGTGCTCATCAATTCGATTATGGATATGATAAAAGAATATATCCGTATCAGATTGGAACAAAATCCTCAAGGAAACGAACTTGGAATTATCTGGCATCAGAAAATTGTTGATGCAATAAAAAATCACGATGTCGATACCGCCGGCTCGTATATGCGCGATCATATCGATGCATCATTTCATCAACTTGATATCGATCCGGCATAAAAAATCGGACATTTTATTTACACGACTACGCCGGTATAGGTAAACCGTACACTTTCCGTTTGCACTTTCGTTGGTATTTCATTATATTTTATACGTAAGCGCACAAGGATTACGGTATGAAAGAAATTAAGCAGGAATTTTTGACGGGTGAACGCGCACTGTTCCAAGCACACGATATGAAAATCGTCGACACGATTTTTGCCGACGGCGAATCGCCGCTGAAGCACGCATCGGATATCGAACTTGACGGCTGTATGTTCAAATGGAAATACCCGCTGTGGTACGGTAAAAACGTTAAGGCGAAAAACTGTACGTGGTTTGAAATGGGGCGCGCGGGCGTATGGTACACGGATAACATCACGGTCGAAGACTGCGTCATCGAAGCGCCGAAAAATTTCCGCCGATGCCGAAACGTGCGTCTTGTAAATGTCGACATGCCGAACGCTGCCGAAACGTTTTGGTCGTGCGACGGTGTCGTTTTCGAAAACGTCAGAGCTAGAGGCGACTATTTTGCGATGAACAGTCGAAACATGAAAATCGACAAGCTCATTATTGACGGGAACTATCCTTTCGACGGCGCACAAAATATCGAAATCGACAATTCAAAACTCATTTCAAAAGACCCGTTATGGAATGCCGAAAACATCGTCGTCCGCAACTCATTTATTTCGGGCGAGTACCTCGGCTGGAATTCGAAAAATCTGACGTTCGAAAACTGCACGATCGAAAGCTTGCAGGGCATGTGTTACATCGACAACCTCGTCATGAAAAACTGTAAGCTCATCAATACGACGCTCGCTTTCGAATACTCGTCCGTCAACGCCGACATAACGAATGTGATCGACAGCGTGTTTAATCCTTCAAGCGGTACGATACGCGCCGAACGCATCGCAAAGCTCATTGTCGAAAAAGAGCAAGTCGATCCGGCAAAAACGAAAATCGTGTGCAAAGATGTGGAAGAAAATTAATATCGGATTGTTATAAAATTAATAAAACGCATATAGTTGCGCGTGTGCAAACATATATGTTTACGGAGGCGACGGAAATGGCAAAATACGATTTCGATACGATCATCGATCGGAGACATACGGCGTCGTATAAATGGGACGTAAAAGACGGCGAGCTTCCGATGTGGGTCGCCGATATGGATTTTAAAGCCGCTCCTGAAATAATCGATGCGATTTCCGAACGCATAAAGCACGGCGTTTTCGGCTATCCGGTCATCGAAGACGATTGGTATGACGCCCTTATCGGCTGGTGGAAAGCGCGGCACGACTTTCCGATTGAAAAAGAATGGCTTTCGTTTTGTACAGGCGTCGTACCGGCGCTTTCGAGCGCCGTTCGAAAATTTACGACGCCCGCCGAATACGTCGTTGTTTTGACGCCGGTATACAATGTGTTTTTCAACTCCATCGTCAATAACGGAAGACGTATTCTCGAAAGCCCGCTCGCATACAAAGACGGCGCGTATGAAATCGACTTTGCCGATTTTGAAAAAAAGCTTTCTGATCCACAGACGTCACTTTTTATTTTGTGCAATCCGCACAATCCTGTCGGAAAAATTTGGGACGTCGAAACGCTTGGGCGTATCGGAGAGCTCTGCGCAAAGCACGGCGTTACCGTCATAAGCGACGAAATCCACTGCGATCTCACCGATCCCGGGAAAAACTACGTTCCGTTCGCATCGGTTTCTGAAACTTGTGCGATGAACGGCGTTACGTGCATCGCACCGTCGAAAACGTTCAATATTGCAGGCTTGCACACGGCAGCGGTATTTTCAAAAAATCCCAAACTTCACGCAAAGATCGACCGTGCGCTCAACACCGACGAAGTCGCTGAACCGAATGTATTTGCATGCATCGCGGCTGCGGCGGCTTTTACGAAAGGAGGTGCGTGGCTCGACGAACTCCGCGCGTACATTTTCGAAAATAAAAAAACGGTGCGCGAATTTATTAAAAAGGAAATTCCCGAAATCTTTGCAGTTCCGTCGGACGCGACCTACCTTTTATGGCTCGACTGTTCGAAAATCACCGAAGACTCAAAAGAACTTGCCGCGTTTATCAGAAGCGAAACGGGACTCTACCTTACGGCAGGTTCGGTGTACGGCGGAAACGGAAATAAATTCCTCCGCATGAACGTCGCCTGTCCGAACGCGACGGTCGACGACGGTCTTGTGCGTCTGAAAGCGGGTGTTCGCGCGTACTGCAGCAAAAGACGGTAAAGGCATATTATTAAAAAATCATTCCGTCGTTTCGGCAGACGTACATATACCTATAAAATCACGATCTGTTCGCTAAAGATAGCAATTGTCAGAGCTTTGTGGTATACTTATTAGTGTCTGTAATTCTTTATGCGATATGGCTTTGTATCGTAACGCAGCTATTATGTGACAAGGATTATTATGACGAAAATATCATACAATAGCGCTTTATATAGTGCCGGTTTAAATGACGCTGCGGTATTTTGCCGTATACGTACGGGCATCGTAATTGCCGTTTCGTATAACCTCGTTCAATCCCCGATTTCGGCGAGAGGGATTTTCTTTGACAATTAACGATATCGCAGGACTTGCAGGCGTTTCCGTTTCGACCGTTTCAAAAATTATTAACGGTAAAGACGCGGGTATCAAAAACGAAACACGCGAGCGGGTGCTTAAAATCGTTAAAGACTACCGCTATAAACCTTACGATTTTATTAAAAAAAATACCGGTGCGAAAAATTTTTTGCTGGGTCTTTTGTTGTCCGGTACAAAAAAACGCGATTCGTTTCAACGTGGGTTTTTACACGAAGCGGAAAAACGAGGGTACCAAGTACAGGTATGCCTCGCATCTTCAGCGGAAAGCGAACTGAAACATATTGCGGCGCTGTGTAAAAATCGGGCGGATGCGATTTTACGGGAACGGATCGCCGGTGATGATGTCGAAGCGCTTTCTTTGCTGCATAAAAGCGGCATTTCTTGTGTGCTGTTGGGTGAAGGAGATTCGGAAGACAGTATTTCCTACGATTATAAAAAAGCGGGATATGACGCCGCAAAAATAGTAATAACATCGGGACATACGAAAATACATTGTTTGTATGATCCGACCGACGAACGCCAATGTGCGATGCGCAGCGGAGTGGAGCGATGTCTGTTCGACAACCATTGCCTTTCCGATGAATACGGCTGCTTGCAGGAAGCGCTGACGCTACACGGCTGTTCGGCGCTCATTTGCTGTACTTGGGATACGGCGCTGGCGGCATACGAATATGCGGCGCTGCATAAATTCCGCATACCGCATGATGTGTCCGTGTTATGTATCGATGATGCGGAAAATATCAAATCGTTTCCCTCGTTATCCGCACTTCCGCTTCCGTTGTTCGATTTCGGAGCATTTGCGTGCGATTATATGATTAATAAAATCGAAAAGAAAAAGAACGTCGTTTCGGTATACGCAGGGAGCTATAGTTGTAAGGGCGGCGGTAGTATCGATTTGCCTTTTCCGTTGCGGAAAAAACGTATCATCGTTGCGGGCAGCATCAATACCGATATATTGCTCGCCGTAAAGAATTATCCGCAGACGGGAGAAAGCATTTCCGCGGATAACGTTTCGATACTTCCGGGAGGAAAGGGAATAAACCAAGCGGTCGGCGCAGCGAAACTCGGCGCAAAGGTATCGTTGATTGGAAAAGTGGGAAGGGATTTCGACGGCGATATGATTTTGAATGTGCTGTATGAAAACGGTGTCGATACGTCCGCCGTGGAAATCGACGGGGAAAAGTCTACGGGCAAAGCGTATATTCACGTTCAAGAAGACGGAGAGAGCGGGATTGTTTTATACGGAGGAGCGAACGAATCGGTTTCGGCGGAAACGGTGTACCGTAACGAGAGCCTTTTTACGGATGCGACCTTTTGTCTTTTGCAAACCGAAATTCCGACGGATGCCGTGCAAGCTGCTGTCCGCGTTGCGCATAAAAACAACGTTGCGATTATGTTAAAACCTTCCGCCGCAAAAACAATCGATGATGCACTTTTGCGGGATTTGGATTATTTTATTCCCAACCGCAAAGAATTGTATCGGCTTTGTCCGGCCGGCAATTCATTGGAAGAAAAGGCCGACCTGTTTTTGGAAAAGGGCGTTAAAACGGTTATCGTAACGCTCGGCAGCGGCGGCTGCTACGTACGGACGCGGGAAGTTGAACGGTACTTTCCCGCAGCAGGTTCTTTCGACCCCGTCGATACGACAGGTGCCGCCGATGCATTTATTTCGGCATTGGCGGTATTTTTATCGGAAAATAAAAGCCTTGCGGATGCCTTACAGTATGCCGCCTATGCGGCAGGTTTTTCAACAACTCGTGTGGGCGTGGTTCCTTCGCTCGTCGATCGGGCAACGCTGGAACATTTTATAACATGCAAAAAACCGTAACGGCGCATTACATGATTAAATGTGTTTTTTATTTACATTGTTTTCGGAGGATTATATGAAAATAGTCAATTTCGGTTCGTTGAACATCGATTATGTCTATACGGTGCCGCATTTCGTGCGTCCGGGAGAAACGCTTGCGGCCGTGCGGCGCGACATATTTCCCGGCGGCAAAGGATTGAATCAGACGACGGCGCTTACCCGCGCGCTCGGCAAAGCGTCCGGTATTGAAATCTGCATTGCAGGCGGGATCGGTAAAAACGACGGCGCGATTTTAAAACAGGCGATCATCGATATGAACGTCGATAAGGCATTGCTCGGAGAATACGATGCGCC
Source organism: Treponema sp. SP13 (assembly GCF_050938355.1). Taxonomy (NCBI): domain Bacteria; kingdom Pseudomonadati; phylum Spirochaetota; class Spirochaetia; order Treponematales; family Treponemataceae; genus Treponema; species Treponema sp. SP13. The sequence continues at coordinate 154,631 of NZ_JADOVM010000005.1, forward strand.
GTCGGGACACACGTTTATACAAGTGGACGCATCGGGGCAAAACAGCATCGTCTATTACGCCGGAACGAACAAAATGCAGACGAAAGATTTCATCGACGGCGTGCTCGCTCATTTTTCAAAAGGCGATTTTATTATCCTCCAAAACGAAATCAATATGCTCGATTACATCATCGAAAAAGCGCACGAGCGCGGACTCGTGATTTTTTTCAATCCGTCGCCGTTCGAAAAAAGCATTCTCGATCTGCCGCTGCACTACGTCGATTGTTTTCTCGTAAACGAAGTGGAAGCCGCCGATATCGCGGAAACGCCTCTCGGAGACGGCGATGAACTCCTTCGCGCCGTGACGCAAAAATTCAGCAGCGCGTCGGTCGTGCTGACGCTCGGAAAACACGGCGTCGCCTACAAAGATGCGAGCGGCACGTACCGCCACGGAGTTTACGACGTGGATGTCGTCGACACGACGGCGGCGGGAGATACTTTTACCGGCTATTTTATCGTGTGCCGCGCGCTCGGCATGCCCGTCGAAAAAGCGCTCGAATACGCATCGAAAGCGTCGTCCATTGCGGTGTCGCGAAAAGGCGCATCCCCGTCGATTCCGACATTCGACGAAGTTGAAAGGTGTACGCTCGCGCTGAAAAAGTGATCGTTTTTCCGAGGTTTAAACGAAACGCTCAGCCGTTGTCCGAAACCGAGCCGGATCGCCGCGGTGCGTATGTATCGTTTGCCGGATCGGTTCGGTATTCGCGCGGCGAAAGCCCGGTCACTTTTTTGAAAATAAAACTGAAGTAGTGCGGATCGTTGAAACCTGTTTTGTATGCGATGTCCGCGCTTTTCATATCGGTCGATTTTAATAATTTTTTTGCGCGGGCGATCCGTACCCCCGTTAAATATTCGATAAACGTCGTATGGCATTCCTGTGAAAATATCGTGCTGAAATGATTCGGACTGAAATGCACCGCGTCCGCAACCGAACGCAGGCAAATGTCGGGGTCTGCAAAATTCGCGTCGATATATTTTTTTGCGCGCAGGATGACGTCGGCGTAGTGTCCGCGTACGTGCTCGTTGCGGTAGCGCAGCACGGAAGCGAGCACTTTTTCGATTTCCGCGATAAAGGTTTTTTCGTTCTGCACGGCGGCATCGATAAACGCATGCGTGAGGATTTCCGGCATAACGCTTTGAATGTTTCCGCCGAACTGTTCGATTATCTTCGACACCGCCATGATCACGTCGACGAGAAGATAGGATGCGATGATCGAAAAGCGCTCCCGATTGTCGCCGAGCAGCGCTATGTATTCCCGTATGATTTGATCGATTTCGCTTTCGTCGGCATAATTGAGGCGTTCGACCAGCGGATCGTTTTCCTGCAGCACGATGGAATTGTTTTGCGATGCGTCGATATCACCCGCACTTATTATTTTATTTTTGTCCGAAATGCGGCAGCGTTTTAAAATCGACGATGCGTCTTGAAACGAATTGACGATGTGCGATATGTGTTCGGCGACCGAACCGATCGCGGTGATAACCGTACACGCCGTGTTTTTTGCGATTTCATGCCGGATCGTGTCGGCGATGTTGAACGCCGCCTCTTCGCACGATTCTTTTGCGCCGCTTTTGATGATCGAAACGAAAGTATCGGGCGCGATAAAAAATCCGATGCTGTCGGGCATGCTTGCGCTTACCGACAGGACAATCGATTTTGCGGCGATCAACGCATCGACCGTATCGTCCGCGCTTGCGATCGTGCCGACGCTTACGATATAAAAGCGCGCGACGAGATTGATGCCGAGCGCTTCCGCTTTTTGGATGGCCGTATGCGTATCGAGTGCGCCGAGTACGATATCCGAACAAAGCTTTTCGCGAGCGAGCACGATATTCGATTCGAGTTCCGCTTTCATCCGCGAGATGTCGGTAAATTGCCGGCGCTCCAAGTCGAGCTTTTCGGCAACGCGGTTTAAGCAGCGAAGAATTTCATCGAGCGTAAACGGTTTTAAAATATAATCTTCCACACCGATCGAAATCGCTTTTTTTGCGTAATCGAATTCGTCGTGTCCGGACAGGATGATGATCGATATTTTCGGCTGCAATTTTTTTACCGCCTGCGCGAGCTCGAGCCCGTCCATAAACGGCATTTTGATATCGGTGATGAGGATGTCCGGCTTTATATCCTGTATCATCGAAAGCGCGATTTCTCCGTCGCCCGCTTCGCCGGCAAACGAAAAGCGCGACTTTTCCCAATCGATTTTTGTACGGAGACCTTCGCGGACGATCATTTCATCGTCGACGATAAAAACGCTGTACATATTATCCCCCGCTCCCGTACGTTTCGACGGGCACCGTAAACGAAACGCGCGTCCCTTTGCCGCGTTCGCTCGTTATCGAAAGCGACACCGACGTATCGTAATACAGATTGAGGCGCTTGTTCACATTGTACAGACCGTATGTGTGCAGGTTTTCCGCAGGAGACGTTTGCAGCAACTCATCGCGGATGATTTTAAGCCGCTCTTCCGTAAATCCTATGCCGTTATCTTCGACGGTAAATCGTATGCGCGTATCGCCGCCGTCCGCTGCCGTAGTTTTTTTTGCCGTTACGGAGATAATCCCCCGCCCTCGTTTATTTTTGATACCGTGATAGATCGCGTTTTCGACGAGCGGCTGCAAAACCAATTTAAGGACGGGGATGTCGCCGATCCCTTCATCGGCATCGAGCGTATAGTCGAGGATATCGGCATAGCGGATACGCTGGATCGTCAGGTAATTCCGCACGTGATCGAGTTCCTGTGCGATCGTTATCCACTCGTGTCCCTTACTCAGCGAAATGCGAAAAAAATCGGAAAACGCGCGTGTTATTTTTATGACGGCGTCTTTTTTTTCCGATTCGGCGAGCCAGATAATCGTATCGAATGTATTGTATAAAAAGTGCGGTGTAATCTGCGCCTGCAGCGTTTTCATTTCCGCCTTTTGCAGATTTTGCTGCTCTTTAATATTCTCATCGATGAGGTCGGTTATCTTTCCCGCCATGATGTTAAGGTTGAGCGCAAGGTTGTCGAGCTCTTCTACATAGGGCTTTTCCGCACGCGCGCTCAAGTCTCCGTTCGCGATGCGCGACGACAGTATTTCCATATCGTGGATCGGACGCCGTATGTTTTCCGATACCGAAGTGAACGCGTACACGGAAATCATAATAATAATTATTATGATGCCGATCTGTATATACATAAGCGTAATCGACGAGTGTTTTAAACTTTCGTTCGTATTCGTCGACGATTCGATTTCCGCAACGATGTAATCCTGCAAAATGTCGTAGATGAGCGATGATACGCCGCGTATTTCATCCATCGTCTTTTCGTTTTCGGCGACCGTTGTGCCCGAGTCGATTTGCCTGCCGAGCATATCGACGTAATTTTCAAGCGTTTTTTCCGCCCGCGAAACGACGACAAGCAGCTGCCGGTTGTCATCGCGTATCGTCGAGCGCGCGATCTCGGCGATGCCCGATCGTATGCGTTCGAGTATGACGTATTGCCGTCCTTCGGCAAAATCGACTTTTCCCGCAACGATGTCCCATATTTCGTCGGAAATTTCGGTTTTGACGATTTGGCTCAGCCTGTTCGCACGGCTCACGTTGGTAATGATTTTATCGTACTGCAGCGTGTACATGCGCTGCGCAATTATGGAATAAGCCGTCGGTATGATCATGAGGACGATGATGAAGATATAGGAAAAGCTCAAGTGCTTTTTTATGCTGTTCGTTTTTTGCATGATCGTATATCAATAACCTCGCGGCGGCACATCATCGAGATTGTCGTTTTCAGTAAACACCCGCTCGAGTATATCGGTACGACGCGGAATGGATTTTCCCGCCGCCAAAAGTTTGACGAGTTCCATAACACGCTCACCGCTGTCGGGATTGCATTCGACGACACAGTTGATCTCTCCCGCCCTCAGCCTATCGAGCGCTTCCTGTTCCGCGTCGTAGCTTACGACGACGATATCCTTTCCCGTTCGGATTCCGTGTTCGCGGAGCACGTCCAAAAAACCGAGCGTCATCCCGTCGTTGTTGGAGACGATTATATCGATCGGCTTTCCGTCTATCGAAAGGGAGCCGTTCGCCGCTAAAATCGTCTTTGCGATCTCTTTTCCCCGCGACCGGATAAAGTCTCCGCTTTCGCTGTATACGATCGAAAAGCGGTCATCGTCCCCGAGCACTTCCCGAAAGCCGCTTGAGCGGCCGTCCGATGCGGATGACCCGTCGGTACCGCGTATTTCGAGGATATTGAACGGGCCGCCCTTGTTTTTAAATTTACCGAGCAAAAAACGCGCGGCGGCGCGTCCTTCTTCGACGCTGTCCGTTCCGATGTATCCGGCATAGAGGTCTTCGTTCGACACGGTGAGCTTTCTGTCGTACACGATGACGGGAATACCCGCATCTTTCGCTTCGCGCAATACATTGTCCCAGCCGTCCTGCACGATCGGAACGAAAACGATGACATCGACTTGATAAACTATAAACGAACGAATCGCTTTGATTTGATTTTCCTGCTTTTGTTCGGCATTTTCATACAGGAGCCGGATACCTGAGCGCTCGGCGGCAAGGCGCATCGATTTTGTATTGAACGTGCGCCATGCGCTTTCCGCGCCGATCTGCGAAAATCCGAGTATGATACTGCTTTGCGTCCGCTCTTCGTTTGCTTTTTTTGTACAGCCGGAGAGCGCACACAAAAACGCAGCTCCGATACAAAGGCTTATGTTACGCATAATACTTTCCGTATAGCGCATTATACACCGTAACGGCTGCAAATACAAACGATGCGGACATACCGAACGCGCCGACGCGCGCATTTGCACTTACTGCCGCTTTTGATTTTTCATCATGATAAAGACGCTCTGCAACACGATGAAAAAACAGAGCAGTGCGGACAGCACGATTTTATTCCACCACGACGAAAGCGTTCCGTTACACCGGATATAGGTTTCGATCGTCGCTTTGATGAGCACGCCGAAAAAGGTTCCGACAACGGTGCCGACGCCGCCGGTAAGCATCGTACCGCCGATAACCGCCGATGCGATGGCATCCATTTCAAAGCCGCGCGCCTGTTCGACGAAACCGCTCGTCGTGTTGAGACAAAAGACGAATCCCGCAAGAGAGGCGAGGAATCCGTTGAGCATATACGCGAGGAATTTCGTTTTGCGCACATTGATACCCATAAGCAGAGCCGACTGTTCGTTGCCGCCGACCGCAAAAAGATTGCGTCCGAATTTCGTATACTTGCAAACGTACCAGATAACGGCCATTGCGGCGAGCGCGATGATAACGCTCGGATGGATAAACGGATACATCTTTACACCGCGTCTGTTTACCGTCGCGCCGATAAGCAGATGGATATCTTTATTCGCGATGGCGAGAAAGGTTCGGTTTTCGGTGATGGCGATTTGGTTGACGCTGATGATCGCCGTCAGTCCGCGGCAAAAAAACATTCCCGCGAGCGTGATGATAAAGGGCTGCAGCTTCATATAGGCGACGAGAAATCCCTGAACCGCTCCGAATACGACCCCGAACAGCAGCACGAAAAAAATCGCAGCCCACGCATTCATCCCCATGTTTTGCATGGAATACGCGAGCATCATACACACAAGACCGACGACCGAACCGATGGAAATATCGATGCCGCCGGTGATCATGATGATCGTCATACCTGAAGCGGCGATTATCAATCCTGCATTGTCGATAAGCATATTGCAAAACGTTTGAAATTTACCGAAACCCGCATCGGCAAAGATGATACAGCCTGCGATATACATTATGACGAACAGAACGATCGTAACGAAAAGCAAAAAATTGCTGCCGTCGAGTTTTCGTTTGAACAGCTGAGTTTTCATTGTGATGCCTCCATCGTTGCGCTGCGGGCATGTCTGCGCTTCAGCTTATACACCGCACGGATCCGTTTGAACTCCTCCGACTGCAGCGTCACGATGAGAACGACGACGATCGCTTTATATACGGGAAGCTGATCCGCCGAAACGCCCACGGCATAGAGTCCCGTCGTGAGCGCTTGAATCGTAATCGCGCCGATGACGGAACCGGCAAGATTGAATTTACCGCCGCCGAGACTGTTGCCGCCGAGGGCTACCGCGAGGATCGCATCGAGCTCCATGTAGAGTCCGATATTGTTTGCATCGCTCGAATAGATACGGCTCGACGAGATGAGACCTGCGAAGCCCGATGCGAGTCCGCAAAACACATAGCAAAAAAAGATGCCGAGCGTCGAATTGATGCCGACGAGCCGGCCCGCTTTCGGATTTATGCCGACCGTTTCAATATACATACCGAGCGCGGTTTTTCTGAGCAGCAGCGTCGTCGCGATGACGAAAGCGGCGGCGATAAAAACGGGCGTGGGAATGACGACGCCCGGAATAAAACCTCCGATGTATTTAAACGATTCCATGCGCACGTAGAGAATTTGACCGGGCACCATGACGCCGTTGATCTCCCGCGCGCTCAACAACTGCGCGATGCCGCGCCCTGCGGTAAACAGGATAAGTGTGGCGATCATCGGTTGTATACGAAGGCGAGCCACGAGAAACCCGTTGAACGCGCCGCACGCGACGCCTGCAATCAGACACATCAACGCCGCGAATGCGAAAGGGACGGCATACGCGTCGTAGCTTGAACCGAGCAGGCGGACGCAGACTGCGGCTGCGACCGCTTCGACCGCACCTACGGAGATATCCGTACCGCGTGAAGAAGCGACGGCGAGCGTCATGCCGATCGACAAAATGACCAATTCGCACGCACGGTTTAAAATGTCGATCGTATAGCCGTACAGCACACCGTTTTGAATGGATATTTTAAAAAACGACGGCGTAATGATTACGTTTACGCAAAGCATGATGATAAGCGCGGCGACCGGCAGCAACAGAGGATTGCGCGTTAACGATTGCCGCAGCGATTTATTCGTTGCCATTGTTTTCTCCTCCGGCTATCGCCGCCATAACGTCGTGCTGCGTGAGGTCGTCGTTTTCGAGTTCGCCGACTTTTTTTCCGTCGCGGAGTACACACAGACGGTTCACCGTACGGAGCATTTCGTCGATTTCGGAACTGATAAACATAATAGTCATGCCTTGCCCTGCAAGCTGAACGATAAGTTTTTGAATTTCCGTTTTTGTTCCGACATCGATGCCGCGCGTCGGTTCGTCGAGAATCAAAAAATCGGGATGCGTTATAAGCCATCGCCCGATGATCACTTTCTGCTGATTTCCGCCCGACAGCTGACGAACGAGCGTTTCCGGTGACGGCGTTTTAATATTGAGCGCTTTGATGTACCGTTCGGCAAGTTCGTTTTGCTTCGCCGCCGGCAGCAGTTTGAAAACGCCGGTTTTAGCCTGCAGCGCGATTATTAAATTTTCTCGCACCGACAGATCGGCGATGATGCTTTCATCTTTGCGGTCTTCCGGCAAAAACGCCATTCCCGCGCGCATGGAGTCGATCGGTTCCGACGCTTTCAGTTTTTCGTTTTTGAAAAACAGCGTACCGGTATCGACTTTGTCCGCACCGTACAAGGTGCGCGCAAGCTCCGAGCGGCCGGAGCCGAGCAATCCCGTCAGCCCGACGACTTCACCCTGCTTGATTGCGATATCGAACGGCTTTATCGTACCCGTGTGAGAAAGTCCGACCGCACGAACGACTTCCGCTGCGTGATCGGAACGATCGCTGTCCTGCGTATTGCTGCGGATGGACGCGAGTTCGTCGAATTCGTGGCCGAGCATCGTCGCAACGAGTTTGACACGCGGCAGTTCGCCGATAGGAAATTCGCCTTCGAGCTCTCCGTTGCGAAGCACGGTAATTCTGTCGCACACTTCGTATACTTGTTCGAGAAAGTGCGTAACGAACACGATACCCGTTCCCTGCGATTTTAATTTTTTCATAACCGCAAAGAGATTTGCGACTTCACGATCGTCGAGCGAACTCGTCGGCTCGTCGAGGATGAGCACTTTGCAGTTGAAGTTGACCGCGCGCGCGATGGCGATCATCTGCTGGATCGCGACGGAGTATTTGCCGAGCGCGCGCGTTACATCGATATGCGAAAGTCCGACATTACCGAGAATTTCTTTTGCCGTCTCGTTCATCTTTTTCCAATCGATGGCAAAATGTTTTTTCGGCTGATGTCCGACGAAAATATTTTCGGCAACGGAAAGATTCGGACAAAGATTTACTTCCTGATATACGGTACTGATACCGTTTTGCAGCGCTTCTTCGGGCGAACGGTTGTCGATCTCTTTACCGTCTAGCAGTATCGTCCCTTCGTCCCGCGTATGTACTCCGGTGAGAACTTTGATAAGCGTACTTTTTCCGGCGCCGTTTTCTCCCATCAGCGCGTGTATTTCTCCGCGGCGCAGCGTGAAATCGACATGCTGAAGCGCTTTTACGCCCGGAAATGTTATGGAAATATTTTTCATAGAAAGCATAACATCGCCGTTCATAGTTCCTCCGCTGTTGCGATAAGGCATCTCGAAAAACTCGCCTTTAGCGATTTTTTCGAGATTTCGACTAATTGAAAATGCCGGAGACGCACGGGCTTCAGGCGTTCCGGCAAATTTATTAATATATTGTGCAATTAATATTTGCGGTTCGGTAATTCTTTTGCAGCATTTGCCTGATCGAACACGCTTTCGACAACGTACTGAATCTTTTCAACCTTTTCACCCTTTTCAAGTTTTTGAATGATTTCGGCGATACGCGGCCCGTGAAGCGGATTGCATTCGACCGCGCAGTTGAGCTCTCCTGCGATCATTTTATTAAACGCTTCGTGAACGGCGTCAAACGAAATGATGATGATGTCTTTGCCCGGGCGTTTGCCGGCGGCTTTGATGGCATCGATTGCGCCGAACGCTTCGTTGTCGTTTTCACAGAATACGACGTCGATTTTCGGATACGCTTTTAAGAACGATTCCATCACTTCCTGTCCCTTTGCCTGCGTGAATTCGCCGGATTGTTTTGCAAGCAGATGATATTTGGGATTTTTTGCGAGCCCTTCGGTGATGCCCTGCGTGCGTCCGACTTGTGCGGAAGAACCGATCGTTCCCTGAATGAGGACGACATTCAAATCGTCTTTATCGCGGCCGATTTTTTGCAAATATCCGTTGAGCCACGCGACCGCATCGTTTCCTTCTTTGACGAAATTTCCGCCGACCCAGCAGACGTACAAGCTGTTGTCGGAAACTTTCATTAAGCGGTCGGAAAGCAAAACGGGGATACCTGCGCGCTTGGCTTCGTTGAGAACCGTTTCCCATCCCGTTTCAACGACGGGAGCGACGACGATGTAATCGACATCCTGTTGGATAAAATTGCGGATCGCTTTGATTTGATTTTCCTGTTTTTGCTGTGCATCGTCGAAAATCAGTTTATAGCCGTTCGCTTTGGTGAACGTGCTTTTAAAAGATTCCGTGTTCGCCGTCCGCCAATCCGATTCGGCGCCGACCTGCGCATAGCCGACCGTGATGACACCCTTCGGTCCGGCTGCAAACGCGCCCGCCATGCAGATGCTTGCCGCTACGATGCAGCTTATCGTTTTAATCAATTTCATAAAGTTCCTCCTTTTCTATAAGAACCGATGAATCGATTGTACGGCGGTATTTTAAAAAAGTACATAAATAATTTTATCGATTTCGGTTTAAGTTTTTTTGAACGGAAGCCGATATCCGTACGATCGCAGCCGCGGCCGCGAAAAAGTTCGTTTTTTTCCGAAAAAAGGTAGATAATTTAACGCTCTTATTTCCCCGTCTCCGATTCTTTTTGCAGCCCCTCATTTGCGGCTTCCGCTTTGTCGAAATCGATCGGCGCAAAAGGCATCGCGAGTGCGTCGGTCGCTTCCTGTGCCGCTTTTTCCGAAGATTTTACGGTACACGATGCGGGAAAAAATGCGAATGCAAGCGCGCAGAGTACGGAAAGCGGCAAAGCGATTTTTTTAATAATCATACCGGCCTCCTTTTTTATCATAACACAAGCGTGCAGTGCAATCAACAATCGGCACACATCAACGGACGGGCAGGCATGAGAGATAAGCCTCTGCGCGAATCAGTGTACGGGCAGCCGCCGAACGGCTTTTTAGACACGGCAGATAAAAACTTATTGCACGTGTCGTTCAATCGATATATACTGGAACTATCGAAACCGTAACGAAAGGAGGTACAAAGCGATGTCTGAAATATCGCCGTCGCTTTGTATTTCAACTTTATAGGGGGTTGTATGTTCAATTTTACATATTTTACACCGACGAAAGTCGTTTTCGGAAAAGAGACGGAAAAGCAAATCGGTGCGCTCGTCGCAGAACAAAAATGCAAAAAGGTACTCATCCATTACGGGAGCGGCAGCGTACAAAAGTCGGGGCTTCTCGACCGCATAAAAAAATCGCTCGATGAAATGCATATTTCGTATATTGAACTCGGCGGCGTCGTACCGAACCCGCGCCTTTCCCTCGTGTATCAAGGCATCGATCTTGTTAAAAAAGAAAACGTCGATTTTATCCTTGCAGTCGGCGGCGGCAGCGTTATCGATTCGGCAAAAGCAATCGGCTACGGCGTTGCAAACGAAGGCGACGTGTGGGATTTCTATGAACACACGCGTGTGCCGGAAGCGTGTATGCCGATCGGCGTCGTAGTGACGATTGCAGCGGCAGGAAGCGAAATGAGCAACAGTACGGTTATCACCAAAGAAGAAGGGCAGGTAAAGCGCGGCTGCAATACGGATTTTTGCCGTCCGAAATTTGCGATAATGAATCCCGAATTGACGATGACGCTTCCCGATTATCAAACCGCGTGCGGCTGTACCGATATCCTCATGCATACGATGGAACGCTATTTTACAAACGGCGGCAATATGGAAATCACCGACGGCATCGCCGAATCGCTCATGCGCACGGTTATGATAAATGCGCGGATACTGCGCGACGAACCGCAAAATTACGATGCGCGCGCGGAAATCATGTGGGCGGGAAGCCTTTCACACAACGGGCTCACCGGCTGCGGTAACGACCGCGGCGGCGATTGGTCGTCGCACGCGCTCGAACACGAATTGAGCGGTATGTTCGACGTCGCGCACGGCGCAGGACTCGCGGCGATTTGGGGAAGCTGGGCGCGCTACGTGTATAAGGATTGCCTGCCGCGTTTCCATAAGTTTGCCGTTAACGTCATGGGGATTGCGGACGGTAATCCGGAAGAGATCGCACTGCGCGGCATTCAAGCGATGGAAAAATTCTTCCGCAAAATAAAAATGCCGACGAACCTCAAAGAGCTCGACATCAATCTTTCCGAAGAGCAAATGAAAACGCTCGCGCACAAATGCAGCCTCGCGACGGGCGGCAAGCGCGGTTCTGCAAAAGTGTTATACGAAGCGGATATGTTCGAAATTTATAAAGCGGCAAATCAATAGCATAAACCCGCATCGAGTAAATTGTTAGAGCGCCTTCATCAGCGCGGCGATATTTTCCTGTACGACGCGCAGCAGCGCGTTCCGTTCAACTTTATCGGGAAAGTTCCGCCACACGACGTATACCGCTTTCGGCGCGACTTCGGCAAGCGGGCTGCCGACGGGGTTGTGCACGTTGTCGATGATTATATCGTAGCCGCCGCTTTTCGCATCCGCGATTTGATTCGCCGTCACTCCCTCCGCTCCGAATATCGCCGCAACGGTAAAACCCAAATCGGCGGCGAGATAGCGCTGATGCGTGTGGCACAGAACTTTTGCATTCGATTTTCCTCTGCGCTCGATTTCCGCTTTCGCTTCTCGTATTGCGTTTACGTAGAGCGCGAGGCGCGCTTCGTTTTCTTTTTCCGTACCCAGCTTTTCCGCGATTTTTGCCGTTTCGCTCGTCACAGTCGCAATCGAATTGTTGTTCGCAATCCGTATCATCTGCACAGTGCCGACGGAAGTGCCGAGTGTTTTCATCATACGCTCAAAACCGGCGTAGACGAAAAAATCGCTCGCTGCGATTTTTTGAATGTCGCTCACCGTCACTTCGTATTCCGGCGGATGACGGAGGTTTGCGGGTGCGATCGTTTCGACGCCGTCCGCTCCTGCGATATCGGCAAAGGCGGCCGTCCACGACGTCGACGCAACTACGCGCGGTTTCGTTTCGGACACACTTCGTACAGGAGAGCGCTCTCCGGTTTTTTCATTTGCAAAAAGTACCGCCCCTGCAAATGCGAGCAGTATGAAATTAATAATTTTTTTCATCATGTAAAGTCCTCCAAATATATTCAGACAAAACCGGTTTGCCGTCCCTTAAAATTACACAGGCGGCGTCCAAAAACTTCAGTTTATGGACAGTTTCCTTGATTTAATTTAATGCAATTTTTTGCGGGCTGCTTATTTGCAGCTCATCCGCTTGAGTTCTCGCCCATCCATATCGTACAGTGCGATTTCACCCTTTTCGTATACGGCAAATCCCGCAGGAGAGCCGTTCTTCGGAAGCGATGTCGAACCGGGATTGCATACAAGCACACCTTCTTGCGTTTTATACAAATGCTGTTCGTGGATGTGTCCGAACAATTCGATATCGTTCGGCGAAAGCGGCGGAATTTTGCTTCCGGCGACGACCGCTTCGTCCGACGTTTTTTTCGCCGGAGAATAGATATGCCCGTGCGATGCGAAAATTCTCACACCGTCATCGACGATACAGGCGTAATCCGCAGAAATCGGAAAGGCAAGTACCATCTGATCGACTTCGGCATCGCAGTTTCCGCGGCACGCGATTATCTTATGTGCAAGCGGATTGAGCATTTGCGAGACAAGGGCGGGCGCATAATTTTCCGGTAGCGGATTTCTCGGTCCGTGGTACAGCACGTCGCCGAGTAAAATAACTTTATCGCATTCGAGCGTTTGAAAGTGCGCAAGCGCTTTTTCGCACGCGGCGGCGCTTCCGTGAATATCGGACATGATAAAGTATTTCATAATACGAATCATAACACGCTTAGCGTCTTTTGACAATGTTTTGAAAATATCTCATTCGGGACAACAATATCGGAAATCATATTTTCCGTCCCGCATCAGTGCGGCGGCTGCGTTTTTTGCAGTTCGTATAAAATGACCGATGCCGCCTGCGCGACGTTTAAGCTCTGTATCGCAGGTTCGGCTCCTTCGGCGAACCCGGCAAAGGGGATGATGACGCATTCATCGCAGTTTTTGCGCACGTCGTCTGAGATGCCGTCCTCTTCGTTGCCGAGCACGATGAGCAGAGGTTTTTCGCCGCGCATACCGGCAATTTCCGCAAGCGTTTTTTTTGCACGCAAATCGGTGCCGATCCGCATCATGCATCCGCGTACCGCTTCCATAAAACGCGCAATCGAATTCGCCGAATAGATATCGACGAATTCCATGCCCCCTTGGGCGATGCGGTAGCTGCTCGTCGTAATGGCCGACTGCGATTCGTCCGCCGGGATAACGATGTTTTTCATACCGAAAAAAGCTGCGCTCCTGACGATTGCGCCGAAATTGTTCGCATTGCCGATGCGGTCGAGCACGAGCACGTTTTCGCCGTTTGCGATCCACTCGTCCGCGACGTCGGAATCGAGCGGCATAATTTTCGGCATAAAGATCATCGCGACGACGCCCTGATGATGCACGGTTCCGGAAAGTTTTTCCAAATCGGCCGGCTCGACCAAATTATATATGCCGCCCTTTTCCGCAAGCTTTTTGCACAAGCCTCCGAAAAACGGCGCGGTTTCTTTTGTAAAATACAATCGGCGGATTTTTTTCCAATCTTTTTTTTCGAGCTTTTTTACGGCGGAAAGTCCGCACACCGCAAGTTCGTCGTTTTGTTTGTTTCGCATGAATTTATTGTAGCCGATTGCGCCGCACGTGACAACGCGTTTTTTCGGTACGCTATTCCTATAGGTTGCCGGCGATTTTAATAATCGTCTGTGTGATATAGTCTTGGGGCGGCTTTTTGCCTTCTTCCATGAGATAGGAGAACAATCGCATGATGCCGATATAGCCTTGCGTTTCCGGCTCTTGGCAGATCGTAAAAGCAATGCCGCCTTCTTTAATAATTTTTTTAATCTCCGGCAAATCGTCGAACACGAGTAGCGCGATTGAAGAGCGACCGAGCTCTTTTATCGCACGGTATACTCCGGGGACGCCGCCTGCGACGACGAAGACGCCGGTGATTTCGGGATGCTCCGAAAGAATCGTGCGTGTGAGCGTATATGAATCTTCATTGTTGTCGAAAGCTTCTACCGTTTTAATAATTTCGTATGCAATGCCGTGTTTTGCAAGCCCGGAGCAAAATCCTTTGATTCTATCGTTGTGCCCGCGCATGTGGAATGAACCGCTTACGATTAATAATTTTTGTTTTTCTTTTGTGATAAGCGACAACATGCCCGCTGCGGTGTACCCCGCTTTTTTGTAGTCGGTGCCGACATAGCAGATTCTTCCGCTGTCGGGGATATCGGTGTTGACGCTGACGACGGGGATGCCGCCGTCCGTGAACGCGAAAACTTCCCGCTGTACTTCGGGTAAGTCGAGCGTTGTGATGCACATACCGCTGTAGCCTTTTTTTGTCGCTTTTTTTATCGCGGCGATATGCGTTTGTGCGTCGAATCCGCGTATGTGAATCAGCTCTACGCTTACGCCGTAATCTTTAAGCTCCGCTTCGGCTCGCCGAAATCCTTTGATGACATCGTTGAAAAACGGATTGTCTCTGTCGGGAAGCAGGCAGCCGAAGCGAATAGGCTGTTTGCGAGCTGCAAGCGCTTTGCCTGCGCGGTTCGGTATGTAGCCCAGTTTGTCGGCGATGAGAAGGATCCGTTTCGCTACTTCGGGTTTGACATCCTTTCTGTTGTGAAGCACGCGATCGACGGTTCCGCGGGACACGCCGGCTTTTGCCGCAATATCTTTTATCGTAACAGCCATGTTCAGCCTTTTCGATATCGATCGAATGCCGAGCGGTTTTTACGCCCGGTATTCGTCGCATCGGTTTTCAAACGGATTTTCATCACCGTACAGCTGCCCGGCGGGTTTATTGTATGAAATATCCTGTACGCCAAGATAGTCGAACACGGTGAATAACGCTTTGCCCGCGTGTCCGAAGGCTACCGCTCCGTGGTGCGGGTACCGTTTTGAAATGAGTACGTGACGGTAAAACCTGCCCATTTCGGGAATCGCAAACACGCCGATGCCGCCGAACGAACGCGTCGCGACGGGAAGCACTTCGCCCTGCGCGATGTACGCGTGCAGCGTCGTGTCCGCAGCGCTCTGAAGTCTGAAAAACGTGATATCGCCGGAATCGATATCGCCTTCGAGCGTACCGCGCGTAAAATCGGGTGCACTGCCCGACGGTTCGAGCAGGCGATGCTGAATGAGCTGATATTTGATCGCGGGTTTGCTTTTCGGATTTAAACGACAAAACGGCGTATTACCGCAGTGAAATCCCATAAACACGTCCGTCGCTTTGTAAGCGTAAGGGAATTTTCCTTTGATATCGTTTTCGTACATATCGGCGGGTACGGAATTGTTGATATCGAGGAGCGTGACCGGAGAGCCCGTCACACAGGTGCCGATATATTCGCTGAGCGCGCCGTAGATGTCGACTTCACACGCAACCGGAATGCCGCGTGTCGCAAGACGGCTGTTTACATAGCAGGGTTCGAAGCCGAATTCTTTCGGAAACGCCGGCCAGCATTTGTTTGCAAACGCGACGTATTTTCGCGCACCTTTGTTCGCTTCCGCCCAATCGAGCAGCGTAAGTTCAAACTGCGCCATGCGCGGGAGCAGATCGGGAAATCGGTTGCCTTCCGTACCCAGTTCACTTTCCATATCTTTTACGACTTCGGGAATGCGGCCGTCGTCTTTATGCGCGCGGTACGACACGAGTAAATCGAGTTCCGAGTTTTCCTGAATTTCGACGCCGATATCGTAGAGCGCTTTGATCGGCGCGTTACACGCAAAAAAATCCTGAGGGCGAGGGCCGAACGTGATGATTTTCAAATTCGCGATGCCGATGCAGGCACGCGCGACCGGAATAAAATCACGCAGCATTTTTGCAATGTCGCAGGCGGTTCCGATCGGATATTCGGGGATGACTGCATTGAGTTTTCGAAGCCCGAGATTGTACGAACAGTTGAGCATACCGCAGTACGCGTCTCCTCTCCCGTCGATTAAATCGCCTGCGCGCTCTTCGGCCGCAGCGGCGTACAATACGGGGCCGTCGAATTCTTTTGCGATGAGCGTTTCAGGCGTTTCGGGGCCGAAGTTTCCGAGAAATACGCACAGCGCGTTGCAGCCCGCCTGTTTTACTTCGTCGACGGCTTTGAGCATATCGACTTCGTTTTCGACCGTCGTCTTCGCTTCGTAAATCGTGCCGTACTGCGAAAAGGATTCTACGATTGCTTTGCGCCTCCGCTCCGAAAGCGAGATGACAAAACAGTCGCGGCTTACCGCGATGATCCCGAGTTTGACTTCGGGGACGTTTGTAATTTTTTTCATAGCTGTGTTCTCCTGATTAAGGGATAATACCGTGCTCGTGCACGGTATTATCGTATCGAATACGCTGTTTTTTATCAAGCGAATGTGCTATACTTTCGTCATGTTTAAAAATCGACAACCGCAAAAATCGCTCACCGGTTTTTTCTTTGCCGCTTTTTCGATCTTTGTGTGGGGCATCACCTTTGTTTGTACGAAATCGCTTTTACAAGATTTTTCCGCACTGGAAATTCTCGTCATCCGATTTTTATTCGCCTATGTCATGCTGTGGATTTTGTGCCCGCATCCGCTTCGGCTTGCGTGCAAAAAAGACGAATGGCTTTTCGTCGCGGCAGGCTTAAGCGGCGTTGCGGTATATCAATTTCTCGAAAACATCGCGATCATGTTTTCGTCGGCGTCGAACATAAGCGTTATCGTTTCGATCTGTCCGATCTTCGCTGCAATCGTCGCACAGATTTTTCTGCACGAAAAACACGTCACGCCTTTTTTTATCGCCGGTTTTGTCATTGCGATTTCAGGTGTCGCACTCGTAAGCTTTAACGGAGCGGCGGAATTTCATCTCAAGCCGAAAGGCGACTTGCTTGCGCTCGGCTCCGCAGTTTCATGGGGATTCTATACGCTCTTTGTCACGAAAATCAACGCGTTGCGCTGCAATAAATTGGCAGTCGTACGACATATATTCTTTTACGCGATCGTTTGCATGGTACCGCTCGTACTTTTCGGTGCTCTGTCACCGCTTGCAAAAGACAATAACAATTTTTTTGTAACGTTCGATGCGGCTGTCAATATGTCCCGTTTTGCAAAACCGCTCAACTGGATAAATCTGCTCTTTCTCGGCGTCGCCGCGTCCGCGCTCTGTTTTGCCGCGTGGAACACCGCATGCGATAAGCTCGGTTCCGTCCGTGCAACCGTCGGCATTTATTTAATTCCCGTCGTGACGATTGTATTCGCGTATTTTGCACTCGGTGAACGGATCACCGCACCCGGCATAGCGGGTGTCGCGCTGACGATCTGTGGGCTCATGCTGTCGAATAAAAAAATGCGCAGTCAAATGTAAACGTCGCATCCGGCGTTTCGGAAAACTCCTGTAAAAACGTTTTTCTCGAACAAGGAGTTTCAATTCACGCTCCCGCGAGGGAGCGACTTGTCAAACACGTGAATTGAAACTTATTGTTTGTGTATAATGTCTACACTAGGCAGGTTCCGCAACTCATTTTATGCGGAACCTGCCTGTAGCGTTTTACCGCCTACCCGCTTACAGCTCATCCTTGCGTCAGCCGAAGACGCCTATCCCCTCTCACACTTCCACCCGCACAACGATACCGCCGCGCCCGTTTTGCATATCGCCGATACGTGCAAGGCGTGCGTTAAAACGGAATGTATTCGGTTTGGCGGCGCGAAGGATCGCAGCTCCGGTCGCACGGATGTACCCGGCACGCTGCAAACCCGCATTGCCCAAGACTTTCGCGCAAACGTCTTCCGCCGAAACGGAAATCGCATTGGCATCGTGCGGATTATACGGTTCGGCTTGAACGCTCACACGGAGCGAAGCATAGAGCTTTTTCTTTGCGTCGCGTACTTTTTGCGTGCCGTTTAAAATATCGTCGCCGATTTTTTCGGAAAGCGTATCATCGAGAAAATCCGATCCGTCGTTCCAACCGTAAAAGTTCGTCCCGACAATGCCGATCGTAAATGCCGCATTGCGATTTTTAAAATACCGTATAAACATTTGCTCGGGCGTTTCGTTTGCGGTATCAGGTTTTAAAACATCTTTTGCCGCGCAATACAGCAAAAACCCCGTATCCGTTTTGCCTGCACCGAGCAACGCATTCGTTTTGTACAGCGCGGTAAAGGCGGCCGTATCGCTGTGCGTGCGCCCGTATAGCCACGCAAAAAGCGCTTCCGCCGCAACCGGTTTTACGATAAAGAGCGTAAGCTGCGGAAACTTCATAAACAAAGCCGTCCGGCGTGCAAGCAGTTCCGCGGCAAGCAAAGAATCGCCGTTTTCGACTGCAAGCAAAAGCGCGCCGACGTGGGTCAAAAACGCAAACGTATCGGCATCCGCGATTTCAAAATCGTTTGCAAGATACACGCGGATGTCCCTGCAAAGCGTTTCGTCCGCATACGTATACCATGCGCTCGAAAAATATGCGCTTCCGTCGAGCATCTGTCTTGCGGCAAGCACTCCGTCCGTGATGCCTTCAAGCTTTCCGCAAAAATCAAGCTGCCCCGTCCGCGTCCGATTAAAGCCCCAACAAAGGGGATCCGTTTTTCCTGCCGCCAGAACGATGACATCCGCATCGTTTCGATTTTTCAGTTCCGTCATACAAACCTCTCATCTTTGATTATCATCCCTACGGTTACATGATCCTGCGTATCGTCAGCAATGATACGCAGCCTTTTCAAAAAGAAGTACATGCTCGCCAAACCCATGAAAAAAACAGAATAACACTGCCCAAAGTAATCAACTCACCGATGAGTCCTCCCCATGAAGCTGCTTCGGCTTCTCTTCTGAGCCGTTCTTCCTCTTCCCGCATTCTAAGCACCTGTTTATACGCTCTTTTTGCTTCGTGAATGATATGAGTGTTTTCCGCAGAGGTAAGACAATAACCTTGAATACTTTCCCAAGCATAGTCCATATCTCCGCCCGACTCATCCAGGCATTCAAGCGCCGTAAGCGCCGCTCCGTCCTGAAGCATCTTTCGATTTTTCATCTGTTGTTCCGTCATACAAACCTCCTTGCACACAGCTCGATAAACGTGCCGAATCGCTGCGGCACAATCATTGCCGTAACAGTGCTGTAAGAGCTTTACAAAGAAAGTATACAACAGGGGGTGTGTCAACAAATGATACAGGTGAGCCGTTTTATTATTTTTTTGATTTGATCAAAACCGGTAAAAAACTAAAAAATCGCGGGCGGCGCGTTTACGCACTTGCTCCGTTTCGTCAATACAATTTACCCATCTTTCGAACTTCCGCTTTTACCGCTTCGACAAGTTCGGGCGGATTGAGCACGGTAACGGCGCTCCCGAAGCTCATAACCCAATGAAGCGCTTCCGGCAGTTGATTCGTTTTAAATGAAAGATATACGCTGCCGTCTTTGTTGTGCCGAAGGCGCTGCGTCGGGTGCCAGCTGCGTTCCAAAATATACGTATTTATCTTTTCATCGAACAAAAGCTCTATCTTCACCGGAGCGCCGGCGGTATTCCAAACGCCGAATTCGCTGTCGAAATATTTTTTCGGATTAAAATCTTTCGGGCGGTCAAAACGCTCTTCCGTCGTTTTCGGATTTTTCATCCGCGAAAATGCGAATATCCTGCACTTTTTGTGTTTCAAACAATAAGCGAGCATATACCAGTTCCCTTTTTGGCAAATCACGTGATAGGGCTGGGCGAGCCGCACGCAATACGTTTTATCTCCGAGCGATTTGTATTCGAATTCGAGCGTACGCTGCATTTTCAGACTTTCGAAAACCGCATAAAAAACGCCGTTGTCTATCTGCGGCAGCGGATCGCTTATAAAGCTTAAATCGCCCGACAAAAAAAACGAATCGACGGAAACTTCTTCGGGCATAAGATTTATAATCGTATCGAAAATATTTTTCATGGACGATTCGAGCGGCGTATTTCGATATTGCTCCAAGAGCGGAATAACCGCCGACACCGCAAACAGATCGCCTTCGGAAAGCATGACGCTCTTTATAAAAAACGTCGGATCGGTATAATAATAACCGCGCTTTGCCTCATCGTATTCAAGCGGAGCGTTGTACCGGTCGCGCAAAAAATCGATATCGCGCATAATCGTACTGCGCGACACTTCAAACTTTTTACACAGATACGATGCATTCGGAAATTTCCCGTAACGGATGATTTCGTCGATTTTGAGAATGCGAAAAACTTTTACTTTTTCTTCACGGTCTTTTTTCAACTTTTTTGCCATAACGTTATCAGTATAGCACCGCTTTATAAAACGCGCAGAAAATATTTTTCACAGGCGGTTTTTCCCGTATTTTAAGTTTTCCCGCAGCAAGGCTTTACTGTGCCCCTTCGGCTCTTTGTTTTTTAATCGGGACGAAACCTTTTTGCCGGCCGCCCTTCCGCCGCTTGCTCACGCGCGGCGTCCTCGCTCCGCTCCGGTCGCTGCCTTCGGCACGGCTCCACGGCGGCGTAGGCTGTATCGCGCAGCAGTGGAAACGGAAATTGCCAATTAAGAATACGCATACTCACAATCGCTCCTAACAGACACATCGAAATGTGTATTTTTGACACATATAAGCGCGCCAAAACGATTCAATATGTATATTTTTGACAAGATTTTTCCTCATCCGTAAAAAATTCGGTGCCGTTTACCTCTGCAGAAAAAAAATTTTCTGTTCCAATGCAAAATTTTCGACAAAAACGTCGTTTTATCGATCTATACGGGATAAAATCGGCGTTTTTTACTGCTTTTACCTTTTTTTAGACAGTTGGCATAAAAATTGCTATAAAGATAAGTGAGAGCTGCGAAATCGAAAGGATCGCAACCCGCTCGGAAACGGCTCTAAAAAGCGGCTTCCGTGAATTACAAAAACATTTGGAGGTACGATAAAAAGCGTCGTCTGAAATATCGCCGTCGCTTTTTATCTCGAGTTTGCTGGATGTTTGCAGAAGACGTGTATATATATCGTTCCGATAAAAATCGTACGAGTACAATAACACTGTATTTGCAAACTCAATTATTGAACGTGTGCGCATTTGCGCACGGCTAAAAACTTTTTCGAAAGTTGCAACTTTCTGCAAAAGTTTTTATGGAGGTTTGATATGAACGAATTGGCACTTTTCAACAGCTTTTTTAATCACGCGCTGAACGACACGATGGGCGATTTCAATTTCGGTACTTCTTTCAACGTGCCGAAAGTCGACGTAAAAGAAACGAAAGACGCGTACATGCTTGAAATGGATTTGCCCGGCATGACCGAAAAGGACGTAAACGTCGAACTCGATCACAACGTTTTGACCATCTCTTCGCATCACGAAGAGAAAAAAGAGGAGCAGAATAAAAACGCGAAAAAGGATGAAAGCAAATGGCTCATCCGCGAACGCCGCGTCAGCGAGTTCAGTCGCCGCTTTACGCTTCCCGACGATGTCAACGGCGAACAGGTTGCCGCGTCCTTTAAGAACGGAGTGCTCACGGTAGCCATACCGCGTAAAGCGCTTTCCGCTCCCAAACGCATAGCTATCACTGCCGACTGACGAAGGATGAACGAAAGATACGGCACGGGCAGACCGCACGGTACATCGATCGTGCCGTATGAGTTAAAGTTTTCAGAGAGACCCCGCCGCGCGTTGCGCGGCGGGATTTTTTTAAAGATATAACGATACGCAACGTCAACACCGCTCTCGCCCTTGCAAAGCTTTTGTGATACTATACACCCGCTATGCAAACCGAAAACAAACCGAATTTTGCATCGGACTATTTGGAAGGTGCTCATCCGGCAATTTTGCAGCGCCTCGCGGAAACGAATACGGAGCAAACTTCCGGCTACGGAACGGACGAACACTGCGAACGCGCACGGAATCTGATACGAAAAGCTGCAGGCTGTCCGAATGCCGCCGTTCATTTTCTTGTCGGCGGAACGCAGACGAACGCAGCGGTCATCGACGCGTTTTTGCGCCCGTACGAAGGAGTCATCGCGGCTGACACGGGACACATCGCCGTACACGAAGCCGGCGCAATCGAAGCAGGCGGCCACAAAGTGCTCACGCTTGCAGGAGAGGCGGGAAAGCTTTCGGCCGAAACGCTCAAGCGGTATCTGCACGATTTTTATGCCGATGAAAATAGAGCGCACGCGGTTCAGCCCGGTATGGTTTATATCTCCCAGCCGACCGAATGCGGCACGCTTTATTCGAAAAAGGAACTTTCCGATATTGCCGCCCTATGCCGCGAATATGCGCTTGCGTTTTACATCGACGGAGCGCGGCTTGCTTATGCGCTTTCATCTCCGAAAAACGACGTAACGCTTTCCGACCTTGCGGCCGTTTCGGACGCTTTTTACATAGGCGGGACAAAGTGCGGCGCTCTTTTCGGCGAAGCGCTCGTTATTCCCGATAAAAACCGTTTGCCTCATTTTATAACGACGATAAAACAGCACGGCGCACTTCTTGCAAAAGGCAGGCTTTTGGGCGTTCAATTTGAAACGCTTTTTGAAGACGGCCTGTACTTCCGTATCGGAAGCAACGCGATCCGCGCTGCAGACAAAATCCGCTCATTCCTCGATGCCTACGGTTTCCGGCAGTATTTCGCCTCCCCGACAAATCAAATTTTTATCGTTTTGAAAAACGAAAACTACGCCCTGCTTTCTGAAAAAATCGGTCTTTCTTTTTGGGAAAAAACGGATGAAGCGCACTCTGTCGTCCGCATTGCGACAAGCTGGGCAACGACGGACGAGCAGGTCGAACGATTATTAAAAGTGCTTTTGGAACATTCATCATGCGGAAAATCGTAACAATGATAGTTATTGACGGTTTTTGGGATAACGTCTTATAAAATTTAAAAAACCGTGATATAATTAAAAAGAGGATGTATTCCATGAGCGATATGTTTTTACAGCAATACGATTCGCTTCCAAAAAAACTGCAAAGAGAAGTGCAGGATTACGTCGAATATCTTTTCTTCAAAGCAAAAACATCTCAAAACGGCGTATCGGATCCGTCTTCTAAAAAAGCAAAATCCGACGCATTTCAAAAATTATTAAACTATACGGGTTGCTTGCCTGCCGATATCGATTACAAACGGGAGGTCGGCAACGCCATATTGAAAAAATATGAAAGTCTTACTTGATACGAATATCATCGTTGATTTTCTTGCTTCTAAAATTGCCGTTTATACGCCGGCTGAATTTTTGCAAATCATATAAACGGAACATTCGCCATGCGGAAAATCGTAACGGAAGATTTGGTATACGAAATCCTTTCGGCGGTCGAAGAAATCCCCGATGGCAAGGTCGCAAGCTACGGGCAAATCGCACGCCTCATCGGCAGGGACAAAAACGCGCGTCTTGTGGGAAAAGTGCTGAGCCGCGCCGAAGATTACGGCGACTATCCGTGCCACCGGGTCGTCAATCATTCGGGCCGCATCGCGCCGAATTTTCCCGAGCAAAAAGATCGCCTGCTTGCCGAAGGCGTTGCGTTCAAAAACGACACCTGCGTCGATCTGGAAAAACACCGCTGGGAAATATAAAAAAACGTTTACTGTAACAGCGCGAGTGTTTTTTCGTAGATTTTCCGTTTTTTTTCGAACTGCTCCTGCAGCTTTTGACGTTCACCCTCGTCGTTACATTGCTTGAGTTTTTCGGGAAAAGCGTTTTCATCTTCAAGATACTGCTTTTTTACTATGTCGTACGGACGGTTTCCTTTGGCGTCCACAGCATTTTTATCGGCGCCGAAATGAACACACAAATACCGTATAACGCTCGGCAAATCGTCGATATACAATTCATTGTAAGAATGGGAATCTTTGCAAACGTAAAAAAGAGCTCGCTCGACATCTGCCCCGTACCGGACGAGCATCTCTGCGTATTCCATATTGTAATATACGGCGATCGATAACGGACTATTAGTACGTCCGTTATTCGGATCGGCACCCGATTTCAACAGCAGCTCTACGAGCGCATCATTATTGCCGTACCTAATGCTTCCTTGTAAGGGGGTTGTGTAACTGTCGAGGCGCGATTGAACGGCGCGATTGATGTACTTGATGCTTTTCGGAGAAGGGGTTGCGTGACCTCTTCCGATTTTTTCGTCAGGACGCAATTCCATATCTGCGCCGAATCGTATTAAAAGTCTTATAATTTCCATTATATCGTCGAGCTGCTTTTTCGTCAGCTTGTCACGCCGCCGCGCTATGACGCATGCGGCCGTCAAAGGAGTCGCACCGTCCCATGACACATAATTGACGGCCGCACCTTTTTCAAGGAGACGGGCAACGCGGGATTTATCTATCCGCTCTATTGCCGGAAGCAGCGGTCCTCGAGTCGATTTGAATACTACCGCATCGATGACAGGCTGAATATTTTCATCGTAGATTATCCCGATAAAAAGAGGCACTACAAAAATTATGCCGATCACAATACATTTTACGGCTTTCTTTTTGGGTCTTTGCACCCCACTTATTTTTTTGCGAACGGCTCGAACAAGCAATAGAATCAAGCCGACAAGTATCAAAAGCAATCCGATCATACCGGGTATAAACGATATGATACATATAGTATCGCCCGTTGAAAAAATCCTCATCGCAGTAAGCATACACTATATATAATAAAAAATACAGCCGAATACTAAATCAAGGAAACTTTCAAAAAATCGATTTGCGATCCGCTTTGGCGGATACTATGATAAATTTCCTTTCAGAACAAGCCGGTAGGCTTACAGTTTTTGGCCAACCGACGGCAGCAACGGAATAAACAAAGGTCCGTTTGCAGACATACAAACAACCGTTCGTTAGTTATCCACATTGTTGAAAAGCTGTGGATAAGTTTTTTGTTTCACGTGAAACATCTGACACGCCGATCAAAATATCGGTAAAGTTTACCGCATACCGAAAGTTCTTCTATATTTTTTATAAAATTACCCTACCCTGTGCCTGCCGAAAGCTTTGTTCCGCCCGCAGTGTTTTTTAACCTTCGATCTTACATTCACTCCTAACTTTGTATTATCGCGTTTGCTTTTTCAATTGTTTCACGTGAAACATATCGGCCGAATACCGATTCGAATCTCCGACGGTCGGCAGGTATCACTGCAAATGCGCTTTACCCGTCCCACAGCAGTCTCAGAGCGCAGAGTGTGTTTCACGTGAAACATCAAGCGGCAGGCAAGGTTTTTCCACAAGTTATGCCCATTGTTGAAAACCCTGCAAGTATTACAATCGTTCCGAGTTCACAGGTTTGCGCTGTATTTTGAATTCGCGGAAAGCGGCGGCCGCATCGGCAATACCAAAAACCCTTAAACAAAAAAAAGAGAGCCGGATCGCTTTCCGCGATCCGGCTCTTGCCTGATGACCACCCGCAACCGTATAAAATGCGCAACATCGGTTGTCCCGTATTATCTCATTATACGGCAATGTTGCATTTTTGTCAGCATATTCTTAAAAAAAATACGAAATTTCTTAAAAAAATCGACTCCGACAAAACCGTCTATTTCTTTGTATTATAACAAAATACATACGACTACGTGTTTTTTGTATCGTCTTTATCCGCTTCTTCATCGGCTACGCGGTCGATGCCGACCAAATAATCGGGTGCGTCGACTTTTACGACGGAAACCCCCGTCGAAGCAGTGCCCTGCTCTTTGATATCGCCTGCCGCAACCCGAAGCGTTTTCCCTTGGCTCGTAATACACAGCACTTCATCTCCGTCGGCGACGGCAAGGGCGCCGATTATTTCGCCGCGCTCTTCGGTATTGCCGTAGCACCGCTGGCCGCCGGTACCGCGTCCGTGCGATTTGAAGTCTTCGGGATTGATGCGCTTGCCGAAGCCTTTTTCGGTGACGAGCATGATGCTCTTACCCGCTTCCGCCCGCACGGCCGCCGCGATTTCGTCTCCTTCGGCAAGTTTCATACCGCGCGTTCCGCGGCTCGCCCGCCCCATCGGCCGCACGTCGTCTTCCGATATGCGGAGCGCTTTGCCTCTGCGTGAAACGAAAAATACGTCGTTTTTGCCGGCGGTCAAAATCGCGCTGACGAGCTTGTCGCCGCCGTCGAGTCTGATCGCAATAACGCCCTTCGTCTTTGCGTTTGCAAAATCGCTGAGTGCGGTTTTTTTGACGACGCCGTTCGTCGTCGCCATGAGCACGTAATTATCTCCGCTGAATTCTTTTACCGTCACCGTCGTCGTAATCTCTTCGTCGGCGGAAACGGCGAGCAGGCTTTTGATGTGCGAACCGCGGCTCATCTTCGACGCTTCGGGAATTTCGTGGACTTTTATCCAATACGCTTTTCCTTCGTTCGTGATAAACATGATACAGTCGTGCGTCGATGCGATAAAAATCTGATTGATGTAATCGTCTTCGACGAGGTTTGCGCTGAAGCTGCCCTTGCCGCCTCTCCCCTGACTTTTATACTGCGTCGCGGCAAGCCGCTTGATATAGCCGAGCTTTGAAACGAGGATAACGACGTCTTCCTGTTTGATCATGTCTTCGACGTTGATCTCTTCGATTTCATCCGCAACGATATCGGTGCGGCGGTCGTCGCCGTATTTTTCGGCAAGTTCGTTCGTTTCCGTTTTGACAAGCGCAAGCAGCTTTTCGTGATGCGCAAGGAGATCGCGTAAGTGTGCGATAAGCGCTTCAAGTTCCGCAAGCTCTTTTTTCAGATCGTCGATTTCAAGGTGTGTGAGGCGTTTCAACTGCATATCGACGATCGCCTGCGCCTGCACGTCGTCGAAATCGAAACGCTTTTTGAGATTGTTTTTCGCTTCTTCGGTATCGCGGCTCGCACGGATTATTTTGATCACTTCGTCGATATTGTTGATCGCGACGATAAGCGCCTGCAAAATATGCTCACGCGCGAGCGCTTTGTTGAGTTCGAACTGCGTACGGCGCGTGACGACCTGATCGCGGTGTTCGACAAAATGCTGTACAAGCTGTTTGAGCGTGAGTATCTGCGGCCGCCCGCCGACGAGCGCGAGGTTGATAACGCCGAAATTCGATTGAAGCGCCGTCTTCGTAAACAGCTGATTCAATACGATTTTCGTAATTGCACCCCGCTTCAAATCGATGACGATCCTCATACCGGTGCGGTCGGAGCTTTCGTCGTTTATGCCGGTTATACCGTCGATATCTTTGTTGCGCGCGAGTTCGCCGATGCGTTCGCACAGCACTTTCGTATTTACACCGTAGGGCACTTCCGTAAAGATAATCGACTCTCGGCCGCCCTTCGCCGTTTCGATATTGAACCGGCCGCGCACGATTATTTTACCGCGACCCGTTTTGTACGCCTGTTTGATGCCGCCTCTCCCGAAGATAATGCCGCCGGTCGGAAAATCGGGGCCGCGCACGATTTTACTCAATTCTTCTATCGTTATGTCGGGATTGTCGATATAGGCCGATACGGCCGACGCGATTTCACGGAGATTGTGCGGCGGCATATTCGTCGCCATACCGACTGCGATGCCGGACGCACCGTTCACGAGCAGATACGGCAGTTTCGACGGGAGTACGGTCGGCTCCTTTGCCGTTTCGTCGAAGTTCGGAACAAAATCGACCGTATCTTTGTCTATGTCCGCGACCATCTCTTCGGCGAGCTTTGCCATCTTCGCTTCGGTATAGCGGTATGCGGCAGCGGGGTCTCCGGCAATCGTACCGAAATTTCCCTGCGGCGTAATCACCGGATAGCGCAGATAAAAATCCTGACCCAAGTGAACGATCGCGTCGTAGACGGAAGCATCTCCGTGCGGGTGGAATTTACCGAGCACGTCTCCGACGATTTTCGCGCACTTTCTCGTCGCACCGCTGCTTCGAAGACCGAGTTCGTCCATCGCGTACAATATGCGGCGGTGAACGGGTTTTAATCCGTCGCGGACGTCGGGGAGCGCGCGGCTCGTGATGACCGACATCGAATAATCGATATACGCCTGTTTGACTTCCGCATCGATAGGAATCGGTATCAGCGTACCGCCTTCCGGTGTTTGTATCTCTTCCATAATTGCAATCCTTATTGATTTTATCGGGTCATTATGCTTGCGTTTTGCCGCCGAAAGCACGAGCTGCGAGCGATCGAGCCGGCGGATAACAAGCGCAAAACGTCAAACGTCCAAATTGGCGTAAACGGCGTTTTCTTCGATAAATTTGCGGCGCGGTTCAACCGCTTCTCCCATACACACGCTGAACATTTTATCGGCGGCGACGACATCGGGAATCGTCACACGCTTCATTTTTCGTCTCGCGGGATCCATCGTCGTTTCCCACAGCTGCGTACCGTCCATTTCGCCGAGACCTTTGTAGCGCTGAACGGAAGCCTTTACCGCATTGTCGCCGAGCTGCTTCAAAACTTCAGCTTTTTCGTTGTCGTCGTATACGTACCACTCTTTTTTATTCCAGCTCACTTTGTACAGCGGCGGCATCGCAAGATACACATAGCCGTCTTCGATGATCTGCGGCATATAGCGGAAAAAGAAAGTCAACAGCAGCGTGCGGATGTGCGAACCGTCGACATCGGCATCGGCCATGATGATTATCTTGTGATAGCGGAGTTTCGATATGTCGAAATCTTTTCCGATCCCGGCGCCCAAAGACGCGATAACCGGTTCGAGTTTGTCGTTGTTGATCACTTTATCGATCCGCGTCTTTTCGACGTTGAGCATTTTGCCCCACAGCGGAAGGATGGCCTGCCGCTTCGAATCGCGGCCTTTTTTGGCCGAACCGCCTGCGGAATCGCCCTCAACGATGTACACTTCGCATTCGGCGGGATCTTTCGACGAACAATCGGAAAGTTTGCCCGGAAGACCGAAACTGTCGAGACCGCTTTTACGTCTCGTCGCTTCTTTTGCCCGCCGAGCCGCGATCCGCGCGCTCGCTTCTCCGACCGCTTTTTCGAGGATCTTTTCCAAATCCTGCGGATGCTGTTCGAAAAAGAGCGTCAATTTTTCTTTGATGAGGGAATCAACGATCGTGCGCACTTCGCTGTTGCCGAGCTTCGTTTTTGTCTGCCCTTCAAACTGCGGTTCGGGCACTTTGAGCGATAAAACGGCGGTAATGCCCGCACGGACGTCTTCGCCGGTGAGCTTTTCGTCCATTTTTTTGGAAAGTTTTTGATTCGCTTCCAAAAATTTATTGAGTACAAAAGTCAGCGCGATTTTAAAGCCGTCGAGGTGAGTTCCGCCTTCAACCGTATTGATATCGTTGACGTAAGTATAAATCGTTTCGTTATAGCCGTCGTTGTATTGGAGCGCGAGTTCGGTCATAACGCCGTTGTCTTCGCCTTCGATAAACGCCGGTTCCGCTGGAATGACGTTTTTCCCTTCGTTGAGATAAGATACGAAGTGGCGGATGCCGCCGTCAAATTTAAAGACGACCTCTTTCGGCGTTTCGAGCCGCTCGTCGCGGAATACGATCGTAATGCCGCTGTTCAAAAACGCGAGTTCGCGCAAGCGCTTTGCAAGCACGTCGAAATCGTATGTCGTCGTTTCGGTAAAAATCGTTTTGTCGGCTTTCCAGCGTATCTGCGTACCGTGTCGGTCGATCGGCCCGATTTCCTGCACTTTCGTCTTGGGTACACCGATTTCGTACCGCTGAAACCAGCGTTTGCCGTCGGAATCGATCGTCGCTTCCATCCATGAGGAAAGCGCGTTGACGCAGCTGACGCCGACGCCGTGGAGACCGCCGGAAACTTTGTACGCGCCTTTGTCGAATTTGCCGCCGGCGTGCAGACGCGTTAAAACGAGTTCCAGCGCGCTCACGTGCTCCGTCGGATGCATACCGACGGGAATACCGCGCCCGTTGTCTTCGACGCGTACGATATCGTCTTTTTCGAGGGCAACGATGATCCGGTCGCAAAAACCTGCCATCGCTTCGTCGATACTGTTGTCTACGACTTCATATACGAGATGATGAAGTCCCTGCGGCCCGGTCGAACCGATATACATACCCGGCCGTTTGCGCACCGCTTCGAGACCTTTTAAAACTTGAATGCTGCCCGCTGAATAATTTTCCGGTGATTGACTCATGCTTTACCTTTGATGATTTTCAGTATATTTGTATATATTATAGAAAAAATTGATATTTTAATATAGCAAAAAAAGGGAAAAAAGTAAAGAACGAGCGATTTCGAGCAGTGGTCGTTCGCGCAGCATCCGTGCAGCGCTCACTACCGTATTTTTGCGCAGCAAAAATACGCGACTGTTTTGCAAAAATACGACACGGCCTCCGTGCCTTGCAACGAGCACGAAGTGCGAAGTTCCCCGCGCAACCTTGCAACGAGCACGAAGTGCGAAGTTCCCCGCGCAGGATTTTCGTGTGTTTCCTATGCCTCGCGTTCCGCCTTTTTTATTTTATTATACGCTTCTTTCTTGAGAGCGGCCGATTATTTTAATTTGTAATTATCGAAACCAATTACCAATTAATTAATCGCTTCTACTTCTTCCTTAGAAAGGCCGGTAGCTTGCATTATCTTTTGAACGGAATCGCCGAGCTGTTTCAGTATCTTCGCCGTTTCAAGAGCTTTTCGGTACGATCCGTCGGCAAAACCTTGCTGTATGCCCTCTTCCCGGGCATCCATTTCAAACCCCGACATAAAGCGGTATTCCTGCCGCGCCTGTTCGTTCTGTTTTACTGCCTGTATCATCGTTTCTATCCTCCCTGTATACTCCGTATTCGCCGTCCCGGTTTTGACATACTCCAAAAAGCCTTTGAGTTCTTTATTCTCGGCTTTCCTAAAAGCTTCCGCATTTATTATAACCTTTTTTGTCCCGTCGCGTAATAAAAATAGGAACAAAAGGGAAAAGTTTTTGCAATTATTGTTCCGCCGTAGTTGGCGGGGAAAACCGGCGGCGAGAGAGGTGCCGGACGCGAGGCGTTTTGAGCATTGAGCTCATCCCGCACACAAAAAAACCGCCCCCAAGCCGGAACTTTGTCCGAGTTGAGAGCGGTCAATCCGTTTTCAATTTGTAATAAAACAGGGGCAGGGCGACACCCCCGTTCAGGGCAGGGGTTTCTCCCTGCCCCTATAACCCCATCCTTCTTCCTCGCACTGCCAAAGGGGACACCCCTTTGGAATCCCCAAACCGGAGGTTTGGGCGGTGCTCAATTATTACTCCTGCGGTGCAACGCAAATGCCGAGCGCTTCGCCTTCGTCGGTGCCGAGTTTGTGTTCGGTAACGCTAAGGTCTGCTGCAATGTGCCACCACACAGGTTTGTACTTGTTGTCGGTATCCTCATAAAAACCTGCGGCATACAAGTCATCGCGGCCAGCGCACAGCGCAAGAGAAGCGCTATAAACGGTTGAAAGCTTTTTGTGAAGCGACGCATTTATCCCTTCGATTTTCCATACGGCAGCTTCACCGTTCGTCTGTCCTGCGGCATAGACGGTGCCGTTACACACGCACAGGGCATAGACCCCGTTGGCTTCGGGAACGGTAATCGGGGTAACGGTCGCATCGTCTACTTTCCATAACTTTCTTGCGGCAACATAGACCGAAGAGCCCGCCGTACATACGCCGTAGGGAATGTCGGTATAAGTGCCTACAAGCCCCAATTCCAATTCGCTCACCGTGCCCGCATCGGGTTTTGTCCATAAAAAGACGGTATCTTTCAGGGTATCGTTGTCACGTTTATGGCCTGCCGCATACAACTTGCCGGTGCCGGCGCACAGCGCACGGGCGTGCGCGCTCATCTGGGGTGTTTTTTTACATAAAAAGGTTACGGTAGGGTTTTCGGGGTCGCTGATATCGGTAATGCTTGCACCTTCATCGGTGAAGTCATACATTTTGCCCGCAACAAAGGTTTTTCCCTTATAAAAGGTGATGTCATACGCATCAGACCACCGGTACTTGCTGATCCAGTGCAGGCTGCCGTCTTTTTTCCACACGAGCGGCCGAGTAGCACCGCTGACATTTTCCTTACCTGTAATGTATACGTTTTTCCCAAGGGAACGCACTGCATACGGAGATACTTCGCCGGGGGCAGCTTCGTGCGCGCTCAGTTGAGTAGGCGCGACGTTTTTCCACACATAGCCTTTGCCGCCGCTTGTTCCCGTAACGTACACGTCGACGGGGACGGTTTTAAAGTGCACGGCGATGTCTGCATCTTCCGTT
The DNA here is from genome assembly GCF_050938355.1 of Treponema sp. SP13. Classification (NCBI taxonomy): domain Bacteria; kingdom Pseudomonadati; phylum Spirochaetota; class Spirochaetia; order Treponematales; family Treponemataceae; genus Treponema; species Treponema sp. SP13. Next base: position 186,883 of record NZ_JADOVM010000005.1, read on the forward strand.
ACGGTATGGCTGTACGTTGCGTTTGCTCCCGCCGCGGCGATGGGCGTTCCTCCGTCCGTCCATTTTTCCACCGCATAGCCGAGATCAGCCTCTGCGGTAAAGACAACGGTTTTACCCTGTTCGACCGTATCGCCCGAATGGATTTCCGTACCGTCAACTTCGGCTGTAAGCGTACCGTTTCCGCCGTCCACGCCGAAATCGATAGTATAAAGCTGCGCCCAGTTTGCGGTGTATTCCGCATTCGAAGCGGGGAAGACGAGCGGTGCAGGCAGCGCGGGAGTCCATCCTTTAAAAACGAAACCCGCTTGTACGGGATCGACGGGAGCTTCCAATGCCGTGCCGTATTTGCCTGTTTTTACGACATCGGCCGTATCGCCTGCAATGTTACCGCCTGCAAGTTTAAAAGTTACGTTTACCGTTTTGCGCTCGTAATAGAGTTTTATAACAGTGCTGCCGTCGGCGGCTATCGTGCCGTTTTCCTGCACGGTGCCGTTTATTTCGGTGAGGTTCGATTTGTAGGTAAAGCCTTCGTAGGCTTTCGGCGTGTATACGACGGGGTCTCCCGCCGTGCCGCTTTTGTCTTCGCTTTCCGTCGGCTCTGCAGGGTAGGTGCCGTCCGTTTTTTCCCGATAGTGCTCTACCGTATACGAAGCTTGGCCTGCCGGAAGCGCTTCGAAGCTCACTTTGACATCTGCCGCCTTTGTTACGATGAGGGTATGGGTAGTCGTCGTATTGCTTATAACGGCGCCGTCTACCTTCCATTCTTTTACTTTGTGATTTGCAGCGGGCGTCGCCGTAAAGGTTACGGTTTTGTTCTTTTCGACGTTTACGGGACTCGTCTCCGTTTCCGTGCCTCCGTCCGCCTTTGCTGTGAGCTTTCCGTTTCCGCCTTCTACGCCGAAGGTTACCGCGTACTTTGTCGGCGGCGCGCTTTTAAGCTTAAACTTCACCGTTACGCTTACCGGCTGCACTACTTTTATCTTTGCAATCGTGCTCTCGCTTGCTCCCGTTCCCGCTTCAAAGGCACCTGTGTCTACCGACCAAAAGTCAACGTTGTGCGTCGCGGGATTGTCCGGCATTGCGGTAAACTCGACGATTTTGCCCTGTTCGACCGTATCGCCCGAATTGATTTCGCTGCCGTCGACCGTCGCTTTGATCGTACCGTTGCCGCCGTCTACGCTGAACGTTACGGCGTGTTTGGGTGTTCCGCCGCCGGAATCGCTGCCGTTCGAACAGCCTGTAAAAACGAGCGCTGCGGCAAAAAGCAAAACGCCGGCCGCTGCAATCGGTACTTTTTTTAAAAGGGCTTTACCGAGCTCCCCCCCCCCCCCTATACAAACGTACAGGGTTCGATTTTACTTTGTTCATCATAAACCTCCTCTTCGACGGGATAAACCGCCGTTTATTATTATAACATATTTCATCGCTTTTCACAACTTTTATTAATTATTTTATCGAGGACACGTGATATTTTCGCTTTATTAATTATTGTTTTCAGGGCAGGCGCGCCGAATCGAGATATGACGAATTGTTGCCGCGGGAGACGGCTCTGTTTACAACTGTTCGATTTCCGCTTCGGTGAGGCCGGTAGCTTGCATTATCTTTTGTGCCGAGTCGCCCAATTGCTTTAATATGCGTGCCGTTTCGAGCTTCGCTTGATATGAGCCTTTGGAAAGGCCTTCCTGTAGTGCAATTTCTCTTTCTTCTTCCCGCTGCACGGCGATGTCCACATCGTAATCGTATTCGGCTATCAACATGTTCATAACCTCCCGTGATTTTCGCTGTAAGTATTCCCGTAAGATGTCGTTTTGTATGCACTCTTTGATCGCGTTCTGAAAGCCGTTTTCACTGTCGAGCTTCGTATGCCGCCGTACGGCTTCTACGAACAGCGTGTATTCTTTCAGCGGTTTGCACGTATGTAAGATTTCACTTCCCTTAGTATAATTGATATTCGTCACGCTGACAACGACTTCGAGAGCAGGTTTTTCAGGCATCGTCATAAAGGCATCGGAAAGACGTAATGTCGCTGTTTCAGGGTAATCTTCTTCCCCGTTGTAGAACACGTAGAACTCCGGCGTCGGAATCTTTTTCAACCTGCGGAGATAGCGGTCACGCGGGTTTTCGATGCGCTCATAGAGGCGCGCGGCATACTGCAAAAATCGCAACGGCATGTTGGCGTTGATTGTAGATTGGTGTTCTACCAATACGATGATCTTTCCGTCGACGAGACAGGCGACGTCATTGCGGAAAGCCATATACATCACCTGTTCGAGACGGAGCGGTTCGAGTTCCGCCGATGCGTCAAGTTCTGTCTCATGCAATGCGTTGTAGAGAGCGAGGAAGTTCGCCTTTGCGTTTTTATCTTCGCCGAAAAAATCGACAAAGACCGAATCCTTATATCGACGATTATGCTTTGCCATAAAATACCTCCGCTATATATATATCGCGGAGATGTTGCAATTTCGGAGTTTTTTGAAGCAATTTTGGAAAAGGAGCTACGGAACCGCCGTTCGGGGCAGTTACGGTTATTTTCATAAAAACCGCGTAATTTATCACTTTGTAAACGATATATAGGTCAGCGGCTCCCTTGCCGCATTATCTCAACAATCGAAGGTGCAGCTATGGAATATACCCATAAACCCGTCGACGAACTCTCCTTTACCGACGACTTTATGTTCGGCACGGTCATGAAGAACAAAATGATCTGCAAGGGTGTCATCGAACGGCTTTTGCATATCAAAGTCGGCAAAATCGAATATCCCTCCCTGCAAAAAACGATAGCACCCTTTTACGAAAGCAAGGGTATACGCTTTGACGTCTATGTCTTCGATTCCGACCGCGTATTTGATATCGAAATACAAACGTCACTTCCGCCTTCTCTTCCCAAACGTACGCGTTATTACCAAAGCCTTATGGATGTCGATAACCTCTTGAGGGGACAGAGTTACGCCGAATTAAAAGAGAGCTACGTCATTTTTATCTGTACGCAGGATCCCTTCGGTAAAGGCTTACCTGTGTATACGTTTCGCAGTGTGTGCAGTGAGAATGGCAGTATTATTCTTGATGACAAATCGTATAAAGTATTTTATAATGTGAGTGCCTACGGTAAAGAAGATGAGCCTGAATTGAGCGCTTTGTTGGAGTATCTTTGCGAGAGGCGGGCGACGAGCGGTTTTACACAGCGGATCGATGAGCTTGTCGAAAAAGCGAAACGGAACGAAAAGTTCAGGAGCTGGTATATGTCGTTGAATATTCATGAAGATGACTTACGTAGAGAAAGTTTACAGCTGGGTGAAAAGATCGGCTTTGAGCGGGGAATACGCAAAGGCAGAAGAGACGGACTCTTACAAGGTCGACGCGACGGTATTGCCGCAGGATCGTATCAAAAAGCACGGGAAACGGCAAAGCTGATGGCCGAACGCAAGTACCCGCTCTCTGAGATTCGTCTTATGACCGGTCTTTCGGAAGCGGAAATCGAAAATTTGTGAGTGTCTCCTATCACAAAGCGTGCATAAACGCCGCGCTTTATGTCCTCATAAGGAATCGCAGTCGGCTTGTATACCTTTTGTCGCATTCGAAAAGATAAAGTATAAAAACCTACGCCCGGCCGGAGCGGTGCCGTAGGCAGCCACCGGAGCGAGCGCAAGCGAGCGAGGAGGCCGAGCGTGAGTGAGCCGCGGAGGGCGGGATCTTCCGACCGGCTCCGTCCGATTAAAAACTTGCGGCGTTTTTATTTTACATAGGGTATGTAGTCACCGTAGCCTTCTTTTTCCATGTCGGCATAGGGGATAAACTTGAGAGAAGCTCCGTTTATGCAGTAACGAAGTCCGCCCGCATCTTCCGGCCCGTCGTCGAACACGTGTCCCAAATGAGAGTCCCCCGTTCGGGAATGCACTTCGGTGCGCAGCATGCCGAGACTTGTGTCTTTTTCGTAACCGACGGCATCTGTCGTTATAGGTTTCGTAAAACTCGGCCAACCGCAGCCCGCGTCGTATTTGTCGGTTGAAGAAAAAAGCGGCTTTCCCGTTACGATGTCGACGTAGATCCCTTTTTCATCGAAAGCGTCGTATTCGCTCGTATAGGGGCGTTCGGTCGCTTGTCGCTGCGTTACGTCGTATTGCAGCGGAGAAAGCTTTTTTTTGAGCGCGTCTTCGGTCGGTACTGCAAAACGGCTTTCATCGTACAGCGGTTTTTCCGCGAGGCGCAAATCGATGTGGCAATAGCCGCCTGGATTTTTATCGAGGTATTTTTGATGATAGTCTTCAGCGCGGATAAAATTTTTTAACGCTCCCGTTTCAACAGCGAGCGGTTCGGAATATTTTTTTTGCATAAAATCCAAAAATGCCTGCACGTTTTTTTCGTCTGCAGTATCGGTATAGTAAATGCCGGTGCGGTATTGGCGGCCTCTGTCGTTTCCCTGCCGATTGACGGAAGTCGGATCGATGATTCTAAAATAATGCGCAAGTAATTCTTCCAGCGTAATCGTCGTAGGATCGTAGACGATGCGGACGGTTTCCGCGTGATCGGTTTTGGATAATTCGTAATACGAAGTTTTGTCGGTTTTTCCGTTTGCGTATCCCGTTTCGGTGAGCACGACGCCGGGAAGACGCTCGAAATAGGCTTCGACGCCCCAAAAACAGCCGCCTGCAAGGAAGATTTCTTTTTCGTGTTTCATTGTTTTACCGCCTAATGTTACATTGTTTTGAGCATTTTTCAAAACAATTCGTTCCTGCGATTTTGCACAAGACGCACACAATACAAAGGCACATAAAAATGCGACAGTCGTTTTAATACATTGTAATCGTTTCATATTTATACCTCAATCTATTTTATAAATAATAACATGGAATAATAGTTACAGCCGATATACCGTTTTTAAAAATTGACAGATATGAGAACTTTCGTTTATAATTAATCTCTATGCCCAATAATAACTATCGCGAAGTTTGGTTCTATGCGATGGATCAAATTCACGAAGAATATAAAAATGCAGGTCCTCAGCAGGAAACGGAATTCAAGCTCTGGTTCAATATGCAATATATTGAAGATACCGACAATACGATAACCGTGTCCGTTCCGTCCGAATTTTTGTGGCAGACGATGCTCAAAAAAGGCAATATCGATAAAATTGCAAAAAAAATAGAATCGCTGACGGGTCAAAAAAATATCAAGCTGCAGCATATCGTAAGCAATGAAAATATTGCCGAAAAAGGAGCTGGACAAAACGCTGCTCCGCAAAAAAAGAACGACGAAAAAGCCGCTTTTCCGGCCTCTCAAAAAAAACACCCGCAGCTGAACGAAGCTTTTACATTTGAAACCTTTATACCCGGAGAAGACAACAGCTTTGCATACAATGCGGCGCTTGCGGCGGCAAAAGAGCCGGGAAAAAGGTTCAACCCGCTGTTGCTCTACGGCGGAGTCGGACTCGGAAAAACGCATCTCATGCAGTCTATCGGAAATTATTTGTTTCAAAGCGATGAAAAATTGAAAATCTGCTATATTTCGGCGGAATCTTTTACGAACGAATTTATCTGGTCAATCGGATCGAAGATAAAAGAAATGGATAAATTCAAATCGAAATACAGAAACCTCGACGTGCTGCTCATAGACGATATTCACTTTTTGCAGGGAAAGGAAAAAGTACAGGAAGAATTGTTTTATACGTTCAATGCGCTTCGCGATAAAAACTCGCAGCTCGTGTTTACGTGCGACCGTCCGGTCAAAGAGATGAAAGTATTCAACGAACGTTTGCAAAGCCGCTTGTCGAACGGATTCAGCATCGATTTGAAATTACCGTCGTATGAAACGCGGCGTGCGATTTTATTAAATAAATTGAAATTGCTCGATAAGCAAATTCCCGAAGACGTCATCGACTATATCGCAAAAAATATCGAAACGAACGTGCGCGATTTGGAGTCGGCTTTGACGAAGATGACGGGCTATGCGGAATTGATTCAAAAACCGGTCACGATCGAAGTGGCGCAACAGCAGCTGCGCGATATCTTTTCGAGTCCGTCGGCCGGAACGATTTCCATCGACACGATTCAAAAAGTCGTCGCCGATCTGTATACGATTTCGGTTGCGGATTTGAAAAGCAAAAAACGCGATCAAAAATACGTGATCCCGCGCCAAATAGCCATGTACATCGCACGCGAGCTCACCGAATATTCGTTTACGGAAGTCGGCAGCGAATTCGGCGGGCGCGATCATTCGACGGTCATGCATTCGTACGATAAAATTTCATCGGAGATAAAAATCGATTCGTCGCTGGAAGCGAGAATTCAACTTTTGATGAGGGAAATCAAAGATTACAAAAAGTGAATAATGTGCTATAATGCTGTGGAAAAGATGCACAAAAAGGTATACAATGTGGAAAAGTGTATAATATGTGGACAAAGGGCAGCAAGTTATATACGGTATAAATATCGATGATACAATCAAATACGTGAGATTTCCACAATTTGCCCGGCCTTACTATTATTATGACTAAATTTATATATATAATATAAATTTAAGAAGCAACATTTTGTGAATAAAAACGAATCTACGCAATAGAAACAATAGTATTGCGTAATCGATACAGGAGCTTACTATGAAATTTTCTTTTGACAGAGATGCGATGATCAAAGAAATCGCCGTCGCTCAGGAAATCATCACGAATAAAAGCGCGATTTCGATTTTATCGAATATCTTTTTCAGCGCGGAAAATAATACGCTTACGATAAAGGCGACCGATTCGTCGGTCGGTTTTTTAACAAAAATTCCGGTCGATGTACAGGAAGAAGGATCGACGACGGTGTACTGCGACAAGTTTATGAGCATACTCGCGTCTTCTCCGCAGGGTGAAATCGAGTTCAAACAGGAAGACGTAAAGATAACGATTACGCCCGTTGCCAAAAAAATAAAATTTCAATTGAAAAGCATCGCAAGCGATAAATTTCCTTCGGTCAATCAGGCACAGGACGTGCCCTTTTTCGACGTCGCGGCAAAAGATTTGAAAGAGATGATTTCGCAGACGATATTCGCCGTTTCGGAAGACGCGAACCGCTATTTTATGACGGGCGTTTTTTTTACGAAAAAAGACGACGATTTGGTTATGGTTTCGACTGACGGACGTCGTCTTTCGTATTCGGCAAAATCGATTGCGCAAGGTATAAAAGATTTTCCGTCGGCTATCGTGCCGGTAAAGATATTGAGTTGTATTTTGAAAAATGCGAGCGATGAAGGAAACGTTTCCGTCGCCGTCATCGATAAATTGATTTACGTAAAATTCGGCAATTACGAATTTTCCTCCGCGCTTCTTGAAGGACAATTTCCGAATTATCAAAAAGTCATTCCCGAAAAACAAAAATTTTCGTTCCAAGTTAATAAAAACGATTTGGATTCGGCGCTGAGGCGCACGACGATCCTCATTGACAAAAAGGTGAGTCGTCTTTTGTTCAAAGTGTCGCCGGGTACGCTGACGCTCATTTCGCCTGAAACCGATTTGGGAACGGCGGTCGAAGAGATCCCGTGCAGATACGACGGCGAAGAAGTGACGATTGCGCTCAACTATCTCTATGTTGCAGAGCCTATCAAAGCGATCGGTACGGAAGATATCGTTTTCGAATTTACCGAACCTATGAAAGCGATCACGATGAGAGCCGAACCGGCAGCCGATTATTTCCACATCATCATGCCGATGAATCTCAACTGATGCCGTTTTTATCGCTTGCAGTCGACAATTTTCGCAATTTGAAAAACGGCAGAATCGATTTTTCCGGAAAGGAAATCTATTTTGTCGGCACGAACGGGCAGGGGAAAACGAATATCCTCGAAGCGCTGTACTATTCCGCGTACGGTTCTTCGTTCCGCACGTATACCGATTCGCAAATCGTTAAAACGGGAGAAGAGGCCTTTGCGCTTCACGCGCTCTACAAACAGGAAAGCGGCAATGTTCAAAAGATCGACATACGCTGTGCGGACGGTATCAAACGAATCGAAAAAAACGGCAAGAGAGTTCAGGATCGAAAAGAATTGATAAACACGATCCCGTGCGTGCTCTTTTGTCACGACGATATGCGCTTTGCAACCGGAGGACCCGAGCATCGCCGTTTTTTTCTCGATCAATCGCTGACGATGTTCGATACGCTGTATATCGACGATCTGCGAAAGTATAAAAAAATTTTGAAAAACCGCAATCAATTGTTAAAAGACCGTTCGTACGAAATGCTCGACGTCTACGATACGCAGCTTGCGCAGTGCGGACTTGACGTGCAAAAAAAACGCAAAACGGCGGTCTTTCAATTCGATCAGATTTTCGAAAAATTATACGAAGCCGTCGCGGGTATAGACGGTGTGCACATCGTTTACGTGCCGTCGTGGAAAGAGATGCCGGACAGAGCGGGTACGCGTTTTCCTTTGCCGGAAGAAATACGGGAGAAGCTTTCGGAAAGACGCGATCGGGACAAGATGATGGAGACGACGATGAGCGGACCTCACCGCGACAGGGTCGTTTTTATGCGCGGAGGAAATCAATTTATACCGACGGCATCGACGGGACAGCAGCGGCTCACGGCGCTTTTACTTCGGGCGTCTCAAGCCGTTTATTATACAAGGGTTACCGGAGTAAAACCGGTTTTTTTGATGGACGACGTCATGCTCGAACTCGACCCCGACAAGCGGCAAAAGATGACCGCGATTTTACCAGACTACGATCAGCTTTTTTGTACGTTTTTGCCGGGCGAACCGTACGAACGCTATAAACGTTCGACGACGCGCATTTTCGGCATCGAAAACGGGGAATGGCACGAGATGCGGGAAGAGAGATCAACAAGCTCGACGTAGACTCGTAGCGAAGTTTTAAGCGAGAGCGGGCTATCGAATCGGCCGCGCGAATAAAATCGGCAGGAGCATACGGGAGCGTATATGAATAACGGTGAACAAAATATCGTTTCCGCAGCGGATATGATAACGAGCGTATTTTCGAACCTCGACAAAAAAACGCTCGAGGAAAGCGGAAAACTCATCGACACGTGGAAGCGCGTCGTGTCGAAAGTGCGTTCGGCCGGCCGCGATTACGGCGAGCAGCTTTGCGCTCATACGAATCCCGTACAATTTGAAAAAGGCGTTTTACTTGTCGAAGCCGATCATCCGGGCTGGATTCAGATTTTGCAGCTCTATTCGAAATTTATTTTGACGGGCTTGCAGCGAGCTGCGCCGGAACTCGGCATAACGACGCTGTCGTTTAAACTGAAAGGAAGCGGCGCGGAACTCTGCGGCAAAAGCTACGACGAACAGGTTGCCGAAGAGCGGCGGAAAATGGAAAAGCGTTATAAAACGCATTACGGCGAGCAGGATAAAAAGGGCGCACGTAAAGGTCAGCCTCTTTCTCCCGAATTGCAGGCAAAACTCGATGCGCTGAAAGTGAGCATAGAAAAAGCCGCGAAAGACGAAAGGGCCGAGTGAATTTTCTACATATCAGACTTTAAATTTTCCAACCTCTTCCGCCAAATTCTCGATACTCAGCTTATTTTTCTGTGTTATTTCATTGACTTCCTGCACGGCATTGTTGATCTGTACGGCGCCGGAAGCCATCTCGTTCATGCTTTCGGTAATCACGCGGGTAAGATCGTCGAGCTTGCGCATTTCGGATGCAACTCCTTCTCCGCCTTTCAGCATTTCGTCCGAACCTGCCCGCACTTCCATCGTTACCGTGTTGATGTTTTTGATCGCAGCCAAAACTTCCTTGCTGCCGCTTTCCTGTTCCCGCATCGATTCGGTGAGGCGATTGCTCATCGATTTAACTTGCTCTGCGATCGTGAAAATCGTATTGAATTTTTCTTCTACGGTTTTGGACGAAGCCGAAAGCGTTTCGATTTCACCGGATAAGGTTTTCAGTGTAGCGGTGATGGTTTTGCCTTGTGTTGCGGAATTTTCTGCGAGTTTGCGGATTTCATCGGCAACGACGGCAAAGCCTTTGCCCGCTTCTCCTGCATGGGCCGCTTCGATGGCGGCGTTCATCGCCAAAAGGTTTGTCTGCGAAGCGATATTTTGAATGACATCGGAAGCTTCCATCAGAGAACCGGATTCTTCGGCAATCTTCTGCGTAACGGTATTGGATGTTGCAATCGTCGCTTTGCCGTCATCGGTAGCCGCGGTGAGCTCTTTTACGACATCATCGGTTTTGCCGAGCGTTTGCCCGATGGAGACGATATTTGCAACCATTTGCTCTACCGAAGCGGAAGACTGTGCAACGCTCGCCGCCTGCATTTCGATACTGCCGTTCAGCTGCTTAATGGTTCGGACGATTTCTTCGATGGTCGCAGCCGTTTCGGTAACGCTTGCGGCCTGAGTCATCGTTTGTTGTTTTACGCCGTCAATGTTTGCACTGATTTCGTGCACGGCGCTTGCGGTCTCCGTCATATTGGAAGCGAGCGTTTCGGTCATATCCCGCATGACACCGGTATTTTTCGCAATCGATTTAATGGAACTCCGTACCTGTGACGAGGTATTGTTAAAATGCTCCGACAGTAGCGAAAATTCATCGTTACCGGAAACCGTCAATTGTCCCGTATAGTCGTTTTCGGCAACGCGGGTCAGTATTTCTATAATGTATTTAATGGGTTTAACAATGCGGAATGCAAGGAGGGATGATACGACGATAAAGAGAACCAATAAAATAACACCGATAAAAACCATTGACCTGATGATGACATAATATTCATCGAGCACTTCCGCTTCTTTAACAAAAGCGATCAATTTCCAGTCGGGATTTTCTATCGTGTAGATTTGTGCAAGCCACTTTTCACCGTCCGCCGTTATTTTTATATTTCCTTCCATCAATTCCATAAAGCGCTGAGGGTTTGATAAATCGGTGTCGGCGATGTTTTTAAAATTATTTTCGGGATGGGCGGGATCGGTCAGTATGGTCCCGTCATTTTGCATAAGCATGACATATCCCGTCGTTCCGATTTTGAATTTTGAAATCATATCGGTTAATGTATCGAGCGTAAACTCTATTGCAATATTTCCGATAAATGTTCGACTGTCGGCGGCATAGGCACTTTTTACCAAGCCGATCGAAATGGCATTTAAATCAACCGAATAAAACGCGTCGGTAATCGCTACCTCTCCCTTGGCGTCGGAACCGATACCGTACCAAGCCCGTTCACGGGGATCATAACCGGCGGACATTTCTCCTTCGAAACTGCTGACGAAACCGCCCCATTTGGTTCCCATGTATACTTCTAAATATTCGGGAAAACCGGTTTCTATCGATTTGAATAACGATGCAATTTTCAGTTCGGTTTCGCTGCGAAGCACATCGGAGGATTTAATATTTTCTTTTTCCCGTATATACGAGTGCAGCGAGATATCCGCCGCGCGTACATCGGGATGTCCCGAAAGCGTATTCAATATCTTTGCGGTATTATCAAAAAATATCCGTATACCTCTTTCAGTAAGTTTCATCTCGCGTAAAACGTTTTTTTGAAAAGAGGCGATGTCCGATTTTTTTACCCGATATCCGATAAAGACGGAAACAAATAAAACGAGTGATAAAATAACGGATGTAAAAACCAATATCAGTTTTTTGCGGATGGAAAATTTTACCGACGACAGACGATCTTTTTCAGTATTCAACATATTCCCTCTCAATTACGGATTTCCGAATTATAAAATATACGGCACATACAATGCTGTTTTCAGCTACAAGACGGTTTTAACTGTCGGAAAAAGAGGGGGAATGTATTTTAAGTAGGCTGCAGCTGTAACAGCTTTCTCCGCAGTATACATGAAAAGGAATCCTACCGGTAAAATCCTTTCCGTGTATAAATAATAATTGTTATTTGGATTTACTTTGAATAAAAATCACAAGGTTGTATTTTGCGGTAAATCAAATACAAAACCGATTATAGCATGTAAAAGAAAAATCCGCAAGGAATTTTTTATTATTTTTTTAAGCGGAAGGGTAATTGATAGAATGATCGTTTTTGCGGTTGTTTTTCGAATATTGCACTGTGCACGGAAATTTGTTATATTCTTACTAATTGAAAAGCTGGATGTATACTATATGCGCACATGCGCAAGAGGAGCGTATATGAAATCTAAAAAAGCTATCGGCATTGCGATCGGTATGTTTGTCATCGCTGCGACGGCGGCGATTGCAATGAGTGACAAAGGCAAATCAAAGGGAAAATTCGTCGACGGCGAATGGCCGGGAAAAGGCGAAGGCCGCAACGGTCCGATCGAGCTGATCCTTTCCGTAAAGGGCGGAAAGATCAGAGGCGCAAAGGTAACGAAAGAATCGGAAACCGGTTTTGCGCAGCCTGCAGAACAGTTTGTCATCGATCAGGCGGTTGCAAAGCAGTCGGTCGAAGGACTCGATATCATGTCGGGCGCAACGATCACGTCGAACGCGACGATTGCGGCGCTGCAGGCTGCGGTCAAAGCGTCGAAGGGAGAAACGACGGCTGCCGCAAAAGCGACGGATACGTCGTGCGATATCGTCGTTATCGGCGCGGGAGGCGCGGGTCTTACGGCGGCAACGGAAGCTGCGAACCGCGGCGCAAAAGTTATCGTCCTTGAAAAGATGGGTATCGTCGGCGGCAACACGAACAGTGCAACCGGCGGTTTGAATGCCGCGTATACGAAAGAGCAGGAGAAGCTCGGCATTAAAGATTCGAAAGAGCAGTTTTACGAAGATACGATGAAGGGCGGAAAAAATCTCAACGATCCCGCGCTCGTTCACACGCTCGTGGACAATTCCGCGGCGATCGTGGAGTGGCTGCAGTCGGATATCGTCGGTGCGGATTTGAGCGACGTCGGTCTTTTCGGCGGCGCGACGAACAAACGCATCCACCGTCCGCAGGGAGGAGCTGCGATCGGCTCTCACCTCGTTCCGCTTTTATACGCTGCGGCGCAAAAGCAGGGCGCGGATATCCGCCTTAACAACAAAGTGACCGACATCTTTGCGGAAAACGGAAAGCCCGCAGGAGTTACCGTCACGTCTCCGAACGGCGATTATAAAGTTAAAGCGAAAGCGATCATTATCGCGACCGGCGGTTTCGGTGCGAATTCCGACATGGTCGTAAAATACAATCCGAAGCTTGCGGGATTCGGTACGACGAATCATCCGGGCGCAACGGGCGACGCGTTCGAGTGGATCAAAAAATTCGACGGCGCACTCACGCAGATGGAACAGATTCAAACGCACCCGACGGTCGTCCCCGGCAAGGGTATTATGATCACCGAAGCGGTGCGCGGCAACGGTGCGATTCTCGTAAGCCGAACGGGCAAACGCTTTATCAACGAAATGGAAACGCGCGATGTCGTGTCCGCCGCGATTTTAAAAGAGCCGAACAAAACGGCGTTCCTCGTCTTCGATCAAGATGTGCGCGCTTCTCTGAAAGCGATCGAAGGCTATGCGAAAAAAGGTTTGCTGACCGAAGCCGCAACGCCCGCGGAGCTTGCGCAAAAGCTCGGCATACCTGCGGCCGAATTTGAAAAGACGCTGAACACTTACGCCGGCTATGTGCACAACAAAAACGACGCCGACTTCAACCGCAATCCGAACGGCTTGGAGCGCGATTTGACAAAGGGACCGTACTACGCGATCGAAGTCGGACCTGCCGTACACCACACGATGGGCGGCATCAAAATCGATACGAAGACGGAAGTGCTCAACACGAAAGGAAATGTGATTCCCGGTCTCTTTGCGGCGGGAGAAGTGACCGGCGGCGTTCACGGTGCGAACCGTTTAGGCGGCAACGCGGTTGCGGATATCGAAGTGTTCGGCAAAATCGCCGGAGACGCGGCCTGCGATTATATTAAAAAATAAGCATACGATTTCCCGTTTGCGGGAACACGTAATCGACATACCCCTGCGCTTTGCGGCGGGGTATGTCGTTCCTTAAAATGCGGCATTGCAGAAAGTTTCAACTTCCGAAGATGGGCGCCTTCGTGTACGAAGGCGCCCATCTGCCATATAAATCGCGGAACTGTTGCGATTTCGAAGTTTTTCGGAGAATTTTTTTAGGCAGAGAGTGCCCGCGATGAGGGCGGGGTGTTGCGGGGTGTCCCCGCAGGAAGGGGCAGCGCGCAACGGAGTGCGCGCGAGGGGAAGGCTTTCCCCATTTAAAATATTTTTCTTAAACCGCTTGACTGCAGACGAGCCGAAGAATTTTCCCCGTTTTTTTTCCGTACACAAATCCATCGAAATATGTTATACTGACTTTACGGATCGTATCCGTGTGTACGATAAAGGGGCATTATATGATGGATATAAAAATCATCACTGTCAGCAGACAGTTCGGTTCGGGCGGGCGCATCATTGCAAAAGACGTCGCGGATAAACTCGGCTGGAAATTTTACGATCGGGAAATCATAGAAAAGATTGCGGAAAAAAGCGGGCTCGCAAAAGAATTCATCGAAGAGCGCGGCGAATACGCATCTGCAGGGCAAAATCTCGTGTACAGCGCACCGGCGGGTTTCGGCGGGTTTTCTACGGGGCAATCGGTATTCGATAAACTGTACGTGATGCAGTACAACATCATCCGGGAGATTGCGGAAGAGGGACCGTGCGTCATCGTCGGGCGATGCGCCGATTACGTGCTGCGCGACAGAACGGACTGTTTCCACGTCTTTATCTACGCGGATATGGATTTTCGAATCGCGCGCGCAGGCAGCATTTATAAAGTCGATGCGCCGAACATAGAACGCTATCTGCTCGACCGCGACAAAAAGCGGAAGCTCTATTACAAATACAATACCGACCGCGTTTGGGGGGACGTAAAAAATTATGACTTGTGTCTCAAAAGCAGCGCGATCGGATTGGATACGTGTGCGGCGATGATCTGCGATGCGGCACAGCATAAAACCGTCGGCCCCGTACGGAGATCGATTGATGCTGCGGAAAAGGCGGTGACGGCGGCGGCAAAAAAGATCGCAACGGGTTTGAAAAAATCGCCGGCTGCGGCAACGACGAAAAAAATTGCGGATGAGGTCAAAAAGACCGCTCCTGAAACCGTGCGTAAAATCACTGCGGAAATAAAAAAATCCGCACCGAAAGCGGAAAAAAAAGCGGCCGAAGCTGCGAAGAAAATCGCGTCGGGTGTAAAAAAAGCGGTATCGTCAAGCGCGAAACGCACAGCGAACAGGAATTCCGACGGACAATAATTAAAGAAAGAGCGCGCCATGTATACGGCGCATTTGCAACGCAAACTCGCCAGTGAGTGCAATGAACGGCGTGAGCCGGCGAACGCCGTTCTCTCCGAAAGTACGGCTTTATCAGCTTATACTTTCCAAACTCGACATTCGACCTATTATTTTTTCGAGCGGACGACGCGCATGCCGATAAAATTATAGCGGGAAGCGGGGCTGCCGCAGTTTCTGAAATACGGCGAGCAGTCGGATGCTTCGGCATTCCATGCGCCGCCGCGTCCTATGCGGTCGGTGTTGTCGATCGTACGTTCGGCGCCGTGCGGGTTGACGAATTCGCCGGGCATATAGCAGTCGTACCAGTCCCAGCACCATTCCCACACGTTTCCGAAAAGATCGTAAAAACCGAGCACGGACGCCGACTTTAAGCCTACGGAATGGGTCATGCAATCGCTGTTGTTTTTGTTCCATGAACGGTTTTCGTCGGCGTCTTTTGCCGCTTTTTTTTGACCGTCGTGTACGCCGCCGCGTGCCGCGTATTCCCATTCGGATTCGGTCGGAAGCCGGTAGCCGTTCGCGTCCCAGCGACATTCGGCGTTGTCCCAAGCGTCGTTTTGTTCGTCGGGAACGGGTCCCCATTTTTTCGGATCGGATTCGCCTTTGATGACATAACAGGGGTTTAATTTTTCGGCGATGCTGCGTTTATTGCAGTAGACGAACACGTCGTATTGGCTTATGTGTTCGATGGGACGCTTTGTCTGCGATTCGCCTTTTTTCGGGCTGCTTGAAAAATACGCGGGATTTTCACCCATAATTTTTTTCCATTCGGCTTGGGTAACCAAGTGTTCGTCCATGTAAAAGTCGTCGACGGTAACGGTATGTACGGGACGTTCATCGGCCATGCCGGTCGGAGAACCCATTTGAAATGTGCCGCCTTTAACTAAAATCATCATGTTTTCATATTATACCACAGCTTTTGAAATTTATCAAAAAAAAGATGGATTTTCGGAAAGATTTTACCGCACCGGCTTACATATCGCTTGTACGTTTTACGTTGACATATCCGCTCCGGTCGGCTAGGATTGCGGCAATGAGGTTTTGCGATGCTGAATTACAACGATCCGAAAGACGTCGAAGCGTTTAACAAAAACATAGACCGCGCCGCGCTCGTCAATTCGTGCAAACACTTTGTACTCGACATGGACGGCACCTTTTATCTCGGCAATACGATTTTGCCGGGCAGTCTCGATTTTTTAAAGACACTCGAAAAAACCGGACGCGATTATTTATTTTTTACGAATAACTCGTCGAAAAGCCCCGACGTGTACATCGAAAAGCTCGCGGGCATGAACTGCGTTATTTCGCGGAAGCAAATTATGACGAGCGGAGACGTAACGATCGAATATCTGAACGCCGCGTATCCGGGAAAACGCGTATACCTCGTCGGAACGGAAGCGCTTATCAAAAGTTTTCGCGAAGGAGGGATCGGCCTCGTCGAAGACGATCCGGATATCGTCGTCATCGGTTTCGACACGACGCTCACGTATGAAAAGATCGTAAAAGCGAGCGACTACGTGCGCGCCGGCGCCGTCTATCTTGCGACGCATCCCGACATCAACTGCCCCGTCGAAAACGGCTACATCACAGACGTCGGCGCGTTCTGCGCGATGATTTCGCTGTCGGCGGGGGTCGGCGAAGTAAAATCGCTCGGAAAACCGAATCCCGAAACCGTCGACATGGCGATGCTCCGCGCAGGCTGGAAAAACCGCAGCGAAATCGCCTTTGTCGGCGATCGCCTTTACACCGATATAGCAGTCGGCGTCAACAACGGCGCTCACGGATTGCTCGTGCTCACCGGAGAAGCGAACATGCGCGACGTACAAAAATCCGACACGAAACCCGATGCGATTTTCCGCGACTTGAGCGAGATCGGTTCGTTCCTGAAATAACATGCGTTGGACTCGTCTCTTCAATCCCGAAAACAAGTTTTGGATTTTCATGGATAAGATAACCGACGTGTGTATTCTCGCGTTTTGTTGGCTCGTCGCTTCCGTGCCGCTTTTTACGTCCGGAGCGGCAACCGTCGCGCTTTTTCAATTTACGCTTAAGCAAGCGGAAGACGAAGAATCCTACGCCGTCCGATCGTTTTGCGCGTCGTTTGCCCGAAATTTCAAATCCGCGACGGCCTTGTGGCTGCTGTTCATTTTAGGCGGCGCTTTCCTTGCGCTCGATTTTTATGCCCTCTTGTTTTACGCCGTGCCGAAGCCGATCCGCATCACCGCGTTTGCCGCAGCCGCGTGTCTTGCCTTTTTATATGCCGCTTCGTTTTGCTGGGCGTTTCCGCTCATCGCGTATTTTACAATACCGGTACGGAAAGCGCTGCACGATGCTTTGATTTTGGGAATACGGCATATCGGAACGACGTTGTGCGTATTTGCCGTGTATGCGTTTTTTGCATGGGCATCGTATATGCGGCCTCTCGCATCTCCCGTTTTGCTCGCGCTTTCGCTTTTCGTATCGTCGTATTTTTTCCGACGCGTTTTCAATGCGCTTTCGTCCGAGGTTTCCCCGTAGTCTTTCTGTCGATGAGTTTGTTTTTAAATTCGAGACGGGTTAAGGCGACGTGTTCGATATCGCCGTTTTCAAGTTTCGCCTGCAAAAGCGAAAACGCGCTCTGTCCGCGCTGATTGATAAAGTGGTCGATCGTCGTAAGCGACACTCCGCTGAACTTGGACGGGTAGATGTTGTCGAAACCGCATACGCTGTAGTCACCGGGAATACGGAATCCCTCATCGATGATTTCGTCGATGACGCCGTAGGCGACCATGTCGTTGATGGCGACGATCGCGGTAACGTCGGGATACATCCGTATGCATTTTTTCGCGAGCGCACGTCCCGTGCGGTGTTCGATTTCAACGGTCGAAAGCTCCGACATCGGATCGACGTCGCTCGTGATAAGCGATACGGTACCGAATTTTTTAAAGCTTTCGCACAATCCCCTGTAGCGCAATACGCGCGAAGAATGATATTTGTTGAGCGTCGTCGAAACGTAGCAGACGCGCTTGTGTCCGAGCGAAATCAAATGCGTTCCCATTTGATAACCGGCATCGAAGTTGTTCACTTCCGCCATATCGATCCGCATCGCATCCTGTTTGTCTCCGACTGCGACGACAGGCAGACTGTCGGCCATTTTTTCGACGAGTCCGGGCTGCTGCGGTACCATCGAAAAAATCAATCCGCGCACGGCGGGGTTTTGCGCAAAGCTGAGGATGTTCTTTTCGCGTTCGATGTTCCAATATGTGTTATAGATGAGCGTCGTATAACCGTTTTTTTCGGCGGCGAGTTCCATACCCTGTAAGAGCGTCGCGTAGTACGGATTGATTACGGACGGACAGACGATGACGATGATGCCCGTTTTATCGATACCGTGTTTCGGTTTATAGTTGAATTTTCGAGCGGCGGCGTAGACGGCTTCGATCGTGTCGTCGGAAAAGCGCGAGAGATTTTTTCCTGCGAGTATCATCGAAACGGCTGCCGTTGAAACGTGAACGGCATCGGCGATATCGCGTAAAGTCGGTTTTGCTTTCATTTATTAAACAAAATTTAACACGGATTAAAAAAAAACGCAAGAAAAATTTGACAAGTGTACGTTTTGGCCTTATGATTTAATGAAAAATACGGATGAATATCTATCAACTGTTGTTTAATTTTGTTGAATTATCAACACAGGAGGCCTTATGAAAAAAACGGCGATTTCAGCGATTTTGGCGGCGGCGCTTATGCTGCCGTCGTTCGCGATGGGAGGATCGGAGCAGGAAGCGGGCAAAGCTTTTATCGGCGACACAACGGTAAAAGAACCGATCGAAATCGTATGGTGGCATGCGCTCGAAAATCAGTACAGCGATTTTGTCAAACAGATCGTAGACGATTTCAATAAGAGCCAAAAGATGATCACCGTAAAAGCCGAGTATATCGGCAATTATTCGGCGGTGAACCAAGCGCTCGTCGCGGCCCATGCAGCGGGAACGGGGCTCCCCGCGCTGACGGTTGCAAATACGCCCTATGTCGCGCAATACGGAGCGAGCGGGCTGTGCGAAGATTTGACACCCTATGTCAAAGCGACGAAATTCGATATCGGCGACTTCGGTGAAGGCATGATCAAAGCGTCCGCATACCAAGGCAAACAGGTATCGCTGCCGTTTTTGATCTCTACGCAAGTCGTTTACTACAATAAAAACATGGCAAAGGCAAAGGGCGTTTCCATTCCGTCACAATTTAAAGATATGAACGAATTTCTCGCCAAAGTGTCGACGTTGAATTCCGACGGGACAACAAAGGTGTGGGGGACGATCATACCGGGCTGGGATCAGTGGTATTTCGAAACGTTTTTTATCAACAACGGCGTCAATATCATCAATAAAGACGGAACCTCTACCGATCTCGGCGGAAAAAATTCGATCAATACGACAAAGGAGATCGGCCGATGGATTAAAAACGGCTATGCGTATTTTGCGGTCGGCAAAGACGGATCGTCGAAGATGCGCCAAAATTTTATCGAAGGCAATGCGTTTTCCGTCATCCACACGAGCAGCTTGTATAACACGTATGTGAGCAAGTGCAAAAACTTCGAAGTGGGTATGGCGTGGCTTCCCGCTTCGAATACGCGCAAACAGGAAATCGGCGGCTGCGTTTTGTTGATTCCGGCAAAAAATCCGCCGGCGACGAAAATCGCGGCATGGCATTTCCTTTCATACTTGTGCAGCAAAGATACGAATATGAAATGGGCCGAAGCAACCGGTTATATGCCGACGAGAAAATCCGTCCTCGAAACGGCGGAAGGCAAAGATTTTCTAAAACGCAAGCCCGCATTCAAATGTATCTTCGACAACCTCGACAATATCTATCCGCGTATCCAAAATAAAAACTGGAACCAGTTGGCCGAGATTTGGAAAAATTACCTTTCCGAATTTTACAACAATAACACGGATATCGACAGCAATATTAAAAAAATGGCCGACGAGATAAACGAAGTTCTCGAAGACTGATTTCCGGTCGAAAAGCGCCTGCACGTTCCATCTGCAGGCGCTTCTTTTGGAGTATACATGAAAAGCAGAGGCATTCACCCGAGGACATTGGATAGGCTGCAGGATTTTTCGTGCACGGTTCCCGCCCTCTTATTGATAATCGTATTTACCTACTACCCGATAGCGAAACTGATACAGATCAGTTTTACGAATTGGAATTTATTAAACGATAAGTACGAATACGTCGGATTTAAAAATTGGAAATGGCTGTTTACCGGATCCGGCACGCGCTACCTTTTAAACTCGCTCCGCGTCACGTTTGAATTTTCGATCGGTTCTCTTTTTATCACGATCGTCGGAGGATTGCTGCTCGCGTTGACGTTTAATAATATGGGCAGGGGCTTTTCCGCCATGCGTGCCGTCGTCTTTATGCCGAAGTACGTCGCGATGAGTTCCGCGGCCGTCGTGTTTTTGTGGATCCTCGATACCGACTACGGTATCCTCAATTATTTTCTTTCGGAGATCGGTTTGCACCGCGTCAATTGGCTCGGAGAACGCGGAAGTGCGATGATTTCCGTGTTGATGCTGACCGGTTGGCGTGACATCGGTTACGGCATGATCGTATACCTTGCGGCGATGCGGAGCATCCCGAACGACTATTACGAAGCGGCCGCGCTTGACGGAGCGACGTATTGGCAGTGCCTGTTCAGGATTACGCTTCCGATGCTTAGCCCGACGACATTGTTTTTGTTCGTTACGCAGTTTATCGCGTCGATGAAAGTTTTTCAAAGTATCGACATTATGACTGCAGGCGGACCTTTTCGATCGACGGAAGTATTCGTCTATAAAATTTATCAATATGCGATGGAAGACTTCCGTATGGACAGGGCGTCGGTCATGGCGCTCGCGTTTTTCGTTTTGCTGTTGATCATTACGGCGTCGACGCTGAAATTTTCCGATCGCCGCGTCAATTACGATATGTAGTTTGAATGGCGAATTTCGAAAGTATTTTTTTTAACAAGGTATACTTTCGGCGAGAACCCGCCCGCTTAGCCGCGGTCGAGCTTTTTAGGGCAGGCTTCCGTAAGCCTAACGCTCGAAACGGCACGCGGCCGGAACCTCGCCTTAAGCATAATTTTATTTATTTTCGAAATTCGCCATTCATTGATGTATGGAACGGTTGGAAAATTTCGAGTTTTAGAAAACTCGAAATTTAGGCTATGTAAGCCAAGGAGCAATTATGGATAATCGGTTCCGCACTACGGCGTTAAAGCGTGACGACTTTCATCGCTCTTACGGCTCGCTGCTGCAACTGCTGCTTGCGATTGTTATAACCGTCATCGCGTTTTATCCGATCTATTGGATGCTTATTTCGTCGGTAAAAAGTCAAGATGAGATACTGCAGCTGCGCCCGACCTTTTGGCCGCGCGAATTTCACTTTGAAAATTATACTGCGGTTTTACGCAAAGGCAATTTTCCGAAATATTATTTCAATACTATCGTCATGACTTTCGGTATTTTGGCAAGTCAAATCGTAACGGGCATCTTTGCGGCGTACGGTTTTTCGAAAGGTCATTTCCCATATCGCGATAAGATATTTTTGCTTGTTCTCGGTGCGCTCATGATTCCGGTGCAGGTTACGTTTATTCCGCTGTATATCATGTTCGCCCGTTTTAATTTGACCGATACTTTTACCGGCTTGATTTTACCGTCGGCCGTGAGCCCGTACTATATTTTTATGCTGCGGCAGACGTTTATGTCGATCGACGACAGCTATATCGATGCCGCGAAAATAGACGGACTCGGAAAAGTCGGCATCATTACGCGGGTGTTGACACCGATGTGCCGTTCGACGCTGTTTACGGTAACGCTTGTAACTTTTACGACGGGATGGAACAGCTATTTTTGGCCGAAGATCATCGCGAAAGAGGAAAGCCATCGCGTACTTACCGTCGGTCTTGCAAAACTCCGCGACACTTTTGCGGGGCAGGGCACGATGAATAATCACGAGATCATGGCCGGAGCGGTACTCGCGATTATCCCGGTTGTGATTTTATTTTTCATATTTCAAAAATATATGCTCTCCGGCTACAGTAAAGCCGCGATGAAATAAATAAAAACAGTTGATTATTAATTATAGTAGGAGACATTATGAACGTTGTTGCACACCGCGGATACAGCGGAGTTTATCCTGAAAATACGATGCTTGCATTCCGCAAAGCCGTTGAAGCGGGTTCGGACGGTATCGAACTCGACGTACAGCTTACAAAAGACGGGACGGTCGTCGTCATACACGATGAAAAAGTCGACCGCACTACCGACGGCACAGGCGCCGTCCGCGATCATTCATTTGCGGAACTTCGAAAACTCGACGCGGCGAAAACGTGGAACGGAAAATATCCGAAAGAAGCGATACCGTCGTTCGAAGAATACTGCGAATGGGCGGCGACGGTAAACATAACGACGAATATCGAACTGAAAACGGGGCTTGTGTATTATGAGGACATCGAACAAAAGACGATCGATATCGTCGATAAATACAAACTCGAAAAAAAAGTGATGTTTTCGTCGTTCAATCACAGCTCGCTCATCACGGCAAAAAAAATCGCGCCTTCGATTCCGGCCGGAGCGCTTGTCGAAGAAGCGGGTTTGGTAAATGCCGGTTTTTACTGCAAAAAATACGGTTTTGAATTCTACCATCCGAGTTATAAAAATTTGAATGATGAAGCGGTGGGGGAATTGAAGAGGCACGGTATCGGCATCAATGTATGGACGGTCAACTCGATGGCCGAACTTGAAAAAATGTATGCGTGGGATATTTTCGGAATCATCACGAATTATCCGGCGGTGTGCCGCGCATATTGCAACGGAATGTTTAAACGGGACGCTGAAATAGCGCGTCCCGTTTAACTGCAAGTTTGCAGGGCAAACCGTTTTCTTTTGAAAACTCGCGGATATACGTGTGTGCTTTCGCACACTACTGCGGCATTTTCGAAAATCGATATTTTCTGCAATGCCGCATTAATAAGGATGAAAAAATGAAAATCAGAAAAAAAATTGTTTATATATTTGCGGCCGTTTTTTGTCTGTCGTTTTTTTGCCGTTGTGCATCAACGCAAAAGACGGCGTCACACGCTGCGAAGACACATCGTCAGCCGGCGCTGCAAAAAATATCCGAACGTGCGTCTGCGGCACGGACGAACGGAAAGCTCACGATGTATTTTATCGATTTGGATGTTCCGAAGGACAGCGAAGATAAAAGCGGCGACAGCACGCTCGTCGTTTCACCCGACGGCAAAACGATGCTCATCGACTGCGGGCACCCCGATGCCGGTAAAGACGTCGTCAGGCTGCTGCGTTCGCTCGGCATCGATAAAATCGATATCGTCGTCATTTCGCATCCGCATATCGATCACCTCGGCGCCTTTCCGCTGATCGCGCGTACGTTTCCGATTGCGCACGTGTATCGCTCGCGTTTGGAGTACGATACGCGCTATACGCGCGCATTCGATGCGGCCGTTAAAGCGCACGATATTCCGTCGTCGTATCTCGAAGCGGGAGACTCTTTTTCATTCGGAGACAAGGTACGGGTCGATATATTCGGCCCCGCGCATGAAATCGTTTATCCGAAAAATTATCCGGCAAACGCGACACAGTTTATCAACGATTGTTCGATTTCGATGATGCTCGTCTACGGGCAATCGAAAGCGCTCTTTTGCGGAGACTTGTATCGGAGCGGCGAAACGACCGTACTTGATGCGTATGAAGCACAATTGAAATGCGACGTCGCAAAAGCCAATCATCACGGAAACGCTACGAGCAGCAGACGGCGCTGGATTAAAGCGACGAATCCGAGCGTTATCGTCGCTATGAACGATGTACTCGGCAGTATGGACGTTGTAAACGATTACGTAAAATACGGCTCAAAATTTTATCATACGCTGTACAACGGTTCTATTAAAGTGGAAATAGACGATAAACATACCGTCACGGTGACGCCGGAAAAAGAAAGCTGGATAGAAAAACTCGCCGCGGATAAAAAATAAGCGGAATGCGCTGAAAACCCGAACTTCAGCGACGGGCGATTGTCAGATTGAATATTGAGTTTTGGAAAAATCGAAATTGAACCTATTGATTTCGAAAAGCGTGCCGGTGCTTCGAAGCGGTCAGATGCCGCGCGCGATTTCCGTGCCTTCGACGAGAGCTTCGAGCAGCGTACACACGGGCGTCGGAATGCCGTGCGCTTTTCCGAGCTTGTTCACCGTGCCGCAAAACCACTCGTTTTCGCTTTTTCTGCCTGCTTCAAAATCCTGCAGCATGGAAGTTTTACCGTGCGCATCCAAACCGATGATAAGCGAAAGCGTATCTTCGAATATCGCTTGCGTGAGCGGGATGCCTTCCGCTTGAGCGACGGCGATGACTTCTTTTCCGACGCTCTGCGCAAGATCGCGCATAACGGGGGCTGAAAAAGCACCGTACGGAGCGCGGCACAAAGCGCTCAGCGTATTGAACACGACGTTGAGCAGAAATTTTTTCCACTGCTCGAGGTGAATGTTTTCCGGTACTTCGCTTTCGATTTTCGCTTTTGTAAACAATTCTTCGATCGCTTTTACCCGATCCGTTTTTTTATTGTCCTTTTCACCGAATACGATACGGCCTTCGACGGGACAGCGGATTTGATTTTTTTCGTGAATCGAACTGATGCCGATGATAAAACCGTAGAGTACGCGCTCTTCGCCGTAAACCGCCGCCGCATCGCGTTCGCTTTGAATGCCGTTGCAGAGTGTCATGATCGCCGTGTGAGTTCCGACGGCGCTACGGATGCTTTCGAGCGCTTCGCCGAGCTGAAGGTTTTTCGTCGCGATGATTATTAAATCCGCAGGCACGGCATCTTCGGGCGTGAGGTAATTGAAATCCTGCTTCACTCCGTTGATGAAGATGCCGTCGCTCTCATAACGCGCTTTCCGAGCAGGGTCGACTATGCACTGTACGTTTGCTTTACCCAAAAAAGACGTGAGGCGGGACGCGACGACGGCTCCTACCGCACCCAATCCGACTATCGATACCGAAGCGATTTTCATAATTTGAGTATATCGCTAAACGCGCTTTCGGACAATGCGGCGCGCGGTAAAGTTTTTACGGCAATCGATTTTTTAGTATGTGTGCAAACGAAATTCGCCGGATAAGGTTCGGCGGACGCGGGTAAGATTTGGCGGATGTTAGGTAAACGCTGCCGTGCGTTTTGCTTTCCGCCGGAATTATTCCGCGTCGAAAGCGGTATCGATGAGCGGTTGCCCGGCATTCGATTCGGGAAGAGATTCGACCCGTGTCAATTTTTTTTCGATCTGGCGGCTGCGCTTTTCCGCGTTTTCGATTTCATTTGTCGCCGACTGCAGTTTTTCTTTTGTCTTTGCCAAAACCGTGCCGAATTTTCCGAATTCCGTTTTTACCGCACCGAGCAATTCCCACACTTTGCTCGTCTCTTTTTGAATTGCGAGCGTGCGGAAACCCATCTGTAAGCTGTTCAAAAGAGCCGTCAGCGTCGTCGGTCCCGATACCGTAACTTTAAAATCGTTTTGCAGCTGCTGCACAAAACCCGGAATGCGGTTCAACTCCGCATACAAACTTTCGTACGGAACGAACAGTATGCCGAAATCGGTCGTATACGGAACTTCGATATATTTTTCTTTAATATCCTTTGCCATGCTTCGTATTTCGGAAGCCAAGGCTTTTTTTTGCGAGTCGATTTCGTCTTTATCCCCCGTTTCATACGCGAGCGTGAGCTTATCCCAAATCACGGCGGGATATTTCGAGTCGAGCGGCAGATAGATATAATCGCGTTCCGTACTTTTCGACGGAATTTTTACGGCGAATTCGACGACCTTTTTCGGATCGGAAGGATTCGGATGCGCGTTTTTTTCGTATTGCTCCGTCGACAAAAAATCCGACAGGACGGCTTCGAGCTGCACTTCGCCCATGCCGCCGGCGGACTTTACATTTGTCAATGCGCGTTTGAGCCCGCCGACGTCGCTTGCAAGATTTTGCATTTCGCCGAGTCCTTTTTGCACGGCTTCGAGCTGCTTGCTCACGATTTCGAAAGAACTCGACAATCGCTTTTCAAGCGTCGACTGCAGTTTTTCGTCTACCGTCATGCGCATCTGTTCGAGTTTTTTTTCGTTGTTGTCCTGCATATTTTTAAGGCCGGCCTGTATGGTTTCCTGCTGTTTGAAAAGGTTTGCCTGCGTCGCACTCGACAGGCTGTCGAACTTTTGGGAAAGGAGCGCCATAAATTTTGTTAAATTATTAGTCAGGGATTCGTGCGTGTTTTTTGTCAGCGTATCAAGTTTTCCGTTTATCGATTCTTGAAATTTTACGAGCGTTTCGGTGTTTTCCTTTCGCGATTCTCTGTCGCTTTCGGAATTTTCTTTTCTGCTCCGATCGAATT
Source organism: Treponema sp. SP13 (assembly GCF_050938355.1). Classification (NCBI taxonomy): domain Bacteria; kingdom Pseudomonadati; phylum Spirochaetota; class Spirochaetia; order Treponematales; family Treponemataceae; genus Treponema; species Treponema sp. SP13. Next base: position 213,490 of record NZ_JADOVM010000005.1, read on the forward strand.
CGTCTTTTAGATTTTTTTCGTAACTTTCAAGCCGATTCATAACCGATGCCGAATCGATTCTGTTGTTTTTAATGATAAGTACGATTAATAAAATGACGGCGAGTAAAAGCAATCCCGTAATCGCGATAAAAAACTGCAATTCCATAATCGAAAACTCCCATAAAAACTTTTACAGGATATTTCAACATCCGAAAAAGTTTTTAGTCGTGCGCGTGAGCGCACACGTTAAAATAATCGAGTTTGCAAAATTGGGTGTATCGTATTCATATAGTTTCATCGAATCAAATATGTATACACGTTTTTTGCAAACATCCACGCAAACTCGAGATAAAAAGCGACGGCGATATTTCAGACGGCGCTTTTTATCGTACCTCCTTCGCCGCCCTTCGTTCTGCGATCCGTCGAAGCGGCTCTGTCGATGCGTCTATTGTTTTTCAGTATATCGGTATGCTTGAGCGCTCACTCTTCCCATAATTCGTTGAGGCGCGAATCGAGCGCGGCGATAACGCGGCCGCGCGAAAAATGCAGACGCTTTGCCGTAAGCGCGTCGAAAGTCGTAAACATCTGCCCGAGAAATACGCCCGCTTTGCCCGGCAAATGCAAGTGCGGCGATATGGCAAATTGCGAAAGAAATACCATACCCGTGAGGATGCCGCTTTTATGTAAGCCCACAAGGAGCGAGTCGAGCGTGATGCGGAATTTGCCGAGCGAAAGGAGCACTCTGCCCGAGGGCGCAAGGAGTGCAAAAAACGTAATGCCGATAGTCATAAAGACGGACGGCAGCACTTTGATGCGGCCGCGTTTTTTTATTGCAGCCATTGTGAAAAAGGCTGCGGCGAAAATCCACACGATGCACATGCGCGCGATACCGGATACGCTTTTTGGAACGACCAGCCCGTGCAGTAAAAAGATCGGGAACAAAATCATTGCGGCGATAAACTGAACGCGCGAAGTTTTGGCGTCGGCATCGAGCGGGCTGCCGGAAGAGGGGGCAGCGGAAAAGACCGGAGCGCTTTCGGCGCGAGGACTTTGGAGCGAGGGGGAGACTTCCCCCCCTGCCGTATTCGAATCAAGCTGCTCGGCGAGGAGCCGATTGTACCACGACGACTTCGCGCAAAAAATATTGACAAAAACGCCAAGCACGAGTCCGGTCACGAGTCCGGTAAAAAAAAGGAGCGGAGCGATAAAGCGCGTTTCGGCACCGAAAATCATCAAGCGGGCGACGGCAACCTGTGCCGCATTGTTCGCAAGCGCACCTGCCAGACTCAAGCCGATATTCGACATGAGCTTCGTTTTGTGAAAGAGCGCGTAGAGCAGGAGCATCGCAAAGCCGGAAGCGAACGAACCCGCTGCGGAAAAGACGAACACGTATGAAAAAAGCGTGCCGGAGATGAGCGCCTGACCGAGCACTTTGAGCACGATAAGAAAGGCAACGTCGCGTTTGGACATCATCGCAAGCGAAATGAGGATGGGAAGGTTTGCCAGTCCGAGCCGCATAAACGGCAGCGGTTTCGGAATCGCGTATTCGACTGCGGAAAGAAAAAGACAGAGCGCCGCAAAAAACGGAACGCGCGAAGATTGGGCTGTACGAGTCATAGTGTAAGTATAGCGCATCGTGCGGAAAGCAACAACGGCGAAGGTGCGACGAAGACGGAATACTGCGGAGGATGTTTTGTGCGGGGTCGGTAAAACGAAATTCGTGCTCTGGAAATGTTCATAAAAGCGTGTTACAATTGGTTTTATGAAAAACATAAAAAACACACGAAAACTGTATTTTGCCCTTGTCGTTTGGGCGTGCGCGTTTGTTTCGGTTTACGCGCAAACTATTTTGGAAAGCGCCGTTTTGGAAAAAGTGCAGGCGGCGGTATTTGAAGTTGTCGTTGAAAAACCGGCGGAGGGAAAACTCACATACGAAAAAAAACTTCCGCTCGAACGCATCCCGTTTGCGATTCGCAACGACGCGTATTTGCCGATCGGTACGGCGTTTTTGATGAGCGACGGAAAATTTTATTCGGCGGCACACGTATTTTCGTTGTACAAAGAAACGTTGTACACGAATTATTTTTTGCGCGGTAAAGACGGTAAAACGTGGAAGATCGCGTCGGTTACGAAATTTGCGACCGACCGCGATTTTATTTGTTTTGACGCGGAAAATTTTACTGCGGATAAAAACAAGGGGCTCTCCGTCGCACCCGATGCGTCGCTGAACTCGACCGTGTTTTCCGTCGGTAACGCGCTCGGTGAAGGCATCGTCATCAGAAACGGCGTGCTCACGAGCCGTACGCCCGAACAGGAAAACGGCGCGTGGCAGTGGCTCCGTTTTTCGGCCGCAGCAAGCCCGGGAAATTCCGGAGGCCCGCTTATTACGGAAAAAGGCGACGTGCTTGGCATCATCGCGATGAAAAGCCAAAACGAAAATTTAAATTACGCACTGCCGTTCGCGGAAACGAAAAACGTCCCCGACAACACGGGCGTCGTGCACATTCCGTTTTACTATCGGCTGCCGACGATTTTGACGGAACGCTTTTATCATATTTTCGACGAAAAACTTTCGCTGCCGCAAAACCTCGGATCGCTGCGAGCGGAGATTACGTCGCGTTACAGAAAAAATACCGACGCCCTCGTACACGATTTGGGCGAACGCTTTGCGCCTGATGCGGACGAAGGCTTTGCCCGTGCTGCCGGGGCGGCTGAAATGCTTTCGAATTCGTATATGATCGGTTTTCCGTACACGATATATCTGTCGGATGCCGGCAAGTGGGATTACATGAGGCCGAAAGAGATTTCGACGCATCAGCTCGGCGACAACGGTTTTGTCAATTTCGGATCCATGCTCGGATACACGTTCGCATATATCGTCAAGCCTGAATCGGTCGCGCTGAAAAACCTCATCGCTTCTCCGAAAACCTACGTCGATTACATCCTGTCCGCGAGCAAAATTACGCGGAACGTCGCCGGTGAAAATATCGCGATCACGTCTCTCGGCGATCCGTGCAAATCCGACAAGCATATCGACCGCTTCGGGCGTACGTGGCTTATCAACTATTGGGAGCTTCCCTTCGTCGATTATATGGCGATCGCATACGCGCTTCCTATGCCCGACGGCGTGTACGTTATGCTCAAATTCGATTCGTACGGCGATGTCTTAAACGGGCACCGGCAGGATATGGCTTTTATCGCCGATTACGCGTATCCGTCGTATTCGGCGGAATTGAAAAATTGGAAAGAATACCTTTCGCTTTCCGAAGCCGAAGCGGGAAAACGGGATCCGATTATCGCTTCTCTTTCTCTCGATTATTCAAAAAAACGCATCGCCCTCAAAACCGGCGCATATTCCGTCGATCTGCCGTCTTCGGTTTTAACGCCGGCGGATGACACGACGCTCGGTCTTTCGATCGGCTATGCGTTTAAAGACGGTAAAGTCGTGCAGGAAGAAAGAGCGCTGAGTTTGTCTACGAATAAGCGAGCGGAAAATTATCGCTTCCTGTTTATTTCCAAGCAGCCCAAGCCGGACAAAAGCGCGCTGAAAACTACGACGGAAAGCTGGGAGCAAAAACGCGATTGCATTCCGCCGTACGACGGAAAACCCTACGACAGCGAGCAATACACTTTCGTCGATAAAATCCTCTACCCGAACGGCGTTACTTACAAAACTCGAAGCAGTGCGGACTGCATCTATATACTCGGCGGAGAATTGGGCGGTCAGGGAAAAAAGAGCGAAGCGCTGCGCTTTATCGCCGCTGCGGAAAAGGGCGTTCGAGTTCGGTAAAACGTTTTAAAAAGGTGCCGATCGATCCGAATGCGACGGGTCGGCACCGCTTTATCGACAAGCTTGCCGCAGACTCACAGCGAAGCTTCAAGCCTGTGTATTGAAGCGCCCGCACGAATCAACAACCCCGACACAGTCTCGCAGCGAAGCTTCAAGCGGCGTCGGGGTATTAAACCCTCCGCACGAATGAAATTCTACGATCGGCATTTACGCTTTCCACGAATCGATAATCGATTGAATCTGCGCTATATCGGAAAGGATGTCGCCGCGTTTTTTTTCGGAATAACCGGCGAGTTTTTGACGGAGCTTTTTTAAAGCGGGAACCAGCGTTTGCAAGCGTTCGAGCGGCACGCCGTCAGGATCGTATGTGATAAGCACGCTGCCCGTTTTTTCGTTGTATTTCGGATCGGCTGCGGGACAAATCGAGTGTAATACGGCGAGAGCGGCCGACCGTATCGCTTCGTCGCGGAGAGAGGGATCGCGCAAACGCAGTCTGCCCGGAAAATAATTGATCTGCATCATTCTTTTTTTAATAACGGCTGCATCGCCCGTACTGCAAATGCGATCGTCGAAGAATTGTGCAGGACGGCGGCGAGCGACGGCGAAATAAAACCGAACAAACCGGCGGCTATCAATGCGGAATTAATAATTATTATATTTTTATTGTTGCCGTCGATTTTTTTCATCAACCGCTGACCCATAATCCGCGTTTTCAGCAGCGCCGCAAGTCCGTCGCCCGACGGCAGCACGATGTCCGCCGTCTCTCCGGTGATTTCCGCGCAGTCGCCCATGGCAACTCCGGTATTCGCAGCTGCGAGCGCAGGTGCATCATTTATACCGTCGCCGATCATTATGACGGTATGCCCTTCCCGTTTTTGTTTTTCGATGTATGCGACTTTGTCTTCCGGCAGCGCGTGTGCGATATAGTGATCGATGCCCGTAAGAGATGCCGCAGTCTTCGCCGCACCCGCATCGTCACCCGTTATCATCGTACAGTTGACGATGCCCGTACCGTGCAGGCGGCGGACGATCTCTTTCGCATCGGTTCTCACGGGATCGGTGATCGCAAAAGCGGCGAGCAGCTGTTTTTCTTCTGCAAGATACAAAAGCGATTCGCCTCGATCGAGCGCATCCTTTACGATTGAATCCAGATTTTCCGGAGGCAGTATCTTTTCGTCGTCAAAGATAAAATGCCTGCTGCCGATCGAAAGACGTTTGCCGTTCAGCGTCGTTACAATGCCGTGCGCAACGATATATTCGACTTTTGCGTGGCGCTCGGGATGCTTGAGTCCTTTGTCTACGGCAGCCTGTACGATCGCGTGTGCGACGGGATGGCTAAAATGCTCTTCCAAACACGCAGCCGTTGCGAGCATTTCATCCTCGCTCTCTTTGCCGAATACGATGATGCGTGAAAGCTTCGGTTCGGCTGCCGTAAGAGTGCCGGTTTTGTCGAACACGACGGTGTCGGCGCGGGATGCGTCTTCGAGAAATTTTCCGCCTTTGACGAGAATACCGTGTTCGGCCGCTTCTTTCATCGCGCTCAAAACCGCAAGCGGAGCTGCGAGCTTCATCGCACACGAATAATCGACCATAAGCGTCGACAGCATCTTTGCCATATTTCCGGTAAAAATAAACGTCAAAAGCGAAAGCAAAAAATTATATTTGACAAGCTGATCGGCAAGGTGCTCCGAACGTACTTGCGACGAAACTTTCAATTGCTGCGACGAATCGATCATTGCGAGGATATTCTGCACTTTTGTTTGGCTGCCCGTCGCACGCACGAGCACGAACAGTTCCCCTTCCTGCACGATCGTTCCGGCAAACACGCTTTGCCCCTTTCGCTTTTCAACGGCGAGCGGTTCCCCGGTGATCGACGCTTGATTGACAAGCGCTTCGCCTTTGACGACTTCACCGTCCGCCGGAATGAGCGAACCCGTGCGCACTGCGACGATATCGCCTTTTTTCAGCGTGTAGAGCGGAACTTTGCGCTCGGTTTCTCCTTCAACGAGCTGCACTTGATCGTTTTCGGAAAAAAGCGTCGACGCCAAATCTTCATAAGATTTCTTTTTCGTATATTCTTCGATCGTTTCGCCGATGTCGAGCAAAAAATTGATATTCGACGCGGTCGACATATCGCCCGTCACCGCGGCTGCCGTAATGGCCGTTGCGTCGAGCACATCGGCACAAAACAGCCGTCCGGAGAAAATCCGTTTGCCGCCTTTTAAAACCCGCCGCGCAATCGAAGCCGTCTGGAAAACCAATCTGAGCGGCGGCGGCAAAAGCCGTTTTGCATAATGCCATACCGCCATCGAAATGAGCGATTCGAAGAGGCTTGTCTGCTTCGGCGGGAGCGCAACGGAGGCAAGCATATCGCCGTCGTTGAGATATTTATCGGAAAGAGCTCTAAACAACGCTTTGATGCTTTGTTCGGATTGTCTTGTTTGGTCGTAATAGATAAGGAATGACCCCGTGATGTGATTGACCGACACTTGATGCATTCCGTCTTGGACCGAGAGTAAATTCTGCGCCAGCACAGCCTGACGCATATTCACTTCGGATATATTATATCGTATTCGGATGCGCCCCGGAAGAGAATGCTTTACATAAAAATTCATAAAGTATGATTATGCTTTTGCAGCTGTTTCTTTTTTGTGCTTTGCTTCGGCATCCGCGTCTTCCGCGTCTTCTTTTACCGATTCAAAAAAAGCCGAAGCGTCGTCTTTGAGCTGCAAGCCGGCGACCATCAGTTTGGAACAGCCTTTGCGGAAAACATCCGTTTTGATAAGCGCCGCCGCCGCCGCACCGACAACCGCACCCAGTAAAAATTTTTTCATCCCGTCTGACATCGTATTCTCCTGCCGAAACCCGCCGGCTTTCATTTACATCGGTTTTGAAATATATGTATATGATAGCGTTAGAAATGGAAAAATGCAAGAGCGAAAAAATCCGAGCAGTGCGGAGGATTTTTTCGCGTCTCCTATAAAAGAAAAACGCGATAAGCGTTTTTCAACTCTCGACTTCCGGAACGATTCCGAGCAGTGCGCGACTTGCAACGAGCACGAAGTGCGAAGTTCCCCGCGCAGGATTTGCGAGCGTCTCCTATCACACAGCACGCCGTAAACGTCGCACTGTGTGTCCTCATAAGGAATTGCAGTCGGCTTTCATACCTTTTATTACATCCGAAAGGATGAGGTATAAAAGCCTCCGCACGGATAAAAGAAAAACGCGTTGAGCGTTTTTCGCCTCTCGACTTATATTGATCAAATCCGAGTAGTGCGCCACTTGCAACGAGCACGAAGTGCGAAGTTCCCCGCGCCACTTGCAACGAGCGCGTAAGCGCGAAGTTTCGAGCGCAGGAAACGATGTTCCCGTTTATTTTTATAAAAAAGCGCGTAATTTATAGCTTTGTAAACGATATATAGTTCAGCGGCTTCCTTGCCGCGCTATCTCAATAACCGAAGGTGCAGCTATGGAATATACCTATAAACCCGTCGAAGAACTCACCTTTACCGACGACTTTATGTTCGGCACGGTCATGAAAAACAAAATAATTTGCAAAGGCGTCATCGAACGGCTCCTGCACATCAAAGTCGGCAAAATAGAATATCCCTCCCTGCAAAAAACGATAGCACCGTTTTACGAAAGCAAAGGTATACGCCTCGACGTTTATGTTTCCGACTCGGAGCGTGTCTTCGATATCGAAATACAAACGTCGATTCCGCCTTCTCTTCCCAAGCGCACGCGTTATTACCAAAGCCTTATGGATGTCGACAATCTCTTGCGCGGTCAAAGCTACGCCGAACTGAAAGAGAGCTATGTCATTTTTATCTGTACGCAGGATCCGTTTAACAAAGGCTTACCCGTGTATACATTCCGCAGCGTGTGCAGTGAAGACGGCAGTATTATTCTTGATGACAAAAGCGCTAAGGTGTTTTATAATGTGGGTGCCTACGGTAAAGAAGATGAGCCTGAATTGAGCGCGTTGCTGCAGTATCTTTGCGAGAGGCGGGCGACGAGCGGTTTTACGCAGCACATCGATGCGCTTGTCGAAAAAGCGAAACGGAACGAAAAGTTCAGGAGCGTATACATGTCGTTGAATATTCATGAAGATGACTTACGCATGGCAGGTGAAAAGATCGGCTTTGAGCGAGGCGTTGCTGCGGGGGTACGCAGAGGCAGAAGAGACGGCATCGCCGCGGGAGCTCATCAAAAAGCACGAGAGACGGCAAAGCTGATGCAGCGAGAAAGCTGTTCTGTCGATTTTATACAGCGGATGACCGGTCTTTCGGAAGCGGAAATCGAAAAGCTGTAATGATATTTGCTTTTTAAAAAATTCGACATCCGACTTTTTAGGTAAAAATTAATTTCCGTAAATCCGAGTAATGCGCTACTTGCAACGAGCGCGAAGCTCCCTGCACGCGTCAATACAATTTTTCGCCGAGCAGGCGGGCGGCAAGAGAAACGGCAAGCACCGCGGTTTGATTTCTCACGTCGAGGATCGGATTCACTTCCACGATGTCGGCCGATTTTACGATACCGGTATCGCTCATCTCTTCCATAAGCAAAAGCGCTTCGCGGTTCGTCATGCCGGCGGGAAGCGGAATGCCGGTACCGGGCGCGAACATGGGATCGAGCACGTCCATATCGAAAGACACGTGTACGACGTCCGCGTGCGTTTTAAAAAAGAGTACGACTTGTTTGACGACGGACGGAAAGCCCTGCCGTTCGATGTCGCTCATCGTAAAAACCGTGACGCCGGATTTGCGCATCAGCTCTTTTTCACCCGGATCCAAATCGCGGATGCCGACAAAGCACACATTGCGCGGATCGACTTTGCGTCCGTCAAAATATAAATTCGTCAATTCCGGAAGACCGAGCCCGCACGAAGCGGCAAGGCATTCGCCGTGGATGTTGCCGGAAAGCGTCGTCTCGGGCGTGTTGAAATCTCCGTGCGCGTCGACGTAAAGTACGCCGAGTCTTTGACCCTTACGTTTTGCGGACGCGGCGGCTCCGGCAAGCGTGCCGAGCACAATCGAGTGATCGCCGCCGAGCGTAAGCGGAAATTCTTCCACAGCAAAAGAGTCATCCACTTCTTTTGCAAGCTGCCCGCAAGCATCCGCAATCGGCTTTAAATATTTTGCTTTGGGGTTTCCGACTTCTTCGTATTCCTGAGGATGTATGCGCATCGGCGAATTGTATTTGACCAAAGTGTGGCCGAGCGATTCGAGTTTTGCGCGTAAGCCCGCGAGCCGTATCGCGGACGGCCCCATATCGCTGCCGTGCCGGGAAGCTCCGAAATCGAGCGGCATTTCAATGATGTGGATATTCATAGAAGCAGTATAATGCGAATCGGAGGTTTAGGACAACACGTACGCAGGGCGCCGAAGAGTACGTACGCCGCATCACGGAAAATCCGAGGGAAAAAACCGAAACCGAAGCGATGCACGAACCGTACCGGCTGTCGATTTCTGGTTGTTAATTTTTTGCCGAACGATGCTTACGATGCGAAGCAGCCGGGTTTTATCTTCGAGCCGTGCGTTTATCGGGGGGCGATTTGCATTGCGGCAATTTCGTCTTTTAATTGTCGAGTGCCGAAAAATATGATAACGACGGCAAATACGCTTATGCCGACTGCCATAACAATGATCCGCTTTCTTGACATCTCTTTTCGGAATAAGAGAAAACTGTATTTTTCAAAGTTTTTAAATTTTACTGCGACAACCAGCAACACGATATAATCCAAAAACACCGAACAAATTCCGAATCGATAAAATACATTTGAAAAATCTCCGGAAAAAATATATAAAGGCGTTTCATACTTTCCCGCCAGCTGAAATATCTGGAGCAAAAGACAGGGCAGCGCAAAAAACAAAAAATATCCGGCGACAACTTTTTTTTGTTCGGCCGCCGCTTCCGCATCTTCCGTTTTCGGCATGCGTTTTATCAAAAAAAACGTATTGACCGCCGCACATATAATACTCAAAGACCAAAAATATTTTATTATATAATGCATACTTTTTTTCCTTGCGAATCAACAACCCCGGCGCGGCACGTGAGATAAGCCCCTGCGCAAATAAAAAAACGGAAAGGCGAAAGCCTTTCCGTTTTCAATTACAGTTTCAGTCGATGCTCTGGATGTATTTTACGATAAGATCGACAGCACCTTCCAAGTCATCGATATATACCGTACCGACCGCCGTATGCATATAGCGCTGCGGAACGGATATGATACCGGTGAGCACGCCGCTTCCGCTCGTCGCGAGCGTCCATCCGTCGGTGCCGCCGTTGATTAAAACTTCGCGCTGGAATTGGATATTGTTTTTTTCGGCGACCGCTTCGAAAGCGCGCGTCATCTTTTTGGAAACGTTGTTTCCCATCGTGGAACCCATGTCCCAATCGTAATATTTAATGGCCGGGCCTTTTCCGAGTTCGATACAGCATTCGCTCAGTTCAAGTCCGGATGCACCTCCTGCAATCGTTACGTCGACGACGATCGCGACATCGGGCTTGACCGAAAAACCGGCAACTCCGGCGCCGCGCGCGCCGACTTCTTCCTGCACCGTTCCGATGAGCGTCAATTCGTTTTTTATGCCGGCTTCTTTCGCGCGCCGCATCACTTCGCAGATGACCGTACAGCCTACACGGTTATCGACGGATTTGCCGGTATAGATTTTACCGCCGTTAATAAATTTTCCCGTTCTCTGATAGTGACCGTAATCGCCGATACGCACACCGAGCTTTTCGGTTTCCGCTCTCGTAAGCGTACCGACATCGACGTAAATGCTGTCAAACGGGATCACTTTTTCTCCTTCATCGCCTTTGAGCATGTGCGCGGGTTTGTAACCGGTGACGCCTTCGATCATTCCGTCTTTGGTTTTGATTTCGACGTCCTGATTTATGAGCATGCGGTCGTCGTGGTATCCGACAGGTGCGATCAAAAGCTGACCGTTGTCGTCGATATAGCGCACGATAAAACCGATTTCATCCATGTGCGCGGCCAGTGCAATCTTTTTGTTACCGCCCCGCGCGTTTTGCGTAAGGATAATATTGCCGAGCGCATCTTCTTTGCAGCTGTCGTAAAAACCTTCGAGTTCTTTTTTTATCTGCGCAGCAACCGCTTCTTCTTCGCCCGAAACGCCGAAGGTATTGTCGAGCGCGCTTAATGTTTTTGCCAATCGTTCCATTATTGACTCCTCAAAAAATTTTCTTAATCAACAAAATTTATGCTATGAATCCGAATACCGTATATAAAATCGCCGAAACGATTACGCCGATGATGCCGTAGGGCAGCGATGAAAAACTCGTTTCTGCAGGCGATATTTCACATGCGCCCGAATTGACGATAACCGCATCGCCGTACATACAGATTTGACTGCCCCATGCGGCTGCGGAAAATACCGCTGCTGCAACCAAATACGGATTCGCGCCGACTTGCAGTGCAAGCGGAATAGCGATAGGAAGCATGACCGCCGCCATATCCCAAAACATTCCCGTAAAATACGCAAACGCGACTGCGGTCAAAAATACGACGAGAGGGAGCATTTTACCAGACATAAACGGGCGAACCAAATCGATGATGTATTCGGCTAAGCCGAGTTTCGTATTCGCATCGACGAGAACAAAGGCTATCGCCAAAATACACGCGATCGGCAGCATATTTTTCATGCCTTCCAATGCGATATCCATAAAATCTTTTATGCTTATTTTTTTTGTAACGGAATATAAAGCGATAGCTGCGATGAGCGCACCGATAATCCCTTTTAAAACGTCTATACCGGTAATAATCGTCACTGCAATCAAAACCGCTACCGGTATGACAAAAAACCATACCGGCGAAGATGCTTGACCGGTTTCCGCTTCCGACTGTTGCGTATCCGAAAAAATTCCTCTTTCCGCATTCGCTTCGTGTTTTTTCATCGGGCCGATGTTGGGTATGACCCGCAGCGCGACGAGCAGCGAAATAGTGATTGCGATTATCGGATAGAATTGAAACGGGATCGTCTTTATGTAGCCCGCCATCGCATTTCCGTCAACCGAAAGATTTTGGCTTGCGATAAGGCCGGAATAAAACACCGCCCACGTTGAAATCGGAACAAGCGATGAAAACGTTCCCGCCGTCGAATTCGTAAGATAGGCGATTTTCGCGCGCGATATTTTGTGTTCGTCTCCGACTTTTTTCATTGACGCGCCGATGACCAAATTGTGCAGATAATCGTCGATGAATATGGCGAGCGACGAAATCCACAACAACAGCATGGCGCTTCGTTTTGTTTTCGCGTATCTGCCGATGGTTTTGCTGAAACCCCTGAGCGATCCCGACTGTTCGATCAGCTGAAGCAAAATTCCGAAAAAGAGCGTTACCAGGATAACCCACAAAACGCTGTCGGTTTTCAAAACTTCGATCAGCGAATCCAGCCATGCGCCGATAAAATTCTGCTTTTCTAAAATGATAAATCCGATTAACGAACCTATCAAAAGCGAATCCAGCGTCTTTTTTGTCGTAATTGCGATAACAAATACGAATACAACGGGGATGAGAGCGATGATGCCGTACTGCATAGAAAATTCTCCTTGCGTTTTTTAAAGATAAAAATCTTTAGTTGTTTTTGATGACTACACATCCTTGCATACTGCAAGACAGTTTCATCGATATGTATATTTTTAATTATTATTATAATAGCACGAGTATTTTTATCTGTCAAATTTTTGTTTTGGGAACCTCTAAAAATTTCGGTTTTTAGAAATTTTCCTTAAATATGTATTTTTTTCTTTTTGTTTTTTCGATTTTCGATTTGACATTTTGAAGATTGTAGGTTAATATAGATACTGAATTATTCTATACCACGCACACAAGGAGACAAAGATGAATATTATCATTTTATTCATTGTTCTCCCGGTTGCAGGAATTATTCTTGGATGGATTATTAGATGGCTGTATGCCAGATTTCAACTATCTGCGTCAGAACAAAAGGCTGAACGTGTAAAACAGGATGCAATTAGAGAAGCTGAAGCACAGAAAAAAGAAATTTTGCTCAATGCAAAAGATGAACTCATTCGGGAACGAAACCAGCAGGAACGGGAAAACAGAGAACGACGGGCCGAAGTACAACGCTATGAAGCCCGCGTAAATAAAAAAGAGGAGCTCCTCGATCAGCGGGCTGCCGAATACGAAAAACGCGACAAAGAAGCTGCCGACCGCATCGAAGCGCTGAAAAAGCGCGAAGCGTCGGTTATGACGCAGGAAGAAGAATACAGAAGGCGTCTCGAGCACGTGTCGGGGCTTTCGCAGCAGCAGGCAAAAGAACTCATCATTAAAGACCTCGAAAACGATGCCCGTCACGATGCACAAGCGCTGCTCAATAAAATCGAGCAGGAAGCTCAGCTCACGGCGGAAAAAAAGGCACGCGACGTACTCGTGACGATCGTTCAGCGCCTCGCGCCGGAAGTTACGAGCGATATTACCGTTACGACGGTATCGCTTCCGAGCGACGAGATGAAGGGTCGTATTATCGGGCGGGAAGGACGCAATATCCGCACGCTCGAAACACTCACCGGTGTCGATATTATCATCGACGATACGCCGGAAGCGGTTGTCATTTCATGTTTCGATCCGGTGCGCAAAGAGATCGCAAAAGTGGCACTCGAACGGCTCATATCCGACGGCCGCATTCATCCGGCGCGCATCGAAGAAATCGTGCAAAAAGTTACGCACGAGGTACAAAACAAAATTTACGAAGAAGGTGAAAAGGCGCTGTTCGATTTAGGCATCCACAATATGCCGACGGAAGGCGTGCGAGCGCTCGGACGCCTTTATTTCCGCACAAGCTACGGGCAAAACGTACTCACGCACTCGAAAGAAGTGGCGATGATCGCGGCCGCCCTCGCTGCGGAAATCGGCGGAAACCGCGAACTTGCAAAACGCGCGGCGCTGCTCCACGATATCGGCAAAGGAGCCGAAACGGAAAGCGATCAAAATCACGCGGAAATCGGTGCGGAAATCGCACGGAAAATGGGCGAGGATCCCCGCGTCATCAACGCGATCGCAGCTCACCACAACGACATCGAACCGACGAGTACGGAAGCGGTGTACGTGCAGATCGCGGATGCCATTTCGGCCGCACGTCCGGGAGCCCGGCGAGAAACGATCGACAATTACGTCAAACGGCTTGAAAATCTCGAACAGACGGCGGAACGTTTTTCCGGCGTAGAAAAAGCGTACGCGATTCAAGCCGGCCGCGAACTGCGCATCCTCGTCGACAACGCGAAAGTGGGCGACGAAGAGGTAAAACCGCTCGCACAGAATATCGCAAAACAAATCGAATCGGATCTGCGCTATCCGGGCAGGATCAGAATCACGATGATACGCGAAACGCGCATCGTAGAATACGCGCGGTAAAAGCAGAAGTTTCCGACGGTGTGCCGCACACAGGCGCGTCGTCAGCGGTATTCGCCGATTCGACAAAATGGAAAGCGGATAAAAAAGGCTTTGCATGTTTTTGCAAAGCCTTTTTTATTTTCAATTTTTTACGATAACGATCCCGCCGAGCACGAGCAAGTGCCGCGAAAGCGTACTGAGCCAGCGCAAAACCGAATCGATGCTCCCCGACGGCAGCGCGCCCTTACCGATAAAATCGAGCAGCACGATCGCCGCAATCCACGCGATCATGATGACGACCATAAGAATCGTGTCAATCGGAGAACTGAACGTTACGAATATGCGGAGCAGCAAAAAAAGACCCGCAAGCACTTCGATGATTCCGAACACGAGGCAGATGATCCTCGCCGTGTCTCCGCCGGTAACCGATTTTACCGCCGCCGCGATTTCGTTGCCGTTTCCGCCCTGCAGCGTCCAAATTCCCGTCACAAAAAAATACAAACCGAGCGCGATCTGAGTAAGCATATACCCGATCGAATGCCGTTCTGCCATACCGATACCCCCTAAAATATTTAATAATAATCGAAAGTTTCCAAAACTTCCGTTTTCGGTAACTTTCCTTAAATTATTAATTAATAATTTAATCTAATCGACAATACGGAATTCATGAAAAACAAGTTTAATATCTTCGGCAAATGCAAAGCCGACGATCTCTCCCTCGTCTTCCAAATATCCCTTCTCTTTTTCACGCCACGCTTCAAGCGATTCGTCCTCGCCTTCCGCGATCACCATTTCGCGCGTCACTTCACAAAACGGAACGATCCGCACGGAAGTCAGCTCGATAATACACCGCGGACTACCGCTTCTGTCAAGCACCACGTACTTTTCTCCCGATGCGGGGAGATCTTCGTTATCTATAATATATGAAGCATAGCTTGAAAAAAATGCAGTCTTTTTTCCCGCAAGCACAAGCGCGAGCAGCTCGTCGCCGAAAAATCCCTCCGCTTCAAAACACATTTCGCCGGCGCAGCGGCCGACGGGATTATGTCCCCTTTTCTGCAAAAATTTTTGCCAATAAGACGCGGCATCGGCCGTCATCGGTTCCGCCTGATCATGAGGATAAATGCGACGATAAAAAAGCAGCTCGGCACGACGGCGAACAAAAGCGTCGGAAGCGGAATGCCGGCGACGGTCAACGCGTTCGGAAGGATGACGCCGAGTTTTGTCATCATATCGTATACGAAACTCGCATACGACGTTACGACGCCCGCAGCGAGCGACATCCATGCGGCATCCCGCGTTTTCGACCACAGCATGATCGCACAAAATGCCGAAATGCCGCCCAGCACCAGTTTAATAATCGACAGTATTATGTCCCCTTGCGCCATTGTTTTTCCCCAACAATCGATTTGCAGCTACTCGAACGGAGTATTTTTCAACTTCGTAAATACACCCCTGTCCGCGCCGAACGGAACGATCGACGGTACATTATAGTCGCAGCTTACGACTACCTCGCAGTCAAGGCAGTGCAGCAAAAAATCGGCATAGCGCGCTTCCGCGATTTTCGGATAGAGGTAGGGCCCTTCGCGCGTCCAATATTTTGTTAAAACCGTATCGTAGATAAACCAATCTTTTTCTCCGAATCGATTTACCGAAGCGATACAATCGTAGATCGCCCTCACCGCAGCTGCCGCAAGGGCTGCCGGAATGCGTTCGCATGCCGCCGGAACAAATCCGGCAGCGATACGCTCTCGACGTACGTACGGACGTACTGCGATAAAATACAGCGCGGAAGCCCACGGAAACGGCGGCGTTACGATAACACAGTCGATTTTTCGATAGTCGGAAATATTCGGATTCCACGGCTTCCAAAAAGCGGTACTGCTCTCCGAAAACGCCAACGCCGTTTTCAACGCGGAAGCACGGTCGGTATACACGTACGCGACGCGCTCATCCCCGATAAGCGAACTCACCGCCCTCGCGATGCGCCTCTCATAATCCGTATCGAAGCTTCCGACAAGTCCGCGGTCGAGCGTATTTTTAAAAACTTTCAGCGCTGCGCCGCCCTTCCAACCGAGGATCGCCCGCCCCCCTTCGCGATAGAGGTCGGTGAGGCGCACGCCTTTCCGCGTATATAAAAAGCAGCCGCGCGCGCGCTGCACGGTACCGTAGCGCTTTGTTATTTCCGATGCCAAAAAATCGATCGATGTCATTATAAACAGTATAGCGAAAAAAGACCGGCTCCGCCACAGTACGTATAAATGTTTTTAGATTTTTTTACCGATGATGAGGTTTTTGCATCCTAATTAATGCTAATACAAAACAAAAACAGTGTCAACAAAAAAGAGTGAGATATGAGGTGCAGTACATAACCGAGTCCAACCGCCTTATAAGAACAATATACCCCGATGTTTTCGTCGGGGTATGGGGATTAAAAATATTATTCAGTACCAAACCGCTTATTCAAATTTTTGATGAGAGGAAATAAGCGTACTTTTCGGTTCTTTATTGATATTTCCTTCTTCCCCCGATAATCCGTATTTATGCACCACAGCCAAACCTATATGTCTGTTGACAGCTGCAAGACCTTTTTCTTCAACCAACTGCAAATATTTTTGCATAAAATCTCTGTTATTTTGAATAAGTAAAAATACTTCGTCGGTTATCGACTTGTTTTTAAAAGCAATGACCTCATCGGTAAAATCTTTAATGTCCATACGAGCTTTTCTCCTTTATTTATTCTACTACTCCGAGAATGACAGGTATATACAGAGGTGCTTTTCCTCCGGCTACTACAACGCTTATATCCCCGAAAATTGAACGTTCAGCATTGATCACTTCACCTTTTACTTTTTGACTTATGTAGTTTACATAGCGGTAATGAGGATCGCGAAAAAGACTGACGATAACTCCACCCATACTACCACCCGCAGAAATCAGATATGATGAAATATAATATGCGTGTCCGGCTTCCAATGCGCCGCCATCAAAAAGTTTCGCATTTTTATCGCTTTCATCAATGCCGTGATATACATATCCTTTTGCAAGAGCGCTTGCTTTTTCATTACGAACTTTTCGTTTCTCGGCACTTGCCTTGTCTTCCGCTATCCTTTTTTCCTCTGCCGCTCTTTCTGCAGCTGCCTCTTTTTCGGCTTTTTCTGTTCTTATCTCATTTACAGTTCTTAATCCTTCAATTTTTTCTAATACAAGCGATGTATCTACGAAAAACAGGAAAAACCTTTCTTTTTTCAGTTTTATATATACTGTATATTTTTTGTCGAATTCAATTCTCTTAAAAAAATCGGGATTGTTTTGTATAAACGATGTTGCATTAACTATTATACCGCTGACAGAGCATTCGGAATCTCCGTATTCGCTAATAGATGCATTTACTATTTTAAACCATTTACTACCGGCCTCTATTTTTTCTATTGCAATATTTTTACAATTATCTTGATTACCGTCTATTTCCGTATAAACAATCTCTTCGTTTTTTGTCCCTGTAGACATACAACCGGTAAAAATGTTCATACATACGGCAATAACACACACCCGCATAACATTCTTTTTCATAAAAACCCCTGTACGATTTCAGTTTAGCGAATTTGAAAGATCGTTTAATTTTTCAATTGTATTATCCAATTTTTCAACCGTATTCGGCAGAGCTTTTGCGGCATTTGTCATCATGGAAGCTCCGACTATAAGTCTGACCGTACCGATAATCATAAAAATACCGCAAATTATTGTTCCGGCAATATTTGCACCGCGTCTTTTATTTTTCACAATACCTGCAATCCCGAACGCTAATCCTATAACCAGTAAGGGAATTCCCAGCCAATTCATAATTCCCAACAGCGGGATTAATCCCAACAAAACAAAAAATAACCCGATTACTCCCAAAATGATGCTTGCCATTTTTCAGCCTCCTGTACATATGCTCTATATATGACATCCAGTGAATGTCATACACAAGATGATTATAAGGTATATTTTTGATGTTGACAAGCAGTAGATGTCAAAAATATGTATAAAAACAGAAACGGCGATCAAAACAATATTTCAGGAAAAAATATCTCTCGATTGCGAAAAGCCGCCGATCCGTTACTTTCTCAGCGTGCGCTGGCGGATAAAATGCAGCTTTTCGGTATCGACCTCGACAAAAACGCCGTTCAGCGCATAGAATGCGGAAAAAGGTTCGTTACAGATATAGAGCTTCTAGCTTTTTCAAAAGTTTTGAATACAACGCTTGATACGTTATTGCAAAACGAATAGAGGGATGAAGAACGTATGGCACAGCGCCCGTTACAGTATATACACGCTTCGGCAAAACCGACGCACACCCGCTGACGCTGCACGTCGATCCCGCCTTTTAAGAAAGTCTTTGTTTGAGCAATTCCGTCGCCTGTTTCGGATTCGCTTTTCCGTGCGACTCTTTCATCACTTGCCCCATAAGCCAGCCGAGTGCATTCGTCTTGCCATTTTTAAAATCGGCGACAGCCTGCGGATTTGCTACAAGCACGCTTTCGACGATCTTTTCGATCGCGCCGGTATCGTTTACCTGCTCCATGCCTTCTTCTTTAATAATTTCAGACGGCAGCTTTTTCGTTGCAAGCATCTTTTCGAAAACGGCCTTTCCCTGCTTGCTCGTGATCTTATCGGATTCGAGGGCGTCCGCAAGTTCCGCAATATGCAACGGCGTAATCGAAACGGAATCGATCGTTTCCTGCTTTTCGTTTAAAACTGCGAGCAGTTCGGTGAGGATGAGATTTGCGGCACGCTTCGGGCTTTTCGATTTTTTTGCCGCTTCTTCGAACCACAGCGCAAGCTCGCGCGTCGCAGTCAGCGTTTCCGCATCGAACGAAGAAAGAGAGTATTCTTTCATAAAACGCACGCGCTTCGTTTCGGGCAGCTCGCCGACCGCTTCTTTTGCCCGCGCGATAAGCGCTTCGCTGACGCTGAAGGGTTTGATGTCCGGCTCGACGACAAAGCGGTAATCGACGAATGAATTCTTCGTGCGCTGAACGACCGTTTCGCCTTTCGCTTCGTCCCAGCCCATCGTCACTTTAAAACCCGCATTAAAGGGCTGCCGATCGGTTTCGAATTCTTTGAGCTGGCGTTTTGCTTCATAGGTACATGCGTCTTTTATCGCTCGGAACGAATTCAAGTTTTTGATTTCGGAAATGGGCGTATGATACAGCGTACCGTTTTCCCACACGTTCAAATTGATATTCGCGTCGCAGCGCATATTGCCTTCTTCGAGATTTCCCTTCGTCACTTTGACGTAGCGGAGAATCTCCTGCACGGTCTGCATAAAGAGAGAGGCTTCTTCGGGACTTGTCATATCGGGCTTCGTTACGATTTCGATGAGCGGAGTACCGCAGCGGTTGTAGTCGATATACGAATGCGCGCCTTCGAGGTGCAGCGATTTTCCGACGTCTTCTTCGAGGTGAATGCGCTCGATCCGCACGCGGCGGTAGCGGTTGTCGACGATGCAGTTTTCGCCTTTGAAATTCACCGTACGGCACTTCGCGCCGCCGGGACGTTCGTCTTCCGGATAATGGATAAAGGGCAAATCGACGTATCCGTCGGCGCACAGCGGAATATCGTACTGCGTAATCTGGTAGCCCTTTGCCAAATCGGGATAAAAATAATGCTTGCGGTCGAATTTCGTAAAGCGCGCGATGCGGCAGTTGAGCGCCTGCCCCGCAACGGCGCCGAGTTCGACGTAGCCTTCGCTTACGCGCGGCATCGCACCGGGAAGTCCGAGACACACGGGACACACGCGCGTATCGGGCATACCGCCGTAGCGGTTTTCGCACGCGCAAAACGCTTTTGTCTTTGTTAAAAGCTGCGTATGTATTTCGCAGCCTATTACGATTTCGTATTTATCGATTGCCATACATCATTCCTAAAAAATCCGTGCCGCCGTATCTCGCTCGTTCCGCTTCGGATTTGTTAATTAATAATTTTAATGCGCGCCGAGCGGCACGCCGCAGCCGGGATGATCGGCTTCCCACGCTTCGGCCAGCTCAAGTATCTTCGCTTCACCGAACATCGGTCCGACGAATTGAATGCCGACCGGCAGCCTCTCTTTTGTGATACCGGCCGGCACCGAAAGAGACGTGATACGCGCGAGGTTTACGAAGTTGACGAAGAGATCGCTCAAATACATTTCAAGCGGATTGTCCGTTTTTTGACCGAGCTTAAACGCCGGTGTCGGACAGACGGGACAGAGCACCGCATCGTAGGTTTTAAAGAGTGCGGCCATTTCGCGCTGAATGCGCGCGCGCACCGTCATGCCTTTTTTGTACGTGTCACCCGAAAACTGCTCGGATAAAACGTAATTGCCGATGACGATCCTGCGCTTTACTTCCGCCCCGAAGCCTTCGCTTCTCGTATGCACGTACAGCTCGTCGTAGCCTTCTCCCGTATCGACGCGGCGGCCGTAACGGATACCGTCAAAGCGGCTCAAATTCGACGCGGCTTCGGCAAGCGCGAGTACGTAGTAACTTGCGACGGAGGCATCCATGACCGGCATATCGACGACTTCGATTTTCGCGCCCCTGCTTTCAAACCACTTGCGCGTTTCGTCGAAGACTTTTCCGACGTCCGCATCGAGCCCCTTGTTTTCGAGGAATTGACGGATGAGCGCGATTTTCAAAGACGAAAACGGCGCATCTCCGCAGGGTTTGAGATTTAATAATTTTTCTTTTTCAGGCAAATCCGCGCTCGTATCGTCGTACATATCGGCGCCGCACATCGCGTAAAGCGCTTCGGCGATATCCGACGGCGTATGTGCGAGGATGCCGACTTGATCGAGAGAACTGCCGTATGCGACGACACCCCACCTGCTCAAAACGCCATACGTCGGCTTTAGACCGTACACGCCGCAATAACTCGCCGGCAAGCGCACCGAGCCGCCCGTTTCGGTACCGAGTCCGAAAACCGCCTGATTCGCGGCGACGGCGGCGGTTGAACCGCCCGACGAACCGCCTGAAACATAATCGCGGTTTACGGGATTTCTCGTCGCCCCGTAGATCGAATACTCGGTCGAAGAACCCATCGCAAATTCGTCTTGATTGCAGCGGCCGAGCGGAACGGCACCCGCTTTTTCGAGGCGCGCGATCACCGTCGCATCGTAGGGAGCGACATAACCTTCGAGGATTTTGCTCGCACAGGTTAAGCGCTTGCCTTTCGCCGAAATATTGTCTTTATTCGCAAACGGCAAACCCAAAAGCGGCTTTTCCGAAAAGAGCGCGTCGAGCGTGCCGGAACTGCGCGCACTCGCGATTTCCGCGTCCGCCGCTTCGGCTTTTGTAAGCGCATCTTCATATATTCCAAGAAATGCGTTGAGAGGAGAGGCCGATTTTTTATCCGCTTCGAAAGCCGCCGCCGATTTTTTAATAATGTCCGCGCTCGTCACCGAGCCTTCTTTCAGCGCCGCGCGCATATCACGTATCGTACAATTCATCACGCGCCCTCGCCCAAAACTTTCGGCACTTGAAAATAGCCGTCCATAAAATCTTTCGAAATCTTTTTTACGTCGCCCATAGCCAAGCCCGCTACGATTTCGTCTTTGCGCAGTTTATCCGCTTCCGTTGAAGGATACGCGTCGTAAGGATTTTCGCTGTCGTCGTATTTCGACAAGAGTTCGAAATAGCCGATTATTTCATCGACCTGCTTTTTTAATATTGTTAAATTGGTGCTTTCGGGCGAAAGCCGGGAAAGATACAGCAGCTTTTCGAGCGTATCTTCATCGATCGTCGTATGTGCAGTCATGATGGATCATTTTAGCGGATTTTGTGAAAATGGACAACAATAGAATTGCACGATCACGGAACTCAGTTTGTGTGTTTTTGAACTCGCCCCCGTTATCGCTATCGATACCTTTTTTCTTTACAAAGTCGCAGTCATCGGATATACTAGTTTATCGGTAGGAAAACATGAAAATATCGACGCGCGGCAGATATGCGCTCCGCTTTATGATCGATTTGGCGCAGCACAAGCAGGATGAATTTATTCCGCTGAAAGATATTTCCAAGCGGCAGGCTATTTCGATAAAATATCTCGAACAGATCACTTCTCTTTTGAGCAAATACGGACTTTTGCAAAGCGTGCGCGGGCCGCAGGGCGGCTATAAACTCGCGCGCCCCACAAATCAATATACCGTCGGCGAAATACTGCGCATTACCGAAGGCAATTTGGCGCCGGTGAGCTGCCTCGAAGCCAATGCTATAGGATGCGGCAGGCAGTCGATTTGCGCGACGATAAAACTGTGGAAGGGACTCGGAAAGGTGATCAATGCGTATCTCGACGGCATAACACTCGACCAACTCACCGTGCTTCCCGAAACGCTCGACTACAGTATTTAAAATACGGGAGTAATCGTTGTGGCAGAAAAAATCGCAACAAAAGTAACCGATCTCATCGGACATACGCCGCTCGTCGAAATCAAAAATACGGAAAAGCGCCTTGCACTTCATGCACGCATACTCGCAAAGCTCGAATACTTTAATCCCGCCGGAAGCGTCAAAGACCGCATCGCAAAAGCGATGATAGACGACGGAATAAAAACGGGCAAAATCAAAAAAGATTCCGTTATCATCGAGCCGACGAGCGGCAATACGGGAATCGCTCTCGCATCGGTGTGCGCGAGCTGCGGGCTGCGCATCGTTTTAACCATGCCCGAAACGATGTCCGTCGAGCGGCGTAATTTATTGAAAGCATACGGCGCGGAAATCGTACTTACGGACGGCGCACAGGGAATGAAAGGTGCCGTCGACAAAGCGAATGAAATCGCAAAGAACACGCCGCACAGTTTTATACCGAACCAATTTACCAATCCCGTAAATCCCGAAACGCATTTTAAAACAACCGGTCCCGAAATATGGGAAGATTCGGGAGGGTGCGTCGATGCCTTTGTCGCAGGCATTGGAACGGGAGGAACGCTTTCCGGTATCGGAAAATTTTTGCGTACGAAAAATAAAAACGTAAAAATCGTTGCGGTCGAGCCCGCTTCATCCCCGCTTCTTTCGGAAGGCTATGCCGGCCCGCACAAAATCCAGGGCATTGGCGCAAACTTTATTCCCGATACACTTGATAAAAAAATTTACAACGAAGTTATCGCCGTTAAAAACGAAGATGCATTTTCGAGCGCAAAAGAGTTCGGAAAAACGGAAGGCATACTGGTCGGTATATCTTCCGGAGCCGCACTGTGGGCGGCATACGAACTCGCAAGGCGCGAAGAATTGAAAAATAAAACGATCATCGTACTCCTTCCCGATTCCGCCGACCGCTATATGTTGATGCCGCTGTTTACGGACTAAAAAAACGCACACAACCTGAAATAATTAGCCTAAATGTCGAGCTTCGTCGGAATTATTCTTAAAAATTTTCTATGGGTTCGGGAACGGCGTAATCTGACGTAATATCTATGATTGCAAAAATATCTTTATAAATATCGAATTTATTTTATTTTTATACTATTTACATTTTTAGCGAATATGCTATAATATATATAATTTTATTTTTAAAAAGTTATACAGTGAGAGTAGTACAATGCAGCCAAACTCAAGTATCGGTTTTTTCGATGAAAATGAATATCGAGTAAATCAAATAGTCGTAAAATTATACAGCCTGTTTACGTTCGCGGGGCCGGTTATGCTCGCCGCGCGGTATTTCAATATCTTTCCGAAAGCGGATTATTTGCTCTTGGGCGTTTATACGTTTTTCTTTGCCGTTTCAAGCGTTTTTTTGTTTTGGTTTGTACGGCGCGTTCCGTACGCGCGTTACACGAAATACATTACGCTCGGCGCGCTTGAACTGCTCGTTATTTTCCTTTCGATTATGCCGGGGATATCGGTTTTTATTTTATATGTGCTCGTACCGATATTGAGCTGTATGTATTATAAAAAACGTTTTACCTATAGGGTTATTATCGCGTGTTATATCATGATGCTTGCGTCCCTGTATATCAGGAGCCGTTCGGTGCAGCCCTATCCTGCAGGAGCGCTTTACGGCATACGCTGGTTTATAACATACGGCAGCGGTTCAACGCTCGAATATATATTCTGCGTTATCCTCTCGTATAATGTCGTATCGTCGGCGCACGCCAGCCTGCAGAAACAATATGAACAAGATATGCGTATCCGCGCCATGCAGACGAAGCTCATCGCAGGTTTTGCAAATCTCGTCGAATCGAAGGACTACACGACGGGTGAACACGTTAAGCGTACGAGCGAATATGTGCGGACCATCAGTCTAAAGCTTCGCGAACTCGGTCATTATACCGACGAACTAACCGACGACGTCATCGATACGATGACAAAAGCCGCGCCGCTGCACGATCTGGGAAAGATAAGTATTCCCGAAGAGATTCTTTCAAAACCGGGTCCGTTGACGAGACAGGAATTCGAAATGATACGAAAACATCCGCTGTACGGCGCGAGTCTAATCGAAAAATATCTTTCGGGTATAGAAACCGATGAGTACACGGAAACCGCTCGATCGATGACGCTCGGACATCATGAATGGTGGAACGGCGAAGGCTATCCGCAGCATATTTCGGGAACGGATATTCCGCTTGCCGCGCGTATTATGGCGGCGGCGGATGTGCTTGACGCGCTGCTGCGCAAACGTCCGTACAAAGAAGCGCTTTCCGTCGACGAAACCGTTGACACCATTAAACGGCTGTCGGGCAAACAATTCGATCCGAAAGTCGTCGAAGCCGTAGAAGCGATACGCGCAAGCCTTGTCACCTCTTAACGCCGTCCGGCATTATCCAAGTTATTGAATAAAGGACGTCAATAGTATATGATTATTTTATGGTCTGGACGATAGAAGAGTTTGTAGATAAAAAAACCATCGATGCCCTTTCCGTATTTATAAAATCGAATGACGAAAAAGATTTTTCCGACGCAACGGATATCATCATGCAAGCGTTCGGCTTCGATAATCAATCGTTTTCGCAACGAAATCCGGTCGACGACGGTAAGTTGACGATGAGTTTTAAAAATAATCTTGCATTGCTGATTCAAAAAACGTGGGTTGAAAAAACGGACATCGAATTAAAAGAACGCATCCTTTATCAGCTCGAACAGTTTCGTTCGGATCCCGTTCAGACATGGAAAGACTCTTATGCACCGTTCCTCGATATCCTCTATAACGCGGTGTACCTCATGTTCGGAGAGCAGGTTCACACGGACGATTTCAACGAATATGCGCTGCGCATCGATCCCGAATTCGGCACGTACTGGTGGTATGTCGGCAGCTTACCGCGCAATGCCGATTGGCCCGAAACGAAGTGCCGCGATGCGATTTTGCTCGGAATGTACTTCCTTGCAAATTATTAAAATGCGGCCGGGTTCAGCGTGTTCCCGGCTTTTTCTTTTTTGAGGCAGATGATGGATTTGAACAGCGTATGCGCCTCTCTTCGGCGAGGAGCCGAAAAACTTGCCCTGCAAAGCACGGCGCAAAAAAACGGCGCACTTTTTGCCGTTGCCGCCCGTATCGATTCAAGCCGTTCCGCGCTCCTTGCGGCTAACGCGCTCGACGTGAGCCGTGCCGAAAAGGCGGGTATGCCGCGCGCTCTTGTCGAAAGGCTTTCGCTCGACGATAAAAAAATAGACGATATCATCGCAGGTATGCGCATCGTCATCGCGCAGGAAGATCCCGTGGGCGAAGTCGTCGCCGGCTGGACGACACCGAACGGTATGCGGATACGGCAAGTGCGCGTTCCACTCGGCGTCGCGGCGATCATCTACGAATCGCGGCCGAACGTTACCGTGGACGCATTTTGCCTCGCATACAAAAGCGGCAATGCGATTTTGCTGCGCGGATCGTCTTCCGCGCTCGAATCGAATAAAGCGCTCGTTTGCACGATCAAAGACGGATTGCAAAAAGCGGGCGTTCCCGAAGCGGTCGAACTTTCGGAAAGTGAAAGCCGCGAAGACGTTACGGAGATTTTGCACGCCGTCGGAAAAATCGATGTCGTGATTCCGCGCGGCGGCAAAGCGCTCATACAAAACGTCGTGCAAAATGCGCGCGTGCCCGTCATCGAAACGGGAAGCGGCGTGTGCCATCTCTATGTCGATGAAACGGCGGACGCGGAGACGGCAGCGGCGATTGCAGAAAACGCGAAACTCCAGCGTCCCGGCGCGTGTAATGCGATCGAATGTATTTTGGTCAATAAAAAAATTGCGAATGATTTTTTGCCGCTGCTTGAAAAAAAATTGGCCGGCCGTGCGCAGCTCCGCGCGGACGATGTGTGCTATCCGATTTTGAAAGCCGCATCCGAAAAAGACGAAGCTGCAAAAGGCGGGCTCTACGGGGCGGACTGCGTCGTGCGTGCAAAGGACGAAGACTTCGGATTTGAGTTTCTCGATTACGTATGCGCCGTCCGCGCCGTCGACTCGGTCGACGAAGCGATCGAATTCATAAACGCACACAACACGAAACATTCCGAATGCATCGTGACGAACGACCTCTCTCATGCCCGCAAATTTCAAGCGCAAGTCGATGCCGCCTGTGTCTACGTCAATGCGTCGACGCGCTTTACCGACGGCGGAGAGTTCGGCTTCGGAGCGGAACTCGGCATAAGTACGCAAAAACTCCATGTGCGCGGGCCTATGGGCATCAAAGCGCTGACGACGACGAAATACGTCATCGACGGCGAAGGACAAATTCGATGAGTGAAACGGAAACGGTAAACGGAAAAGCGATCGCGGAAATTATTAATCGGTCGCGGAAAATCGTTATCAAAATCGGCAGTAACACGCTTGCGGATACGACGGGTTTGCCGAACGACGGCTTTATGGAAAACTTCGCACGTCAAACGAAGGCGCTCATCGACGGCGGCAAACAGATTGTCGTCGTGTCGTCCGGCGCGCAGATCAGCGGGCTTGCGACGATCAAAGAGTGGGCGCGAAAACGCGACGTTCACTATCGGCAGGCGTTGTGCGCGATCGGGCAGGTCGAACTCATGGACAGATGGCGGAGTGCGTTCAATAAATACGGTCTGCATATCGGTCAGCTGCTTTTGACGAAGGACGATTTTACGAACGATCATCGCACGCTCAATATACGGAATACACTCTTTACGCTCGTCGACGAAGGCGTCGTTCCGATCATCAACGAAAACGATTCGGTGTCTTTCGATGAAATCAGAATCGGCGACAACGACAATCTGAGCGCGCTGACAGCCGTTTTGTGGAGCGCGGATCTTTTGATTTTGTTCAGCGACATCGACGGCGCTTACACCGACAATCCCAAGACGAACAAAGACGCAAAACTCGTTGCGACGGTAACCGATATCGCGTCTCTTCGAAAATCGATTACGATCGGTGCGACGAATTCGTTCGGTACCGGGGGCATCGAAACGAAACTCGAAGCGGCCGAACTTTCGACATCGTACGGTATCCCGCTCCTTCTTGCAAAGGGTACGGAAAATGCGATTGAAAATCTTGCGGCGGGAAAGGAATGCGGCACGCTCTTTTTTGCCGATGAAGAAAAACTGCTGCAGGATATCAGGCGGTCTTGAAACGCGAGTTAATGGTTTTGAAACCGCATCGAATACGCGTTTGCAGAAATTATGCGAAAACCGACAGCGTATGTGCATTCGTGGGAACCGGCATTGAATACGCGTTTGCGAAAACGGCGGTGCTTACGGCCGGTCATTGATTATTAATTTTTTTAAAGCGAGGCGGATATGGCGGATGCTTTCGATATGAAAAAAATTACGGTAAGCGTTATCGGATGCGGGGCGATGGGAGGAGCGGTTATCCGCGCGCTGTGCAAAAGAATCGATCCGCAGTCGGTGAAAGTGAGCGCAAAGCATTTCGAACACGCCGAAGCGATCGCGGCGGAAACGAAGTGTATCGCGGTTCCGACGAATACGGAAGCCGCCCGAAAAAGCGATTATATTTTTATCGCGGTAAAGCCCGCTTACGTTCTTTCCGTGCTTGAAGAGATTTCGGGCTCTCTCAAAGGCGATGCGACAGTCGTTTCCATGGCCGCAGGTGTTCCGCTCGAAACGCTCTCTAAAGCTTCGGGAAAACCCGCCATTCGCATTATGCCGAATATGCCCGTTTCCGTAGGAGAAGGGATGACCGCCCTTGCAGCTTCAAGCGATGTAAGCGAAGAGCGCGTTGCGGCTATATGCACCCTCCTCGATGCTTCAGGGAAAGTCGAGCGCGTCGATGAAAAACTTATGGACTGCGTAACGGCGGTGAGCGGTTCGGGGCCGGCATACGCGTTCGTGTTTATCGAAGCGCTTGCCGATGCCGCCGTACGCTGCGGTATGCCGAGAGATGCGGCCTGCGTCTATGCGGCGCAGACGGTAAAGGGAGCGGCCGCTGCGGTTCTTGCCGGCGGAAAAAATCCCGCCGCTCTGAAAGATGCCGTATGCTCTCCCGGCGGTACGACGATCGAAGGGGTCGCCGCTTTGGAAAAAGGCGGCTTCCGATCGGCGGTATTCGATGCCGTAAAAGCCGCCTGTGAAAAATCCGCCGCTATGAGCAAACGGTAAGACGCCGGCTTGTTTTCGCGAATCGGCCGGGACATCACCGAAAGCGTATTATCGGGTGTTTTGCAAAGTGCTTTCGATATCTTTCAGCTAATCGATTTCACTTCTTCTTTGGTAAGGCCGGTCATCTTCGCTATGAATGGAATTTCGCAATTTGCCTGTTTCATCAGCCGTGCCGTTTCGAGCTTTGCTTGACGGGAACCTTCAGCAAGACCGAGCGATTTACCCTGTTGTATGCCCTCTTCCCGTGCATCCATCTCAAACCCCGACATAAAGCGGTATTCCTGCCGTGCCTGTTCGTTGTGTTTTACTGCCTGTATCATCGTTTCTATCCTCTCTGTGTATTCCGTATTCGCCGTTCCGGTTTTGACATACTCTAAAAAGCCTTTGAGTTCTTTACCTTCGGCTTTTCCAAAAGCTTCCGCATTTATTATAAGCTTTTTTGTCCCGTCGCGTAAGGGTGTTTGCCGGTCTTCAAGGCATATATTTTCGAACGTGTAAAGCGGCTTGTCGTTCCCGATAGCATCGAATAAGCACATAAAGAGGATATAACTGTCGTTTAATGTTTTGTAGTGAACACCCTTGTCCAAGAATGCGATGTCAAGCGCCGCCTGATAATATCTCATGCGTTTCGGGATATTGTGTTCGTTGCTTACCTGCATCTCAATGTCGTACGATTTTCCCGCCTCGTCTTTTACGAGCAGGTCGAGCCGCACCGATTTTGCTTCAATGCCGGCTGCTACAGTGTTTTGCGGCGACAGGCAGGCAATCTTCCCGATTTTATCTGACAAGATCATTTCGAGAAACTCTTTACAAATGCCTTTATCCTGCATAACCTTGCAAAACATAAAGTCATCAGCGATGGTTAAGTCGTCAAAGCTTTTTCTCATACAGGTCTCCCCGCAAAATATTCACTATATATATCGCGGAGATGTTGCAATTTCGGAGTTTTTTGAAGCAATTTTGGAAGATATCTACCGATGCCGCCGTACGCCGCTATGAGCAAGCGATAAGACGCTTATCATATCAACGGGTAATGTGTAATTAGCTAATCGATTCCACCTCTTCTTGGGTGAGACCCGTATCATCGTTATCCTCTGTTCATCGATACACCGTTGAGCGGTGTCCGATTTCGATGACGATGATAATCAGCTTATCGTCACGGATACGGCATAAAATGCGGTAATCGCCGACGCGGTACCGCCATAGCCCTGAAAGATTTGAAGTAAGCGCTTTCCCACGGGAACGCGGATTATTAAGCGAAGCGATTTCACTCATATATTTTTTGATTCGGCTTTGTATCGGCTTATCGAGCCGTGAAAACTGTTTGCTCGCCGCCGGAGCATATTCGACTTGCATTTTAGTTATAGTCCAAGCTCTTTATACAGAACGTCGGCAGGTATTGCAGCTTCTCCGCTTTTTTCAAAGTCATTCCACGCTTTTTCGGCACACACTGCGTCTTCGGCATCTTCCTTCAATTCGGCAAGGTAGCGGCTGAGGGCATTTTCTAAGATGGTATCTTTTGCCGCTCCGGTCATTCGGGCTGCCTGTTCCAATTCTTGATACAGTTTATTTGTCATGGTCATTGTAGGCATAGCTTCCTCCTAAAAAAGGCAATGAGGACGTTTGAACTTCCGAATTGCCTTTTTTAGCCGTTTTGTAAGGCTTTAGCCTGAAAAACGGCATACAATAAACGATGTTTCATCAGGCGACAGCCTGATGAAACTCGAAGTTGAAGCGAGCGGCACTATTTGAGTCGTGAGCTTCAACCGTCCTCCTGTTTTTCATTATATCACAGATTAAATGATTTTAAAAGGGAGCGATGTAAACCGTGCAGAACGCACGCATTTTTTATTGATGATAATGTGTACCGCACTGAACAATATATAATTTATTATCTTCAACTTTATATACAAGTCGATTTGCCGCATCTATTCTTCTACTCCAATACCCTGATAATTCATGCTTTAATGGTTCAGGGTGGCCTTTTCCCTTATCAATGCCATTTCTTTCAATATCTTTAATTAAATCATGTGTACTTTTTATCAATTTTTGCTGATGTTTATCAAAAAGGAGGCAATAATCTTTCCATGCAATATCAGACCAAACTTTTACCATCAATCAGTTTCCTTCAGTTCATGAATTTGACATTTTCCGGTTTCAATCTGATGTATACTTTTACGCAAATATTTCATATTTTCTTTCGAATAAATATACGGATCCTCGGATGCTTTCAGTGCAAAGGGCAGGCCATTTTCCCGAATCGTGGCCTTTACAAAAGAATTGATAGCCGAAGAAATATTGATTCCCATAGAATCACAGATTCGTTCAAAACTTATTTTATCGTTCTGTGTAATTTTTGCTGATATTGTAGTCATTTATAATACCCCTTACTACAATGTAATACAAGAGCTTCCAAAAATCAAGTATCCTGTCTGTTAAAAATTTGATGATCCGTGCGGAGGGGGTGATTTCAACGATTGAAAGCCGTGCAGGACACACGATGCCGGAAACGCTGTAAGTCCGGCGATGTTTCGGCAGGCGTAAGCCTGCCGAAACTCGTGTTAAAAATCGTACACGGATGTACGATTTTCAAACCCTCGCCGTATGCCGTTTAGGACGGCACCGTCAATACTCCACAATCGTGCCGAAGTCTTTCCAGCCTTCTGCGGCTTGGTAGAGTGCTTTGGAGCCGGCGGGGACGCGGAGCGTTGCGGATGCAATGGGCGTGCCTGCAAACACGTGGGCGCCTGCCGGAATAGCCGGCGGAGTTGCCGCTTTGCACGTTACCGTCTTCAGTTTAGGATCGGACGACAAGGCATATTTCCATATTTGGGTAAGAGTTGAGGGGAGCTCGACCGACGTCAATTCGGGGCAAGCGGCAAGAATAGAACTGCGAAGTTCCGTTATGTCTTCCGGTATAACCATCGAGCTCACTTTTAGGCCTCTAATTGACCAGTCGTCGATATATTCCAGCGAAGACGGCAGATTAAGCGCAACAAGGTTTTTGCAGTCATAAAGCGTCCAATCTCCAATAGTCTTTAAGCCGTTTGGCAGTGTAACGGAAGTCAGTGCGTCAACTTTAGTAAAAGAGTGCTCTCCCAATCTTGTTACGCTTGCAGGAACGGTGTAAGAAGCGCCCGGTTTGCCTCTCGGGTACCAGAGGAGTACGGTTTTATCTTTGTTAAAGATAACGCCGTCTTGGGAAGAAAGGTAGGCGTTATCGGGCACGACCGTTACGCTTTGCAGCGTAGCTCCCCAAAGGTCGGGGCGCTCTATGTTCGTTACCGTGTAGGTTACGCCGCCGTGGGTAACTTCTTTGGGTATGGTAAGCGATGTTCCCGTGTATGGCGTCCAGTCTGAATCACTTGTCTTGGCGGTTACGCTCACCTGTCGGGCGGTTTTGTTCGTTACGCGGTAACGCACGCCGCCTTCTTCAAAGTAGTTTACATCAGCTTGAACGGTGATGAGACCTGAAAAAGCGGTTTGCCCGCTTTTTGTATCGGTTATCTTTATGCGCGTTGAACCGACTTGTTCGCACCATATCTCGATTTTACCCTGACTGTTCAGTTTGTCTGTGTAAAGTGTGAGGATGTCCGGCGTTTCAGCTTCCGCCGTATAGCTGCCGGAGCCTCCCGTTACGAACCGGTGTGTAAAGGTACGTCCTACCGTTCCGGTAAGCTCTGTTGTATCTACCGTGAGCGCGGCTCCGGCATATTTAAACTTTACTTTGATGTTCGCATTCGCACTTACCGTGTGGTTGTACGTTTCGTTCGCTCCCGCTTCGGTTATGTCGCTGCCGCCGTTCATCCATTTTTCGACTGCGTAGCCCGAATTAGGCGTTGCCGTAAAGACGACGGTTTCGCCGTGTTCGACCATATCGCCCGAATGGATTTTGCTGCCGGCAACTTTTGCTGTAAGCGTACCGTGTCCGCCGTCTACGCCGAAATCGATTTTACACAGTACCTGCTTAAAGGTAACCGTTACGATAACGTCATTGCTTACGCTCAGCGTTGCCGTGCTGCTGCTGGCATTACCTCCTGCTGCCAGATCGCCTTCGGGTGTAACCGACCATGTGTCCACCGCATAGCCTTCATCCGGCACTGCCGTAAGGATAATTGTGCTGCCTTCGGGCACTTGGTTATCGGACGGAATTTCGGGCATGGACCTTACTCTGCCGTGCTGCGGCGGTGTGATTGTTACTGAGCGCATACTGAGCGGCTCGCTATTCCGTTTAAAGGATACCTTAACCTGTGCGTTTGCCGCAACTTTGAGCGTGTAGGTAGGCTTCGTGCCGTTTACCGCCGTGCCGTTAAGCTCCCACTTTTCAAGATCGTAGCCTTGAAGCGGCGTTGCCGTAAAAGTGAGCTCGGTGTTTTCGGCTACCATGCCGTTTTCGCTCAGTGCAGGCGTTACTTTTACATTGCCGCCTATAGTGTGGTCAAGCTCTACCTTGTACATTTGCACGGGCGGCGGTGTGGGCGGGGTGCTGCCACCGGAATCGCTGCCGTTGGAGCAGCCTGTAAAAACGAGCGCTGCGGCAAAAAGCAAGGCGCCCGCTGTAATCGGTACTTTTTTTAAAAGGGCTTTACCGAGCCCCCCCCCCCCCCACCACCACCTATACAAATGTACAGGGGTCATCTTGTTTACAGTCATCATAAACCTCCTCTGAAAACTTTTGCAGGATGCACGTCTTCCGATGTCGAACACTTCCGCTATCCTATGATTATTATAACATATTTCATCGCTTTTCACAACTTTTATTAATTATCAATTCAAAGTGAGCGCGCCGGAAATGTATACACGGAAAAGCTTATAAATGAAAAAAGGCAAAACGTGAGGCAGTCGAAGATGTGACGAATTATTGGCGTACGAGCAGCTCGGCTTACAGCTGTTTGATTTCTTTTTCGGTAAGGCCGGTCGCTTGGGCAATCTTTTGTATGGGATCGCCTAGCTGTTTTAAGATTTGAGCCGTTTCAAGCGCTTTTTGATGTGAGCCGGCGGAAATGCCTTCCTGTTTTCCCTGTGCGATACCAAGCGAAAAACCTTTCGCTTCGCCTTCTTTCAAGGCAATTTCTCTTTCTTCCTCTCTTTGCACAGCTATATCCACATCGTAATCGTATTCGGCAATCAACATATTCATCACCTCCTTTGACTTTCGCTGTAAGTATTCCTGTAAGATGTCGTTTTGTATGCACTCTTTGATCGCGTTCCGAAAGCCGTTTTCGCTATCGAGCTTCGTGTGTCTTCTCACGGCATCTACGAACAGCGTGTACTCTTTCAGCGTTTTGCACGTATGTAAGATCTCACTTCCCTTATTATAATTGATATTCGTCACGCTGACAACGACTTCGAGAGCAGGTTTTTCAGGCATCGTCATAAAGGCATCGGAGAGGCGTAACGTCGTTGTTTTAGGGTAATCTTCTTCCCCGTTATAGAACACGTAGAACTCCGGCGTGGGGATCTTTTTCAACCTGCGGAGATAGCGGTCGCGGGGATTTTGGATGCGCTCGTAGAGACGGGCTGCGTACTGTAAAAAGCGGAGCGGCATGTTGGCGTTGATTGTAGATTGGTGTTCTACCAATACGATGATTTTTCCGTCGACGAGGCAGGCGACATCGTTGCGGAACGCCATGTACATTACCTGTTCGAGACGGAGCGGTTCGAGTTCCGTCGATGTATCAAGCTCTGTCTCATGCAATGCGTTGTAGAGAGCGAGGAAGTTCGCTTTTGCGTTTTTGTCTTCACCGAAAAAGTCGACAAAGACCGAATCTTTATACCGGCGATTATACTTTACCATAAAACCTCCGCTATATATATCGCGGAGATGTTGCGATTTCGGAGTTTTTTGAAGCGATTTTGGAGAAGGAGCTGCGGAACCGCCGTTCGGGGCAGTTACGTTTATTTTCATAAAAAACCGCGTAATTTACAGTTTTACAGGCGATATATATTGCAGAGGCTTTCCTGCCGGCTCTATCTCAACAATCGAAGGTATCCCCATGGAATATATTCATAAACCCGTCGAAGAACTCACCTTTACCGACGACTTTATGTTCGGTACGGTCATGAAGATGAGGTATAAACCTACGCCCGGCCGGAGCGGTGCTGCAGGCAGCCACTGAAGCGAGCGCAAGCGAGCGAGGAGGCCGAGCGTGAGTGAGCCGCGGAGGGCGGGATCGCAGATACGTGTCGTCCGAAAAAATTAATAATTAATTTTATATCGCATTAAAGCCGGTTTCGGATCGCGTCGATAAATTCCCACGAGTTGAGCACGCGCTCGGGAACAGGATTTGCGATGCGCGCAGTTGTATCAAGTAGTTTGCTTTACTTGTATGCGCTTTTGTGCGAGGAAGTGTACTGTTTTTATCGGTGCGCTTCTCTATCATCACTAATACAGTATAGCATATTTCATCGCTTTCCACAACTTTTCGAATTATTAATTATTATTTTTTGTAATTTCGTTTTACTTTGAGCGTCGTCGTCATTTCCAGCGGCTTATCGAGAATCGTTATCTTCGTAATCCGCGCATAAGGCTGCAGCGTGTGATTTACCGCATCGACGTCGGCTTGGATCAAATGACGTATATCATCGTTCGAAAAAGAATCGCCTCGTTCTATGCCGAGTTTTTTGAACGCTTCGTCGCTCGGATAGACGAGCGCTTCTATGCTTTCCGATTTCGATTCGTTGTCTTCGACATAACCTTGCGCCGTGATCTGCTGAATATTGTCGTAGAGCTGGAACGCGTCTTCGATCTCTTCGGGATACACGTTTTTTCCGCCCGACGTGACGATGATGTTCTTTGCCCGTCCGCATAACGAAATATAGCGTTCGTCGTCGATTTTGCCGACATCGCCCGTTTTGAAAAAGCCGTCGTCGGTAAACATTTTCGCAGTTTCTTCCGGCATATTGTAATAGCCCTTCATCACCATCGGGCCTTTGACGGCGATTTCTCCGATGCCGTCTTTATCGGGATTGATAATTTTAACTTCTTCGTACGGATAAAAATCTTTGCCGACGCTTTCGATTTTAAAACGTTCGACCGGATTCAGCGCGATGATGGGACTCGTTTCGGTCAAGCCGTACCCTTGAATAAAATTGATACCCGCAGCGTTGTACGCTTTGAACACGCTCGAAGAAAGCGGTCCGCCTCCGCAGATTGCGACGCGCAGCGTGTAGATGTTCGCCTGTTGGAGTACCGCTTTGAACAGCACTTTTCCGGGATTTTTTCCGGTGAGTTTTTTGACGAGATAGGAAAATCCCATGAGAAAACGCATGATACCTGCGACGAGTACGCCTTTTTCACGGATGCCTTTTTTTATGCCGGCGAGCAGTTTATTGTACAAAAGCGGCACACCGAGCATAACGGTAATCTTACCTTCGCGCAGTTCTCGCATGAGGCGGGAGACGGCCATGTTTTTTCCGAATACGATTTCGGCTCCCGTCGACAGCGGATTGATAAACGCCGCCTGCATCGTGTACGCATGATGAATCGGAAGGAGCGCGTAAAACACGTCTCCGTTGTAGTGCCTGAAATTCAGCTGCGCGATATAGCAGTCGCTTATTAAATTTTCGTGCGTGAGCATGACGCCTTTGGGCGTACCCGTCGTTCCCGACGTAAATAAAATCGCCGCGACATCGCCGCTTTCGGCTTCCCGGTTCGGTTCGATTTTACCGTCGGCTTTTAAATTACAAACATAGGTTTCCGGGTACTTCGGACTCAGCGACATGACTTTCAAAGAGGCGGCATTGCGTGCGAGGGATTCATATTTTTCTTCGTCGACGAAGATGATTTTCGGATCCGATACGCGCAAAAGATTGTCGACTTCGTTGTCATGCAGCGCGTAATCGATCGGGACGACAATACCGCCGGCAAAAAGGATCGCCAAATACGCGATAGCCCACTCGGGCGAATTCTTTCCGGTTACGGCAACCCGATCTCCTTTTTTAATGCCGTTCGCCGCGAGCCACGCCGCAAGCGATTCTATATTTTTCAGCGCTTGCGCGTAACTGAAAGACCGTTTTGAAGCGTTCGGGCCGTCGAAATCGGTAAAGCACGGACTGTCGGGAAACCGCTCGGCGGAAATCCGAAACACTTGCGGAAAAGTCGGCCATTCGGTATCGAACACTTTGCCGCGGTATGAATCGAGAAACGACCAGGGAAGATTGTTTGTGTTTGTCATAATGTAGTATTTTATCACATAATTGTGAAATCGGGGGATAAATTTATGTGATTTATGTCTGTCTGAATCCTGTCGGAAGGGATTGCTGAAATTATTTTCCCGTGAAGAATCCGCTGTCGCTGAGTGCCGACCACTTTTTATACATTTCTTTATAATTTTCTTTGATGAATTTTTGGATGATTTTTAATTCTTTTTGAGACAGTACGCCCTTTTTCTGAATTTCCGTATCGCCGTTTTCTTTTACAAAAAATTTTGCAGCACCTTCTTCCGTTAATTTTGAATCGCTCGCATGGACATGAAATGCTTCAATGATACATTTTGCGGTAAAATACAGATAATAGCCGCAAACTTTAAAATCATAATATTTAGGCAATTTCATTCTCCATATATTTCCAGCTCCGTTTTAAATAATCTTTTACAATCGAAATTTCAATATCATCCATTGTGGTTTCAAGAACTTCGTTTTTTCGCGAAAAAACCGCCGCATGTGCCGTATTGTTGAGATTTAAGACGCGGACTCCTGATTCGTGTTTAAAAAAAGCATAACCGTCTATTATAACATCAGCCTTGTTCGCCAGTTCTTTTACATCAAGCATTTTTTAACCGTACCTCTTTTATTTGTTTTAAAAAATCCTCAGGGTCTATAAATAAATTTTTCAACATAGGTACTAAATCGATATACTCTTCTACGGCACCCGTTGTGTCGTAGTCGGCTGTCACGACAAGATATCCGTTATCCCAATGTTTGATTTCATCGTATTTACGTAAATGAGAAGAAGTCCTAAAGCGAATTGCATATTGATTAAAATCAAATTCCGAATAATTTCCGGAACAGCTTAAATATGCATAATTTTCCATGTTTAGAATCCTCATCGTGTCAAGGCTGGTATAACTATAACATAAGCCGCCGATGTTTTCCACTGTTCAAAACATAATTGCCGAACTTCAAAAAAAACTTTAAAAAATTACCGCTTTTCGCCTATAATAGAAGTATGGGAATCTTACGAAGGAGTCTGTACGTCGGCATGGTTTTGCTTGTGCTCTGCTCGGCGGCATACGCCGCATCGAAAACGGAAACGGCTCAGGCGAAACGCGAAGCTCTTATCGCGGATGCAAAAAAATATATCGGCTCTCCGTATGTTAACGGCGCAACCGGTCCGGAATCGTTCGATTGTTCCGGCTTTATCTATTTTATCGCGCGAAAATCGGCAAAGGTGCAGCTTCCGCGGAGTTCCCATGCCATATATCGATTTGTCGAGCATATTTCGGACGATAAAATCGAAGCGGGTGACTTGTTGTTTTTTTCGGCATCTTCGTCGGGGCGCATAACGCATGTCGGTCTGTACATCGGCGGTGATAAAATGATCCACGCGGCGAGTGACGGTCCGAAAACGGGCGTTATCGTTTCGTCGTGGAACGAGCGATATTGGAAGACGCATTACGTCGGCGCGGGTCGTTTTATTTCTTCGGCAAAAGGAGCGGCCGGCGCGGCTTCGGACAACTCCGATAAACAAAAATCCGATGCGCCTTCTTCCGGTAAAGATCGCGATAACAAAGCAAAGGGCACTGCGCCATCCGATAAAAACGGAACCGATAAGGGTACGCCGTCCGAGCCGTCGCATAAAGGTACGTCAAAAATCGATACTGCGAAAAAAAAGAACGGCGGCGATTCCGGTGCATTTATCGATAACTTTTACTGCAGTTTTTCGGCGGCAATCGATTGGTCGTTTTTTAAGGATAATGCTTTTGACGCAAATTTCCGCGGTGTTTGTACCGAAGCCGACGTAACGATTTCGAAATGGCCGCTTTGTCCGGGAATCGGCACAATGATTCGGGGATACGAAGGAGGTGCGGTTTTCGTTCCGCTTATGCTCGTGCTGTCGCCCGCTGCCGCAGTCCGTATATATGCCGGTCCTGCCGTCGCACTCGGCGCTCCGACGTTTTCAGGCGAACGCATGAGCGTATCCTCTTTTCCCGGCGTTTTCGGTATATCTTTTTGTACGCCGCCGCTCGATGCGGGCAGCGTGTCGATCCGTTTTACACAAGACATCTCGTATACCGTTTTTAAAAAACGCGACGGCTCAATGCCTTCCTTCGGCGATGCGTTTTGTGCGGGTTTTGCACTTGTGACGGGCATACGTGTGAACCTTCCGATGCGCACCTTCGGCGGCAAGCGCGGTACATGACGCGTTTTCAAAATAATTTTCAAATTTTTTCAAAGCGATAGACGCGGAATTGTGAAATAATTATAATCGTATGTTATGCGCACGTTTCATATATGGTGGTATCGAATTTTATCCGCGCTCAAAATAGGCGCGCTGTCCTGCGCAGTCGGCGTGTGTTCCGGTGCCGTGTGCGCGGTATTCGGACGAGGCTTATTGTTAATTAATAATTTTCGAGACGCACATCAAATATTTTTAATTCCGCTTTTACCGCTGCTTGGGCTTTGTATCGTGTTCGTATACGACAAGTGGGGCGGTGGCGCGGAAGAGGGTATGAATCTCGTGTTCGCCGCAGAGTTCGACGACGGACGGACGATTCCGTTCCGCATGGTGCCGCTTGCCGTCGGCGCAACGTGGCTCGGACACGTCGGAGGGGCGAGTGTAGGGCGGGAAGGAGTTGCCTGCCAAATCGGAGCGGTGATCGGATATACCGTCGGAAAGCTCGTAAAAAACAAACGCCTCGCGCAGACGTTTATCATTGCGGGGATGGCCGGCGGTTTTGCGGGTTTGTTCCGTACGCCCGTTGCTGCGGTGTGCTTTGCGCTCGAAGTGATGATCGCGGGGCGTCTCTTTTATTATGCACTCGTGCCGGCGATTATCGCAGCGGGGAGCGCGTCGGCCGTTTCGGGGCTCTTCGGTGTTACGCACGAATATTCGCCGCTTTCGGATATGGGCGGCGACATGGCGTTTACGCTGCCCTTTATCGCAAAGCTCACAGTGCTCGCCCTGCTCTTTTGCGCCGCGGGGCAGCTTTTTGCGCATCTTTTAAAATATTGTCATGAGCGTTTTCAAGTTTGGCTGCCGAATAAATACAAGCGGGTTTTTATCGTCGGCGCGGTTTTGAGCGCGCTGCTTTTTGTCGCCCATCGCGGAAGATACGCGGGTTTGAGTTTTCAGATAACCGATGCGATTTTTGCGGGCGGAAACGTGTTTGCGTACGACTGGATTTTAAAATTGCTGTTTACCGTTGTCTGCCTTTCTGCCGGTTTTCAAGGCGGAGAGCTTACGCCGCTTTTTATCATCGGTTCGGCTTTCGGCTATATCGCTGCCCCTCTTTTCGGCTTGCCCCCGCTTTTGGGTGCGGCGCTCGGCCACGGCGCGGTGTTCGGCAGCGCGACGAATACGCTCCTTGCGCCGATCGCGATCACGGGCGCGGTGTTCGGTTTTCAATACATGCCGCTCTTCGCGTTCGTGTGCGCCGTAGCGTTTTACTGCAACGGAAATCACAGCATCTATCGCTTGCAGCGCGCCGCGACTCGCTGGTAGCTTCTTTATTCAGGGCAAGGGCTGTCAGAAACTGTATTTTCTAAAAAAAACGGTATCGTAAAAAAAACAGCCGCACTTCCGTATTGATAGCTTCTCCATAAAAAATGAAAATTCAGCATACCTTGAATAAAGTAAAAACATATAAAAAAATTTGACAAATATGAATTTCAGGTATATCCTGTTTATAAATTAGAAAAATATTTTCGGAAAATGTTTTCCTAATTTATATTTTGATGCTCCATAGGATTAAACTAGCAGGGTCGCATATACACATATACATCAAGAAAACTGTCCAAAAATTTCAGTTTTTGAACAGGCCATTAGCGTATTATATTTTGGAGGAAAAATGAAAATTTTTATCCGGAAAACAGCTCTGTTTTTAATGGTTTTTTTATCGGTTTTTGCGGTCGGATGTATGAAAAGGATATCAGTTGGAGAGGCTACAACGGAAATTGTTTTTTTGAGTAATTCCGTCAAGCCCTATGATACGGCTATTCCGATAATGATTGCTGAATTTGAAAAACAAAATCCGAATATCAAAGTAAAAGTGGAAATGCTTCCTACAAAAAGCCTTTGGGAAGCGGTGGAGATTAAACTGAGTTCAAAAGAACCGACGCCGGATGTTTTGTTTATCGACAGCCCTCTCACAACAACTTATGTTGCTAAAGGCTATATCGATTCTCTTAATGATCGTTTTTCAGCCGATGAACTTGCACAATACGTTGATGTATGCAGACAATACGGTACTGTCAACGGTAAGTTGTACGCCGCACCTTTTGTAAATTCATCTCAGGTTTTGTATTATAATACGCGTCTTTTTGATGAAGCCGGTATAGAACATCTGTCAAAAGATCCCGAAAAACGATTGACATGGGAAGAATTGGTTGAAATTGCAAAAAAATTAACAATAGATAAGGACGGTGACGGTGTACCGGAAGTATTCGGACTCGGTATTGCACAGATAAGCCGACCTTATCAAATGCTTACAATGCCGGAGTCATTAGGCGGAAAAGCGATCGGAAAGGACGGCCTTACCGTATCGGGTATTTTGACGGATGATGCATGGATAACATCGTGTCAGTTTATTTCGGATTTGTTCAATGTACATAAAGTAACGCCGAAAGGGGTAAGCGCTTCGGATATGCTCGCTTATTTTCCGAGCGAAAAATTGGCAATGTTGATCGGCCCCGATTATAATCATTTGGCATACAGTAAGAATGAAAATCTTACATGGGATTATGCTCCGTACCCGTATTTTAGAAACGGAAAGCCTGTTACTCCGACCGGCTCATGGAGCTTGGGTATTAATAAATCTTCAAAAAATAAAGATGCTGCTGCAAAGTTTATTAAATTTCTTACATTATATCCATCATGTATTGAATGGTTCAATCTTGACGGCCATTTGCCGGCAAATAAGCGGACATTGGAATATATCGCCGATAATGAGAAATTTACAAAGTGGCCATTTGATATTTTTACATTGATTAACTATGAAAGCCGAAATACTGCAATCCCGCGCCCCCTTTCACCCGGATACTTGGAATATGAATCGCTTCTAACCAATGCATTTGAAGATATTCGTAACGGCGGCGATGTAAAAGCTATTCTGGAAAATACGGAAATATCCGTTGACAGAATGTTGCGTAAATATAAATAAGGCTATTAGGAGCTTTCGGACACATCGATATCGGTGTGTCCGAACGGGAGTGCGGTCGATGATTCTTTCAAAAAGAGAGAAGATAATTCCCTATCTGTTTTTAGTCCCTGCTTTTTTTGGTCTCGGTATTTTTCGCCTCGCACCGATCATTTCCTCTCTGTTGGACAGTTTTACGACAGTAAGTTTTGTGGGCGGTATCACGCGGAAATTTTGCGGTTTAAAAAATTATGTATTTGCATTAACGGATCCCGTTTTCTTAAAATCGTTGAGAAATACATTAATTTTTACGCTTATCGTTAATCCTTTTGAAGTGTTATGGGCATTCATACTTGCCTTGCTTGTATATAAACACGGCAAAGGGATGGGAGCGTTTCGGACGATTTTCTTTGTGCCGTTTACGATGTCGTTGGCGATTACCGCTACTATTTGGGGAATAATGTTTAATCCGAACGGAGGATTTATTAATTCGATTTTAGGATTGATAAGAATTAAACCGCTGCAATTTTTGACAAGTCCGTCTCAAGCTCTGGGAAGTATCATATTTCTCGTATCCTGGAGATGTGTCGGATATTGGATGATTTTTTTAATAAGCGGCCTGCAAAATATTTCTCAAAGTTTATATGAATCGGCATGGATAGACGGTGCCCGCGCATGGCAAAGTTTTTGGTATATTACATTGCCTATGATGAAACGTACGCTTTTATTTGTAATCGTTGCAGATACTACACAAAATTTTTTAATGTTTACACCGATGTATATTCTTACCGGCGGCGGGCCGGAAAATGCAACAAACGTCGCAATGTACGAAGCGTATAAAAATGTTTTTATTTATACGGATAGAGGCGTCGGAAATGCGATGATTATCATTATTATTTTAATGATTTTAACAGTCGTTTTCTGTGAGTTCAAATTTATTCGTTCTAGGGAGACATAAATTTGATGGTACATAAACAAATCGTTGCAGCCAAAATTGTAAAATATACGGCACTTATTTTTTTTTCAATAGTGTTTTTGCTTCCGATTTATTGGGTTGTGATCTCGGCGTTTAAAACGGATAAGTCGATTTTTGCCGCGCTCATGCCTTTTAGTACAAAGGCATTATGGTTCGATACGAAATTGTATTTCGGTGCTTTTCAAGATATCCTTGTAAAACGAAATTTCGGACGCGCAATATTTAACAGTTTCTTTGTAACGTTCAGCACCGTGATCCTCGGGGTACTGGTTACTTCTCTTTGTGCATTTTCTTTTTCCGTATTCGATTTTAAAGGTAAAAATATTTTATTTGTGATCGTACTTATTACATTTATGATTCCGTTCAGTTCCATTGCACTTCCTCTATATCAAATCGTAAGCGGATTGCGCATGATCGATACTTATTGGGCGCTTATTCTCCCTGCCGTTGCAAACGGATTATCCATTTTTTTATTTCGTCAATTTTTTATGGATATACCGAAATCGTATCTGGAAGCGGGAAGGATTGACGGCGCGTCGTGGCTGACGATTTACGGAAAAATTTATATGTCCATGTCGCTTCCTATTATCGTAAGTGCGGGGATTATTATTTTTATGGACCAATGGGAGGCGTTTTTATGGCCATTGCTTTCGGGGCGGTCGCCTGCAATGAAAGTAATGCAGGTTGCTATTGCG
Organism: Treponema sp. SP13; assembly: GCF_050938355.1. Lineage (NCBI taxonomy): Bacteria > Pseudomonadati > Spirochaetota > Spirochaetia > Treponematales > Treponemataceae > Treponema > Treponema sp. SP13. Next base: position 257,127 of record NZ_JADOVM010000005.1, read on the forward strand.
GATTTATCGCAAGATAACGAAGTGTATTGGAATCAAATTTTTGCGGCCTGTGCAATTTCCATCGTTGTGCCGATTTTGATCGTACTTCCCTTACAACGGTATTATATACTCGGTATTGCAAGTTCCGGAATTAAAGAATAACTATGTCCGTTTTTTCTATACTGATAGATAGCGATATGGCGCTTGGAAGTAAAAATGCCGATGTCGACGATGCGCTTGCTATTCTGCTTGCGCTTTCCGAGCCTGCGCTTTCCGTTAAAGGTATAAGTCCGTCGGCAGGAAATGTTCCCGGTGAAAAGTCGGGGCCGAATATCGATCGTCTGCTTCGTATGATCGGAAGTACCGTCGAACATGCGTCGTTTGCTGCACGCTGTTGGAACCCGTCATTGTGGGTGTACAAACGATGGAAAAAACAAGAACCCGTCGAAATGCAGCGCACTTTCGGCAATGGAATGACAAGCGCCGATTTTATTGCAGGAAAATTATTAAAATCTTCCGAACCTTTGTATGTAGTAACGATCGGACCGCTCACTAATATTGCTGCGGCATTGTCGATGTATCCTGAAGTAGTGCATAAAATCAAAGCATTATATATGATGGGCGGATCTTGGCATGAGCCGGGTGTAGGCGGCGGTGAAGCGGAATTTAATATGCTCTGCGATCCCGAAGCTGCACAATTCGTTTTTTCGTTTCCCCTAAAAATCGTAATGTTCGGACTTGATGTGACAAAGAAACGTAAAATTGTTCCGGATGACTTGAAATCGTGGATGAATTCCGGAAGCCCTTTTTTACGATATCTTGCTCAAGAATGTATTTCCTTTATGCATTTCAGAGCACAACGCGACGGTTATGAAATTCCGTATGCCTTTTTCCATGATGTCATGCCGATAATCGGACTGCTGTATCCCGAATGGTTTACGTTTGTACCCTGTAAAATCGATATCGATACGGACGGAGAATTTACGCGCGGAAAAACACTTATCGATATTAAACTGCACGGAGAAAAAACATTTCCTCATCTGGTTGCAAAGGACGTCGATGCGGAAAAAACATTTTGCTATGTGTGTTCAAAAATTATGTCTTCATACGGAGATATAACGATATGAAAAAAATACTTTTTGATACCGATTTGCTCGGAGATGATTTGCTTGCGTTATTTGCGATGGTAAAGGATCCCGATGTCGAAATAGCGGGAGTAACGGCATACGGGCGGAGAATTCCGAGTGTAGAGCGCTGTAAAACGGCATGTGCTTTTCTCGAAGAACAGGAGATATCGGACATACATTTCGTTCCCGGTGTATCTCATCCCTTGGTACGACGTCCGCTCCCCGGTTGCAGATATTGCGATGATGTATTATGCACTCTTCATACTGCATGGTCGCATACAAAAAATATTCATAATGTAATAGAGGATTCTGTGCATGCTGCGTCGTTTATTGTGGACACGGTAAAAAGGAATCCGAAGGAATTTTCTTTATTATGCACAGGACCGCTTACGAATATTGCACTGGCTGTTTTGCTTTGTCCCGAATTGCCGTATCTTATAAAAGAAATTACCGTTATGGGAGGAACGTGGAAAGAATGCGGTAATTCATCCGCCGTTGCAGAGGCGAATATTTACAACGATCCTGAAGCGGCAAAAATTGTATTTGCCTCTTTTCCGTCGGTTACTATAGTTCCGCTTGATATCACTATGCAAGTAACGATAAAAACTGCGGATTTGCCGCAAGATGTGCCATCATCCGTTTCCGGTATTGTGGCATCATGCTGTAGGGCGCACAGCGATAGAGGAGAAGATGCAAAGATGCCGTTACATGACGTACTTGCATTTTTGGTAATGAAATACCCCGACTTGGCAGAGAAGAGGAAATGTGCGATACATATTGAAACAAAATCTTCGAAATCAAGCGGTATGATGATTTTTGATTTTCTTCGGGGAGATCATATGCTTTGCTGTAATGTCAATTCACAAAAAGCGACGGAATTTTTTTTGGAATTATTGGAACGGTAAAATATGATAGAATTACACGGCATTATTCCATATTTGGTGAGCCCGATAGATAAAAACGGAAATATTATCGCTGACGCATTACAACGATTGTGCACCGATTTAATACGTGATGGAGTACACGGGCTGTGCGTACTTGGAAGTTCCGGTGAATTTCCGTATTTGAATTTTAATCAAAAGAAAGAAATCGTTTCTGTCGCTGTAGATGCCGCGTCAGGCAAGGTTCCTGTCATCGCCGGTGTTTCCGGTTTTTCAATTGAGCAGACACGGACAGAAGCTAAAGTATTCGCGTATTTAGGGGTAAGCGCGATCGTTATCATGCTTGAGATGTATTTTCCGCTATCGATGGAATGTATAGCCGCTTATTATCGTAGCATAGCGGAGAGTGTTCCCGATGTACCGTGTGTCTTATACTCGAATCCGAAATTTATGCACTTTGAAATTCCGGCAGAAGTCTTTGAAATGATTTCCGATGTTTCGAATATTGTTTATTATAAAGATGCGTCGGGTATAACCGGAAAATTATTAAATTTAAAAAACCGCTTTAATACGCGATATAAATTTTTCTCAGCATCCGCCCATATTCCGCTCTTTGTCTCGATGCTCGACGGAGTCGGATGGATGGCGGGGCCTGCCTGTCTTGCTCCGAAAACCTGTATAAAACTCTATGAGTTGTCAAAGCGGGGTAATATCGAAGCGGCGCTTGAATTACAAAAAAATATGTGGCCATTGAATGAAGCATTTTCTCGTTTCGGCTTGGCGCGATCTATCAAGGCGGGATTGGAATATTTAGGATATAATGTAGGAAATCCTATCCCCCCGTTGTCTCCTCTTTCTGACGAAGATAAGAAAATCCTTTTTCCGATAATCGATATCGTTCGTGCATTGGGTGAAATATAATAGATCTGCCGCTCTTCGCGTTCGTGTGCGCCGTAGCGTTTTACTGCAACGGAAATCACAGTATCTACCGCTTGCAGCGCGCGGCAACCCGCTGGTAGCCGCAGTTTCCGCACAACAACCCGCGCTATCGCGTGAGCTTTCTGTACACGACCCTGCGCGGCACTTCGACGTCGTCTCCGAACTGGGCTTTCCGCCACGCCGCGTACTCCGACCAGTTGCCTTCGAAAAAGCGTACTTGGCTGTTGTTTTCAAAGGCGAGTATGTGCGTGCAGATCCTGTCCAAAAACCAGCGGTCGTGGCTGACGACGAGCGCACATCCGGCAAAGTCTTCGAGGGCTTCTTCGAGCGCGCGCACCGTCTGTACGTCCAAGTCGTTCGTCGGTTCGTCGAGCATCAAAACGTTACCCGCTTCTTTGAGCATCATGCCGAGATTCAGACGATTTTTTTCGCCGCCGGAAAGCACGCCGATCTTTTTATTCTGTTCCGCGCCGGAAAAATTGAACCACGAACAATAGGCATGCGCGTTTACTTCGCGCACTCCGCCTTCAAGCGCCCTGCCTTTTTCATCGACCGCTCCCAGCTTGACGATATCCTGTCCGCCGGAAAGCAGTTCGTACACCGTTTTGTCGGGATCGAGCTTCGAGCGGAGCTGATCGACGTAAACCAATTTTACCGTCGAGCCGATTTTGATTTCACCGGAATCCGGTTTTTCTCCGCCCTCTTTGCCGTCGAGCCGTTCGACCGTTTGACCGGCCGCATCCGCGATCAATTTGAACAGCGTCGTCTTTCCCGCGCCGTTCGGTCCTACGATGCCCACGATCGCGCCCGCCGGAATATGAAACGAAAGATTTTCGAACAAGAGTTTATCGCCGTACGATTTTGTTAAATTTTCCGCATCGATGACCGCTCCTCCGAGCCTGGGACCTGCGGGGATCGAAATCTGCGTGTCTTTGAGCGCGGTTTTGCCGCTTTGCGAAAGCAGTTCGTTGTAGCGCGTAATGTGTTCTTTGTGTTTTGCCTGCCTGCCTTTCGCACCCATGTGAATCCACTCGAGTTCGCGCTGCATCGCTTTTCGCCGTTCGCTTTCGCCCTTTTCTTCCAGCGCAAGACGCGCTTCTTTTTGTTCAAGCCAGCTCGAATAATTGCCTTTAAACGGATAACCTTCCCCGCGGTCGAGTTCCAAAATCCAGCCGGCCACATCGTCGAGAAAATAACGATCGTGCGTGATCGCGATAACCGTGCCCTCGTAATCGTTCAAATGCTTTTCAAGCCACGCGACCGTTTCCGCGTCCAAGTGGTTCGTCGGTTCGTCGAGCAAAAGGATATCGGGCTTTTGCAAAAGCAGCCGGCACAGTGCAACGCGCCTGCGCTCACCGCCGGAAAGCACGTCGACGATCTGATCTCCCGGCGGACAACGCAGCGCTTCCATCGCTAGTTCCAAATTCGCATCGAGATTCCAAGCGTCGAGCGCATCGAGTTTTTCCTGCAGCTCCGCCTGCCGCGCGCCGAGTTTGTCGAAGTCCGCGTCGGGATCTCCGAACGCTTCGTTCACTGTATCGAATTCCGCAAGGAGGTCGGTAATCTCTTTGACACCTTCGCCGACGATCTCTCTGACCGTTTTCCCCGCTTCGAGTTCCGGCTCCTGTTCGAGATAGCCGATCGAATAGCCCGGCGCGAGATGCGTTTCGCCCGTAAACTCCGTATCGCGTCCCGCAAGTATTTTAAACAGACTCGATTTACCCGATCCGTTCGGCCCGATGACGCCGATCTTTGCACCGTAATAATACGAAATGCCGATATTTTTCAAAACGACTTTTGTGCCGTACGCGCGGCTCACATCGTCCATCGTGTAGATGATTTTTTTATTGTCAACCGTCTTTGCCATGCGCACATCATATCGGAAAAAATCGAATACTGCAAGTTTTCGATTCGCATTTCCCGATTATTAAAACTTAATAATAGCGATTGACAAATTATTAATAATATCCTCAACTGCCGATATTATCGCACGGTGCATTCTATTTTTTATTAATTTTTTTAAGGGTGAGGGCGTGCCCCTCACTCCGCTCGGGTCGGGCTTTTCGGGGTTCCGCGCTCGCGCGCTCCATTCCTCCGCTCGCTCATCGCTCGCTCCGGAACTTTCGCCCCTCCAATCCCTCACGCTTCGTTCCTGTCCGCCGGAAGCCGGTACGGTGTGCGTACCGCATCAAGCACATGCGGAAACCTTGAATTCTGAAGAACCTTAATGCTATACTCGCGCTATGACCAACGAAAAAATTGATATGTGTCCGTGCGGTTCCGGTAAAAAATATGCGGACTGCTGCGAACCCGTTATCACCGGCAAAACAAAAGCCGCTACGGCGGAAGCGCTCATGCGCGCGCGGTACACGGCATACGTCGTACATGAAATCGACTTTATCGTAAACACGTGCAAAGAGGGTGAAGGACGCGGCGACATAGACCGCAAAGCAACGGAGGATTGGAGCAAGCAGTCCGTGTGGCACGGTTTGAAAATTCTGCGTACCGAAAAAGGCGCGGCGGGTGACACTGAAGGCATCGTCGAATTCGAAGCCGACTATACGCGTCACGGGCTTCGCGATAAACATCATGAAACCGCAGCGTTCGAAAAAACGGACGGCGAATGGCTGTATACGACGGGCAATCTCAAAACGACGACGATTCGGCGGGAAGGCAAAAAAATCGGGCGGAACGATCCCTGTCCCTGCGGCAGCGGAAAAAAATACAAACAATGCTGCGGGCGGTAAACTCGGTACGATATGGCTGAACGAATCGTCACAGGCTTTCATGCAATCGAAGAGCGCATACGGAGTGATTCGCGCGGAATCGGCCGGATGCGCATCGTCTGGAGTAAAGCGGGGCCGCGCGCGAAAAAAATCATCGCGCTTGCAAAACAAGAAGGCATTCCTTGCGAACAAGCGGACGATGCCGCCCTCGATTCGCTTGCCGCGCGCCTTTCCGAAACCGCACGCGACCACCGCGGTATCGTGCTCTGCGTTTCGGGAGAATCGGAGAATGCACATAATATCGTCGATTTTGACGAGTGGCTCGCATCTCTTCCGTCCGATTATGACGCTTCGTCGGAACAAAGCGGCGCTTTACAAAACAGCGGAGCGGGAAATTTGTGTACGACGGTGCTCGTGCTCGATTCGGTGACCGATCCCCACAACGTCGGAGCGATTATCCGAAGCTGCGATCAGTTCGGTACTTCTCTCGTTATCTTACCGCAGGCTAGAAGCGCAAACGACATCGCACATAACGAAGTGATCGCCCGCTCAAGCGCAGGAGCCGCCGCGTGGGTTCCCGTGAGCGTCGTGCCGAATGCGGTGCGCGCGGTTCAACGCTTAAAAGACGCGGGCTTTTGGGTATACGGCGCAGATGCCGGCGGAGAGGCGCTCGGTTCCGTCGACTTTGCACGGAGAACGGTCATCGTCATGGGAAGCGAGGGAAAAGGGATTTCACCCCTTCTTGCAAAACAGTGCGATGCGATCGTATCTGTTCCGACCTGCGGAAAAATCGACAGCTTAAACGTATCCGTCGCCGCGGGCATTTTGCTGTATGAACGGTACCGGCGTTTTGCGGCTACCCTGTCAAAGCAGCAGTCTTTTTGAGCGCGGCGTGATTGCATCGCCGAAGCCCCGCTCCTTAAAAAATCGCGCCTTATCGAATCGCTTTTTGTACGAGCACCTGCAGAAGCGGAATCACCTCTTTTTCAAACCACGGATTGTGCTTTCGCCAGCCGAAATTGAGCGGCGAGGGATGTACGAGTGGAAAATACTCGGGCAGGTAATTGTTAAAATTTTTTACCGTTTCGGTTAAGTTTCGCTCCGCCCGCATTCCCAAATAATATTTTTGCGCGTACGCTCCGACTAAAATTGTCAGGCGGACGTCCGGCATAAGCGCTAAAAGCTTCGGATGCCATGTCGGTGCAAATTCTTTCCTCGGCGGCAAATCGCCGTGAGCGCCTTTTCCCGGATAATAAAAATCCATCGGCATAATTGCAAACAGATCGGGGTTATAAAACTGTTCGTCCGTTACGCCAAGCCATTTTCGAAGCAGCCGTCCGCTTGCATCGTTCCACGGTTTTCGCGTTTCCTGTGCGATCCGTCCGGGCGCCTGCCCGACAAGCACGATTCGCGATTTTGCCGACACGGTGTAAACGGGAGACAGTCCGCGATTATGCAGCAGCGCATTCGTTTCGGCGCGGTCTATTTTGTGATAAAGGAGCGGGAGCATAAGCGTATAACCTCGATAATAAATATTATCTATTTTTCTAAAATAAATAAATATTCATAGATATGTATATCTCTGTTTTTTAAATTTCCGTTTTTTCAATTGCTAATATGATTTTACCGGCAGAAAAAACGGCTCTCGAGCTAATGCAACATCAAGGACAATATCGGTATCAATAAAGACCTTTTTTATCATAAATATTTGTCCTGTAATGCTTCACTGAGCATATTTTTATATGATTTTCCATTGTCATAAAACATTCCGGAGATACTGTCAGTTATCGGAGATTTCATGGAAAGCGCTACACTACATATTCTTTGTTTTGTACTTTTATTTTATATTTCGCCGCTCGTTGCCAGACACATAATAATTCGCTATGATACAGCGTATGGAAAAAACGGTATCGCGAAACAGAAAAATCGCATTGACGGGCGCGCTCTGCGCGCTTGTCGTCGTCCTCGGTATGCCGCCGCTCCACCTCGGCATGATCCCGCTCGGCCCGAACGCGTCGATTACGATCATGCACATCCCCGTTTTGCTCGCCGTTATGCTGTCGGGAGGCGCATCGGCTCTCGCTTCGGGGATCGCCGTCGGCACGGTGTTCGGTGTGTTCAGTTTAATTCTTGCGGCGATAACGCCGACCGGCGCGCTCGATCCGCTTTTTATCAATCCCGCCGTTTCGGTTTTGCCGCGTGCGCTTCTTGCCGCAGCCGCTTGGCTTTTATGGCGGCTTTTGTCGCTCATTCCGCATTTGCCGAAGACGGTTTCCGCCGCGCTTGCCGCGTTTATTTCGACGCTTGCGCATACGTGTTTTGTCGTCGGTGCGCTGTATATCTTTGCCGGCGGCAGGATGATGAGCGCTATGGGAGGCAAAGGTTTTATCGCCGTGCTGCTGTTGTTGCTTCCGAACGCTCTGCTCGAAGCTGCCGCTGCGGCGATCGTATGTGCGGCGGTGATCGCATCGGCGACGGTCGTTGCAGGGAAAAAATCGAAATTGTCGCAGGAAGATAAAAATTAATAATATGAATATCGCACTTAATAAAACTTCAAATTAATTAATAAGGAATACATTCGATGCGGATCGTTATTATCGGTGCCGGTTTTACCGGCGTGCAGCTTGCAAAATTATTGATCAATGAAAAAAATACCGTCGCGATTATCGACAACGATGAAAACAATGTGCGTCACGTTTCGAATCAGCTTGACTGTACGGTGATGCTCGCCGACGGCAACGATTTGGAGACGCTCGAAGAAGCGGGTATCGCGAAAGCCGACGCGCTCGTATGCGTTACGGAAAACGACGAAGTGAATATGATAACCTGTTCGCTCGTCGACGCGGTATATCCCGATATCGTAAAGATCGCGCGCGTGCGCAACTACGCGTACTACGTCAACACGGCGGCCGCAAAAAAGAGCCACGCGGATTCGTTCGGCGGAAAGCATCGGCCTCTGTACGGCATCGATTACATGATCCACCCCGACGTGGAAGCCGGCGAAGCGGTCGTTCAAGCGGTCGAAAACGGCGCGGTGAGCGATGTGCAGGTTTTCGGAAACAATGCGTACGAGCTGACGCGCATGACGGTCGCAAAAGGAAGCAAGCTTGCGGGGCAAAAACTACAGACTGTCCGCACGCTCATCGATAAGCCTTTCCTCATCGCGTACGTCGAAGAAAACGGCAAAACCTCTCTTCCGAGCGGCAATACGGTTCTCAATCCCGGCGACAGCATCGGCGTGATCGTCGCCAAAGAAGACGTTCCCGAATTGCTCGCGCTTTGCGGTTCCGAGCAAAAAGAATTGAAAAACATTGCGCTTATCGGAGCGGGAAGAATCGGTACGATCATCGCGGAACGATTGATTCAACCGAAGGAAAAGCGCTCGCTTTTCGATCTGTTTTCGAAGCAGGTTATCAAACGGCCGCAAAAATTCGTCATCATCGACAGCGACGAAGAGCTGACGAAAATCGCATCCGAGCGCTTCCCGTCGGCAAAGGTTTTTTGCGCCGATGCGACGGATGAAGCTTTTTTGCAGGAAGAAGGGATCGCGTCGTTCGATTTGGCGATCTGCGCGACGCACAATCACGAAATGAATATGGTGCTCGCGGCTTATCTCGAATCGCTCGGCGTCGGAAAATCGATAAGCCTTGTTACGAGTTCGGCTTTTTCGTCGATTTCGCGGAAGCTCGGCGTCGACGTACCCGTTCCGATCCGCGATGCCGTCGTCGATTCGATTATGAGTCATTTGCGCGGAAAATCCGTTAAAGAAATTCACACCGTGACGACCGGCGATTTGGAAATCATCGAGTGCGTTCTTCCCGGCGATTCGAAAGCGATCAATAAAACGCTTCGCGACATCGCAAACCCCGGCGTGTTTTTAATCCTTCTTGTCAAAAAATACGATTCGCAAGTTTATGAAATACCCGCCGGCGATACGCGCCTCAACGCGGGCGATCACGTTATCCTTATCACCGTCGCGGAAGAAAACGGCAATGTCGTTTCGTTTTTCGGCGGCAGCGTAAAATAGGGGAGCGGCGTCATGGCGGTTTTAACGTTTTTAAAAATCATATCCATTATTGTCGCATTTATCGGCGTTTCGTTTTTAATTCCGATCGGCACGGCGCTCGCGCTCGGAGAGACCGCCGTCATCGCTTCTTTCGCCGTTCCGATGGTCGCAAGCTGGATCGCGGCGATCGTCATCTTTATCGCCGGGCGAAAAACGGAAATACGTCTTTCAACACGCGGTACTTTCGTCATCGTCGCGCTTGCGTGGATTTCCGGAAGCGTATTCGGTGCGCTGCCGCTCTGGTGCAGCCGTGCGATCCCGCACTTCGCCGATGCTATCTTCGAAAGCGTCAGCGGTTTTTCGACGACGGGAGCGACGATTTTGAGCGAAGTCGAATCGCTGCCGCGAAGCATCAATCTGTGGCGGTGCGAAATGCACTGGCTCGGCGGTATGGGTATCGTCGCGCTCACCGTCGCGCTTTTGCCGCTGCTCGGCGTCGGCGGTTTTCAACTCATCAAAGCGGAGACGACCGGTCCCGAAAAAGGCAAAGTGACGCCGAAGATTACGACGACGGCAAAAATTTTGTGGATTTCCTATACCGCACTTACGGTCGTGCAAACGGTGCTGCTCTTGTTTGCCGGCATGGATTTTATCGATGCGCTTTCACACGCGTTTGCGACGCTCGGTACCGGCGGCTTTTCGACGAAAAATTCGAGCGTCGGCACATACGGTTCCGTTTCGATCGACGTCATCTGTACGGTGTTTATGTTTTTGTCGGGAATCAACTTCAGCTTATACTACTACGCCGTCACCGGAAAATTTTCCGAGATCCGCGATAACTCGGAATTAAAAGCGTATTTCGCCGTTTTTATTGCGGCTTCGCTCGGTATTGCGTTCGTTATCACAAAACAGTACGGTTCGTTTTTGCAGGCGCTCAGATACGGTTCGTTTCAAGTCGCTTCGATTTTGACGACGACGGGATTCGGCACGGCGGATTTTACAACGTGGGCGCCGACTGCACAATTATTAATTTTTATACTCTATTTTTTAGGCGGCTGCGCAGGCTCTACCGGAGGCGGTATAAAAGTCGTGCGCTGGGTCGTCCTTGCAAAACAGCTGCACAACGAAACCGAAAAAATGCTGCATCCGCACGGTATATTCAATATTCGATTAAACGGAAAAGTTGCCGGCAAAGATTTGGCGCCGAACGTCGCCGCCTTCGTTTCGTTGTATCTTTTGCTCGTGTTTATCACGACGGCAATCGGCTGCCTTTTCGATTTGGATTTGTTCAGCGCTTTGACGGGTGCGCTGTCGATGGTCGGAAACGTCGGACCGGGCTTCGGAAAATTGGGGCCGGTGTGCAATTACGGCTTTCTTCCCGATACGGTCAAATGGTGGTATTCGTTTGCGATGCTCGCCGGACGGCTCGAACTCTATACGATGATTTTGTATTTCCTGCCCGCATTTTGGAAAAAATAAAACCGGAACGCAAAGCCGCGCTCCGGTCATTTTAATAATTAATAATTATTATTTAACTTTAACGGAGCCGAGGCAGATATTTTTTTTCGTTTCGGTATCGAAGACGATGATATCGTCGCCGACGATGTCGAAACGGATCGGCTTATCGACTGCATAGTCGATCGAACCGAATACGACGGAAGATAAAATATCGCCTTTGAGGTTGATTTTGACGATCGTCTCCATACCCGACGGAAGCGTCGAATACGCAAGTCCCTCGATTGCGCCGCCGTCGCTGATCGGAAGAAATTCCGGACGGATGCCGATGATGACGTCTTCTCTTTCAAGCTGCACGTCTTTTTCGCACGCGAAGACCGCATCGATGCCGAAAAATTGTACCGCGAGTTCGTTTTTCGCCGTCTGCTTCGCTTTTGCCGGAATGAAATTCATCGTCGGGTTTCCGATAAAATCCGCAACGAACAAATTCGCCGGCCGGTTGTAGACGACGAGCAGCGGATCGTACTGCTGCAGGTCGCCCTTTTCGATTAAACAGATGCGCGTCGCAAGCGTCATCGCTTCGAGCTGGTCGTGCGTAACGTAGACGAAAGTCGAGTTCGTGTCCGAATGCAGGCGCTTCAATTCCGTGCGCATTTCGCTGCGCAGTTTCGCGTCGAGGTTTGAAAGCGGCTCGTCCATAAAAAGCACTTTCGGTTTGGGCGCGAGCGTCCGTGCGATTGCGACGCGCTGCTGCTGTCCGCCCGACAATTCTGCCGGATAGCGGTCTTTGAATTCTTCAATTTTTAAAGTCTTTAAAACTTCCCGTACGCGTTCTTCGATTTTGCTTTTCGGCCACTTTAAATTTTCAAGACCGAAGGCGATGTTTTTATACACGGTCATGTGCGGCCACAACGCGTAGTTTTGAAACAAAAAGCCGATATCGCGTTTGTCGGGCGAAACGTTGATGCCTTTTTCCGAATCGAAGACGACCGTATCGCCGATGGTGATCCTGCCTTCCGTCGGCGTTTCAAGCCCCGCGATCATACGCAGCGTCGTCGTCTTTCCGCAGCCGGACGGACCGAGCAGCGTGATGAATTCTCTGTCTTCGATAACCATATTGAGGTGATTGACTCCGACAAAATCGCCCCATCGTTTTGAAACATCGTGTAATTCTATTCGCGGCATATATTAACCTCCAATTCCTTTATCAATAGATGCGCCGGTAAATTTATTAATCGATAAATTAATAACAATAACAAATACGACCAGTAACAGGTTGATGCCGTTCGCAAGCTGATCGACGCCGTTTCTCGTGTAGTATTCGAGAACGTTTGTCGACAGCGTAACGCTCGATGTGATCAACGCAAACAGCGTATACTCTCTCATACAGGATATAAACGGCAGCAGATAGCCGCTTATAAAACTCGATTTTTGGATGGGAAATAAAATCTTCGTCATCCGCTTGCCCCACGGGCAGCCGGTGATTATTGCAGCTTCTTCGATTTCACCCGAAACCTGCAGCATCGCGTTCGTTCCGCTGCGCGACGCAAAGGGCAAAAACTTTATGCCTCCGACGATGATGCACAGCGCGACGGCTGACCATTCGCTGAGCGTCGTCGCAACGTCCAAAAAATGAAACGCATTCGTCTTCGACAGCGAAAAGAAAATCGTGCTGAAACTCAACGCGGGAATCAAGTACGGCAAGAACGCCAAACTGGAAACGTAATTGGCAAGACGGCTTCTCCTGTTTTTGCTGACGGCGTATCCGATCAAAATGCCGCAGGTTCCGCAGATAAACGAAACGATGACGGCGACGATGATGGTTCTGCCGAATGAATGCAAAATCGTGCTGTTGTGAAAGATGCCGTTCAGAGAATAATCGCGCGCGCCGACAAAGGCGTCGTCGATTGCGGGCGTCGGAGAGATCCAATATTTGAGCGTAATCGAAGAAAAATCGCCGGCCGTTTCTTCGAGGCTTTCGAGTACGAACGAAAGCAGCGGAATGACGGCAAAGAACGTTACGATAACGAGCGTCGTAACGGCGATGGGCCACTTCGCCTTTTTCAAATCGATTTTGGTGATTTGTCCCGATTTGCCGGATACCGTCGTAAAGCTCCTGCGGCTTTTTGTAAACCGGTTGTTCAGCGTCAAAATCAACACACTGAAAATCAGCAGTATCGTTGCGATGACGTAGCCTTCGCCTTTTTTCCCCGTCATCAGCGCCGAACGCAGCGTGATCGAAATCGAATTGAACGATCCGTCTTTATTTAAAAACTGCGGAACGGTGTAGCTTGAAATGGAACTCGCAAACACCAGCAAAACCGTCGATATCATCGCGGGCGCGACGATCGGCAAGGTAATCCTTCCGACGATTTTTAAGCGCGACGCTTTTAAAATCGTCGCCGCTTCTTCAAGGTTCGCATCCATGTTCCGCAGTATGCCGCCGATCAATATGTACGCGAACGGTGCGTAGTGCAGACCGAGCACGATTGCCGTCGGGAAAAAACCGTAGACGAGCCATTGCGGCGCGCTTATTCCTGTCAACGCCTGCAGCAGTCCTTCTCCGGGACTTCCGCTCACGTTCGTGTTTTTGAAAAAATTTTCCCAAAACATCGCGATCGACCACGACGGCATGATATACGGAAAAACGAATACCGTTGAGATAAAGCGCTTAAACGGTATATTCGTCCGCGTGATAAAGAATGCGAGGTTGCCGCCGAATACGACCGCGATCGTACAGGCGATCAGCGCCATGAGCACGGAACGATACAGCGGGATCCAAAAAAAGTTTTTCGAATACAGCGGCGTCAATTTGTTGAACAACAGCGACGGCCATTGCAAAAACGTAAAATCGCCGCGCTTTACGGCCGCATCCCAAATCTCATTGATGTTTTTTGCTTCCGAAACGCTTTGAACCGTAAACGAATCTTTGACCATCGAAAAAAGCGGATAGATGACGGTGATCGTCAACACGATACCGAAAAAAACGATGATGCAATTGGAAGACTTTGAAAAAAATTGTTTTATGTGATTTAAAATTTTTTTAAAATAAAACGGAGCGGGTTGTGCTTTTACTGTTTGATTATCGGTCATATTTATTTTCTCCCAAATAATCCAACCGCGCCGACGGCGGATGAAAACGCGGTGTCGCTTTCCGCCCGCCGTACATGCCGGTTAATCTTCAATGCGATTAACCGGCCGCCGGTTGATTATTAAGATTTTAAGCGATGCGGCGGATTATTTTTTTGCTTCGTCTTCCGCCTGCTCCTGCTTTGTTACTTCCGTCGCTTTGCTGTTCGACGTAACGAGCGCCAACAGTTTATTGACTTGGGAGACTTTGATGTTTTTTAAAAATGCGTAATTTTCGTTGATCTCTCTTGCGATGTGCGTGTCTTTATCCCAATCGCCTTTTGCGTAGGTGATGTCGTTCGAGCACGGGAAATAATATCCGTATTGATTCGCTTTTTTGCCGTCCGCCGACGGAGTCGCGGAATTGTAAACCATCGCTTCGTAGCATTCCTTCGTCAGCAAAAAGCGGGCGAACAGACATGCGGTATACGGATGCGCGGCATTATTAACGATTTGAGAACACATCGTATACATGAATCCGTTGAAGCCGTCGATTTCCCAATCGAACTGTACCGTCTTTTTCGCTTGAATCGTTCCCGCTTTGCCGATGACTTTTCCGTTTTTGTCTTTGACGTCTTCTTTTTCGTAGAACGAAGGATCCGCACCGACGATGCCGCCGTAATACTTTGTCGCAGCGTCTTTCATCTTTGCGAACGCACCGTAGTACACATAGCCGCGGTCCCAATCGTATTTGAGCTGAGTTTCTTTCATCGCCGTACCGTCGGATGCATGCCAGCGTGAAATATTTGCAATCATTTCGGTAACCCACTGTTCACCGGCTGAAGCATAGCCCGTTTCCGAAGCGCTCCAATCTTTGTTGTAATAATCTTTGTACGCTTTTTCGATGCGCGCTTGATTTGCCGGAGCTTCGCAGCTTAAGAGAAAAGACATATTGATTTGTTCCGTAACCGGAGATTGGAACGATACTTTGTCCAAGTGATCGGGATCGGCCGACGTTCCGGCGAGCTGCCAAATATTGTATAATTTTTTTCCGGTCACTTTTTCAAAGTTCGTATTCGTATAAAATATTTTATTGAAGTGAATGCCTTTTAACGGATACGTGTCCGCTTCGGATAATCCCATCTCTTTCCAATCGGACGGAACGAAGTTGCACACAATACCCGCGGCATCGTAGTCGGCGAGAGAGCGGACATCCTGTACGAGAGCATAGTCGGCAAAATACGTTTTATCCGCGACTTCGAGCGCCGTCAACAACGTGTAATCCTTATAGCTGTTGTTTACGTAGACATTGTCTTTGCCGTCTTTCGTACCGTAGTGCAGCCAATCGTAGTGTTCCGCGAATTTCGTTGCAGCCGTTTTCAGCGCGGAAGTCAAACCGACGATTTTGAAAGTGTCGTTCGACGCTTCCATTTCCGCCTTTGCCGCCGCTTCGAGTTTTTCAAGCGGCATTTTGCTTGCTTTTGCAACGATGTCCGCAGTGGACCCGGCTTTTTTCCCGCTGCCGCACGCACCGATACATAACACCGTCAAACCGAGCATCGCCGTTTTAAATAAATTTTTTTTGATCATACTACGTTTTCCTCCTGATGTATAAAACGATAGATAAAATACAAGCGCGCATCCGTTTGTATAAAACAGATGCATAAAGCGATTGCGCCTGAGTTTTTAAATTGATTTCATTTCAGTATAAATGAGAAAAATCGCGTTGTCAATAAAATAATCGAACGCTACGATAATTTCGGCCGGTCGTAGACCCTACGAGCGGTACGGAGCGCCTGAAATTTATTGAACATTCGCCTTGATTTATAATACGCAATCGTGTATACTGAACGTATCAATTTTATATTGGGGTACAGAGAGTATGAGTGATATTTATATCAATTATAACGGAAAATCGGGATTCAGCAGAGCGGCCGATAAAGGCGCGCTTGCCGGTACGGCGATAAGCTATGCGGATTTTAAAGGCGTCAGCGGCGATATCAAATCGGGCAGCGATGTCGCATACGGTATTACTATGAGCTCCGGAGACGTGCAGGATTTTATCGCAAACTACGAAGTGGATTCGATTTTTACTGACGCGGAAAAAGGTTGATTTTTCTTTCGAAAATCGCATCGCAGACCGTTTTATTCTGCAATTGATTCGCAATGAAAACTTCGTTCCGGTGCGGAGCGGAGTTTTTTTTATTCGTGCGGAGGGTTTAATACCCCGATGCCGCTTGAAGCTTCGCTGCGAGGAGAATTATTAATTATGACGGAATTGCCGCTCAAATACGGATGCAACCCGAACCAAAAGCCCGCGCGGGTATTTATCGAAAAAGGCGAGCTGCCGTTTGTCGTTTTAAACGGAACGCCGGGCTATATCAATTTGCTCGACGCGCTCAACGGCTGGCAGCTTGTTAAAGAGCTCCGCGCCGTAAGCGGCATAAGCGCTGCGGCTTCGTTCAAACACGTATCGCCTGCGGGAGCCGCCGTCGGTTTGCCGCTTTCCGATACGCTCAGGCGAATTTACTTTACGGAAGATGCCGAGCTTTCACCGCTCGCCGCCGCCTATGCCCGTGCGCGGGGGGCTGACCGTATGTCGTCGTTTGGAGACTTTATCGCATTGTCCGATCCGTGTGACGAAGCGACGGCTCGCCTCATTGCAAAAGAAGTGTCCGACGGCGTCATCGCGCCCGGCTACGACGGCGCCGCACTCGAGCTTTTAAAAGCGAAAAAAAAAGGTGCTTACGTCGTCCTGCAAATAGACGACACGTACGTGCCCGAAAAAATCGAACGAAAGCAAGTGTTCGGCGTTACGTTCGAGCAGGGACGGAACGACAGTATCATTGACGCTTCATGCTTGACGAATATCGTAACGAAAAACAAAACGCTTTCAGATGCCGACATATTAAATTTATTAATTTCGCTTATCGTGCTGAAGTACACGCAGTCGAACAGCGTCGCCTTTGTCAAAGACGGGCAGGCGATCGGAGTCGGTGCTGGACAGCAGTCGCGCGTTCACTGCACGCGCCTTGCCGCCGGCAAAGCGGATACGTGGTGGCTCCGCCAGTCGCCCGAAGCGCTCGCCCTCGAATTCTGCGACGGCATAAAGCGAGCCGAGCGCGACAATGCGATCGATGTATACGTCGGAAGCGAATCCGGCGACATACTCGCGGACGGCGCGTGGCAAAAAATATTTAAGAGGAAGCCGCCCGTTTTTACGGAAGAAAAAAAGCGCGCGTGGATTTCGAAAAACGGCGGCGTTGCCGTCGGAAGCGATGCGTTTTTTCCGTTCGGCGACAACATCGAGCGCGCGCATAAAAGCGGAGCTTCCGTCGTAGCCGAACCCGGCGGTTCGATCCGCGACGACGATGTCATACGCACGTGCGACGCATACGATATGGTTATGGCATTTACCGGCACGCGCCTCTTTCATCACTGAGCGATGTGCCGCAGGCGATGCATCGCCGTTTTGCCGATCGGCCGCCGCAAGCGCAGATTTGAAGCGGCCGTCCGAACATTACGGAAACCGCACGTCCTTTTGCACTTTCAACGCTTGGCGCCCCATTCGGCGTAGTAGTCGTCGAGCGATTTTTTGATGCCCTCGGTGATGACCGTTTTATCACCGTGCGTGTAAAGCGCGTCGATTATGTCGTCCATCGAAACGATCGCGCGGGCGGGAAAGCCGTATGTATCGGAGATTTCGTCGAGTGCGCTTTTATCCGTCGTAAGTCCCCTTTCCATTCTGTTTATCGACACGACCAAACCGATGACGGCCGCGTTTTCACTCTGCGCTTTGATAATCGGGTAGGTCTCTTCGATCGATTTGCCGCTCGTCGTCACGTCTTCGATTATTAAAATTCTATCGCCGTCGGAAATTTTTCCGCCGAGCAAAATGCCCGCTTCTCCGTGGTCTTTCGCTTCTTTGCGGTTCGACGAATAGCGTACTTCCTTGCCGTACAATTCGTCGTAAGCGATCGCCGTCGCAACACCAAGCGGAATGCCTTTGTACGCAGGGCCGAACAATACGTCGAAATCGTCTCCGAAATTATCGTGAATCGTTTTTGCGTAAAATTTGCCGAGCTGCAAAAGCTGAGAGCCGGTCACATATGCTCCCGCGTTGATAAAAAACGGAGAGTGCCGCCCGCTTTTGAGCGTAAAAGAGCCGAACGCGAGCGTGCCGCACGAAACCATAAAATCGATAAATTCTTTTTGATAATCGGTCATAGCACTTCCGATATTTCAGTTTCAAGCTCCGCAATAAAAGTATTGCTTCCCTTTTTTCTGTTCATATACTCTAAAAACGCTTGAAGTTCCGGCTTCTGCGTTTTACCGCCGCCTTGCCGTTAAGTATAACCTTTGTTACCCCGTCAGGCAACAGTATTTTGTCGTTTTTCGTACGGTTGGTAATGATGAAAAAATCGCGTATCGTGTATGAAAAACCGCTTACGGGCGGATTTACCGGAAGCGCGCACGATATCCTTATCGAACTGCTTTTGAAAGAGAGCAGTCGGTCGAATCGTAAAATTAGCTTATCCTAACTCCTTGCAATTATCTTCGAAAAAGCATATAGTTTTTGCGAAAGCATCATAAAAAGTGTCGTCTGAAATATCACCGCCGATGGAGGAATCTATGAAACCCGATTATAAAAACTGGGTGCCGAAAGAAGTGCTCGTCCTTTTTACCGCCTGCACATGCGTTTCGTTTATCTTGCTCGCTGTTTTCGGAATTGCCGGCGTCGGCGTTTCGGGAACGTTCAGGGCTGTGCTTTCGGTGCTGTTTGCGCTCTTTTTTATCGGCTTCGGTGCTGCAGCGATGCTGTTTTTGCGCTGGTACCGCGCATTCGATTACAACGGCAAGCGGCAGATGTCTCGCGGCATTATCGAAGGGACGGCGAAGTATGTGACGCTGCCCTCCGGCGGTACGGGACTTGACGTCGGCTGCGGCAGCGGCGCGCTTACGATTGCGTGTGCAAAGCGGAATCCGCAAGGGACGATGCTCGGCGTCGATCCGTGGGGTGCGGAGTACCGCTCGTTCAGCAAAGCGCTGTGCGAAAACAACGCGCGGGCTGAAGGCGTTTCGAATGTGCGCTTTGAAAAGGGCAACGCGGTAAAACTCGATTTTCCGGACGAAAGCTTCGATGCGGTTACGAGCAATTACGTGTATCACAATATCACCGGTGTAAATAAACAGGCGCTGCTTTTTGAAACGCTTCGCGTGCTGAAAAAAGGCGGTGTCTTCGCGATTCACGATCTCATGTCCCGTTCCCGCTACGGCGACATGGATGCGTTTGTTGCGGACTTAAAAGCGAAAGGCTATGAAAAAGCCGAACTGATCGACACGACGCAGGGCATGTTTATGACGCCGAAAGAAGCGAAGTCGCTGCAGCTTGCGGGCTCGACACTGCTCGTCGGCAAAAAATAATCGGGCGAACGAAACGTTGCGGAATTGTTAAAACGATACCCGCAGGCGGAAGTTACGGGACTCGACTATTCGGCAATATCGGTTAAAAAATCGCAGGAAGTAAACGCCGATGCCGTACAAAACGGCAGGTGTCGCATCGTACAGGGCGGCGTTTTCATGGTCGTCAATGAAGCGGACGGCAAAAACAAAGCCGATGAAAAGTGGACGACTATTATAGACGGTATGAAAATCTACGGTAAGGAAGAATTGGAACGCTATCTTCGAGAGGCGGGATTTACGCGCATTGAAACGTATCGAAGCGAGGGAAAGCACCGGCTCACCGTCCGTGCGGTAAAATAAGCGTTTTTGGACGCTCGAATGATTTCGGCAGCCGCTAAAAAATTATTAATTATTAATAAAAAGGCGCACGGGCGGCTTTGTTATAAGCCGATCCGTGCGCCGTTCGATTGCGGGGCGAGCAGCCTACGCCCGCGTGGAGTACCGCGAAGCGTCCGCGCGTGAGCGCGGATGAGGGTTACCGAAGTACGGAAGGCGGGTTCTTCCGTTCCGTGTCGTCCGAAAAAATTTGAAAACTATGCGTTGCGTTTTACATTGAACGCGCCGAATCCGGGGTATACCGCGCCGGCTCCGAGATCTTCTTCGATGCGGAGGAGACGGTTGTATTTTGCGACGCGTTCGCTGCGGCTCGGTGCGCCGGTTTTGATTTGGCCTGCGTTGAGCGCGACTGCGAGGTCTGCGATCGTCGTGTCTTCGGTTTCGCCGGAGCGATGCGATATGATTGCCGTAAAGCCCGCTTTGTGCGCCATCTTTACCGCGTCCATCGTTTCGGAGATGGAGCCGATTTGGTTCAGCTTGATGAGGATGGAGTTGCCGCATCCGTTTTGAATGCCTTTGATGAGGCGTTCGGTGTTCGTGACGAACAGGTCATCGCCGACGAGCTGCACGTTTTTGCCGAGTTCTTTTGTCAAATGCTGCCAGCCTTCCCAATCTTCTTCGTCGAGGCCGTCTTCGATGGAGATGATCGGATATTTTTCGACGAGCGATTTCCAGTGCGCGACGAGTTCGCTCGACGTAAACGTTTTGCCGCTTTTGGGCTGTTTGTATTCGCCTTTTTTACCGCCCTTCCATTCGGAAGAAGCCGCGTCCATAGCGAGCAGGAAATCTTTTCCCGGAGCGTAGCCGGCTTTTTTGATCGCTTCGAGGATCGTTTCGATCGTTTCGTCGTCGCTTGCGAGATCGGGCGCAAATCCGCCTTCGTCGCCGACGGCCGTCGCGAGTTTTTTCGATTTTAAAATGGATTGCAATGCGTGGAACACTTCGGTGCACCAGCGGAGTCCTTCTTTAAAAGACGGAGCGCCTGCCGGCATGATCATGAATTCCTGCGTGTCGACGCTGTTCGTCGCGTGTGCGCCGCCGTTTAAGATGTTCATCATCGGGACGGGGAGATTCGTTGCATTGACGCCGCCGAAAAAGCGATAGAGCGGAATGCCGAGAGAAGAGGCCGCCGCGCGCGCGCTTGCAATGGAAACCGCAAGGATCGCGTTTGCGCCGAATTTCGATTTGTCTTTCGTGCCGTCGGCAGCGATCATTGCGCGGTCGATCGCGTAGATATCGGACGCGTCTTTTCCGACGAGCGTTTCGTTGATTGCGCGGTTTACATTTTCCGCGGCTTTTAAAACGCCTTTTCCGCCGAAGCGCTTTGCGTCTCCGTCGCGCAGTTCGAGGGCTTCATAAGTACCCGTCGATGCGCCGCTCGGTACGGCTCCCGTTCCGACCGTTCCGTCGGCAAGCGTTACTTCCGCTTCGACCGTCGGATTTCCGCGCGAGTCGATAATTTCTCTTCCCGTTATCTTTGTTATAAGGCAAGATTTCATACGAACACTCCTTAAAAATGAATTGCGATTGATAAATTCGGTTTGCAGAGTTGCAAGATAGGTTGAACACCGCTTTATTTACTATATATAAAAACGGCGGCGCGTGTCAATGTGCGGGTAAAAAAGTTGCCGGAAGATGAGAAACATAAGCAGCTCATGAAGCGGCTTTCGGTACGGATGTCGTGGGGACGGACATTTTCCTTCTTGCCGAAAGCCGCCGTTTATCAGTACATTAGAAGTAATCTGCGAATTTTCCGCACTATTTTTCAATTTCTAAAAAGAGGCTTATATGGCAACGTATCAATTTCAAACCGAAGTAAATCAGCTTTTAAAACTCATCATCCATTCGATGTATTCGAATAAGGATATTTTCCTCAGGGAAATCGTTTCGAATGCATCGGACGCGCTCGACAAACTCAAATATCTCACCGTATCCGACGACGCGTTCAAAGACGTGCATTTTGCGCCGCGCATCGACATTTCATTCGAAGGCGGGGATGAGGGCAAAGAGAGCGTGCTCACCGTGCAGGATTCCGGCATCGGCATGACCGATAAGGATTTAACCGATAACCTCGGCACGATCGCGCGCAGCGGCACGAAAGCGTTTTTTGAAAAATTGAACGAAGCGGCGTCTAAAGATTCGGCGCTCATCGGGCAGTTCGGCGTCGGCTTTTATGCGGCGTTTATGGCGGCAAAAAAAATCGACGTATACACGCGGAAAGCGGCCGATCCGTCCGGAAAAATTTGGCACTGGTCGAGCGACGGCACGAACTCGTACGATATCGAAGAAGTCGCATGCGACAGCGAAGAGGCGAAAAAATACGGTTTCGATAAAAGCGAAAGCTGCGGTTCCGCCGTTGTCATGCATTTAAACGACGACAGCAAAGAGTACGCGAGCCGCTGGAAGATCGAAGAACTTATTAAAAGATACAGCGATTATATCGCGTTTCCGATCTATCTTCACTATACGCAAAACAAATACGACGACAAGGGTAAGGTTACGTCGAGCGAAAATAAAGTCGATCAGGTAAACAGCGCGAGCGCGGTATGGAAACGATCGAAGAGCGATTTGAAAGAATCGGACTACAACGAATTCTACAAAACGATGAGCCGCGACGGCGACGATCCGCTCATGTACGTCCACACGCACGCCGAAGGTACGCAGGAATATACGACGCTCTTTTACGTTCCGAAAACCGCGCCCTTCGATATGTATCAAGCCGACTACAAAAGCGGCATAAAACTCTACGTCAAGCGTGTGTTTATCACCGACGACGACCGCGAACTGCTTCCGGCATACCTCCGTTTCGTGCGCGGTATCATCGACAGCGAAGATTTGCCGCTCAACGTGAGCCGCGAAATTTTGCAGCAAAATCGCATTCTCGAAACGATTAAATCGCAGTCGGTAAAAAAGCTGCTCGGCGAATTTAAAAAGCTTGCAGACGAAGCCGATAAAGCGCGAAAAAGCGAAAAGCCGACCGATGCCGAAAAAAAAGCGATCGAAAAATGGAATACGTTTATCGCGCAGTTTAACCGTCCGATGATGGAAGGTCTGTACTCGGATTTTGCAAACCGCGCGGAAATTGCGGAAATCGTACGATTTAAAACGACGTACAAGCCGGAAATAAAAGACGGCGCAAGCGATATGGATACTGCGAAAAAAGACGCGGGTGCTTCCGCTCAAAATGCGGCGGACAAAACTGCAGGCGGCGAATGGACGAGTTTTGCGGACTACGTACAGCGCATGAAAAGCGGCCAAAAATCGATTTACTACATTACCGGCACGGACGAAAACAATCTGCGTTCAAGTCCGCTCCTCGAAGCGTATACGAAAAAGGGTTTTGAAGTTTTGATAATCGCAAGCGACATCGCGGACATCGTTATTCCCGCGCTCGGGAAATACAAAGAATTTGAATTGAAAGCGGTGAACAGGGCGGGCAGCGACGATGAACTCGGCGTCGATAAAGCCGAAGCGGAAAAGAAAGAAAAAGAGTTCAAACCGCTCGTCGAAAAAATTAAAGAAGCGCTCGGTGACAACGTCAAAGAAGTAAAGCTCAGCAAGCGCCTTTCGGACAGTCCTTCGTGTATCGTCGTCGACGAAAACGATCCGTCCTTCCAAATGGAGCGCATGATGAAAGCGATGGGACAGACCGGCGTCGACGTAAAGCCTATCCTTGAAGTGAACGGCGATCACCCGATTGTGCAAAAGCTCAAAGACACCGACGACAAAGAACGCATCGCCGATATTTCTTTCGTACTGCTCGATCAAGCGCTGCTCGTGGGCGGTGAAGAGCTGAAAGATCCTGCCGATTTCGTAAAGCGCATGAATAATCTTTTGAGCAAATAGATCGTCCGTTCGTTATGTAATTCACGTTTTCGGGAGAGAACGTGAATTGCAATCGGTAATAGCATTGCGCGTATCGTGTGTGTTTTAAAGATAAAATAAAAATTAAAAAAGTCGTCGTGAAAATGACGGCTTTTTTTGTATATTTTTCGAGATCTTATTTGACGACCTGATATACATAGGTTATACTTAAAAAACAAAACGGTATGTTTTAAACAACACACTGCATTGGGTATCCATAATAAAAATACAGTATTCGAGTAAAAAGGTTGTTCTTATGAAAACAATCGCGGTTATTGCATATGACAAAGTCTCTGCAGATGTGTATGCGGAGCAAGTACGATATTTTATGGGCGCCAAAGCAAGTGTCTTTTCATACAGTACACGAGAATATTTCAACGATATTCGTCCCGCCGACCTGTATTTGATTTCGACCTGCGCGTGTACGGATCTCAACAATTTACAAAAACAGTTGCCTTCAAACGGCGAAGTGACCATTATCCAAGTAACGATACGAAAAGAAAGTTTAAAACAATTATTAAAAATTCCGCAGGGAACAAAAGCGCTTGTCGTCAATCTCAGCCATAAAATGGCGATCGAAACGATGGCTCTGTTTAATCGCTTCGGCATCGACAATATCGAATGTTATCCGTGCAGTCCGAACGAAACGTATAGACCGGACATTACCTTTGCCGTGACGCCCGGCGAAAGCCGTTATGTTCCGAAAGAAGTGACCGATGTTTTGGATATCGGGCCGCGTCTTTTAAGCGGCGACACTGTTGTCGAACTCCTGCTTAAATCCGACTGCGAAGAACTTCTCGAAGAAGAAAAAATCAAAAAATATCTTAAAGACATCGTCGATGATAATTATAATTTCAACCGTATGTTTTATCGTTCCATACGGATGGAAGGACTTTTCGACAATCTTCAAAATATGCTCGATATCGGCATTATCTGCATCGATGCGGAAGGAACGGTATTTTATTTAAATAAAAAAGCGGAGGAAATACTCGCCGTATCGAAAAAGGCGGTTGTCGGCAAAAAATCCGACGGCGTGCTTCCGTTTATTCCGTTCGGTGATTTTTTGGTTTCACAAAAAGCTGTAAAAGAACACATGCTCAAAATACGCAATGTCGATATGACACTCAATATTACGCCGATCGTCAAAGGCAATTCGTTTGTCGGAGCCATGGCGGCGATTCAGCGTTTCAGTGACGAAGAGTACCGCCAGCATAAACTGCGCCGTCAGCTTATGAATAAAGGACATGCGGCAAAATATACGTTCGATTCTATAATCGGAAGCAGTGCCGCCGTGCGTCGTGCAAAGGAAGTTGCCGCGAAAATGGCATGCCGTACCGCTCCCGTTCTTTTAACCGGAGAAAGCGGTACCGGCAAAGAGCTTTTCGCACATGCAATTCATGCGGCATCCGAACGGCACGGATATCCGTTCGTCGCGATCAACTGTGCTGCCATTCCCGACAGCCTTATGGAAAGCGAATTGTTTGGCTATGAAGAAGGCGCTTTTACGGGTGCAAAAAAAGGCGGCAAAATGGGATTTTTCGAATTCGCACACCGCGGTACGCTTTTTCTCGATGAGATCGAAGGCATGAGCAAAGCGCTGCAGCTGAAGCTTTTGCGCGTTATCCAGGAAAAAGAAGTGCTGAGGATCGGCGGCAACAGCGTTATCAACGTCGATGTGCGCATTATTGCCGCAACGAATGAAAATCTCGGCGAATCGGTACGGCTCGGAAGATTCAGAAAAGATTTGTATTACCGGCTGAACGTATTGAGTTTGGAATTGCCGCCTTTGCGCGAGCGGGGAACGGATGTTTTGGAATTGATCGATAATTTTAAAAAACGTCTCCATTCCGATTTTACGCTCGCAAACGAAACGGAGCGGATACTGCTCGATCAAGAATGGGACGGCAATATCCGGCAGTTGAAAAACTGCGTTGAATATCTTGCCTGCTTGAATAAAGCCGAAATCGTACCGGATGATTTGCCGGCGGATTTGCAGATAAAGCGGAAAAAAACGGAAACACTTGAACGCTGCTTTGAAGCACAAGGACGTTCGGAAGTTTCCGTCCTGCACCCTGCTTTTTCGTCCGTATCTTCAGCTCCGCATTTTGAAACCGAGAGCGTCCGCTTTTTTCCTTCCGACGGCTCGGTAAAATACGCACAGCTTTTTTTACTCGAACAAATGAAACGTCGTGCAAAAGAAGGAAAAAGCTGCGGCAGGCGGTTTTTATTGCAGCAAATCAGAGATGCCGGTTATATCGTCGGAGAAAAAGAAGTGCGTGATTTGCTGCAGGATATGGCCGCGAAAAGATTTATCGATGTAAAAAAAGGCAGAAACGGCGCACGGATAACCGAAAACGGGTTAAAATGGTTTAATGTAAACAAATAATGGGGTAAATGGGTTTTTGTACGAAGATACGAAGAGATGCGTCCGTAATGATTTCCTGAATTCCGTAGAATCTCCGTTAAATCTCAAAATACTCTCATAAAAATCATAATTAAAACCAATATCTCTATTATTATTTATTGGCATATAAATTGCATATAGTTAAAAAATCGATACATACCAATATAAGGGAGAACGGAATGATATATGATTTCGATGCGATAACGGACAGAGCGCATACCGATTCCGTAAAATATGACGAAGCCGAAAAAAAATTCGGTACGAAAGATATTATACCGCTGTGGATCGCCGATATGGATTTTCCGACTGCCAGACCGATTATCGATGCGATGGCGGAGCGGAATAAAAACGGGATTTTCGGCTATACGTCACGTCCCGATTCGTATTTTGAATCCGTCCGGGACTGGCAGGCAAAAAGGAACGGGTGGACATTCGATACCGCCCTCGCATCTTTTTGTCCGGGGGTCGTACCCGCTTTAGCCGCCATTGTGGATCGGTTCAGCGGCGAAGGCGACGATATTTTATTTTTGACGCCGGTATATTCGGAATTTTTCAGCGTTACGCAAAACTGCGGCAGAAACCCGCTTACCGTTCCTCTTATTCAAAAAGACGGCGGTGCGGTCGATATCGATTTCGACGCATTCGAAAAAGCGCTGCAAAAAAAGCCTGCGTTATTTATTTTTTGTCATCCTCACAATCCGCTCGGCCGCGTCTGGAAAAAATCCGAACTGCAGAAAATAGCCGAGTTGTGTATCCGCTATAAAGTACCGATCGTATCCGACGAAATTCATGCGGATCTTATGCTGTGGGGGAACAAGCATATTCCCTTAGCTTCCATCAGCTCGGAAATCGCAGCACATACGATTACCTGTACGTCGGCGACAAAAACATTCAACCTTGCAGGCTTGCAGGCATCGACGATTATCTTTCCCGATAAAGCGGCAAAAGAGAAATTCGATGCTTTTTGGCACCGCATAGACGTTCATAGGAACAACTGTTTCAGCGTCGTCGCGGTCGAAGCCGCCTTTCGACACGGTGAAGAATGGCTTGAACAGGTACTGCACTACATTGAAGCCAATATGAAATATGTAAAGGAGTATATCGATACGAATATTTCCTCGATTAAAACCTATATTCCCGAAAGTACGTATTTGATGTGGCTCGACTGCCGCGGACTCGGTTTTACCGGTGATGAACTCGTGGAATTTATGGCGAAAAAAGCGCATTTGGGATTAAACGACGGACGCGCATTCGGTGCCGAAGCCGGATATATGCGGATCAACGTCGCCTGTCCGCGCTCGATATTAACAAAAGCGTTGGCACAGCTCAAAGATGCCGTCGAAAAAAATAATCGGGTATCTTAAAAACCGAAGTTTCGGCGTCTGCGAATCATACGGTGCGGTTTTTCCGCAAAGGAAAATATTATGCTGAAAGGTATGGAAGAATACGTTATCGCACTCAGGCGAAAATTTCACAAAATTCCGGAAATTTCTTTAAAAGAAAAAGAAACTTCCGAATATATCCGGCGCGAACTTGAAACGTTGGGTGTTTCGTATGAATCCGTCGGCGAATACGGTACGGTCGCGAGTATCAAAGGCGATCTGCCCGGCAAGATATATGCGTTCCGATCCGATATCGATGCGCTGCCTATAAACGAAGATACGTCGCTCGAATTTAAATCAGAGCATGAGGGCTGCATGCATGCATGCGGGCACGACGGCCACATCGCAATTCTTTTGACATTTGCACGCGAACTTGCGGCTATGAAATCAGAACTCAAAGGAACCGTTTACCTCTGTTTTCAGCAGGCGGAAGAAATCGGCAAAGGGCATCGGGAGATTATCGACTATCTCAAAACCGTCGGAAAAATTGAAACGATGGTCAGCTCTCATCTTTGGGCGGATATTCCCGTCGGAAAAATATCGCTGCAGGCGGGAGCGGTGATGGCGGGAACGACGAGCTTTCATCTGACCGTAACCGGAAAAAGCTGTCACGGCTCGCGCCCCGATCAAGGTATCGACCCCATCAACGCCGGTGCAATGATCGTCGGAGAAGCATTCCGAATTAAAGACAGGGAATTCAGTCCGCTTCAGCACAATACGCTGAGCTTCGGATTGTTTCACAGCGGTACTGCGACAAATATCATTCCCGATCAGGCGGAACTCGGCGGAACGATGCGTTTTTTTTCGGACGCCGAACGCACGCAATTATTTTCCGTCCTCGACAGAAGCTGCAAAGCGGCGGAAATACTGACCGGTGCAAAGGCGGAATGGAAGCCGCTCGTCGGTCTTCCTCCCGTTGTAAACGATCCGGCAAGTATTGTAAAAGCGCTTCCGTCGGCACAGGCGGTTTTCGGAGATAAAAACGTCATCCGATTTGAAAAGATTATGGGAGCCGATAATTACGGTTGTTATCTGCAGGAGTTTCCGGGCTTCTATGCGTTTATCGGTATCAGAAACGAAGAAAAAGGAATTTGCCACGCACATCACAGCAGTAAATTCGATATGGACGAATCGGCACTGCCGAATGCCGTTCGTTTTTATGTCGATTTTATACGCAAAAATATGTAGGAGGTATCTATGGATACTGCAAATCGGAAAGCCGAAAATAAGCGACAGCTTTCGGGTATGTTGGGTTTTATCGAAAGGGCGGGAAATAAAATTCCGCATCCGATTTATATGTTTATCGTGTTTTTCTTTTTGACGCTGGTTCTTTCGGCGATCTGCGCCGCGGCCGGAGTCAAAGCGGTTAATCCGGTAAACGATAAAGAAGTCGCCGCCGTCAATCTGCTTACGGCGGGAGGTATTGCCGATATTTTGAAAAGCTTTCCGTCGGTGTGGGCAAGTTTCGCTCCGATAGGCGCGGTGTTTATCGCGACATTGGGACTCGGCGTTGCGAACGGCAGCGGATTTTTAAAAGGCATTCTGTCGCTTGCAAGCAATTTCAAATCGAAATTCATCGTAACGATGATCGTCGTTTTGATCGGCATCAACGGAAACCTGATCGGCGACACCGCGTTTGTCGTATTTCCTCCGCTCATTGCGATCCTGTATATAAATTTGAAACGCAATCCGCTGGCGGGACTCTTTACGGCGTATGCATCGGTGGCTTGCGGATTCGGAGCCGCCTTGGTCGTCGGAAACGGAGACGCCATGCTTGCAGGTATGACCGAAGCTGCCGCGCGTTTGGTGGATCCGGCGATGGTCGTTTCACCGGCGAGCGGATATTATTTTATGCTCGTATCGACGATTTTGTTGAGCCCCGCAATCGCATGGGTGTCTATCAAATTCGTAGAGAAAAAACTCGACGACACGGGCATGGGATCCGAATTCGAACTTAAAGAAGAAGAGCATATAAAAGTTTCGCTTTCAGACGTGGAAAATAAAGCAATGAAATCGGCGGCATTGGGGTTGGCGGGGCTGGTTTTGGTTCTCGTTGCCATGGGATTCAAAGGAATGCCCTTTGCGCCGCCCGAAGGAAAATCTTTTGCATTCAGCCCGATGCTCCGAGCCATCCCTGCCGTTATCCTGTTTGTGTTCGCCGTTCCCGGCTACGTATACGGAAAAATTACCGGCTCGATTAAGGAATTTAAAAACATATTCGCTATGATGACGAACGAAATAAAAACGATTGCACCGTTTTTCCTCATTTGTTTTTTTGCGAGCCAATTTATCTCCGTATTTGCAAAGAGCAATTTGGGAACGATCATCGCAATCAAGTGCGGTCTGTTTTTGAAAAACAGCGGCATTCACGGCGTCGGTCTCTTTATCGCCTTCGTATTCCTTATCGCGATCATAAACCTCTTCGTCAGCAGTATGAGCGCGAAATGGGCGGTGCTCTCTACGGTTTTCGTTCCCATGCTTTTGATTGCCGGCATAACTCCTGCAGCAACGCAAATGGCATATCGCATCGGTGACAGCTTGACAAACAATATTACGCCGACGTTCGCATACTTGGGCATTATCCTTACCTATGCGCAAAAATACGATAAACGTGCGCAGACCGGTACGGTTATGGCCTATATGCTGCCGTTTTCAATCGCGTTTACGCTCGTATGGGTTCTTTTACTCGTATTGTGGACTGTTTCCGGTCTGCCGATCGGCCCGGGATATCATGTATTTATGTAGGAGGCATAATAAATATGAAAAAGGTAATCGTATTATTATGTGCCGCATCCCTTGTGTTTGCGGCGGTAACAGGGTGCTCTTCGACGATGTCTGATAACAACGACGATCGATTTCTTCCTGCGGAAGACATCGACCCGAACGGGGGTGCGGATATTCACGGTGCGAATAATCACAAAAAATCGAAATATTGGCTGCATCCCGATTTTTATAATATGGAAAGCGATGACCAGGTAACGATTATATCGCATTTTAAAACCATGCAGCAAACGACCGAATACAGCTGCGGTCCTTCGTGCGTTACGATGGTCCTCATGCATTTGGGCATACCGATGACCGAATGGGAAGCTGCAGTCGGTATGCACTGCAATATGGATGAAGACGATCCGGACGCAAAACCGGGCAGTGCAAACAACTGGTACGAACCCGGTGCAAATGTCGGAAAAATCGTCAAGTTTTTAAAAACGCTTTCCGATGTGAAGATTGTCGAAGCGAATTACAAAGAGCATCCGCAGCCGGACGATTTCGTGACGGAAGAAGATACTAAAAACTTGAAGTATTCTCCGGCTATGGTTGGTAATTATAAAAGATATTTTGAATCCGTATCCCTTTACTCGAGCGAAAATAAAGCGGATACCGATAAATGGGTTACGGATGCAAAAGATTCGTTTTTTGTAAAATGGCTGACCGGTCATTTAAAAGACGGGCATCCGATTATCGCTCATACCAATCTGTGGAACGGGCATTATGTCGTAATTGTCGGCTATGATAACGGCGGAACACCGCAGCTTGGTGATGACGTTTTAATTATTGCCGATCCTTATGATACATGGGATCACTGGCAAGACGGATTTATCGTACTGCCGCTTGAAAAATTTTTTTATGAATGGAATGATTTTAATATTGCGGCGAAACCGTATCAGCTGCAGCCCTTTGTAGTAGTAGGGAAAAAATAAAAAACAAAATTCTTGCACGGTATTGCCGTATCTATTACATAATATTGCAATACCGGCAGAATCGCCGGTACGAACGCTGCGAAGTAACAGTTGATGCGGCAGCGGCGCACACACTGCAGTCACGCTGCCGCCTTTGCATCGATAAATACCGTTATCTGTCGCCGAGTCTGAAGCCGACACCGACGTAGGGCCTGAACGTCAAATACGTCGCCTTTTGTTTTTCGATAACATCATAAAAATCGTATGAGACGTTTACTCCTGCGACAAGCGACGTCGTTTTGCCGAGTCCGAACTGTACACCGCCGGTCGTCCCGACGCCGAGCATCGCGTGTTTAAAATCGGTCGGCAGCTTTGTGTTTACGCCGATTCCCATTTGAACGGAGAAGAGTTTACCGAACGGAATTCTGAACGCGGGGCCGAGATTGAAATCGAGTATACCCCACGTATCGAATAATTTGTTTTTCGGAAAAATCAATGCAGCGTTTCCCCACAATCCGGTAAACGTAGACGTGTAGGTAAAAAACGTAAGGTCGGGTCCGAAGCTGATGTCTTTGTCGTGTAGACTGCCCTCGATCAGAGAGCCGCTGAAATCTTTGATATCCGTCCAATACGACAATTCCATCGTTCCACCGAGCGACAGCGTCGTCTCCGCGGCCGCCAAACCTGACAGGGCGATTCCCGAAACGAGAGCCGCCGCTAAAATCAATTTTTTCATAGTTACCTCCTATAAAAACTTTTGCAGGAAATATCAATTTCCGAAAAAGTTTTTAGCCGTGCGCAAAGGCGCACACGTTCAATAATCGAGTTTGCAAATACAGTGTATTGTACTCATACGATTCTTATCGGAACGATACGTATACACGTCTTCTGCAAACATCCGCGCAAACTCGCACACGTTATGTCTCTTATCGATTCCGGCTGTATGCGATCAGTTCAGGATGATATTCGAAATGCATATTATCCCAAATCGGCCACTTGCCGCCCCAGATAAATCCTTCCGATTCGAATGCTTCGATCACGCCGTCCGGCGGCATCCAGCGTTTTTCGAGCGGAAGTGTCATCCATCCGTCGGGGTCGATATCGCGCCGCCATGCCCAGTAGATGTTCTTTTGTCCCCAGCCGCGCGGCAGGACATCGATTGCGATGCCGTAGCTGTGAAACGAACGAGACGCGCGATCGCCGATTTCCCTCCAGTTGTAGCTGTCGACGCGCGCCAGTTCGTCGATGAAGTGCTGTACGGCGGCATCGGTTTTTGCGCGCTCTCGGATTTTGTTTTCGACGCGCGCAAGCGGTGCAAAAATTCGTTCGTGTGCGTTCGTATATTTGCCGAGAAACGATATGCGCTTTATATGCGCTTCGGTCGATTGCCGCGTTTCACAGTCATAGACTGTATTAAAAAAATAAAGCGATGTGCCGCCCTGACGCGAACGGGTTTCTGCCGAAGAAAAATTACGCAGGCGGCGTAAGTCCTCTTCGGAAAAATTCGCAGGATCGGGAATTTCTTTTGCATAGGGATAGAGGAGCGGCCAGTACGATTCGCGCTCGGTAAGTTTGTCCGCAGGAAGCATTTTGCCGTCCGCCCAATACAATGTCGCCGCTTTGCGGATTGCGCCGCGGTTTTGTACGACATCGATTTTAAAATCCGAGAGTGCGGCGTCGTAGACTGCCGTGAATGAAACATCGGGATAGGCGTGCCTAAGTATAGCGAGCTCTTTCGGTTCGGGCGGAGCGGGGTAAAGAGACACCGCAAAAAATATAAAGAGCAGCGATTCGAAAAAATATTTTAGGCATTTCGATATGTGCATCGGGTACTCCAAAATGCGGTGTTGTAACTTGCGATAATACAGCGAGTTACAACTCGTCAGCATCTCGAAAAAATCGCTAAAGGTGAGTTTTTTGAGATGCCCTATATATGAAAAAAATATAAGGGCGGCAAGTTACGCGTAAAGCTAAACGTCCTCTTGCCGACTTGCGCCGTATACCGTATACTAAGAGTTATGAGAGAGAGCAAAGCAACCGTTCCCGTGCCGTACACGCAAGCGCCCGCATACAGAAATTCCGCTGCAGTCATCGTAGATTGTCTTACAGCAGCGTGCTTGACACGTCTGCGGGGGCGCAGCAAAATTCTCAGCTTCTCAGCTAAGGGCGTTTTCCGCTCATCCGCCGTATATCCGTCCGCACATAAGGGACGTACAACTTACTTTTCGCACTACATGCACGAAAGGCGTACCGTCTTCCGTGCGTTTTTTTATTTTTTCATTAAAAGGAGTTTTCTATGAAAACAAGCAACAACGAAAAAGCGGGTGTCTTTAAGGTTACGGCGCTCGTCGCAGCTGCGCTTTTATTTGCCGGCATGGCGATAAGCTGTTCTAACGGAAGCGATTCCGGCGGAACGTCCGTTACCAAGTATAAAGTAACGCTTGAAAAAGACATCGGCGGCAATGTAACGGTAAATCCTACGCTGCCTGCGGACGGTATGGTAGCCGAAAACACGGAGCTTACCTTTACTGCAGAGCCGGTTGCGGGCTACAAGTTTGTAAAGTGGCAACGTGACGGAACCGATGCCGGTACCGAGACTACGTACAAGTACACGGTAACACAGGCCGTGCAGGTAAAAGCCGTTTTTGCAGAAGACAATCCGGCTCTTATTACCAAGTACACGGTAACGCTTACCTTGCCGGTAAACGGTACGGTAAAGTCCGTTCCCGAAATCCCATCCGATAACCAAGTGCCCAAAGACACCGAGATTACCTTTACGGCGACGCCCGCTTCAGGCTATGCGGTAGACAAATGGACAATTTCGACGGGCACGTTTACCGCGGGCGGGACTGCAGGAAGTGCCACCGCAACGATAAAGGTTACCGCAAACGTAACGGTCGGCGTAACATTTAAAGAAGGCGGCAACACGTCCATAGACGGTGTGTGGAAAATGATTTCGATACAGAAAGGATCGACAATTCAAACCTGTCCCGTAACCGAGGACGGCATTACAACACAGCCGTATTTATGTTTTACGGCAGGAAAGTTCTATTTTGCAAGTGAAATATCGGGTTCGCTTCAGGATGGGCTGTATAAAGACTCAGCGGAAGGAACACCTTTTACCCTCGACGGCGCCAAAATTATGATAGATGGAGAAGAATTTGCTGCATTCGGTTTAAGCGGAAATACTATGACGCTTAACATAGCGGACGGAGACTTCGATACTATGGTGTTAGAAAAGACGGCAAATCCCACCGTGGGACAGGTTTTGGCCGCCTCTGTATTCGTGCAAGTAGAAGATTTTGTGCAATTGCTGGAGTATTACTCGGGCGGAAAATTTTCAACAGAAAAAGTAAACTACATCGAAATAACCGGTGTCATACCGGCAGCCGACTTTAAACCGCACGGTTCTAAACCGAGTAAGTTCAGCACAAGTCTTAAAGCCTGTTCGGACATAAAAATCGCCCTTAAAATCAAAAACTATCCTGCAGGTCTTACCGAAATGTACGGCTGTTTTGAAGACTGTACAAACCTCGTATCGCTTGCCTCCCTTCCTGACGGTCTTGACAATATAAACGGCCTCTTTAAAGGCTGTACAAACCTTACTGGTGTGCCGACTATTCCTGCCGGCGTTACGAATATGCACAGCTGTTTTTACGAATGTACAAGCCTTACCCGTGTACCCGATATCCCTGACAGGGTTACGAATATGAACGGTTGTTTTAAAGGCTGCACAAGTCTTACCGGCGTAAAACTTAAATGCGATTACAATCCCACGCCCCCTGCTTTCGAAGATGCCTTTAAGGCTTGCACTGCTCTCACTGCAGGCAGTATCAAAGTGCCTTCCGGTCAGCTTACAGCATACCGAAATGCTGCCGATGTTATGGGCACCGAAGAGGGAAACTTTGCAGAGGAGTAACTTCACCGACGGGTAATTTCGGCGGTTGACAACTTGATTACCCGTTGAATAAAACATTAAGCTGACCGCCCCCAAGTCGGAAAAACTCCGGCTCTGAGGGCGGTTTTTTTGTGCGCGGGATTACCGGATTACCTTACGAAACAGGTGAAGCTGTGATATAATTCAATTATCGTCTGCGTGTACGAACATCACGTGCCGGAATATAAAACCGGGAAATTCGTTATGCCTGCAATGCCATAGATGAGCACTATAAAGACTATGACACAAGCACTGAAACACAACGGACGGTGAGTGCACGGGGTTGATTATGACCGCATTGTCGGAATTTTACAGTACGCTTTTTACTATTGCGCTTCCGATCGTTTTGCAGAATTTTTTGCAGACCTTTGTCAACATGCTCGACACGGTTATGGTCGGCAGACTCGGTGCAACGGAAATTGCAGCGGCGGGGCTGGGTAATCAGATTTTTTTTATCCTCAATATGATGCTTTTCGGTATTTCAAGCGGCGGCGCCATTTTCGTCGCGCAGTATTGGGGCAAAAAAGATATCGCCGGAATCCGTCGAACGCTCGGGATTACGCTTGCGCTTTCGTTCTCGCTTTCACTCATCTTTACCGCTGCCGCCCTTTTTTTCCCTCGCGAATTGATTTCGCTGTATTCTTCGGATGAGCGCGTCATCGCTCTCGGCGGCCGGTATCTGCGCTGCGTGGCGCCCAGCTATCCGATGCTCGCACTGAGTTTCGCGTTTCAACTCGCCTTCCGCGCAACCGAACACGTACGGCTGCCGACGGTAAGCACAGCAATATCGTTTTTCGTAAACGCCGTTTTCAATTATCTTTTGATTTTCGGCGCCTCCGTTTCCGTTTTCGGAACTGCCCTAACCGTACCGGCGATGGGGGTACAAGGAGCCGCAATCGCGACGGTGCTTTCCCGGTTCGTGGAACTCGCGATCACGGTCGGCTGGTCGTATCGGAAAAAATACGAAGCGTGCGGCCGGTTTGCCGAACTCTTTTCGTTCGATCGTGATTTCCTCGCGCGCTTTGTCAAAATCGCGCTTCCCGTCATCATAAACGAAACGCTGTGGGGCTTGGGGATCACGATGGAAAATTCGATTTTTTCGCATGCGAGCACCGATGCGCTTGCGGCGTTCAATATAACCGGAACGATTTCCCAACTGACGTGGGTATTTTTTATCGGCGTCGGAAACGGCGCGGGCATAATAATCGGTAAAAAAATCGGTGAAAGTGCCGAAGCGGAAGCGCGCCGGTATGCAAACCGATTCGCATGGTTTATGCCCGCGATGGCCGTCCTTATCGGCTCTCTGCTCTTTCCGCTTTCGCTCGCGCTTCCCGTTTTATTCAATGTCGGAACGCATATCATCCGTCAAGCGCGCCTTATGCTGCGCATCCTCATGTGCGTTTATCCGCTGAACGCGTTCAATATGTTTTTTATCGTCGGTATGTGCCGCTCAGGCGGCGACACGATTTACGCCGCAATCAACGACGGCATATGGATGTGGTTCGTTGCGATCCCGATCGCATACACAGCGGCTTTTGTACTGCACGCGGAACCTTACGTTATCTATGCGTGTTTGCAGATTGAACAAATTTTTAAATCCGGTGCGGGTCTGCTCCGGGTGCGCAACGGCAAATGGCTGCACAACGTTACGCGCTAGATTAATAAATAGGGGCAATATGACGATTCGAAACGCTCTGCAAAAAGATTTCGACGATATCCTGCGCATTTATGCGCGCGCCCGCGAGTACATGAAGCACAGCGGAAATCCGACGCAGTGGGGAGAAAACTTTCCGCCGGAGACGTTAATAAACGATGACATACGGGAAAAACGAAATTACGTCGTCGAAGCGGACGGCGGCATACACGGAGTGTTTGCATTTATCCTAGGCGACGATCCGACGTATGCGCGCATCGAAGGCGCGTGGAAAAGCGACGCATCCTACGGCACGATTCACCGCATCGCAAGCGACGGCGAAGTAAAAGGCATTTTTGCCGCGGCGATTGCGTTTTGCAAAACACGCAGTGCTCACCTCAGAATCGACACGCATACCGACAACAAAACGATGCGTCACGCGATCGAAAAAGCGGGATTTAAAGAATGCGGCATCATCTATATAGAAGACGGCAGTCCCCGCATCGCATACGAACTTATGCCTGAGGAAGCGGGTCTTTGGTGAGCGTATGCAGATCGACGGTATGGAAAGCTGCTATCTCTTTTTTAAAGAGATCGATTATATTCTGTTCCGTTGACGATAGCGTTTTCCCTTTTCGCCACGCTGCCGCATAGTGACGAAAGGCAGGCATATTTGCGATTCGATAGTAATGCCTCGATGTATCTTTTGCATGTTCCGAATAAAGGATATCGGGGATAAATCCAACCCCTATGCCGCTCGCGATCATGATATCGACGGTATCCCAGTCAAGCGTTTCATATACGACGTCCGGGGTAAATCCTATTTGTCTGCATATTCGATCCGTAAGCGATGTGATCTTTTGTATTTTTTTCAGCGATACGAACGGCATCTGTTTTATCTGTTCGATATCCAAATACGGCAACCCGTTTCCCGAAATCGGCGTAACGGACGGGATGCGGTTTTGCGGTAGCGCGATCAATATTTCCTCGATACATAAGATTTGATAATCGAGGGCGCCGTTACGCGGTTCAAGCGGCACAAAACAAATATCGAGATCACCGCTTTGCAATTTTTCTTCGAGGCGTATCGAAATATCTTCGACGATTTTATACTGTAGATTTGGAAACAATGCGGTAAAGTGCAGAAGCAATTTCGGCAGATAGTATTTACTGTAAAACGGCGATATGCCGATTTTCAGCGATATCGGTTCGGGGCGGGAAAGTGCGCCGATTTTATGTATCGTTTTGTTTTTTGCTGCGAGGATCGATTTACCGTCCGCATACAGTATTTCGCCTGCCGGAGTCAATTCGAGTTTTTTCGTATTTCGTTTGAACAATGCCGTCGCAAATTCCTTTTCAAGCTTTTTAATGCATTGACTGAGCGCCGGTTGGCTTATATGCAATATTTCTGCAACGGTAGAGTAGTTTTGATAATCCCAAATCGCCGTAAAATATTCAATATCTTTAAAATTCATATAATGATTCCATTGTCCATAATATTTATTTATAGTAGTATTAAAATTATGTATTTGACAAGGGTAAAACTTACACTTTATACTGATTATAGCGCATAATCTATAAGTATAAATTATAATTACAAGGAGGGCCGTTTTACGGTATGAGCGTATGAAATTAAAGCGGATTATTACGATTGCGGCAGCGTTTTGTGCAAGTGCTGTTGTCTTTGGAATGGGTGAGTCGGATTCGGGTAGCGTAAAAAAAGACAAAACCTATCTTACGATGGCGGCGGTCGCATCGAGCTCGGGATTGTTTCCGTACGTCGTTTCAATCGGAAAAGTTATCAACACGTATTGTCCCGAATATTCGATTACCGTTTCGGAATCGGGCGGCAACGTCGATAACACAAAACGTCTTCGTGCGGGTGAAGTAAAAATTGCCAATTCGATTTCAAACACCGATTATGAAAGCTATACCGGTACCGGAAAAACGTTTAACGGTCAACCGTTTAAAGATTTCAGGATTCTTTGGTACTATGAACGATCGCCCATTCAAATTTGTGTCGCAAAGGATACGGGGATCACATCGATTTATGATTTGAATGGAAAAAGCTTCAATCCCGGAGGAACGGGGACTGCGGCGTCCGTCGTTATCCACGCTGCATTCGATGCGCTCGGAATTAAACCGAATTACTTTGAAGCGGGACAGGCGGATGCCGCCGACGCATATTCGAATCGTCAGATCGTCGGTGCAGTGAAAACGGGGCCAGCCCCTGACAGTTATGTCATGCAACTCAATGCGAATCGTCCGATTCGAATTCTTTCCATCTCCGACGCCGATATGAAAAAAATTCTGGCAGCTATCCCGAGCGTCAAAACCGCCGTTGTACCCGCAAATGCTTATGACGGCGTCGATTATGACGCGACCTGTATTTCAACATATCAGGGCATTCAAGTGCGTACGGGATTTTCTCAAGAAGACGGTTATCGTTTTTTTAAGGCGATGTGGGAAGACGGTAAGTCGATTTGGCAGACCGCATATCCGGTCGGCGCCCGCAACGACGTTCCCGAGATGACGCTTCTTGCCGCTTCGACACCGCTTCATCCGGGTACGGTGCAGTATCTTAAGGAAAAAGGATATACGGTGCCGCCTTCTCTGATTCCTCCCGAATATACCGAAAAGAAATAATCGTCATCGTTATACCGTACGATCTCACTGTGTCGTACGGTATTTTTATTATAGCAAAATGTCCCGAAGCGGAAGTTTTCGGACAGTCCCATAGTCTTTAAG
This sequence comes from Treponema sp. SP13, assembly GCF_050938355.1. Taxonomy (NCBI): domain Bacteria; kingdom Pseudomonadati; phylum Spirochaetota; class Spirochaetia; order Treponematales; family Treponemataceae; genus Treponema; species Treponema sp. SP13. The sequence continues at coordinate 296,753 of NZ_JADOVM010000005.1, forward strand.
GAAAATCATGAGAAAGCTAAATTTGTTTTGGATGCGCTTTGTCCGCATCGCATCTTTTGCCCTGATCGCATTTCAGCTGTTTACGACTGCCCGCGGCCCCTTTTCCGATATCATTCAAAGAAGCGTCCATCTTGCGTTTGTTCTGACGCTCTTGTTTATCATAAAACCCGCGACGAAAAAAGGAAAGGAAAACGAAAGCGGCACGGTTCCCTGGTACGACTGTATCTTCGCCGCCGTTTCATGCGCTTCCTGCATCTATTGTACGTTTATTGCCGACGCGATTCTGTACGACCCGCTGAAATGGGTAAGCGGTTTTGACATATTTGCTTCCGTCGCTCTCGTCGTATTGATCCTCGAAGCGAGCAGAAGAAGCGTCGGCTGGACGTTTCCGGTTCTCGGCGGTATCTTTCTCTGCTATGCATTTTTCGGCGAACTGTTCCCCGGTGTTTGGGGTCATCAGAATTTTTCGTTCAATTTGGTATTTCAAACGTTTTATCACAATACGCGCGGTATTTGGGGAACGATGCTCGGCTTATCGGCGACGATGCTTGCGATGTTCGGTATTTTCGGGGCGATTTTGTCGGAAACGGGCGGTGCGGAAACGTTTATTAAAATGGGACAGCGGCTTACCGGAAAATATACCGGCGGGCCGGGAAAAGTGGCAGTGTGTGCGAGTATGCTTTTCGGCATGATTTCCGGTTCTGCGATCGGCAACGTCGCTGCAACGGGTGTCTTTACGATCCCATCGATGAAAAAAGCGGGATACTCGAATGAATGGGCTGCAACGATGGAAGCCGTTGCGTCGACGGGTGGTCAGCTCATGCCGCCGATTATGGGCGCTGCAGCGTTTATTATGTCGCAGTTGATCGGCGTGCCGTATCTTGCCATCGCGAAAGCTGCCTTTGTTCCCGCGCTCATTTATTTTATAAGTTGCTTTATCGCCGTTCATTTAAACTCTGCGAAAAATAATATTAAGGGAACAACCGATAAACCCTACATCGCTCTGATCGATTATGCTGTAATCCTCGTACCCCTTGCAGTGTTTCTGTATTTCCTTGTTATCGGATATACCGTACTCATGGGAGCCTTTTATGCGACGGTCGGTGCGTTTGTGATGTATATTTTAAAATTCAGTCTCGCATCGAAAAATTTTAAAAGCACCGTCGTCCAAACGGGAAAACTTTGTTTAAATACGACGCTCAACGGGACGAAAAGCATTATCGATATGTGCGGTATTCTTGCCGGTTCTCAAATCACCGTTTCGCTTATCAATTTGACCGGCTTCGGCGTAAAGCTGTCCGATATCATCGTTTCGCTCGGGCAGAGTAATGTTTTTTTATGTCTTATCTGTTCCATGTTCGTGTGTATTATCCTCGGCATGGGTTTGCCGACGACGGCGGCTTATGTACTCGGTGCCGCGGTTTTGGCTCCGCCGCTTGTCGCACTCGGGCTTGAGCCGCTCGTCGTGCACTTGTTTATTTTTTATTATGCGTGTCTGTCCGCAATTACGCCGCCGGTATGCGTCGCCGTCTTTATGGCTGCCGGTCTTGCCAAAGCGAAATGGCTGCATGTGGGAGCTATCGCATGTATGATAGCCTTGCCGTCGTTTGTGATTCCGTTTACGTTTTGCTATAATCCCGCGTTGCTGCTGCAGGGAAATGCATTTGCCGTTTCCGTTGCGATTGTAACGGCGCTTTTGGGCGTCGGCTTGATGAGCATCTGTTTGACGGGATATATCGATAAACCGGTGCCGATGATATACCGCATCGTCTTTTTGATCGGCGGAATATTATTGCTCGTTCCGTATTATTTGGAAAGCGCCGTTGGTTTTATCCTTGCCGCCGCGGCGTTCGTCGTGTTTTCGATTTCTTCAAAAAAACGCGTACGCGCAAATATGCCGCAAGAAAATCGATAACGACGACGGTATGTTTTAGAGGCTTTCGAGTAACGCTTCCAAATCGATTTCGCCCGCAGCGCAGGGCACCGTAACGGCCCAGTTTTCGAGCACTTGCGGATTGACTTCGCCGAAAACACCGACTGCTTTGCCGCCTACGATAATGGATGCTTGACGGCCGACGATAAAGCGCGGATCGGAGCTTTCTTGTACTTCGTACGTGTGGTCGAGGAAATACAGGAGAGCGGCGACTTCGCTTGCTGCGTCGTTGAAGTTTGCATTTGCCGCCGCCGTCAAAAAGCCCAAGTGCGCTCGTGTGCGCGTGCCAGTATTTTCTTCGCCGCAGAGATAGGCGACTTTGCCGATTTCGAAAATCTTGTGCGGGAACTGCGCGTTTGCCGATTTGCTTTCCGCGCGGAGCAGCGAAGAGATTATCTCCGGTCTGATAAATTGATAATTTTCGCTCATCGGATTTGCGATTTCGATGACGCTCGATTCGTCGATGAGCATATTGTCGATGTAATCGCGGCGGCTTCCGACATAGTTGAAAATCATCTCCTGATAGCCGAGTCCGACCATAAGCGTTTTCGCTTTACGGCTGAACTGCGTTATCGGCAAAAGCCTGCCGATCGTAAAATCGCTCGGGCTTTCCGGTTCGAACGAATCGATATCGCGCCCGATCATGACGTCTTCGATCACATCGGCTTCGTGTAAAAAATCGTTGCGGTAGGGCGGCGGAAAGAGCGTAAACTCCGCATCGTCTTTTCCGTCGATCGTCAATTTTTTTACCGTCGTTTCATCGCCCATGCGGTAGAGCGCGGCGCACACTTCGTCCGCAGTAAACGACGAGCCGAGCATTTTGTTGATATGCGAAAGATAGGCTTTTGTCGGAACTTGAAAATAATACGGGCACACGACCGTTTTGCCGAATTTCGTTTCGTAAGGATAGTCGACGCGCATCGGAAGAATTTCGTAGCCGCTTTCAAAAAAATCGCACGCGACGATGTTCGCCGCGAGCATAAGGCTTTCCATATCGTCGCCGGTCAGTTCGACCATTAAGCCCGTGTCTCCGACTTGTACCGCACCGAGCGTCGCACTGTTGATGATCGGCGCCATCGACATGATTTCGCCTTTGTCGTCGACGAGCAGCGGAAATTTTTTAAAGTCTTTTAAAATCCAACCGTATTCTTTTCCTTTCGGATGTTCGCTCAGAATTTGACGGCACGTCATCGGCTCTGCACACTGCAGCGGCACAAAGGATGTCGCGTCCGGATCGACGGCTTTATAATGCACGGGAAAAGCGATGTCGGAGGCGCGGTACACGCCCATCGAAATCGTCTTCCGCTTGCGTCCGAAATTCCACGCGAGTTTTTCCTGCGTTTGGATGATGTCTTTCAGCATCGCCTCGTCGATCGCTTTTCCGGAAATAACGAAGGCGACGATATACGGGCGGATATGCTGCAGTTCGGCGTCCACGGTGACGATGCGGTTGTCCGGATCTTTTATCGCATCGGGAGCCGACATGAATTTTTGATAATCCGCGTGTTTTGCGCCGTCGTGCAGGGCGATCTGCCGCGCGACGCCGACCGTCGACCACAGATCGGGACGATTCGTGTCGTTGAGTTCGATTTTAATAACGCGCTCATCTTCAGGCTTGGACGCGTCGGGTTTTTCATCGAGTTCGGCTTTTGCGCACGGCAATTTTGTTTCAAGTGTATCGTAATCGTATTTTTTTCCGAGCAAAGCGAAAAAATTTTTTTCGTTGACTTCGATTTTTGGCATCTCTATCCTCGCAAGTATTGTAACTATTATAAAGCATCATATCGATTTATTCAATTCGCCTTGACCAAGTATAAAAAATAATGATATATTTGATTACTTATTTCGATATCTTATGACCTCGATAGCGATATCGCGGTTGATTATATAAGGAGCATGTTCTATGTTACGGACATATCAGCCCAGCAAAGTTAAACGCAACAGAAAATTCGGATTCAGAGCGCGCATGGCGACAAAGGGCGGCCGCAAAGTTCTCGCCCGCCGCCGCGCAAAAGGACGCAAAAAGCTGTCGGTCGCAGACGAAAAAAAGAAGTATTGATTTTTAGGGACGGAAGCTGCCGATGGAAGCCGCTTTGAGAAAGAAGAGCGGATTTAAACGTTCAGAACGTATAAAAAAATCCGCCGCTTTTAAAGCGCTTTTTAAAAACGGAAAGCGAACGGGTATTCCGGGCGCAAAGCTGTTTTATGCAAAAAACGGATTGCGCGTAAATCGCGTCGGATTTCCTCTGTCCCGCGGATACGGTAACGCGGTGCAGAGAAACTTGTCGAAAAGATACAGCCGTGAAGTCTATCGTTTATTAAAAGCACAGTTGAATGTCGGATACGATATGCTCTTTTTATTGTATCCCGGGCGGGATTCGTTCGACGCCCGATGTGCGCAATTTCGATTATTGTGTAAAAAAGCGGGATTGATTGCGGAATGAAACAATTCCTTACGAGAATTTTCTGTCTTTGTATCCGTGCCTATCAAATCTGTATTTCTCCGTTGTTTCCGTCGTGCTGCAGGTACACGCCGACGTGTTCGCAGTATGCGATCGAAGCGATTAAAAAATACGGGCCGAGCAAAGGGCTTTTTTTTGCAATAAAGAGAATCGTTCGCTGTCATCCGTTTCATGCCGGCGGATACGACCCCGTTCCGTGAAATAATAATTTTAAATGCCGTGCCGATGTGTGCACGCTTTTTTACTGTTTTAACAACGATGAAAGTGATGGAGATTTATTATGGATAAAAATACTGTTTGGGCGATCGCGTTGTCGACGGTCGTGATCGGTACCTTTATGGTTTTGCAGGCTACCGTATTTGCGCCGCAGCGACAAAACGTTTCGGCAAACACGGAAGGGCCGGCAGCAATTTCTACGGAGGCTCTTCCGAGAAATTCGCAAGACGCGGCGCCCGTGCTTATCGCTTCTTCCGATACCGAAGAAGCCGTTTCCGAGCAGAGTCTTACGATCGTAACGGATAAAATCAAAGCGGCCTTTACGAACAGGGGCGGCGATATCATCGGCTATGAATTGCTGAATCACGTCGATACCGATACGAACAAAGGCGTTGAAATGGCGGACAATATTTCCGCTTTTAACCGCGCGTGCGCCGTTTCATTCGGCGATGCGAACGGTGCGATGATAAACGATCTGTTCAGCGTCGAACAGCCGGATGCGAATACCGTACTTTTTACGAAGCGCTATAACGGCTATACGTTCGGCAAGCGCTATACGTTTATCCCCGGCGAATATATGTTCAAACTTGAAGTTTTAATGCACAGCGACGAGGGCACTGTTTCACTCAACACGAACAACGCCGCTTACACGATCCGCACGGCGCCGCAAGTCGGGCCGCACTATAACCCGCGCATGAACCGCTACGATTCGCGCATGTTTATCACGTTCGACGGCAACAAAAAAAAATACGTACAAGTCGGTACGAAACAGTTTAAACCGTATAAACGCGATTACGTATGGGCAGGCATCGCCGGAAAATATTTCGAAGAACTTTTCATTCCCGAAAAACCGGAGACGATGACGGGCGAAGCGTATTATTCTTCGCGCACGGAAGTCGGCGACTATGCGAACGCGCAAGCTTTTTTTACGCGCAAGCCTTTTTCCGGCACCGATATGGCCGATACGTATTACGTTTACTTCGGGCCGCGCAACGAAACCGATTTGCGTCTCTACAATACGGCGCAGGCGAACGGCTGGCAGCTTGAAAATGTAAAACTCGACGAATCGCTGCAGGGCTACGGCTGGCTCGGCTGGCTTGAAAAGATTCTCAAATGGGTTCTCGAAATGCTGTACAAAGTCGTTCACAACTGGGGCGTCGCGATCATCATCATGACGATTTTATTAAAACTTGCGATGTTCCCGCTGACAAGACAGCAATCGCTCGGCACGCTCAAAATGCAGGCGCTCCAGCCGAAGATAACGGAGCTGCAGACGAAGTACAAAGACAATCCTCAAAAATTACAGGCGGAAACGGCAAAACTTTACAAAGACAACGGCTACAATCCGATGAGCGGCTGCCTTCCGATGCTCTTCCAATTTTTAATAATTTTTGCGATGTACGATCTGTTTAACAATTATTTCGAATTCCGCGGTGCGTCGTTTATTCCCGGATGGATTCCCGATCTTTCGACCGGCGACAGCGTATATGCGTTCAAACGCGACATACCGTTTATCGGTTCGTTTTTGGGCAATTCCATCCGTATCCTGCCGATTATCTATCTCGCATCCCAGCTTTTGTACGGTAAAATCACGATGGTCGGCGGCACTGCGGCCGGAGCCGGTTCGAGTGCAGGACAGATGAAATTTATGATGTACGGTATGCCCCTCATTTTCTTTTTCTTGTTCTACAATGCGCCGTCCGGACTGCTTTTGTATTGGACGGTGAGCAATATCATCCAGATGGGGCAGCAGCTCATAATCAACAAATTCATGCGGCAAAAAAAAGCGGAAATCGCCGCGCAAGCCGGACAATTTAAAATTGTTAAAAAAGGCAAAAAACGCTAAGCCGTATTTTATTAATCGGCTGATCGGCGGCTTTCGAAAATTGTACTTTCGGAAGTTTTAACCGCCGTTCGGAAAAAGCAAGAGGTACGTTATGATATACGAGTATGAAGGAAAAACCGAAAAGGAAGCGATCGAAAAAGCCGCGAGCGAACTCGGTCTCGAACGCGATCAGTTCGACGTGGAGATCCTTGAAACGCAAAAAAATTCGCTGTTCAAAAAAGGCTATGTAAAGATCCGCGTCAATCCGGTCGATTCTCCCGATGCGTCGCACGCGGGGAACGACAACAGAATGTATGAAACGCCTGCGAGAATCGTCGCCGATCCGCTGCCGCAGGATGAGTTCGAAAAAAAGCTGCTTGAGTTCGTCGACACGATCATCGAAAAGATGGGCTACGACGTAAAAACGGAAATCGTATTTCGCGAAGCGAAGAAAATCGGCATAAAGATGAATTCTCAGAATTCGTCGATCCTTATCGGGCGGAAGGGAAAGAACCTCGATGCGCTCCAGCTTTTGGCAAATATCTACGCCGGCCGGCTCGGCCACGAAGACGTGCGCATCATCCTCGATTCGGAAAATTACCGCATCCGCCGCGAAGAATCGCTCGTGCGCCTTGCGTACACGACTGCGGACAAAGTGCATCAGACGCACAATTCGATTTTGCTCGAACCGATGAATCCGTTCGAACGCCGCCTCATTCACACGACGCTCAACGACATCCCCGATATCGACACGAAATCGGAAGGCGACGGTCTGTACAAGCAAGTGCGCGTTCTCTATAAGGGCGTTCGCTGACGTATCCCGCCGCGTGCGGTGCGATCGAAGCGATTTGAAATTTTATTAATTTTTGATAAGGTGAAAATGCCTATGCGTAAATTGTTATTATCGTTTGCAGTGTGCTGTGTTACGATCATGTACGGAGGATGCAATCCTATGGAAAAAAGCATAAAATCGATTCAAGGGAAAGACGGAGTATTCGCCGTCATGGAAACATCTCGCGGAAACATCGTGCTTGAGCTGTATTACAAAGATACGCCGCTTACCGTCGTGAATTTCGTCGGGCTTGCCGAAGGTACGCTCGATGCGGCGAAAGGCAAACCCTTTTACGACGGACTCACGTTTCACCGTGTCATCAGCAAGGGAAACGGCGATGATCAGGATTTTATGATTCAAGGCGGCGACCCGCGGGGCACCGGCACCGGCGGCCCGGGCTATTCGTTTGCCGATGAAATCGTCGACAAATACGCATTTACTTCAGGCGGCCTCCTCGCCATGGCGAATTCCGGAGCGAATACGAACGGCAGTCAATTTTTTATCACGATCGTTCCGACGCCGTGGCTCACCGGCAAGCACACGATTTTCGGCAAAGTGCTTGAAGGGCAGGACATCGTCAATAAGACAAAACAGGGCGATATTATCAAAAAAATTACGATTGTGCGGAACGGCGAAGACGCGAAAAAGTTTACCGCATCGCAAAGCGATTTTAATAAATTATCCGCCGATGCGCTGAAAGCGGCCGCCGCTCGAAAAGAAGCCGCGTTCGCCGATCAAATCAAAACGATTGAAAAGAATTTTGCGAATTTCGAAAAAAACGCCGACGGCATCTATTATAAAATAAAAAAAGCCGGCAGCGGCGAAAAAACGGGAAGGGGCAAAAAAGTTTCCGTCGATTACAAAGGCTACCTCATAGACGGCCGCGTGTTCGATTCGTCGGAAGGCAGGGCGCCGCTGTCCTTTACGACCGCCGCGGGACAGATGATTCCCGGTTTCGACGCGATGGTGCAGGATATGAAAAAAGGCGAAAGCCGCACGATCGTCATCCCGCCCGATTTGGCGTACGGCGAGCGCGGTTACCCCGGCGTCATTCCCGAAAATGCGTATATCGCATTCGATATTACGCTGCAGTAAAGGTAAATAAAATTTGTTAATTATTAAAACGCCGTGTTTTCAAACGCGGCGTTTTTTATTATTTTGTCAATTGTTATTTGTATAAGAGATTCTCTTTCGAACGTATTATGTCGCAGTTGTAAAAAGACGGTCGATATAATAATATAACAGTATGAAATTTGATTGGAGTATCGAAAAAAATACTCTCTTAAAAACTGAAAGGGCTATATCGTTTGAGCGAATTATTATTGCGATCGAAGAAGATAAGTTGTTGGATATTTTAGAGCATCCCAATAAGGAAAAATATCCGAATCAATTTTTGCTCATTGTGGAAATTTCAGAATATGTGTATGTTGTTCCGTGTGTCATTGAAAAAGATGTTTGTTTTTTAAAAACGATTTTTCCGAGCAGGAAATGTACCGCACAATATCTTTCACATAAGAAAAAGGAGAAGTAAATGAAATTTGAAAATGAACTATATCAATCCATAGAAAATGATGAATGGAAATCCGTTAAAAATTTTTCCGAAATGAAGAAGACACTTAAAGCGGCGGCGGAAAACCGCTCTATAAAAAACAGAAAAATTGATATAGCTATGACACAGCAAGATATTGAAGGATTAAAAACAAGAGCTTTAGAAGAAGGCGTATCGTATCAAGTTTTTGCCGCAAGTATTTTACATAAATACGTTACGGGAAATCTTGTGGAAGAAAATAAATTTAATTTATCGTAAAAAAACGAAACATTTTTCGATTGTTATTCGGCACTTGCCCTCTATTGCAGTTTCAGCCGGTACAGTTTCGAGCCTCGGGCGGGCGTCCATTTTTCTTTACGCTTTTCAGGCAGCGTTGCGATATCGTCCGGCACAAATCCCAAATTTTCAAACCAATCGGCCGCCTGTGTCGTGAGGATGAACACGCTTTCCGAGCGTTCCCGCTTTGCCTTTTTTAATAAAAATTCGATGAGCTTCGGTCCGACGCCGATATTCGCGTAGGATTCGTCCACGGCAACCGCTGCGATTTCCGCCTGATGCGCGTCGTAAAAATGCAGCGCGGCGCATGCGCGTATGCCGCCGTCGAGTTCGTAGACGATATAATCGTCCGCGTTTTCGAGCAGTTCGGCGTCGCTTCTCGGCAAAAGTTTTCCGGACGCGACGAAGGGGCGCATAAGCGAAAGAACTGCCGGAATGTCTTCGGTTTGCATAGCGCGTATGCCGCCGTAGTTTTCCGAATAGACCATCGTACCGCTTCCGAGTCCTGAAAAAATTTCGCAGGGCAGCACGCCGTCGAGCGCACCGTTTACGATATGAGTTCTTGCGACGCCCGATGCGCACGCGCTCTTTGCCAAGCGCAGGAGCGAAACGATTTTTCCGTTTTCCGAATTCGCGTTCGCTTCGATAAAAGAATCGAGTTCGCCGAGGTTGAGCGCGGGGATTTCGCCCGTTTCCGACACGGCGATTCCGGGCGGTACGGTAAAGTGCGATGCGTTTATATCGTCGCCGCTTGTGACGAAAAACAATTTATCGGCTTGCAGCTGTACGGCGACTTCTTTTGCGAGCGCCGGAGAAGAGATATTGTACGGCTTTCCCGTTCGGCTCCAGCCGATGCACGGAAAAATCGGAACGAAGCCGTCGGCAAGCACCGTGCGGATCGCGTCGGTTTCGAGCTTGTCGATTTCGCCCGCGTCCCCGTAATCTTTGCCGTCGAGCACGCCGATCGCGCGCGAGCGTACCCAGTTTCCGATCACGGCGGAAATGCGGTTCGCGGCGAGAGAAGTCATCACCGTATTCGAAACGTCGAACGCCGCCATTTTTATGAGAGGCATCGCTTCATGCGTCGTAACGCGCACGCCGTTTTGCATCGTCCATGAAATATGCGATACCGACAACACTTCGTCGATGCGCTCGCGCGAGCCCGGCACGATGAGTACGTGCAGTCCCGCTTTTTTGATAAGCGCTATGTCGCGGATGTGGCTTGAAAAAAGCGGCGAGTCGATGTCGTCGAGATAGATGACGACGACGGCGTTTTTAAATCGGTCGACGTACCGTATGACGTCGCGGATGCGCTGTGCTTTTTCGATTCGTATATTGTCCGCCATAAGGCTATTATAGCGTGCGGACGCGGCCGGTGGCAATGTCGAAAAGCGGATGGCGGCAGTACCGGCGATCTGTTTTAAATTTAATAATTCGGGCGTTGCGGCGGGCAAGCCCGCCGCCGCTCTGTACGGGACTCCGCTTTCGCTTCGGTACAAACGTGCGGAAATTGCCGCACGTTTGCGTACAGACGACGCGGTTTTGAAAAACCGCGTCGTCTCCCCTCCCGCCGCTAACGCGAAAATATTTTGAAACCGTCAAAAATCCGCTCGGCTTTTCAACGGCGCTCATTTGTATTTCGCTCCGCTATTCAGTAAACGCGCGTTATCGGCTATACTCGCCTCATGACGATTTTTGCACTGTATCCCGTATATTTCGAAAGCCGCGGAGCGCGGTGATGCTTCGATCGCAATTTAAAGCCTTTGTCGAATTCCGTGACGAATTCCGCTCTCGCGTTGCCGAGTGGTCGAAGTACGCTTCAGCGCTCGAAGCGCTGCAAAAAACCGCCGCGCAAAAGGATACGCCGGATTATCCTATTGAAACGACGGTCGTGTACAACCGCGCACTCGACGACGTTTCTGCTCAAGATGAAATTAAATTGATCGTCATCGGCGACAATCCGGGTAAAGACGAACAGCTTTCGATTAACAATCGCTACCTCGTCGGACAGAGCGGGAAAATCGCCGACGGTTTTTTTCGCCGCAATCCCGAACTGCAAACCGATTTCAGAAAAAACGTCGTCATCCTGAATAAAACGCCGGTGCATACCGCAAAGACGCACCATCTGCGCTCTCTGCAAAAAGCAAATCCTGAAATCGCAAAGCTCATCGAAATAAGTCAGCTGTGGATGGCCGAACATACGGTAAAGCTTCATCGCGCACTTTGGAAAAACGGTGCAAGCGGAAAACGGGGAACAAGCGGCGGCTTCGTCCCGACCGGCGTAAATGATGGAGAGCGCGGTCTGCTCGATACGGTCGGCACAAAAATCGGCGAATGTTTTAATCCTCCTCAGCTGTGGCTTGTAGGTTATGCGGAGTTGAAAGAGAAGGGTATATTTGTGCCGTACCGCGACGCACTGAAAGCCGCCTATGCCGGAAGCGATGCGTGGAAAAGCGTTTTCGTCTATCAGCATTTTTCGATGAACCGCTTTCTCATCGATTTGAAAGCCTATCAAAAAAATTGCGCGGCAGACGGAGGAGGTGAAGCCGTGTGCGGAGGAGATAAAACCGCGTACAACGGCACGATGAACGGCGGTGAAAACGTATCTCTTGCGCGCGATCTCGAAAAGCTCGGCGAATACCACAGAAAAGAAATTTTCGGCGAATGAGTATCGAATCGAAAATAAAGTCTGTTAAAATTTGTTAATTTTATTTTTTATTAATATCAAAATATTTCAACCCGTTTTTATATCATAACTTTATGTAAAAACGGCAAAATAAAAAACTTGACAGCTGAAAAATCTGCCTCTATAATTTACTTATACTTATTAAGTTTTCAAGCTTTTCGGATCTGCAGATGGAATTGATTGCGCACAGAGGCGTCCCCGATCTTCGCCCGGAAAACACAGCGAGCTCTTTTATTTTGGCAGTGGAATCCGGTGCCGACCAAATCGAATGCGATATACAGCGGACAAAAGACGGAGAATACGTCATTTTCCACGATTTTACCGTAGACCGCACGACTGACGGTACGGGCAAAGTGCGGGATAAAACACTTAAAGAACTGAAAGCGCTGTCCGCTCACAATAACATGGAGCGCTATCTCGGAGAGCGGATTTTAACTTTGGACGAATTTTTACACCTTGTGCCAAAAAATCTGATGCTGAATTTGGAGGTAAAACGCGACGTCAAAGAAGAAGAGCCGTGGGAGACGGATTTGCTGCGTTTCGTGCTTGAAAGGCGAAGTACGGATGCGTTTATTTTAGCTTCATTAAATCATATTGTTTTGGAACATATCGCAAAAGAAAATCGCGGCGTAAAGCTCGGTCTCGCATTGGACGGCGAATTGCTGGAATTAAAAACCTATTTGAAAAATCTTCCGTTCCGTATTTACAGTTATCATCCGGCGGCGGAATATGTAAATAAAAGCGGTGTGGAATTTTTACATTCTTTGGGCATAAAGGTATATCCGTGGATTATCGACGACAAGGATACCTTTTTCGATATGTCGGAATGCAAAGTCGACGGCGTTATAACCAACAGGCTTTGTTTTTTGAAAGATTAATTACCAATCGCAAGAGGAGTGAAAGATGAAACAAAGGATCAAACGAACGGCATGGTTTTCGACGTTGATTGCAGTATTGTTTTTAGCGTTCGGATGCAGCAAAAAAAATGCGGGCGGACAGGGAGCGGCAAAGCACGTATTTAAGCTCAGCAACGTATTTACGAACGAACAGCCTTTGAACGTTACGTTGCGCGAAGTTGCCGACAATATCAACAAAAGAACGAACGGTGCGATCGAAATTCAGATTTATCCGAACGGTGAAATCGCGACGTATAAAGACGGCATCGAGCAAGTGCGCGCGGGGGCCTATTTTATTTCCAACGAAGATCCGAGCTATATGGCGGACTATGTACCGGATTACAACGCGCTTGTCGGGCCGATGCTCTACAACAACATGGAAGAGTATACGGCGATGTGCCACAGCGACTTTGCAAACGATTTAAATAAAAAAGCCGAAGAAAACGGGATGAAAGTGCTGGCATTGGATTACGGGTTCGGTTTCCGCCATATCTGCGCGAACAAACCCGTGCGCAATCCGAAAGAATTGAGCGGTATGAAGCTGCGCGTGCCGAAATCGAATTTATGGATCGAAACGCTGAGCGCGATGGGTGCGAACCCCATACCGATGGCGTGGTCGGAAGTATATTCTGCCGTACAGCAGAGCGTCGTCGTCGGACTTGAAACCTCCATCAGCGATATCGCGGACAATCAGATGGGCGCCATTATCAAAGATATTTCGTTGACCGGGCACTTTTGCGGAACGACATGCTGCGTCATGTCGAAGAAAATTTGGGACAGTCTTACGCCGGAACAACAAAAAATCATGGAAGAGGAATTCCTTGAAGGTGCAAAACGGAACAACGAACGCGTAGCCTTGCAGGAAATCAAAGACAGAGAAAATCTCGGAAAAGAAGGAGTAAAGTTCCACGAAGTCGAAAAAGACGAGTTCCGTATATTGACAAAAAAAGTGTTTGAAAACAATAAAAATCTTACGCCCGGCGTATACGATACGATTCAAGCCGAGTTGGCAAAAATTCGCAATAAGTAAAAATTAATAATACGGGTCAAGGCGGATCGGTTCGGCGGTATTTCGTCTTTACCCGTATTAATAAGGAAATGAACATGAACAGAAAATCCGTGCTCGGTAATTTGGATTATATTATCGCAGCCGTTGCGCTTTTCGGCATCGTTTTCTTCGTTATCATCAACGTCTTCTGCCGATATATTTTGGGTTTTATTTTTAATTGGATGGAAGAGCTTGCGACGATTATGTTCGTGTGGTGTACCTATATGGGCATCGCAGCCGCATATAGAACGCACGATCACGTAGGCATAAACATAATCGTAAATCTGCTGCCGGCAAAATTGCAGTTTGTCATCGAATTTTTAATCGACCTTTTCGTATTGGCGCTCGATAGTATTATTTTCATACTCAGCATCAGACTCTGTATCAGTTCATGGGGTAAAATAACTCCGATAATCGGATTGTCGTACACTTTTGTCAACGCGTCGATCACTATCGGATTTTTGCTTTTGATCGTTTATACGGCGCTGCGCTTATTCGAAAAAATAAAACGGATAAAGCACGCGTTTTTTTCAAAAAAATAGGCAGGAAAAAATATGAATTTAATACCGCTGTTGATCGTGTTTATTTTATTTATGCTCAATGTACCGATCGGTTTTGCACTTATCGGCGGATCCATGACCTATTTTTTATTTATGTCGAACAATATGCCGCCGCAATTCGTATTGCAGAATTTCATATCGGGAATCGAATCTTTTCCGCTGCTTGCCATACCGTTTTTTATCTTTGCGGGCGTGATTATGAATTATTCGGGCATCAGCAAGCGCTTGATGCATTTCGCCGATCTCTTGGTCGGACATCTTCCCGGCGGACTCGGACAGGTAAACGTCGTATTGTCCGCGCTGATGGGCGGAATCTCGGGCTCCGCAAACGCCGACGCCGCCATGCAGTGCAAAATTTTGGTTCCCGAAATGGAAAAGCGCGGTTTTCCGATGCCCTTTTCCGCTTCGATTACCGCGACCAGTTCCATCATACCGACGATTATTCCGCCGGGCATTATGCTTATTTTGTATTCGATGGTTGCCCGCGTCAGCGTGGGTAAAATTTTTATGGCGGGATATCTTCCCGGTTTGGTTATCACCGCCTGTCTCATGCTCTCCGTCCATATCGAATCGATAAAACACAATTACGGACGGACGCGGGAAAAGATGGCGAGCGGCAAAGAAATCGTGCGGGGCGCGGGAGCTGCCGTTCTTGCCCTCATTTTACCCTTGGTCATCATCATGGGATTGCGGCAGGGCGTTTTTACTCCGACGGAAGGAGGCGCCATCGCATGTTTTTACTGCACGCTCGTAGGGATGCTGGCTTATCGCGAACTGCACATCAAAGACTTTATTCCGATTTTACGGGAAACCGTCAATTCCACCGCGCAGGTGATGTTTATCATCGTCGGTGCGAATCTCTTTGGAATGTATTTAAGTTATGAGCGCATTCCGCACATGATCGCGCAGGCGGTGTTGAGTATTTCCGCCAACAAATACGTATTTTTGATACTCATCAATATCTTTTTATTCATCGTCGGAATGTTTGTCGAAGGCGGCCCCGCTATCATCATCATTGCACCGCTTTTGGTTCCGATATTGAATACGCTCAAAATCGATCTCGTTCACTTCGGCATCGTCATGACGTTGAACATGGCGATCGGAGGATTGACGCCGCCCTTCGGTTCGATGATTTTCGTCGTATCGTCGCTGCTCAAAGTGTCGATATGGGATTTTTTGAAAGCGAATACGCCCTTTCTTTTGGCAAGCATCGCCGCACTTTTAATCATCACGTATATACCCGCCATATCGCTGTGGCTGCCGACGCTCTTGGGTATGTAGTTGTGCGTGTACTCTGCCCGGCATTCGGAACGCCGTGCTCATTTTGACAAAGGCCGCCGATTACGTGTATAATAAGTTCGCGTTAATAAAACGCGATCTTAACGATTTGATGATTATTACGGGGGTTGTATGAAAAAGATGTTCGCCGCACTGGCTGCAGCTGTCATGTGCGTTTCTGCGTTTGCGTTCGATGTCACGGAATATCTTCCGCTCAAAGGTACGGTAAAAAATTATACGCGTACCGATTACGGTATTACGTCGAAATTCGGCGAATATTTCCGTACGCCGGAGATGAAAATCGTCCGTGTATTCGACAGAGCGGGACGGGAAATCGAATCGTCTGAGATGACGGGACGCGGAACCCTCGTCAATAAAATCAAAAACACGTACGACGTGTCGGGAAAACTTACTGCGCAGGACGGCTATAATGCGGACAATGCGCTCATTTGGAAAAGTGCCGTCACGTATGGTGCGGCGGGAAATAAAGTCGACGAATCCGAATACGGAAAAGACGGCGGTTTAAAAAATAAAACGATGTACACGTATACCGGCAGCCTCCTCACCGATGAATCGTACTACGGCGCAGGCGGCGAGCTCGTGTGGAAAATCGTATATGCGTACGACGATGCAGGCAGGCTTTCGGTCGAAAATCATTATTATGCGGACGGTTCGCTCGACGAAGAGATCGACTACGCGTATACGGACGGCGGCAAAATCGACGCGATTACGTTTATCGACGGGACGGGCGCGGTACAAAAGCACAGTTACTTCCGTTACGGCAGCGACGGCGTGCTCAACGAAATCACGACGAGCGACGCCGAAGGAAAAACGATCGCCCGTGAAATTTACAAATACGACACCGCCGGCAATATCGCGCGGATTTCATCGTACGCGGTCGCAAAAAAATTCGGCACGACGGTTACCGAACTCGTCGGTATGTCGGAACTGACGTACGAGTATTGACGATAAAGCGCCGCATCCGTAAACGGAGCGAAAAGCTGTACGGCAAGCTGCGATATTTTAAAAGCGGGCGCGAACTTCGTTTCCGTCCGCGACGCCGCGGATTACACGACGATCAGCCGTACATTGTTTTCGGCGAGCTGTTCGGCGTATTCTCGGGGAATTCCCGAATCGGTGATGACCGTCGTAAAATCGCTTATCTTTGCGAACGAACATGTGCTCACCAAACCGAATTTCGACGAATCGATGAGGAGCACTTTTTCTTTGCTCGATTTGATGATCGCGTGCTTGAGCGGTGCGTCTTCGACGTATGCGCATGTCGGCCCCATTTCAAGTTCGTAGCCCGTCGCTCCGATAAAGGCGATGTTTGCGCGGTAGCGCTGTATCGCTTTGATCGATTCTTGGTCGTAAAAGACTTTCGGTTTATGCGAAAAGACGCCGCCCGGGGTAATGACGGTGCTGTTCGGCAATTTCGTCAAAATGCTGAGCGCGTTAAAGCTCGACGATATCGCGGTACACGAAAAATCGTTCGGCAGCTGTTCCGCTAAAAGTTGTACGGTTGATCCCGAATCGAAAAAGACGACGTCGTTTTGCCGGATAAGCGTGGCGGCTTTTTGCGCGATGAGCAGTTTGAGCGCTTTATTTTTTTGCTGCTCTTCATCCGCAATGTATGACGTATCGTTTTGTTCCGCACCGGAAACCGGTACGACGCCGCCGTACACTTGCGAAACGAGATTGTTTTTGCCGAGCAGCTGCATATCTCTGCGGATCGTCATCTCCGATACGTGTAAAAATTGCGAGAGTTGCTTAATCGTTAAAAATTGTGAATTTTTTATTAATTTTGCTTCTTGTATTTGCCGTTCATTCAATAGTTTCATAACTTGCCGGTTGCTGTCACGGAAATACGGCTTCCGGCTCGTGTCTGCGAAGCGGCCGCTGTATCAGTTCATAGGTTATGCCGTATACCTCTTCCGTATCAAGATACGCAAAATGGCCGTCGCCGTCAAGCCCGAAACCGCCGCCTTCCATAACGACGGAAAAACCCGCTTTTCGTGCGGCTGTGAGTTCTTTTTGTATGTCGGCGACATAGATTCCCAAATGCTGAACGCCGTAGCCGTGTTTTTCGATAAAGTCGGTGTAAATCGTTTTTCCTTCAAGATTTTGTATAAGTTCGATCCTCGTTTTACCGAAATAACTGAGCGCAAGCCGCGCCTTAAAACGAGTCGGTTTTCCGTGATAATTCATAAACGACAACAGCGGCGCGCCGTACGTGTAGAACTTCCAGTCGCCGATCCCGAATTTTTCATAGTACGCTTTTACTGCAGCTTCGGCATCCGGTACAACGTAACCGATTTGCCCGATCGATAGGTCTAAAAACGATGCTTTCATAATGTCTCCCATAAAAACTTTTGCAGAAAGTTAGAGCCTCCGGCTCGTTCTGCAAAGAATCGATTCTACGTGTCCGCTTTCGCGGACTTCGAATCAACTTTCGAAAAAGTTTTTAGCCGTGCGCAAACGCGCACACGTTTAATAATCGAGTTTGCAACGCAAACTCGAGATAAAAAGCGACGGCGATATTTCAGACGGCGCTTTTTATCGTACTCCTGTTGTGATGTTGCGAAACGACAGCCGCTATTCGACATTCGTATGCCTCTTGATGATTTGTTCGACCGGAATATCGCCGCTCATCTTTTCGATTATTGCCTCTCCGATGATAAAGACGACCTGCTCAAACAGCGTCCGCATCAGCTGCCGACTGCAGCCGCCCGTTCCGTCGAGCGTATATGCGGTCGGAATGCGTAAAACGGTGTCTGCGACATTTTGCGGGATCGGATTCGGTGCTGCGGTGAATAAAAAAATATCGACGCCGACTTTTTTTAATCGTTCCAGCACGGCAATGATAGAGGTTGTTTCCCCGGAACCGGATGCCGCGACGACGAGATCGCCTTTTTCAGCCGGCGGACAGGGGATATTTCCTGCGACAAAAGCATTGTATCCCAAGTGATTCAAACGCATGCAAAACGCTTCCAGCATGATTTTCGACCGCCCTGCACCTATGACAAACACATTTTTTGCCGATCGTATCTTTTGAATGAGAATTTCCACTTGAGCGCCGTCGATTTGTGCGAACGTATCGGATATTTCGCCTATAATCGACATGCCGCATTGTTGTATCGTCATCGCGGAAGCCCCTTGCGGTGATAAAATAATAACATAATTATCACATATAATGATATTTATGTCAATAAAAAAATATTTTTTGGTAATATTTAAACTTTTTGCTTGACAAATCGCTATTTGCATGTTTGAATGTTAACATATGATTGAAAGGATACATGACACGGTAAATATTTTCCTTGACACCCGAAGTAATCCGTGTGATAATTTGTATAACGCTTATATAAAAAAGGGTTACGATATATTGACACAGATTATACCGCGTTATAAAATTCGCAACCGCGCAACCGCGCAACCGCGCAACCGCGCAACCGCGCAACCGCGCAACCGCGCAACC